>CAZAZX010000005.1:27823-86944 GCA_964489885.1 uncultured Lachnospiraceae bacterium | reverse complement strand
CCAACACCAGCGCCAACACCAGCGCCAACACCAGCGCCAACACCAGCGCCAACACCAGTAATACAAGAAGAAAAACCAGATGTTTTACCTTATGCTGGAATTAAAGACAAGCCAATAATTATTTCAATTATGTCAATACTTATAGCATCTTTACTAGTTTCACTAGTATTAACATATAAAAATAGAGGATAAGATAATAGATTGAAATAAAATGCCTATATTATAGACTTTTGAAAGAAGATAGAAAGAGGTAACGGTATGAAAAGAAAGATAAGCGGAAAAAGAACTTTAGCAAAAAAAATAATGGCAACAGTATTAATAGGAACAACAATAATTTCAACAAATGGAACTGGAATATATGCGGCAACTAGATTAAACAAAAGAGAAGACGAAATATACGAACAAATAAATAGTAAAACTTCGATATCAGCAGTTGCTTTAAGAACAGGTGAAACGACATATACAGCGAGTGAATTGGAAAATGAGATTGCTAAAAGCACAACAGAGGCTCAAAAATACATAGGTTTAACTGTCAAAAACTATAGTGCTGGGGGATTAACATACCAGTTATTTGACGTTAAAGATGGAAAAATATATTTAATTTCGAAAGAAAAAGGACAAGACTGGAATACTACTGATTATTCTGGAGAGACGGATTTAGGAGACAAAACTAAGTGGACTAAATATGTAGATACAGAACAAGGCGCAGAATATGCTACAGGAAGCCCTACACTTATTCAATTTATTGAATCATGGAATAAAACACATGATAACAAAATATATTATTCATCTATTGATGTAGGAACAACAAGAGGGGGAGTTTATAGCATAGGAAAATCTGAAAATCCTACTAGCCTTGATTATGCTAGCTCTGACTATGCATGGGATACAACAGGATATAATGGAGTATATTATAATGATTTTGACTATATATTGGATAGTAGACAGTTTTTTAATGAAAGTGGTACGCAGTATGTTGATTTTGTAGTTAGCAACAAAATGGTAACAAAGGGAGAGGGAATATTTGCAACTAGACCAATAGTTTGTTTAAACGAAAATGTTACTTTATCATTTGACGAAGGACAAAATGAGATAAGTATAGTAGATTCTAAAAAACAGGATACTTCTTCTGAAAATGATGAAAATTCTGAAAAAGCTATTACTACAATAGAAAGTAAAGATAAAACAAAAACAATAAAAATATATAATTCAAAAATAGAAGTAACCGAAAACGGAGCAACAATATCAGTAGATATTGATTCAAAAATGAAAGACCCAAATATAGAAACAAGCGAATATGACCAAAATGTAAAAGATATATTAAGCAAAATATATGGAACAGAAGTAGAATATAAATCAGATAGTGATAGCAATAAAGAAATAGACAATTTAACATGGAGAATATTCTACATAGATTTTGCAAACAAATATGGAGATGGAATAGGAGCAGTATATTTAAAAGCAGATTGGAATGAAAATAATGTAAAATTATATGAAAATAGAAACTTTATACCAACTGATTCAACAGTACTGTCAAAAATGAATCCACAATGGTGGGATAAAAGAGGAAATCTTCAAAATCAATGGTATATAAAAGAGCATATAGCAGCATACTTATGTGATACAAATAGTTTTAAACAATATAAAACGTCAAAAGCAAAATATGCAATTGGAGGCCCGAGCGTTGAAATGTATTGCGATTCATATAATAGTGTAAACCACCCAACAGATGAGACAACAGATTTTAAAACAAGTTATAAAATAATAGCTCAACTTCAAACATCTGGTGATTCAGATGAAGCTGGTTATGGATATTTAGTTGATGGAAAATTACAGGCTAATTTGGGATGGATTACAGGAAATAATGTATTAGACTATATAAACTACAGTTCAATGTATTGTGGAAAAGATAAGAACAACATTGATGTTGATTATAGATGGTGGCTTGCATCACCAAGAATCGACTCTTCTAATGATGATGATCATAATGCTGTTTGTATAGTAGATAGTAACGGCGCAAAACCGTTGGGAGGAGCAATACGTGATGATTTTAATGAGATAGATTTGTGTCCATTAGTTGCAATAGGTGGCACAACATTGACTGTTTCAGAAATAGTAGCCAAGCCAGGTACTGCAGTTGCAAAAATATATATAAACGGAACAACACCGATATCAGGAGCAAAAGTAATATTAGTAGATGGAAATGGAAATGCAATTTTAGATGGAAATGGAAATCAAATAATATTGACAACAGGGGTAGATGGAACAGTAGATTTTAGTTCTGCAGTAAATTTAGTTCCAGGTTCTTATGGGTATAGAATAACTGAAGTGCCAGAAGGATATAGTGTAGACACAACAAAAATATATGGATTTACAGTAGATTCAACAGGCAAAGTGATTTATACTGATGGAGGAAATGGAATAGTAAATGTAACTTATGTTGTGGCTAAACCAGGTAGCGCAGTTGTAAGAGTATATATAAATGGAACGACAACACCGATATCAGGAGCAAAAGTAATATTAGTAGATGGAAATGGAAATGCAATTTTAGATGAAAATGGAAATCAAATAATATTGACAACAGGAGCAGATGGAACAGTAGATTTTAGTTCAGTAGTAAATTTAGTTCCAGGCTCTTACGGATATAGAATAATTGGAGTACCAGCAGGATATAGTATAGATACAACAAAAGTATACGGGTTTACAGTAGATTCAACAGGCAGGGTAATTTATACTGGTGGAGGAAATGGAACAATAAATGTAAGCTATATTGTAGCCAAACCAGGTAGTGCAGTTGTAAGAACATATATAAGTGGAACGACAACACCAATTGCAGGAGCAAGGATAATATTAGTAGATGGAAATGGAAATGCAATATTAGATGAAAATGGAAATCAAATAATATTGACAACAGGAGCAGATGGAACAGTAGATTTTAGTTCAGTAGTAAATTTAGTTCCAGGCTCTTACGGATATAGAATAATTGGAGTACCAGCAGGATATAGTATAGATACAACAAAAGTATACGGGTTTACAGTAGATTCAACAGGCAAAGTAATTTATACTGGTGGAGGAAATGGAATAGTAAATATAACGAAAACAGGTTCAAATGGAACAATAAATAAAGTTCAACCAAAATCTAGTACAGTAAAAATAACAAATGGTGGAACTGATACAGGAATATCAGGAGTAAAAGTAAAATTATATGACGAAAATAATAATGCTGTTTTAGATACAAGTGGAAAACAAATAGAAGTTGTTTCAAACGATAAGGGAGAAGTTGACTTATCACAAATTGGAAAGGTAAAACCAGGTAAATACACATTTAAAATATCTGATTTCCCAGCAGGATATCAGCAAACAGATACGGTAATTCCATTTAAAGTAAACGACGATGGAACTATAACGCAAGAAAGCAGTTCTGAAATTTCAATACATAAAACTGAAGATGGAAAAGTAACAGAAAATAAACGGAAATGAAACTGAGAATGGAAATACAAATACAAGCACAAATACAAATACAAATACAAAGATATCTACATCTAATGAATTTAACAGTTCTAAAAATGAAAGCAAAAAAAATACTGGAATGCTACCTTATGCAGGAGATAAAACAGGTATTTATGGAATATTTGCTGCAATTGCATCATTTGTGACACTATCAATTACAGCAGTTGTAAAGTTTTTCAAAAGAAAATGAGAGCCTGACCCACTTTGCATAGCTAGAACCGTTGGTGAGGTCTAAAAAAACTTGTTGTTTCACAATAAAAATAAAAAACCTATTTACAATATGTAAATAGGTTTTTTATTTGTTTAAATTCCCAAAAACTATTGATTTTTTTATTAAAAAACAATAAAATATATGAAAGCTGAATATAAATTAACAAACAAATAATTGAAAGGAGTAAGTGTGCATGAACATATTAGTTGACGCAATGGGCGGAGATAATGCACCTGATGCTGTAATAAAAGGTGCTGTTAAAGCAGCACCAGAAATAGAAGGGAAAATTACCCTAATAGGAAATAAGGATATAATAAATAAAAAAGTTAAAGAATTTTATTCAAAAGATGACATATCAGAAGTTAGTTCAAAAATACAGATATATCATACAACGCAATCAATTGAAATGGAAGATATACCAACTCAAGCAATTAAACAAAAAAAGGATTCTTCTATGGTAGTTGGATTTAATTTATTAAAAGAACAAAAAGGGGATGCTTTCCTATCTGCTGGAAATTCTGGTGCACTTTTGACTGGGGCAACATTGTTGGTAGGAAGAATAAAAGGAATAGATAGACCTGCAATTGCACCAATGTTACCTGCATACAATAAGGGACTAATGCTAGTTGATGCAGGTGCAAATACTAATTGCAAACCGATGAATTTACTCCAATTTGCACAAATGGCTACATTTTATTTAAAAAATACTTATGGAATTGAGAAACCAGCAATTGGCTTATTAAATATAGGAACAGAAGAAACAAAAGGTAATGAATTAATGAAGGAAAGTTACAAATTACTAAAAGAAAAGTCTCCAGAATTAGGAATTAACTTTGTTGGCAATGTAGAAGGAAGAGAAGCTTTTTCTGGTGAAATAGATGCAATTGTTACAGATGGATTTACAGGGAATGTATTTTTAAAAACTGTTGAAGGAATGGGAAAATTTGTAAAAAGAACTTTAACAGAAAGCTTAACAGGTACACCACTAGCTAAACTTGGAGCAATAACAGCACTTCCAGGAATTAATAGATTTAAAAAAACAATGGATTATCGTGAATATGGCGGAGCATTATTCTTAGGTGTAAAAAGACCTGTTGTTAAAGCACATGGAAGTAGCGATGAATTTTTATTTTATTATACAATTAAACAGGCTGAACGTTTTGCCAAAAACGATTCTGTAAATATCATGATAAATGAATTTGAAAAGATGAAAAAAGCCTGATTTAGCCTATATACATCTAATATAAAAAAACTTATAAAATATGCTTGACATTTTTTATAAAGTATATTATAAAGAAGTGTATAAAGAATTAAATTATGAATATTTTAGGAGGTGTGTTTTACCAAATGAATCAAGAAGATATATTCGAAAAGGTAAAAGCCATTATTGTAGAACAATTAGGAGCAACAGAATCATCTGTAACTTTAGAGTCATCTTTTATAGACGACTTAGGTGCAGATTCTTTAGATATAGTTGAACTAATCATGGCATTAGAAGAAGAATTTGATATAGAAATTCCAGATGCTGATGCAGAAAAGGTTGTAACAGTTGGAGATGTAGTTGATTATATAAAAGACAATACATAAGAAATGAAAAATGTGGGCATGAATTACTATATTTCATGCCTTCTTTTTAGTTCATTTTTATTGCAAATTGTATGAAAAAAGTATATAATCAAATTCGAAAGGAGGGAGAGCAAATGGTAGAATTTGACGAATTAGAAAAAAATATAGGGTATAAATTTAAAAACATAAATCTTTTAAAAAAAGCATTGACTCATACTTCTTTTGCATTTGAAAATAGAATAGAAAGCAATGAAAAGCTCGAATTTCTAGGCGATGCTATTTTGGAAGTTACAGTAAGTAAATATTTATATAATAATTATCAACATTTAAAAGAAGGAGAAATGACTAAAGTTAGAGCTACAGTTGTGTGTGAAGATAGCTTATATGAAGTTGCAAAAAGGCATAATTTTAGTGATTTCTTATATTTAGGTAAAAGCGAAGTTACCAATAATGGCAAAGAAAGACCAGCAATTTTAGCAGATAGTGTTGAAGCGGTAATAGCAGCAATGTATTTAGATTCAAATATGGAACAAGTCGAAAAATTTATAATTTCTAATTTAAAAGATGCAATTGAAGTCGCAAGCAAACATGTAGGACAAAAAGATTATAAAACAGTATTACAGGAAAGATTGCAAGTACATGGAGATGTAAAAATACATTATTCAATAATTGATGAAATGCGGGCCTGACCACGATAAATTATTTATTGTAGAATTAATTGTAAATGATAAAAAAATGTCTAAGGGACGTGGAAAAACAAAAAAGGCAGCAGAAATGGATGCTGCAAAACATGCATTAGAAAAAATGAACGGTTAAATCTTTTTAATGCTTATGTTTTCTTTTTAGAAGGAAGTGATTAAATGAGAAACGAGTACCTAATTCCTCTATACGTTGAGGGTGAGAATAAAGCCATATTTTATTGTGATTCAAAAAAAGTTGAAGTTACAAGAGAAAGCATAAAAAAGACTATTGACTTATTTCTTGAAAATTTGCAAGGGGATGATATTTATAAGGAAGTAGGTTTCTTTGGTGGAAATTTTACGGCTTTAGAAGAAGAAAAACAAGAAGAATTATTGGAAACTGTAAATGAATATATAAAAGATGGAAAAATAGATTCAATACGTATTTCAACAAGCCCTAATACGATAAGTAAAGCTAATTTAAAAATGCTAAAAAAATATAAAGTACAAACTATTGAATTATCGGTTCAAACAAGCAATGATTATATTTTAGGCAAATGCAAGGCAGAATATAAATTTAATGATGTAAAAAAAGCATCAAAATTAATTAGAAGAAAGGGTTTTATACTCGGATATCAAATTATGGTTGGGCTTCCAGAAAGTACAATGTTAGATGAACTAAATACAGCTAGAGATTTATTAAAATTAAAACCAAAATTAGTTCGCATTTATCCATTAGTAGTTATTGCTAATTCAGAACTTGCAAACCAATATGAAAATGAAGAATTTGTTCCTCTTACTATAAACCAGGCTGTTGAAAGATGTAAAGAACTATATTATTTTTTCAATAAAAAGAAAATAAATCAAATTCATATGGGATATAAAAATGCTGATTTAACAATGAATCTAAAAAATAAACAGATAATTGCAGGACCATATCAGAAAAATTTTGATCAACTTGTTGAAGATAGTATATGGTATGATAGTATAGTTGAAAAAATAAAGCAATTTAATGTAAAAGTTAAAGAAGTTGAAGTAAGAGTAAATTCAGCAAATGCTACAAATGTTGTTGGATTTACAAATGAAAACTTAAAAAAATTAAAAGATTTTTATGATGTTGACTTAAAAGTTGTAAAAGATGATGACATAATCCCAGGAAAATTTAATATAAAAATTTTAAAAACATATACAGATTTTATTGAAGATGGTAGAAAACAAAAAGCATAAAATTTAAAATAATACTCATACTTTAAAGTATGAGTATTATTTTAAAAAATGAAATTAGAGATTTAATATATATTATACTTGGAAGTTTAATAATGGCTTTTGCAACATCTCAATTTTTACTTCCAAATCAATTGTCTTCAGGAGGTTTTTCAGGTATTGCAACTATATTATATTATTTTTGGCATATATCTATGGGGACAACCACTATAATATTAAACCTACCTTTATTTATAATTGCATATTTAAAACTCGGAAAAAAATTTATAGCTAAAGCTGTAATAGGAACAATACTTTTATCTGTATTTTTAAATGTTTTAGAAAAAATACCATCTTTTACAAGTGATAAATTTTTAGCTTGCATTTATGGTGGAATTCTAACAGGGCTAGGTACTGCACTAATACTTAAGGCTTCAGCATCAACAGGCGGAAGTGACTTAATAACTTCAATAGTAAAAAAATATAATCCAGCAATACAAAGTAGTAATATAATAATGCTAATTGATATATTTGTTGTTCTTTTAAATGTAATATTATTTAAAACAATAGAAATAGGATTGTATTCTGCAATAGCAATATACTTAATGGGCAAAATAATTGATATATTTTTTGAAGGTATAAACTTTGCAAAAGTAATATTTATAATATCTGAAAAATATGATGAAATAGCTGAAGTGATAAATAAAGACGTTCAAAGGGGAATAACAGGTCTTTATGGAAAGGGGATGTACACACAGGAAGAAAAAACAATCTTATTGTGTGTAACGTCTAGGAATCAAGTTATAACTATTCGAAAAATTGTAAAAAAAATAGATGAAAATGCTTTTTTTATAATAGCTAATGCAAGAGAAGTATTTGGAAAAGGATTTAAAGAAGGGAAAGAATTAAAATGAATGAACAAAAATACAGTATAAAAAACAATAAATCATTTATCCCCAAGCATATATTTGATTGTGGACAATGCTTCAGATGGAACGTCCAAAATGACGGATCTTATACTGGAATTATAAAAAATGGTGTATTAAATGTTAAAGAAGATGGAAATAATATAGTTTTTACTGGAATACTTGATGGAAATATAAGAGATATTTGTACAGAATATTTTAATCTGGAAACAGATTATGAAGAAATTAAAAGAAATTTAAGTGCAATTGATGATAATTTAAAAACAAGTATTTCCTATGGAAGTGGAATAAGAATTTTAAAGCAAGATTTGTGGGAAACTCTAATTTCATTTATAATATCTGCTAATAATAATATTCCAAGAATTAAATCTATAATAGAAAGAATATCTGTAAAATATGGAAATGAAATAACTTGGAATAATGAAAAATACCATACTTTTCCAACAGTAGAACAATTAAGTAAGGCAAGTGTTGCGGATTTAAGAGGATTAGGACTTGGATTCAGAGACAAAAGAGTATTTGAAACAACACAAATGGTTTTGAATAAAGATATAGATTTGGAAAAAATAAAGAAAGAAAAAGATGTAAATAAAATTAGAGAAATGCTAGAGGAATTTCCAGGTGTTGGGGATAAAGTTGCTGATTGCATAATGTTATTTGCTTTGAATAGATTTGAAGTTTTTCCAGTGGATGTATGGGTAAGAAGAGTTATGAATGAGTTGTACATAAAGCAAGAAGATGAAAAAAGAGTGAATAAAGAGCAAATAAGAAAACTAGCTCAAGAAAAATATTCTAATTTGGCAGGAATTGCTCAGCAATATTTATTTTATTGGAAAAGGGATGCTTAAAAGTGAGTTTACGATTAATTTATGGAAAAGCAGGAAGCGGAAAAACAAATTATTGTTTTAATGAGATTAAGAAAAGAATCAATGAAAATGAAAAAATATATATAATTACTCCAGAACAGTTTTCTTTTACTGAGGAAAAGAATTTACTAAATGCAGTTGAACAAAACTCAGTTGTAAATGCAGAGGTTTTAACTTTTGGAAGAATGGCATTTCGAATAATGCAAGATGTGGGTGGTGTAACCAAGATATCTTTAAGTGATGCGAGTACATCTATACTTTTATATGATGTGTTAGATAGAGAAAAAGACAAGCTAGTTTTTTTAGGCAAAAATAATAAAAATATTGATATTGTTAAGCGTATATTTACAGAATTAAAAAAACATAAGATTAAAAATGAACAACTACAAGATGCTATAAAAAATACTGAAAATTACGTTTTAAAGAAGAAATTAGAAGATATTTTATTACTAAAAAAATCATTTGAATTAAATATACCAACTGAATATATAGAAGGAGAAGATACACTAGGTATGCTTGAAAAAGGCTTGGAAATAAGCCATATTTTTGATGATAGCATATTATATTTAGATGAGTTTGCTGGCTTTACAAAACAAGAATATGACATAATTGAAAAATTATTAGTTAGGGTTAAAGAAATCAATGTAACAGTTTGTATAGATAAATTAGAAGACAACTATGATATGCAGGCTGATTTATTTTATGCAAATAAACAAACTGCATTAAAATTAATTGATATTGCTAAAAAAAATGGTGTAGATATCAAAAAAAGTATAAATTTAAATGAATTATATAGGTTTAAAAATAATGAACTATTGCATTTGGAAGAAAATATTTATAGAAGGACAGAAAATAAATATAATAAAGATGTAGCTAATATAAAACTATTTTTAGCCCAAAATCCATATTCTGAAATAGAAAATGTAGCAAAACAAATAATCAATTTGGTAAGAGAAGAAAATTATAGATACAAGGATATATCAATAATTGCTAAAAATTTAGATGATTATAAAGCCTTAACAAAGGTAATATTTAATAAATATGAGATACCTGTTTTTATTGATCAAAAAAAAGATTTAAGTGATAATATTTTAGTTCAATTTATAATTTCTATTTTTGATATTTTTGCTAAAAATTGGTCTTATGAAACAGTATTTACATATTTAAAAACTGGTTTGACTGAAGTCAATGAAACGGAACTGTATAAACTAGAAAATTATTGCTTACAGTGGGGAATAAAAGGGAAAAAATGGTATATTGACGATTGGACGTATGGAAATTTAGATAAAGATGGGCTAGAAGAAATAAATTCATTAAGAATTAAAGTTATTGAACCATTATTAAAATTAAAAAATTCAATTTTAAATAATAAAAATGTTAAAGACATTACATCAAATTTATATTACTTTTTAGACGAAAATGAAATCTTTTTAAAAATGCATAATAAAGCAAGTGAACTAAATTATAAAGGACAGATTGAGATAGCAAAAGATTATGAAAATTCAATAAAAATAATTTTAGATACTTTTGATGAAATTGTTAATATGTTTGGTACAAGAAAAATTAGCTTTGAAAAGTACAGAGAAATATTAAAAATTGCATTAGAAAATAAAACTTTGGGGGCTATACCTGGTTCGCTTGATGAAGTTATAATTGGAGATATAGATAGATCTAGATCTCATAAGGTAAAGGCAGTATTTATTTTAGGTATAAATGATGGTATTTTCCCAAGTATAAAGAAAAATGAAGGTTTTTTAGATGATGGAGATAGAGAAATTTTGAAACAGCAAAATATTGAACTAGCTAAGGGAAGCTTAGAGCAATTATATGACGAGAGATTTAATATATATAAGGCTTTAAGTATAGCAGAAGAAAAATTATTTCTATCATACACATCAACAGATAAAGAAGGAAAAGCAATTAGACCATCAGTTCTTATAAATAATATCAAGAGAATGTATCCACAACTAAAAGAAACAAGCGATATTGTAAAAAAAGAAGATAGAGTGACGATAGAAAATCCAACATTTGATGACTTATTAGAAAAATTGTATATTCAAAAACAGGGAGAGTGTATTTCTAATTTATGGTATGCTGTTTATTATTATTATAAGAATTCAAAAGAATGGAATGAAAAATTGTATAACGCATTAAAAGGAATTGAATATACTAATGTGCCAGAAAAAATAGAAAAGGAACAAATAGAAAAACTATATGGAAATACATTAAAAACAAGTGTATCAAGGCTAGAACAATATAGAAGTTGTCCATTTTCATTCCATTTAAAATATGGATTAAAATTGAAAGAACCAATAAGTTTAGAAATTAGGCCTGTTGATAGTGGAAGTTTTATGCATGAAGTAATAGATAGTTTCTTTGAAAAAATAAATAGAGGAAATATAAAAATTGAAGAAATCACAAAAGAAGAGCTAGAAAAAATTGTATCAGAAATTATTGATAAAAAACTTAAAGTTAGTTCATATTATAAGCTTACAAGCAATGCAAGGTTTATTACATTAACAAGAAAATTGAAAAAAATTATATTAAAGTCAATGGAATATATAGTATTACAATTGGTAAATAGCAACTTTAAAGTGCTTGGAAGTGAAATTGAATTTAAAAATGGAGGAGATTATCCTCCAATTGTGATACAACTAGATAACAAAGAAAAAGTTGAAATAACTGGAAAAATTGATAGAGTGGATTTAAGCTTGGGAGAAAATGGAAGGTATGTAAGAATAGTTGATTATAAATCAAGTGTAAAAAAAATTGACTTGAATGAAGTTGTATATGGATTGCAAATTCAACTGTTAACATATTTAAATGAAATGAGTACACAACTAGATGCGAAAGCATCTGGAATACTTTATTTTAATTTGGTAGATTATTTGATTTCAAGTAAAAAAAGATTAAGTGATGAAGAGCTAGAACAAGAGTTAATAAAAAATTATAAAATGCAAGGAATTATTATTGATGATATTAAAGTTATAAAAGCAATGGATACTAAGTTAGAAAACGGGTATTCAAACATTTTGCCAGTATTTTTAGATAAAAACGGGAATGTAAGTGCAAAATTATCAAGTACAATAAGCAAAGATGATTTTGAAAATTTACAAAAACAAGTTATAAATACAATTAAAGAAATTTCAAAAGAAATTTTGCAAGGTGATATTTCCTTAAAACCATATTACAAAAAAAATAAAAAAACACCATGCACTTATTGCCCATATCATTCAATTTGCAATTTCAACACAAGAAATAAGGATAATTCATACTATTTTATACCGCAATTTTCAAAAGAAGAAATATTGAATAATTTGAAGAATAAATAATTGTTAAAATACGGGAGAGATATATATGTACGAAAATTGGGAAGATTTAGATGAAACTTGTAAAAAGTGCGAAAAGTGTAAGTTATATAAAACAAGAACAAATGTTGTTATTGGATGTGGAAATAGAAATGCTGATTTAATGTTTATTGGAGAAGGACCAGGAGCAGATGAAGATTTAACTCGGTATTCCTTTTGTTGGAAAGGCTGGAAAACTTTTGAATCAAGCCTTTGATGGGATCGGAATAAATAGAGATGATGTATATATTGCCAATATTGTAAAATGTAGACCACCACAGAATAGAAACCCAGAGACAGATGAAGCAACAGCTTGTATGGATTATTTAAGAAGTCAAGTTTTACTTGTAAAGCCAAAAGTAATTGTACTTTTAGGAAGTGTAGCATTAAAAAATATATTAGGCAATGAGTATGGTATAACACGGAACACGTGGAAAAATAATAGAAAAAAATGGAATTATATTTTTACCAACGTTTCATCCTGCAGCACTGTTGCGTGATGAAACAAAAAAGATACTATTTTGGAAAGATTTAAAACTTGCTGTAACTCAAATGTAATATAAACTTAATACTATTGAAATACCTTTTTTGACATATTTTTTGTATAATATTATTGATAATTCAAAAGAGAAAAAGGAAGTTTTTTATGAGTATTGATTCAGTTTTAAAAAAAGAAGGTATTGAAGATATTAAGCCATTAGATACCTTTACAATTAATAGAATAGCAAGAAATATTGCAAATAAATTATCAACTACTTTTAATGAGCATAATTTAGACGAAAGTGATTTGTTTGTATCAATTTCTAGGCTGGAAATGTATTTTGCAAAGATGCCAAATGATTTGGCAGGAGCTAAATATTTTTATAGGAATAATGCAATTTATTTTAATGACCAATTCACATTAGACGAATTAGAAGAATCTGCAATACATGAATGTATACACTATTTACAAGAAGTTAAGAATGATAATGGAGAGCTTCTTAGAATGGGTTTATATGACTTCAAAGATGGAAAAAAAGGGCTTGCTATAAATGAAGCAGCTGTACAATTAATGGCGGCTGAAGCCTGTGGAAAAGAAGAAGATAAAGTTAAATATTATGATTTATTTTTATCTACAAAGAGTCCAGACTATTATCCTTTAGAATGTGTTCTCCTAAACGAAATGGCGTATTTTACTGGAAATTATCCACTATATCATAGTACTTTACATGGAGATAATGTATTTAAAAATACATTTGCAAGTAAATTTGGATTAAAGACTTATGAAAACATAGAAAAGGATATTGAAAATATTTTAAACTTAGAAGAAAGGCTAAATAATGAATCAATAAAACTACAATATATAAATAATGAAAAAAAAGTTGCACAGACAAATAAGACCATTGAAGAATATAAAGATAAAATAGCCAAGGCATTTATAAAAACACAAGATTATATAATGGAAACTTGCTTTAATAAAAACTTTGATGAAATACGCACATTAGAAGACTTAAATTATTTTAAAGAGAAACTATATCATTTTAAGGATATAATAGGATATAGCGTAGAATATAGAAATTACAATAATTTTTATGTACAAAAGATGAGCGAATTTGAAATGAAAAAACAGCAAATTGAAAATAACGATTTTGAAACAACACCAGTTGCAAATATTGGACGTGAACTTGTTAAAGTTAATGAAAAGAGATATTCATTTTTTAAACGCTTATTAATGAAACTAGGAATTATATCAGATATTAACAAAGATAATAAGTGGGTTACTAATAAAGAAAATGACGAATAATAAACTTGAAAATAGGCTTTTCCCTAAGGAAAGGCTTATTTTTTATGCTTTAAAAAATAAAAATGACCACAAAATGTAATATTTAGTAAAAAAAGTATCAAACATTGAACTTCCGTAGATTTTAAGCTTGTAAAATAATATAAAATTAGAAAAAAGCACCATTGATTTTAAATTATAAATATTTATAATCTATATAGAATAGAAAAATATAATTTTATTTTAGCGAGGTGAAGTATGATGAATTTGAAAAAAGGCACTATTGCATTAATTGTTGTTTTGTTGTTTAGCTTTATTTTATCAAGCACGATTTATGCAGGAGACTTTGATGTTCAAGTTACATCAGATAAAGAAAGTATAAAACCAGGAGAAGAAGTAGTTGTAACTGTCAGTGCAAACAAATTACAAACATCAGCAAATTTAGGATCAAATGTTTATGTATGTAAGTTGAATTATGATAGGAATGTTTTTGAACAAATAAATGAAGAAAATATTACTCTTTTAAATGATTGGTCTTCAGAAGGTTTTAACGCAGAAAGTGGCAAACTTTTAATAATGAAAATGGAAAAGGTTAATGAAAATGAAGAATTGCTAAAAATAAAATTAAAAGTTAAAGATAACATAGATGTAAAAAATACTCAATTTATTGTTGAAGAATCAAATTATGCAACAAGTGGTCAAGATTTGTATGCAGATAATGCAACACTAAATTTAAAAATATCAAGTATGAACAAAAATAGTATTGCTGTTCTAATAGTAATAGCGGGAATTTCAGCATTTATAATAGCAGTTTTAATAAGCTTTATAATTAGTAGAAATAAAAAGGAGGAACCAGAAAATGATATTCAAAAGTAAAAAGCAAAAAGTATTATCAATAACATTATTGTTAGCATTAGTTGGAACAGGTGGAACAGCAATTGCAGAAGATACACAAGAAAATTCTATAAATGAAAGAATAAAAATTGAAGAAATAAGTCAACCACTAATTTCAAAACAAGTTTTAAGAGCCGGTAGTCATTATGATTTAAGAGATTACAGATACTTGTATAATGCTGACAAAGGCGGAGGAAGCCTAAATTGGGCTACAGCAACATTAAGAGCTCTTGAATATTCAGATAATAATGCACTTCAATTTTCTGCGAATGATGTTGACACTCAAACAGCAATGAACGGTAAGGTACCATACTATAGAACAGCAGGAAGTGGCGGAAATTCAGCACTAGTTTTAGGATATATGACTAGTGGAAACGGCCCTAAGGTTGGAAGTTCGGATAATGTTAATATAGATTCTGCTTTTTATTCTATAAAAGACATTACAAAATTTAAAAATATATATAAATATATAGAATATGGTCAAAATTACATATGGGATGGAAAAGATTATGAAAGTTATAGTTATACAACAGGTGATGTTGAAAAAAATAGGGATGCTATAAAAGATCATATTATAAACTATGGTGCAGTTGTTGCAAGAATATACCGTGAATCAAATGATTCTTCATATTGGAAATATAATTACACAAGTGGAATGCATCCACATGAAATATTTGCAAATTACAGAATTTATGATGGTGATGGAGATTATAGATATTATACTTATAAAACCTATGACTATAATGAACAGTATTGGAATCCTGTCCCAGGAGGAAAAACTTATGATGAAAATGGAGTAAAATATTCTACTGCCTTATCATATTACTATAATGGTAATAAAAATGCAAAACCAAACCATGAAGTTGTAATTATTGGTTGGGATGATGAATATACAAATGCATATACTGGAGCACCAGGAAAAGGAGCATATATTGCAGTAGATGCAGATATATTCCAAAAAGACTGGGTAAACTATAGAAAATGTAATAAATCAGGAAGATGTACTTATGAGAGTAAAATAACAACAAAAACAAATGTATATTATATTTCATATTATGATTACTTTGTTGAGTCAAATGTATATGGTATTGGTGAGAAAAAATATGCAAGCGGTATCCAAAACATATATCAATATGATGAATTGGGAATGTCAAGTTCTATTTCAAACGATTCAATAGGAAATAATGTAGACGGAACATCAATATACGATAGTGATGGCGCAACTTATGGTGCAAATGTATTTATTAGAAATAATAAAAATATGGTTGAACAACTAAAAGAAATCAGTGTAGCTAGTGAAGATGCTGAAAAATATGAAGTATATGTAAATCCAAAAAATGGAGATTTAAACAAAAACGATCTTATAAAAGTTGCATCAACAGATATATTGCCTGCTGGATATCATACAATTAAAATGCCAGATGGACTTGATAATAGAGTTTTACTTACAGGAGAAAAATTTGCGGTAGTTGTAAAATATATAAAAGATGATTCAAGAAGTACTTATGATTACAATTTAGCATCAATAGGAATTGAATCACCTACAGAAAATTATACAACAACACATGATAATGGAAAAACGTATGTTGTGGAAAAAAGAGATATTGATTATTGGCAAACCGCAAAATCATCACCAGGACAAAGCTATGTAAGTGGTGATATGACAAATTGGATAGATTTATACTCAAATAGTGGAACTATTGATGCTAATATTTGTATAAAGGCATTTACAACTGATTTACTAGGACAGTCAATACCTGCTGACAAAATAGAAGTTACAAATGTAGGATTAAATGAAGTATCAAGTATTAATTTAATAAAGGGAGATACATTAACTTTAATTGGAGAACTTTATCCAGATAATGTAACAATAAAAAAAATATTCTGGTATAGCAATGATAAATCAGTAGTAACAATTGATAATAATGGATATGTTACAGCAGTAGGCGGAGGGAAAACAAAAATCAGAGCAGTATCTGGCGATGGAAAAATAACTAAAGAAATAGATGTTAATGTAACAGTGCCAATTCAAAGTTATGTGTTATCACAAAAAGAAGTAACAATACTTGAAAATAATACATATATACTAGCTGGAATAATTCAACCAGAAGATGCAACAACAAAAGATATAAAATGGACAAGTAGCAATAAAAATGTTGTTCTTGTTACTGATGATGGAATGTTAATTGGTTTGGCTCAAGGTAGAGCAACAGTTACTGGAATGATTACAGAAAGATACCCTGATGGTTCTAAGAAAGTTTATACACAAACCTGTGCTGTAACTGTTCCTAAATCATTAAATGTTGGAGTTGGAAGTGTAAGTTTAGATAAAACAAGCTTAACAATGGAAAAAGGGACAAGGCAAACATTAGTTCCTATAATACAACCAGCTGATGCAACAAACCAATCTGTTGTATGGACAAGTAGTAATAAAAATGTAGCAACAGTTAATGCAAATGGTAGGGTAACAGCTATAGCACCAGGAACAGCAACAATAACTGTAACAACAGTAAATAACGGAGAACAGGCAACATGTTTAGTAACTGTTAAAGAAGCAGCAGTAATACCAGTAAAATCAGTTGGGTTAAATAAAACAAGTATAACAATGGAAAAAGGAAAAATTGATACTTTAGTACCAACAATAATGCCATTAAATGCAACAAATAAAAATGTAGTTTGGACATCAAGTGATTCAAGAATAGCAATGGTTGATGCAAAAGGTGTAGTAACAGCAGTTGATCCAGGTACTGCAACAATAACAGCAACAACTGTTGATGGAAATAAAACAGCAACAGCAACAATAACTGTAACAAAACCTTATGTAAATGTTACAGACATTCGTTTAAACAAATCAGCTGTATTATTAAATTTAGGCAAAGAAGATGAAAAAACATATGAATTAGTTGCAACAGTTTTACCTTATGATGCTTCAAACCCTGCTGTAATTTGGACAAGTGATGATACAAATGTTGCAACAGTAGATTCAAATGGAAAGGTAACAGCTGTAGGAGTTGGAACTACTTATGTAAATGTTAAGTCAATTGATAGTGGTGAAACTAAAAATTGTATAGTAAAAGTTGAAAAGGATGTTCCAATGACTGATTTTAAAGTTTTAGATAAAGATGGAAAAGAAATAACAGGAACTATAGAATTAAAAGAAGGATTAACAACAAAGGCATACATTGGAGATATTACACCAGCAGATTCAACAAATAAAGAAGTAAAATGGACATCAAGCGATGAAAATATTGCTATAGTAACAGATGGAAGAATATACGCACTTCCAGAACAAAAATCTGGAGAAGATGAAACTGCAGAAGCACCAAAAACTGATAGAATAGCAACTATAACAGCAAAATCTGAAGATGGTACAATAGTAAAAACTTTTGATGTAAAAGTATTAGAAGAAACATCTGGATTAAAAGTTGAAACACCATATACTATTGAAAAATCATATAGTACAGAAGATTATGGAATAATGATGGATATAGAACAAAATACATCAATTGATGACTTCAAGAAAAACTTATTTACTCAATCCGAAAATGAAGCTACAATAAAGGTATGTGATATGGAGGGAAATGAAATAACTGACGGAAGTAAATTTATAGGTACAGGAATGGTAGTAGTTATTTCTACAGAAAAAACAGATGGAACAACATCAACAACAATAACACAGAAATATCCTGTAATTGTAAAGGGCGATATTATTACTAAAAATAGTGAAACAAATAAATATGAAGCAGGTGATGGACAAATAACAGCAAAGGATTATGAGATGGCAAGAAAAATTGTTGTTGAAGAAGAAAAATTAGAAGGTACAGAGTATGAGCAATACTTAAAAGCATTGGACTATAATGGCAATGGAAAAATTGACTCAATAGATTTAGCTATAATGCAAGATTCAATAATAGGATAATTAAATAACAAAAGTTGGAGGAAAATATGCTAAATAAAAATAGGACACTAGCCAATTTGCTTATAATTATATTATTGCTTTTCACAGTATTAAATAGTAAGTCGAATGCAGAATTTCAAATTCAGGATATAGACGTAACAAAATCACAGAGCGATTCTAGAATAGATGTTACTGATTCAATACTAGCTAATAAAAGGCTATTACAAAGTAGTTTAAGTGGAAGTTATGATATGAGAAATGATATAAAAATAAGAGTAAAAAACCAATCGACAAGTGCAGATTGCTGGTCATTTTCCACACTAAGTGCACTTGAGACCTATTTTCAGATGAAATATAATGAAACTTATGATTTTTCAGAAAGACATTTAAACTATGCAACAACAAGAGAATTTCTAGATGGAGAAATAAATGAAACAGGATATAATAGAACAACTACTGGAGGAGGAAATGCAATACTTGGTTATTCATATATGACAAGTGGAAGAGGACCTATAAATGAAAGTGATATGCCATTTTCAACAGATGAAAATAAAATCGAATTATCAGAAATTCAAGGAAAGAAAGTTCAAAAGAAATTAAATGATTATATTGTGTTTCAGTCAATCCAAAAAACAAAAAAAGATGAAAATATAATTATTTATAAGAACCCAAATAATGGAGTTGAGTATACTGAAAATGAGGCTTTAGAAATAAGAAATAAAATAAAAAAACATCTTCTAACAAGTGGTGGAGTAACAGCAATGACTAGAGTAGAAAGTAAATATTATAATTTTGATGCAAAAGTTGGAGATGAAATCTATCCTGCATATTATTGTGATGCAGATGTTGAAAATAATCCAAATATTCAGGCAGACCATCAAATAACAATAATCGGATGGAATGATAACTATTCAAAAGAAAACTTTAATAAAGAACATAGACCAGTACATGATGGAGCATATTTAGTATTAAATTCACATGGAGATAAGACAACAAATAACAATGCTAAATATCCAGAAGGCTTATACTACATTTCCTATGATGATGTTTTTATTGAATCAGGCTGTACTGGAATTATTGATGCAGGGAATATAGACTATGACCACTTATATCAATATGATCCACTAGGAACATCAATAGATTTAGTAATTTCGCACCCATATGCTTTTGGAGCTAATGTTTTTACTAAACAATCTAGCGGAATAGAAGAATTAAATGAAATAAGTGTTGCAATGAACAATGAGGCAAAATGTGATGTATACGTAAATTTAGAAAGTGATGAACTTCCACTTGATAAAATGCAATTAATAAAGGAAAAAGTACCATTAAAAAAAGGATATACAACAATTAAATTCGACAAATCATATCCAATTAAAGGTGATAAATTCGTTGTAGCTGTAAAATATATTAGTTTAAATAATAAAAATTCATATATTGGAGTAGAAAAGCCTAATATATTAGAAAATAGCGATAATAGTACAGAATTTTGGAAATATGCTACAAGTAATTCAGGTGAGTCATATATTGGAACTGAATCAACAGATGGAACAGAATTTTATTGGGTAGATGTAAAAGAATATGATAAAAAATTAAAAGAAATATATAATCAAGGAATTTCAGAGGGGAAGTCTTTAGATAAATCAAAATATAGTATGTGTGAAAATTGCAATATTTGCATAAAAGCATTTACATCAGATTTAGATGTTAATGAAATAACTTCAAATCAATATAAGATAGAAAATGAAAATATTTTAGGAGTTAGCCCATATACAAAGTTTGAAGATTTTATAAAAAACATAAAACAAAGCAATATAAAGGTATTAAAAATTGATAATTCTCCTGTAAACACAGGTGAAAATATGCAAACAGGAATGAAGGCAACAATAGATGATTCAAGATACTATAATGTAATTGTAAAAGGCGATTTAAATGGTGACGGCATAATAAATATTGGTGATACAGTTGCAATGAAGATGTTTATTGTTGGCGAAAAAAAGTTAGAGGATGCTTTTGAAAAGGCAGCAGATATAGATGGCGATAATATGCCGGCAAGAGCAAAAGACTTAGCAAAACTTGTTGATTATCAACTTGGAATAATAGAAAATTTATAATATATAAGGAGGATAAAAAATGAAAAGAAAGGTTTTAATTATGCTAATAATGGTGGCATTTATGGCATTACTAGGTACAACACGGGGTTTATGCAAAAGGATTTGCAAAAATGACTGTTACACCAAGTAAAACAACAATGGTACCAGGTGACACTTTTAAAATAACTATATCTGTAAGCAATATTCAATTAGATGGTGGGTATAAAACAATAAACACAGGAATTACTTTTGACACTAATGTATTTGAATATGAAACAGGTGATTGGACAAAAGATGTTCAAGGGCTAAATGGTTTTAATATGTATGCTAATGAAAAAACAGGGAAACTACAGGCAACTAATATAGCAAATGTTACTGAACCAAGTGATGTATGTACAGTAGCATTAAAAGTAAAAAGTACAGTTACACCAGGATCATCTTATGATATAACAACAGTAGATACAGATATTGCAAATAATAGTAATCAAATAACTTCAAAAGAAGAAGGAAAAGGAACTATTTCTATTAAAAACATATCAGTAAAAGAAGAATCTGGTTTAAAAATTGACGATGACAAAATAGAAGGGGTAACACCTGGAACTGACAAAAAAGGACTAACTGATAACATAAATGTAGCTGGTGGAACAGTACAGGTAGTTGACAAAGATGGCAAGGAAGTTTCAGATGATACAAAAATTGGTACAGGAATGCAAGTTAAAACATCTGATGGAACTACTTATACAGTAGTTGTAAAAGGTGATTTAAACGGAGATGGTTTAATAAACATTGGTGATACAGTTAAAATGAAAAAGCATATTGTAGAAACTGAAAAATTAACAGGAATATATTTACAAGCAGCTGATATAGATGAAGATGGTTTTCCTGCTAAAGCAAAAGACTTAGCAAGGCTTGTAGACTATCAATTAAACTTAATAGATAAATTATAAATCAAGTAAAAAAATGTATATGGTATTTTACCATATACATTTTTTTCTAAATAACAATTCAAATATTACAATTATATGATATTTTTAATAAAAGATTTACAAAATATTTTTTTAATGGTAGAATAATAGCATAAAATGTTGTTTATAATTTAAAATATAGAACAAAGGAGGAGAAAAATGAAAAAATTATTGAGCATGACAATTATTGCAATTGTTGTATTAGCAATGTCTGTAGTAAATGTTTATGCTGCAGGGGAAAGTGTTGGAATTAAAATAACTCCAAATCCAACAACTGTAAAAGCAGGAGAAACAGTTACAATCACTTTTTCAACTACAAATTTTAAAGCAATAACTTCAGCAAATGGATTAGCTGGAATTTCAGGAACGATATCATATGATAAAACAAAATTTGAAGATCTTAAAGCTACAGATGTAAAAGGATTAAATGGTTGGAATATAGAAGGTATTAATGTAAACTCAGGAAATAAAGATTTTGGCTCACTTCAATTAACAAATACAGCTACTACATCAACAGCAGGAGATGTATTTACAGTAACATTAACCGCTAAATCAACTATTACAGCAGGAAACACTGAAATAAAATTTACATCAGGTCAAGCATCTTTAAGCGATGGTACAACAATTTTTACAATACCTGAAACAAAATATATTTTAACACTTGCATCTTCTACAACAGATAACGGAAATAATTCAGGAACAAATATTGGTACGAACACTGGAACAAATACCGGTATAAACACAGGAACTAATACAGGAACAAATACCGGTACAAACACAGGAAAAAATACAGGAACTAATACTGGAACTAATACTGGAACAAATACCGGAATTAACACAGGTACAAATACAGGTTCAAAAACAAATCCAATTATAGTAACACCAACAACATCAACACCTGCAACTAAGACAAGTGATACTACAACTGGTTCTACAAATGGAACAACTTATTCATCTAGTTCTTTACCAAAAACTGGTGTTGAAAACATAGTATTACCTGTAATCGGGATCATTGCTTTAATTGGTATACTTGCATTTGCAAAATATAGAAAAATGAATTATTAATAAATAATTAACTAAAAGGCGTAAGAAATTACGCTTTTTTTTTTGCCTAAAATATTGTGTTTTTTGACAAAGTATATTAAAATAGTGATGGAAATTCTTTATGTAAATTTATAAAATGAAATAATATAAAAAAAGATGTAGAAAAGTTTTTGGTATGGCATACTAAAAATGACAAACATTTTAATTATAAAATAGTAAAATCAGAGAAAAGTTAAAATGCGAGAGGTGATTATATGTTTCAGAATATCTCTGAAGATGCAGAAGAAAATATTGAAGAACAAGAAACAACAAACAAAAAAATTAATTGGAATTTAATAATAAAGAATATGCTAAAGCCACAAAGAATTTTAATATACATAATATCATTTTTAATTTCAACTATATCATTTATGGAAGGACAATCTGTATTTGCATTAGCAATGTTTGCCGCAGCATGTAGTAGTGGCACTATTGCTCTTCCTGTTTTTTTAGCAACATTAGTTGGAACATTAATCGGTTTTGGTGGACAAGCAACATTAATTTATTTATGTAATACAATATTATTTATTATGTTAATGATTCTAATAAAACCAAAATTACAAAAAAGAAATGAAAAAAGAAAACTTGGTTTTCATTTAATGTCAGCAATTTTTTTAGTACAAGCATTTCAAGTATTTACGGCAAGTTTTACTGTCCAAGTCTTGCTAGAAACAATATTACAATGTTTAACCATTTTTATTTTTTATAAAATATTTGCAAATTCTATTCCCGTAATTGAAAAACTTGGAGTAAATGAAGTTTTTACAGCTGAAGAAGCAATTGGAGCTTGTTTACTAATGTCATTAGCTGTTTGTGCAATTGGACCAGTAGCTATTTTGGGATTAGAAATAAGAGATATAATATGTGCATTAATTGTAATATTATTAGCATGGAGAAATGGGGCACTGATCGGAACAACAGCTGGAGTCACAATTGGAGTTATATTAGCAGTTTTAGGAATTGGAGAAGAAGGACTAATCATTGCTTATGCTTTAGCAGGGTTAATAGTTGGCTTATTAAATAAAACTGGAAAGATTGGAGTTGTTTTGGCTTTATTACTAGGATTTGCTTTAGTTACATTTATGGATAATGAATCATATTTTGTTTATATTAAAGAAATTTTAATTGCAATGGTAGCTTTGTTAGTATTACCTGAAAACGTTTCTATAAATATAGAAGACATTATAGGAAAGACTAAATTTTTACCTGTAACTAAAGATAATAGATTAGAAGAAAATACAGATACAATATATAAACTTAATACTGTTTCACAAACAATTAATGAAATAGCAAAAAGCTATGAAGAAGCTGCGGCAACGTTGGTAGAAGACCAAAAAGAATATTTAAATAAAAATAAACAAATATTTTTTGATGAATTAATAAATAATTTGGGAAGTATAAAGGAAAATATTTTATACGAAGATTTAATTGAAATAGAAAATGGAATTGCAGATGATATTTTTGAAGTTTTAATAAGAAATGATGAAATTGAAAGTGATGATTTAATTAAAATTTTTGAATCACATAATAGTTACATATTGGGAATGGATGATAAAGAAATAGAAAAAGAGGTTGAAAAACAGATTTTTCAAGTTGTGAAAAACATCAATTATACATATCAATCAAGTAAATTGAATTTTATATGGAAGAAAAAAATATCTGAAAACAATAAAATCGTTTCTGAACAATTTAATAATGTATCAAAGGTAATTGATAATATTGCAGATAAAATGGAAAATGAGAAGCAATTAAACAGCAAACAAGCCAATTTTAATTTAAGTATTGGAGTATCTAAAACAACTAAAAATAGTATTCAGGTTTCTGGAGATACAAATACTCAATTAAAATTAAAAGATGGTAAGTATTTACTAGCAATAAGTGATGGAATGGGTTCTGGTGAAAAGGCAAAAAAAAGTAGCCAAAAGTCTATTAAGATGCTAGAAAGAATGCTTATTTCAGGATTTGAAAAAGAGGAATCAGTAAAATTGATAAATTCTGTGTTGAGTACAAATTATGATGATGAAATGTATGCAACTCTTGATATTGCAGTTATAGATTTAAATATAGGAAATGTTGAAATTTTAAAATCTGGTGCATGTCCAACATATATAAAATCAAAAAATAAAGTTGAACTTATACAAGAGTCATCTACACCAGCTGGTATGGTAAATGATATTAAATTAACGACTTTTGATAAAGATTTAAATGATGGTGACATTTTAGTAATGTGCACAGATGGGATTTTAGATGCAAGCGGTAAGTATAAGGAAGAATGGCTAAAAGATGTATTAACAGAGATACAAACTAAAAATGTTCAAAAAATTGCAGATATAATAATAAGAGAAGCAATAGATCAGGGACTTGGAATTGCAAATGACGATATGACTGTTATTGTTGCAAAAATAGAAAAAATATAAATAACTTAAGAAAAAAGACTCAAAAGAAAAAACTTTTGAGCCTTTTTGCCTATTTATCAATCTTTTAGCGCTTTGTATTGAATTTTGATGAAAAAAATGATATATTATAATAGTTAAAAATTATAAAAACGGAGGGAATTATTTTGGGCGGAAAGAGATATAACGATGAACCAAAGCTAAATATAAAAAAAGTAATAGGGGTAATAATTGGAATAGCTGTTGTAATAATGTTTATAGTTGCACTAACAAAATTGCTTAGTGATAGCCAAGAAAAGGTTATTTCAACAGAAAAAACTAGTTATTTTTCAGTTTATACAAATGAAAAATGGGGAGTAATAGATAATAATGGAAATATTGTAATTGAGCCAAGCTATGATGAAATGGTTTTAGTACCTTTTATTCAAAGTCCAATATTTATTTGTACTTATGATGTTGACTATGAAAATAACACATATAAAACAAAGGCAATAAATGAAAAAGGTGAAGAAATTTTAAAAGGGTATGATAATATTTCAGCAATTTCAAATAAATCAAGCGATGGTAAAACATGGTTTGAATCAAATGTATTTAAGGTTCAAAAAGATGGAAAGTATGGATTAATAAATGAAAAAGGAAGCGAAATAATTCCATGCAATTATGATGAAATATCTGCTTTACAAGGTGTAAAAAACTGCATATTAATAATGCAAAATAATAAATATGGAATTTGTAACCAATATGGAAATATTATTTTAAATACAGAATATAAATCAATAAAAAGCTTAGGAGATAGTATTTCAAAGGAATTTATAGTTCAAAATGACGAAGACAAATATGGTATAATGTCAGCAGACAATACTGTTGTTTTAGAACCTAAATATAATGAAATTAGTAATGTTAGTGCAAACAACTTGTATGTAGTTAAAGAAGATGACAAATGGAAAGTAATTAACAAAGACGAAAGTGTTAATTTAACAGAAGGATTTTCTGAAGTTAAGGAGATAAACGGAACAAACATCATAGTTCAAAATAAAGATAAATATGGCTTGATTGATACAGAAGGAAAAACTATTATAGAATTAAAATATGATGGATTAAACTTTACTTATGGTAATAATTTAATTGCAAAACAAGGAGATAAATATGGCATTATTAGCCTTTCAGATGAAGAAAAGGTGCCATTTGATTATGAAAATATTACAAACAAAAAGGGAACAAATTTCTTTATTGGGGATAAAGGAAAAACTGATTCAGACTTTATAAATGAAAATTATGAAGTTAAATTATCTGGAATTTTATCAGACATTAATATAGAAGAAGCATATATGAAGGTATATACAAATGGTGAATATAAATACTATAATTTCAAGTTTGAAGAAAAAAAGAATACAGAGTTGTTAAAGAAAAATACTTTATTCTTAGACAAAAAAGATGGAAAATATGGATATATAAATAATAGAGGAGAAGTTGTAGTAGATTACCAATATGATGACGCAACAGAACAAAATCAGTATGGATATGCAAGTGTAAACAAAGATGGAAAATGGGGTAGTATAGATAAAGATGGAAAAATTGTAGCTGAACCTTCTAGTGAACTAAAAAATAATGAAGTGATTGATTTTATTGGAAAATGGCATTTAGGCGCAGATGCTACGGCAAACTATTACACTGATATTTAATAAGCTTTAATTAAAAATAATAAAACAAAAGAAGGGGATAAGAATGGAATTAAAACCAAAATATCAATATACATATTTTATTAAACCATTCATAATTAAAGGATCATATACAACTTTTTTAAGAAGATTGTTGGAGAATGAAAACCTTAGATTAAAAACTTGGGAAAAAGAAGCTGATGCAGATGTTTATTCATATTTTTTACCCAATATAAGAAGTAAAATGTTTTTCGGATTTGACTATTCAAGAACTGAAGTAGAAGAATTGAGAAAGAAGAATACACAAAAAAAGTTAAGAAAATTAAGTAAATATCCATGTTTACAATTTAATTATATATTAAATGAAAATGCTTCAGGAAAAATAGGAATGAAGGATGGTATATTTTTTGATATAGGTAAAATAAACATTGTTTGTTTTAATTCAGGACTTTGCTTTATTATTATAAAAACATATTTGGAAGACATACAGGAATTTTCTAATATTTTGAACTTTAACTATAAATTTAGAGAGCTTATGTCTGAAGAATATAAACTAAAAAAATTTGAAAAAATAAATATCCAGACAAGTAATTTTAGTAGCATATTTAGTCTAAAAACATTAATCTTAAATATAACCGGAAAATATGAAAATACATTAATAGAAGATGATAAATTTTATGTCTATTCATATACTTGTATCGATGGGGAAAATTGGAATGATAAAATTACTTTTGAAGATATAAAAATTGAATATTGGAAGTATGCAAATGTTTGTCCTAGCGGATATAATGTTGATATTAATTTAAAAAATCAAATACAACCGATTTCAAATTGGCAATATGCAAGGTTTGGGTTTAATAAAAATGCCTGCGTGTTATTTACTTCAAGCTTAAATCCGTATAATTATACAAAGCTTCCTCATGAATTTGAAAACCAATATTTATATACTTATTTAATAGCTTTATATCAAAAGTTATATTTTAAAAAATTAACAAAAGAATTTAAAGCAGGGAAAAGAGTATTAAAAATAAGAAATAATTTAAATAGTTTTATTAAAGATTTTTGGCATAAGGAAATTACTAAAGATGAGATTGGAAGTTCGTTTTATGGAAGATGGTTGCAAATATATGAAACAGAGAATCTATATTTAGAAACAATGAATATGTATGATTTAGCATTAAAAGAAAATAAAAGGAAAAAAACAGATTATTCACTAAAAATAATAGTAATTTTGTTATTACTTTGCGTGATATTAAATATAGCCGAATTGATTCAGGTTTTACATTAAAATGATTTGTTTTTGAGGGTGAATGAATTTTGAAAATAGCTTGTGGTACAGATATAATAGAAATTGATAGAATAGAAAAAGCAATTGAAAAAAGTGAAAAGGTTTTCTTAAATGAGATTTATACTGAAAAAGAAATAGAATATTGCGAAAAAAGAAAGAAGGCAAAATTTCAGCATTATGCTGCAAGATTTGCAGCTAAAGAGGCAATATTTAAGGCTGTAAATGGATTGCTAGTCAATAAATATGATATTGACTGGAAAAACATCGAAATATTAAATAATGAAAATGGAAAGCCATTAATACATTTTGTTGATATTAAGCTCGAAAATATATTATCAATTGACTTAAGCATTTCACATTGTAAAAAATATGCTACAGCAAATGTAGTAATGATTTATGAATAAAGGGGAATAATATGTATTTTTTTGATTCACATGCTCATTATAATGATGAAAAGTTTGATATTGATAGAGAAGAAATTATAAAACAAAATAAAAATGATGGAATAAAAAATGTTGTTGTAGTAGGTTATAATATAGAAACATCGATAGAGGCTATTAAAATTGCTTCTACTTATGATAATATTTATGCTACAGTTGGAATTTCACCAAATGATTTGGAAACAGAAATAAATTTGGGAAAGATAGAAGAACTGGGAAAAAATAAAAAAGTTGTGGCAATTGGTGAAATAGGCTTAGACTATTATTGGGGTAAAGATAATAGAGATATACAAAAAGAGGTATTTATAAAACAAATAAAAATAGCAAATAAATTGGAAAAGCCGATAGCAATTCATACAAGAGATGCCGTTATGGATACTATAAATATATTAAAAAATGAACAAAAGTGTTATAAAACTGGAATATTTCATTGTTGCCCATTAAATATTGAATTAATTAAAGAAGGTTTAAAACTAGGATACTATATATCTTTTTCAGGTAACATTACATTTAAAAATGCAAAAAATGCAGATAAATGTATACTTGAAGTTCCAGAAAACAGAATACTAATAGAAACTGATAGTCCATATTTAACACCTGAACCACATAGAGGGGAAAGAAATACACCAGGAAATGTTAAATTTGTTGCAGAAAAAATAGCCAAAGTAAAAGGCTTATCAATAGAGGAGATTGCAAGACAAACTTATGAAAATGCAAAAAGAATATATGAGATAAAAAACTGACACACCTTGCTTTTTTCACAAAAAAAAATAGTGTATTGATTTAAAAATCAATACACTATTTTATGTTTTCCAATGCATGAATTCTATCTTCAATTGGTGGATGTGTTGAAAACAAATTACGTGCTTTTTTATGTCTTTTATCTGGGTCTGAAATAAACATATGTGCAGTAGATGAATTTACCTTATCCATAGGTGTAGAGTCTTCATCAAGTTTCCTCAAAGCAGAAATTAGGCCTTGAGGATTTCTAGTAAATTCAACAGCAGTTGCATCTGCCAAATATTCTCTACGTCTTGAAATTGCAAGTTGCATTAATGAAGCAATTATTGGTGAGAATATTAGGAGTATAAGACCAATAATATAAATAAAATAATTTACATTTCTATCACTATCACGATTAAATACTGTACGTGTACAATAGTCAGATAACATAAGTAAAAGCCCAACCATAACTGATACTACAGCAGAAAGACGTATGTCGTAATTTTTAACATGAGCTAATTCATGTGCAACAACTCCTTCTAATTCGTAGTAATCCATCTTTTCAAGCAGCCCAGTAGTAACACAGATTACAGCATGTTCTGGATCTCTTCCAGTTGCAAATGCATTTGGTTGTTCGCAATCCATTACATATAAACGAGGAGTATGTTCTAATCCAGAAGCTATAACTAAAGCATCTAATATATTTACGAGTTTTTTATCTTCTTCAGGTGTTGCAGGTCTTGCTTTATTTAATGAAAGTATAATTTTGTCTGAATTATAATATGTAATAAAAGCAGAAAAAATCGAAGTTGCAAGACCAATAAGTATTGAAATAGGTCCTAAATTCTTATAATAACAAACAAAGTAGACAACAAGTGTAACAATAATAATAAATATAGATACTATTACACCTGTTTTAAATTTATTTCTTTTTACATCTTCTAACATAATTTATATCTTTCCTTATTTATTAAAATCTACTTTTACAGCTTTTTTTGCTTCAGGATCATCAACTTCAAACAATTCTTCTGGTTTAAAATTGAACATTGAAGCTACGATGTTAGATGGTATAACTTCTAATTTTGTATTATACATTGTTACACTGTCATTATAAAATTGTCTTGAAAAAGATATTTTGTTTTCTGTATTTCTTAATTCTTCTTGTAATTCACTGAAGTTTTGATTTGCTTTTAAATCTGGATAATTTTCAGCAATTGCCATTATTGATTTTAAAGTTTCAGATAGTTTATTATCTAAGTTTGCTTTTTCACCAACTGAATTAGCATTACTCCATGAAGATCTAAGTTCTGTAACTTTTGTTAGAACTTCATTTTCATGTTTCATATATCCTTTAACAGATTCAACTAAATTAGGAATTAAATCAAATCTTCTTTGCAATTGAACATCAATTTGGCTCCATGCATTTTTTACCTTTTGTCTTGCTTGAACTAAACTATTATAAATTAAAATTATTGCCAAGACTAATACTACTATAATTCCTATAATAACTATTAATGCGGTCATAAAAACCCTCCTTATTATTTTATTTCTAATATAATATCATATTTTATTAGATTATACAATAATTATGTGTTTTTATTGTGTAAATTTTGTTATAGCTTAATGGTTTTAATATTAGCTTGAAAATACAGTATGAAAATGGTATACTATAAATATAAGAAAAGGGTGAAAAAAATGGATAAAAGATTAGTAATTTTTGTTGTAATAATTATTTTTTGTATATTATCTATAGGTGCTGGAGTTTATCAGCAATTTTTTTATAAATATTCGGATAAAGATAAGCTAATGCTTGGAAAAACTGAAACAATTGTTACAGAAGAAAAAGAAGAAAAAGTAAAAGACGATTTTAATAATCTTTTTAATAACAATGTTTTATATTTAACAGATGCCATAAATTCCAATGCTGTAAGAAAAGATAGAAATAAAGACTTTATTTATACGGTAAATCAATATTCAAAAAATGTAACAGGTAAATATGAAATGAATATTAATTTACCATGTATAAATGTTGATAGTAAAACCGCAAATGAAATTAATACAAATATAGAAGAAACATTTCTACCAAAGGCAAATAGTATATTAACAACAAATGTTACTACATATACAATTTATAATATAGATTATGCGGGTTTTATTACAGACGATATTGCATCATTAGTAATTAGAGCAACACTAAAAGAGGGCAATAATCCTCAAAGAGTAATGATAATGACATATAATTATAATTTAGCAACTGGAAATATTGTTACATTAAAAGATATATTAGATATTAAGAAAATCACAAAAGAAACATTACAAAATAAGATAAATAAAGAAATAACTGAAATAAGTAGGAAGAGTGCAGATTTTCAAAATTTAGGTTATTCAGTATATACAAGAAATCCAAATGATAAAATGTATAATGTAGATAATAAAGAAACACAATATTTTTTAGGACCTGATGGATATGGATATGTATTGTATGCGTATGGAAATAAAAATAATACAAGTGAAGTGGATGTTATATTATTTTAAATAAATAAAAAACTTGTTGTTTCACAATAGAAAAAACGAAGCATAATTTTAATGCTTCGTTTTTTTTAAAATAAAAAGGGGATGTTTCTATTTTAATCAACATATTGTTGACATATTTATATATTAAAGCTTATTTATGTCTATTTTGTGAATTATATGTGATAAATTCATAAAACTATGGTTGCTCTTCAAGTGTTAAATTAACAGTAGATTCTTGACCATTTCTTGTAATTGTTAAACTTATAGAATCTCCTATTTTTAAACTATTTTTTATATTATTTATGTCTTCAACACTAGAAACACTTTGACCATTAACTTTTGTTATAACATCACCTATAGCTAATCCAGCTTTTTCAGCAGGTGAAAAGTTAGAAATAGATTTTACATAAACACCTACAGGTAAATTGTATTGCTTTGATGTTTTTTCATCAACAGAAACACCTGAAATTCCTATATATGGTCTTTTCACTTTATTATATTGAATTAATTGGTTATAAACATCTGTTACAGAGTTGATAGGAATTGCAAATCCCATTCCCTCAACACCAGTAGCTGCTAGTTTTAATGTATTAATACCTATAACTTCACCTTTACTATTAACTAATGCACCGCCACTATTTCCTGAATTAATTGCAGCATCTGTTTGAATTAGATTACGAGTTCTTCCATCAGAATCAGTAAATTTACGATTTGTAGCACTGATATTTCCACATGTTATACTACTTTGCATTCCAAGAGGATTTCCAACAGCCATTGCAAATTCACCGACTTGTAAAGTATCAGAATTTCCAATTTCTGCAGCTGTTAAATCTGTTTTATCTATTTTAATAACTGCAATATCAGTTAATTCATCTTGACCAACAATTTTTGCTGGGTAGGCTGTTTCGTCATTATATAAGTAAACATTAATTTGTGTAGCCTCAGATATTTGGTAAAAACTAGAAGAAGAGCTAGAGTTACTAACAACATGGTTATTAGTTAAAATATATCCATCACTACTAATAATTATTCCTGAACCACTTGCTTGAGAAGTTCCGCTATCACCAAAAAGAGAAGTTACATTGCTTTCTATTTCAATTCCAACAATTGAAGGTAGAATTTTTTGAGCAACTCCAACAGAAGTATCAGAATATTCAGATAAAGACACATAATTTGTGTTTACTGAACCTGTATTTGAATTTACTCCAGTTGCAGAACTTGAAGCAGTTGTTGTTTCTTTAAAAAGAGAGCTTTTAATTGAAGGAACACCAAAACAAGTACCAACAACCAAAACTGACCCCAAAATTCCAGATAAAAAAGGAATAAATACAGTTTTCCCAAAAGATCCTTTCTGTTTATTATTATCCGCATAAAAATTATCCACCTTGCGGTAGGCTTTCTCATTTTCATTCATTAATCTATTACCTCCATCTAAAATTATATCTTATCATTCGTAAATAATACAATAGCTATGTGAAAGATTTGTGAAAAAAAGATGTTTTTTCACAAAAAGTAAAATATTTATTTACAAAAATCAATTATGTATTATATAATATTTAATAAACATTAAACAAAACTTAAAAAGGAATGAAAATAAATTATGAAAAAAAAAGGAATAAATGCAATTACTCTAGTTTCATTATCAATAGTTATTATTATTCTGATAATACTTGCAGGTGTAGCAGTAACAGGTGGACGGAAAAATATTAAAAAAAGCTGATTTACAAACGTTAAATACAAATATGTTGTTAATACAAGCAAAGGTAAAAACTGTTGCTGATAAAAATAGTTTCGATGAAATAGCAAATCCGTTAATTGGAACACGGTGCAAGTGAAATAGCAGATAACGAAAAAATAGAAAATCTAAAAAATCTTGGAATAATAACTGATGAAAATATTCAGCAATTTTATATGTGGAAACAAGCAGAATTAGATGAAGAGAGCTTAAATTCAATAAAATTAAAGGATGATGAATTTTTTTTAGTAAATTATGATACAGAAGAAGTTATATATTCAGAAGGATATACAGATGAAGATGGAAATACTTATTATCAATTAAGTCAAACATTAGATTTATAAGAGGTAAAAATGAAGGAAAAAGAAGAAGAACGTTTACATTTATTAAAAGAAGAAGAGGAAAAATTATATAATACTGGGTTAAATTACATATGTGGAATAGATGAAGCTGGTAGAGGACCATTAGCAGGACCTGTTGTAGTTGGGGCAGCAATACTTCCGAAAAATTCATTTATAGAGGGAGTAAACGATTCAAAGAAAGTTTCTGAGAAAAAAAGAGAAATACTTTATGAAAAAATTACAGAAGAAGCAATAGCATGGTCAGTTGGAATAATTGATCAAAAAATGATTGATGAAGTAAATATATTAAATGCTACAAAGCTAGGAGTAACAGAAGCATTAACAAAATTGAAAAAAAAACCAGAACTTATACTAGTTGATGCATTACAAAATATGGATACTTTAGGAATAAACTATAAATCAATAATAAAGGGAGATGCAAAATGCTATTGTATAGCAGCAGCATCAATAATAGCAAAAGTTACAAGAGACAGGATAATGAGACAATGGGACGAAGTTTTTCCAGAGTATGGATTTGCAAAACATAAAGGATATGGTACGAAAGCACATATTGAAGCAATTAAACAATATGGAATTTGTCCATTACATAGAAAAACTTTTGTAAAAAACTTTATTTAATTTTTTAATTGCAAAAGCAACAAGGTTCTGGGGTACCCACTCACGGCTTTAGCCATGCTGGTGGGTCAGGTTCTTATATGCTGTTCGTAATTACTTATAAAGATAAAATAAATTAGAAGGAGATTTTTATATGACTATACAAGAGATAATAGCAAAGAAGAGAGATTCAAAAGAATTAACAAAAATGGAGATAGATTATTTTATAAAAGAATACACAAGTGGAAATATTCCTGATTATCAAGCAGCTGCTTTGGTAATGGCAATATATATAAATGGTATGACTAAAGAAGAAATTTTAGATTTAACAATGGCTATGGCTGAATCTGGAGAAAAAATTGATTTGACATCAATATCTGATAATGTTGTTGATAAACATAGTACAGGTGGTGTTGGGGATAAGATAACACTAATTTTAATGCCAGTTATAGCTTCACTTGGAATTCCAGTTGCCAAAATGTCTGGAAGAGGTTTAGGATTCACAGGAGGAACTGTTGATAAACTTGAATCAATACCAGGATATAAAACAAATATTCCTGTGGAAAAATTTGTTGAAAATGTAAAAAAGATTGGAATTAGTTTAATTGGACAAACTGCAAATTTGGCACCTGCTGATAAAAAATTATATGAGTTGAGAGATTCAATAGCTTGTACAAAAAGTACACCACTTATTGCATCAAGTATAATGAGTAAGAAAATAGCTTCTGGTGCAAACAAGATTGTATTAGATATAACAGTTGGAAAAGGAGCATTTATGAAAGATAAGAAGAATGCTCTAGTTTTAGCTAATTGTATGCAACAAATAGGAAAAATTTCTGGAAAAGAAGTTATTTGTGTATTAACTAATATGGATCAGCCAGTTGGATATAATATTGGTAACTCTTTAGAAGTAATAGAAGCAATTAAATGTCTTAAAGGAGATATTCCCACAGACATAGAAAACATTGTGGAAACTTTGGGTGCATATATGTTAAAGCTTGCGGATAAAGGTGAAAATATAGAACAAAATAAAAATATAATTAGAGAACAATTAAGAAATGGAAGTGCATATCAAAAATTCCTAGAACTCGTAAAGAATCAAGGAGGAGATATTTCATATATAGAAGATACAGATAAATTTAAAAAGGCAAAGTATGTTATTCCTGTGCTTTCAACTAAGAAGCGGATTTATTAGTGAGATAGATGCAGAAAGAGTAGGAAATATATCTGTATATTTAGGTGCTGGAAGAATGAGAAAAGAGGATAAGATAGATTTGGATGCAGGCATAGTTTTAAATAAAAAAATAGGAGATGAAGTTACAACAGGTGAAACAATAGCATATATACATACAAATGATGAAGAAAAAGTTAAAGGCGCAACTATAAATTTGCTAGAGGCATTCGAATTTGCAGATAAAAAGCCTAAAGTAAAAGATACTGTGGTATCAGTTTTAAAATAAATTTAACTTAAAAGCAAAAGAAATAAAACAATAAATAGAAGTTGATCATCAACATTTTCTTGGAATAGGAAAAAGATTAAGCAAATTAATAAAATATCATCAGAGTGAAGTGTTACACCAAAGAAATTTAACTCCATGATAATCAAACCCCTTCATTATAATTTTTCTTCCTGATTGTTTAATGCTTCAATAACCCTGCTTATATTAAAAAATTTTATGTATTGATCAACTTTTTGTTTACGATTGTCGTTTAAATATGGCTTTAGAGAAATCAAAAGATTTGCTCTAGGGTCATTTTTTTTATTTAGTTCGTCAAAAATTTTTTTCATTTTTAAAATTGTTTGAATATCAAAATTTGAATTAATATTTTCTTTATTATCATTGCCATTGTTTTCTCTATCATTTGAATTGGCATTTGCTTCTACTTTGTTTTCATCTGAATTAGAGGTATTATTCATCATTTTAGCAACATTTTGAATAAATTCTGGTGAAATATTTTTTTTGTCAAAATTATTGGAAGAACCCATGAAACTAGAAAATTTATTTATTAAATTAGACATATCTTCATTATTCATATTTATATAACTTCCTTACTAAAAATTATTATAATAACTATTATATTAATATGTGGAAAAATATGTGCTAAAACTTTAAATTTTAATTAAAGCTAGGGAAATAAGCAGTTTAAAAATATGACTAATGTTATATTAAAAAATTGAAATAAAAATGTTATACAAACTTAACACTGTCTTTTGAATTGCGGCTTCCGTATGCGAAAATACCTATTTTCGAACATTTTTGCCAAAATGTTTCATTGACCAATTAATATAAAATTGCAATAATATATATATCTTAAATATATAAAAATATTTTTAAATATGCTAAAGAACCTAAGGTGTCTTTAGAAAGGAGCAATATAGTGAGAAGGGAATTTATAAATGCACAAAACCGAATAATTAAAAAAATGTTGTCAGGTGTTTTGATTGTGAACTTAACATTTGCTAATTTTTTGTATGCTGGAAATTATTTTGTTTCTTATGCAGCAAATGTTATTGAACAAAATGAAGAAGTAGGTGAACTTGATAAACAAACAGATGCAACTTTAAACAAGAATGTAAAAATTGATGCTTTCTTTGAAAAAGATGGAAAGAACTCACATTATAATGTTGCAGATATTAATAAAGATGAAGTTGCAATTAGTTTGAATTTGAAAGTTCAACATGAGGGATATTTAAAAAATGCAACAGTAACAATACAATCAGAAAATGAGGAAATCCCTTTAAACTACAAATTGATTTCTGTAGAAGATAAAGCCGAAATGGTGCAATCTAGAACAGATAAAAATATTTATTTAAGACAAATAAATGAAGATAGCGAAGTCAACTTAAAATTAAATATTGCTCCAAATATTGATGAAAAAACTTCAAAAGAAATTATTAATCAAAACAGCAAAATAATAGTAAATGGAACATATATGGACAATAAAGGCAAAGAAACTCCTATTGAAAAAGACATAAGCTTAAATTTAGGCTGGAAAGGCGAATATGAAATAAAAAATGATGTTTCAATTGTAAAATATATTCCATTAAATATAGATTCAACAAAAAAAGTATTTGTACAATATAATGTTAAAACAGGATTAGTTGAACAAGAAAATATGTTACCTGTAAAAAATACAAATATTGAAATGTTAATACCACAATTTAATAGCATTGATCCAGAAAAAATAGACGTTGAGGCAAAAAGTACTTTAGCGACAAATGGATTAAGTGAAGAAAAATTGGAATTCTCAGATGACAATTGGAAGATTGATAAGGAAAATGGATTAATAAAAATAAATGTAGAAAATAATGAAGATGAAAACGGAAATGTTAAAATTGGAAGCGGAAATGATGAATATTTAGTTACATTTATTTATCCAGAAGAAGCATATAATAGTATTAAAAATCAAGAAATAAAAATTGGAACAACTATAAATACAAAGATGAAGATATATTCAAATACAGAAGAAAAAGAAATTGAAAAAAATGATGTAAAATCAATTAGCTTAAAAGATCCAATCGGAAAATTATTATCAATAGAAGGAAAATCAAAGACAGAAAAAATTGGAAAAGGAAAAATGTATGCCAATATTAATAATGAAGAAAAAAGTGAAATAACAGAATTTGAGACAAGTTGGCAAATTAATGCTGGATACATAGATAATCTTGAAAATATACAACTAACAGATGAAGGTGAAACAGCAAAAACTGCTTATGGACAACAATATGACATAAGTAAGTTTACAAAATTTTTATCTACCACTGTAAACAAGGATAATTTTCTTGAAGTATTAGGAGAAGATGGAAGCATTAAAATAACAGATGAAAATGGAGCAACAGTAGGTATGATTAATAATGCTACTGTTTTAGACCAAAATGGAAATTATATCATTAATTATTTAGATAATATTAACCAAATAAGAATTGAAACATCAAAACCTATAAAAGAAGGTAATCTTGTAATAAATAATAAGAAGGCTATTACTGGAGATTTACCTTATGCTAAACCTTTAATTGAAACATTTTCAACTTTAACTTCAAAAACAGGCTTATATCAAAAAGAAAAAGATGCAAAAGATTATTTTAAAACTGAAGAAGGCCAAGTTGAAATTCCATTTGAAGATACAACAACAAAGGCAAAGCTTAGTATTAGTAAACAAGATTTTTCTACTTTAGTAGTTAATAAAGATATCGAATTTAAAATTGAATTGGGAAATAACAATTCAACTTCAGATTTATATGCAGATCCAATGTTTGATATTGAATTGCCAAACTATATACAAGATGTTGATATTAAGGAATACAAAATATTATATGATGATGAATTAATAATAGATAAAGTTGAAAAATTAACTAATTCAAATGGTGGAATAACATTAAGAATTCAATTAGATGGTATTCAAACTAAGTTTAGTGATGGAAAAATAACAAATGGAACAAATATCATTTTAAAAACAGATGTTAAATTAAATATATTAACACCAAACAAAACAGATGAAATAAAAATGTATTTTTACAATTTAAATACAAAGAATTTTGAAAATATGGTACAAACTGAAAATGGAACGGCTGGACTATATAGTGTACCAATTTCATATAGTTCACCAACAGGAATGTTAAGTGTTAGCAACTGGAGCAATTATGAGGATACTGGGAAATATGTTATGAGTGTGAACCAAGGCCCAATAGTTGACCAAATTGATGTATACAAACAATCATATTCAACTAAAATGAAATTATTTCTAGTAAATAATACAGGAAATGTATGTGACAACATATCAATGCTTGTTAGAATACCAGCAAAGGGAAATAAGGCAGCACTAACAGGAGAGGATTTAGGAACAACTTTTGATACACAATTAATAGATTATATAAAATCAGACAAAATTGATGAAGATCAATTTAAAGTTTATTATTCAGAAAATTCTAATGCGACAAGGGATTTATCAAATAGTGAAAATACATGGGTAGAAAGTCCTGAAAACTTAAATAAAATAAAATCATGTTTAATTGTTGGAAATAATTATCAAATGCAACCAGGAGAAATGGTTTCATTTAGTTATAATTTGTTACTACCTGCAAATATAACATATAACAACAATATAATGTCAAATTTTGCAACATATTTTACAGAACTTGCAAGTGAAGCAAATATTCCTCAAGAAGTTCAATCTGATATTGTTGGTTTAACAACAGGAAAAGGACCTGAATTAAACATAACACAAGAAGTTGAAGGAGCCAATGAAGAAGGAAAAATTGGAGAAGAAAGGATATTAAAGTATAAAATAAAGGTTACAAATTCAGGAACAGAAAGTGCAAAAGATGTTGTAATTACAGACAACACACCTAAGTATACAAACTTAGTTGAGTCAAATTCAAATGAAAATACATCCGCTTTTATGTCAGTATATTATATAGGTAGCGAAGAACAAAAAATGTCAGATTGGAATGTTGTAAAAAATGGGGATAAATATGCAGGAGAAGAGGTAACACTTCAATGGAAGGTAGACCAATTAGCCCCAGGTGAATCAGTAGAAAAAACTTTTGAACTTGCAACACAGTATGCACCAAGTGTTTATGAGTATTATGAAGATTATCCTGGATTTACAGTTGATGAAAACGGAAAAGCCTATATTACCACAAATAAATTTAATGCAGATACAAATACAACAGAAGAATCAAAAAATGAATTAACAAAAACTCCAGAAATAGATATTAATAATATTGCTACAGTAACAGCAAGTAATTTTCAAACGAGCTTAAAAGCAGAAGATTCAAATGTAACCTTAGAATCCTCAGATATAACAATTGAAGAAATAAGAGGAGATCATAGTGATATTGGATATTATGGAGAAGATGAAGAAGATGACAAAGAAAATGCAGATTTAGCAAGCCAAGAAAAGGAAGTAAGTTTTTCAAGTACAATTACAAATAAATCAGAAAACGAAAAAACAAATATATATATTGAAAAAATTTTACCAGAAGGTTTAGAATTTATAAATGCTGAACTTGCGACATTTGACTCTGAAACAGGAGAGGAAACTGATATCCCACTAGAATATGATGAAGGTACAAGAAAAATAAGTGCAAATGTAGAAAAACTAGAAGCAAATAAAAATATTATATTTACTGTAAATGCAAGAACAATGTTACTAGAAGAAGGTACATATGAAAAACAAATAATTACAAATACAACAGTTTCTGCAAGTGGAATGAAAACAATAACTTCAAATGATATTAAACTAACAGTTGTAAAACCAAATTTACAAATTGCAATTAGTTCAAATAATGAAAATCAATATCTAAATGATGGAGAAGAAGTTGAATATACGATTACTTTAAATAATGTCGGAAGGGATACAGCAAAAAATGTAGAATTTTCAACATTATATTCTGGTGGCTTGAAATTTATTGATGGAACATACAATATTTATGGACCTGATTTGGACTTGAACGAAACAGATGAAGAAGTATTTATAGTTAAAGGAAATATTGATCCTGGAGCTAGTGCAACTATTAAGGCAAGGTTTAAAGTAAGAGCACTTGATGAAGATACAGCATCTGGTATTTCCGCAAATGCTGAAGGTGATAACACAGATTTTGTTAATGCTGAACCTATGAGACAAATTATTTTAAAATCTGCAAATCCTGAAACTGATGATACAAATAATAATGGATCAAAAAATAATAGCAATAATAATTCAAATAATTCTTCAAATGGTAATTTTGTAAAAAACAATAGAATTTCAGGAACAGTTTGGATTGATGAAAATGAAAATGGAAAAAGAGATCAAGAAGAAAGCTTTGTTCCAAATACAACAGTGATGTTGATAGATAGTACAACAGGAGGAATTGCAAAAAATAATAATAATGAAGATGTAAAAACAACAACAAATGAGTTAGGAGGATATGAATTTAAGAACTTAAAAGAAGGAAAATATTTAGTAATTTTCTTATATGATACAAATGTTTATAGAGTAACTGATTATCAAAAAACAGATGTTGGAACAATGTTAAATTCTGATGCAATTGAAAGTGAAGTAACAATAGAAGGAAAAACAACTTTAGCAGGTGTAACAGATACAATAGATTTGCAAAAGAGTATTTCAAATATTGATCTTGGCTTAGTTCAAAAAAGTAAATTTGATTTAAAATTAGATAAAACAATTACTAAAATAAGTGTTCAAAACAAAGAAGGTACAAAAGTATACAATATAAATAATAGGAAACTTTCACAAGTTCCAATAGGAAGCAAACAACTTAAAAATTCTGTTTTAGCAGTTGAATATAGTATAAAAGTTACAAATGAAGGAAATGTAGCAGGTGTTGCTAAAAATATTGTTGATTATATGCCAAAACAATTGAATTTTAATTCAGAGCTAAATCCAAGTTGGTTTATAGGAAATGATAACAACATATATACAACAACTTTAGCAGATGTTTCAATTTCACCAGGTGAAACAAAAGAAGTAAAACTGGTTTTAACTCAGAAAGTAACAGAAAATAGTACTGGAATTGTAAATAATACTGCAGAAATAAAAGAAGCATATAACGAATATGCATTAAAAGACAAAGATTCAACGCCAGGAAATAGGGCACAAGGTGAAGATGATATGTCTTCTGCAGATATAGTAATTACAATTAGGACTGGTGGAAAAATTGTAATAATTGGCTTAATAATAGCATTAATTATACTTTCTGCTTTAGCTATCATTGTATATATATTGAAAAATAAAACTAAAGATAAAAAGAAATTTTTAAAATAGGAGGTGAACAAATGAAAAAGAAAATATTAGCTGGAATACTTGTATTGTTATTTTGTTTTATAATTAGTCTTAATTCATATGCAAAAATAGAATCTTCAAATAATGATGGTACAAAAACTACTAGTTCAACAGCTGAAGATAAAGAAAAGTCAAGCCAATTATCATCTGTTGAGCCACCTGAAACAGATGAAGAAAAAGAATATAAAAGTATGTGCCAGAAATTAACAGATGCTTTAGAAAAATCAAAAGATCAAAATTTCCAAAATGCTAAAGACTATATAGATAAAGCGTTAGGCCAAAAACATGATGAAGAAATTAGGGAGTATGTAAGAAAAAATTGGAGCAAAATAACAGATGAGAAGCTTTCAAAAGAAAATGAAGATAAGATAGTAGAAGCTGTAAGAATACAGGTTTATGGAAAATTAAAAACACAAATTTATGAACAATGGTCAGCGAGTGTTGATGAGCTTATTGAAAAAATTGGAGATACAAATGAAGAAGATTTTTTTGGAGATTGGGTAAGAGAACAAGTTCGGAGGAGTAACAGAAAATGCTGTTGACAATGGTATTGATATAGTTTATGGGGTAATGACAGATAAAGTTAAAGATTATATAGATGGAGCATTAGAGGATCAAAACTGGCTTGTTGAATTTATGGGTAGAACTGCTGAAGATATGTTGTTTTCTTATGGAAATGATTGGGTAAAATATGAAAAATTAGTAGCAGATTATAAGGCAAAAGAAGAATTAGGTGTTTATGATAATTTAACTGATGAAGAAAGAAAAAAATTAAAACAAGAAATAGAGGAAGCAGATCCAAGTAATGGATATGATTTAAGCTGGGAATTGACAAAAAACGTTATGAACCAAATGAATCCAACAGTTATGGGACTTATAAATGAAGTAGAAAGTAAGATTTATGATAACATTGCAGAAAAAATAGGCAATAATGATGAAGTAAATTCAATTACTGAAATGTTATACAATTATTATTCACAAAAGAGTATAGCTTGTGCTGAAGGGTTATTAGACACATGGAAAAGAGTGTTAGTTGATAGACATTTTGATGGAACTTTAAGTGATGCAGAAATGGCAGAGGCAAAAAAATTATTTGGACAACAATTTAGTTTAGCTTTAAATGGATATAACATAAATAAAGACGGAATTATAATAGACAAAGATGGAAATCCAATAACTTCAAATGTCTGGGAAAAGTTAGAGTCAGGAGCATACCACATAGACGATAATGGAAATATAGTTGACGAAAAAGGAAATCCTGTTGATATTGAGAAAGCAGGGATTGGTGCTGATACCTTAAATGCCATAGATGTATATAACCAAAAAAGAGAAGAAGAAATACGTAAAAAGATTTCTCAAATGAATCAGATGGCAAAAGAAAAATTAGCAGCAAATATAGGAGATTTTGCTAAGAGCTATTCAGATAAGTTATTTAATAAGTTGGATAACGAAATTACAAAAATGGAAGGCAAAATTGGTAAATGGGGAGCTAACATTGCAAAAGGACTAATTAATGAAATTGGAAACCAATTTGGGGTTGTACTAGGAGATTCTGTTACGGCCTTTGTTAGAAGTATTTTCTGGCCAGGTACTTATGGCAAAATTGATGTAAAATCAGGTAAGATAGGCCCGGCAGGTTTTGAATTAGATTTATCTAAAATAAAGATTAACTGGGGAAATGTTGCACAAGCTGCAATTGAAGATGCGATGGGAAATACTAATATGGCGAAATTATTGGGAATGTCAGTAAGAGCCTTTTTGCAATTACAAAATATACAAAAACATGGAGGAATTGTAAGTGGTCTAGTATCTTATGATCGTAGCTTAGTAGCGCCTATGGCCTATGCGGAAATGTATTGGGCATTTGGAATACAAGGAGGATTAGAAATTCCACCTGTAGATTATGAGACCGCAACTGCAATAACAACAACAAGTGGTGATAGGCTTGCACCAGTTTATCCGCCTACAATGTTTATCCCTTATGGTGATGGAAAAGTTATTTATGCACCAACAATTCCTGGCCAAATTGGTAGTCAATTTAGAGCACCTACGATTTGGAGCAGTGTCCCATCTCCACATATTGGTGGAAGAATACCTTATATTTATGAAAGAGAATCAAGAAGTACAGCATTATATACTAATGCTGGATGGAATATAATTGGTTTACCTATGAATCCAATTTTAAGTGATGCTGCATATATATTATGTGAAATGGATCGCAATGTTGTTCCAGATTCTTATGTTCAAGCAGCATTGTCAGCAACAATGATGAATGTTGGAGCAAAATATCCTGTATATCATAATTTACCAGCATTTCTATTATGGGCAGAAGCTGAGGAATTTCAAGCATTTAGAACTGAAGTATCTGTAAGGAGCGGTGGAACAGGTTTATTTAAAGATTTAATAAAAGATAAGACTGATGTTGCAGAAGCAATGTACAATAGACAAGATATGTATTATTTAATAGGACCTTTCCAGGTAGACTATATTAGAAGCTATTCACATTTTCCAAGGCAAGAAGGTATTGATAATATTAATATGGCTGATATGTATAAAGAAGGAGGGGTTTTAGATAAACAAAAATATGCGCAAGAATTGCTTACAAGATTGAACCCATTTAGTTATTCAACAGCACAATTTGGTATGATATCAGCTATGCGTATATATGATCAAAATGGAAACGAAATACCAAATGGGTATTGGTGTCTACAATGGAATGATGAAAATAAAAAAGATAGACCAAACCTTGATAAAGATTATCAATTTCCATATCCAAAGGAAGATTTTTATATTCAACTTTTAAATTATGATGGAAATTCAATACAAGCAATAAGTAGAATAGAAATAGATTATAATGATATGGTTGCACTTGCAGAATATAACCGTGTAGTTGGAAAATATATTTTATCAAAATGGCATGAAAGATATATTACTTGGACAACAGGACATCCACCAGTAAGATGGACTAAACAATGGTTACAGAGTACAACTTTTATGAAACAAGCACAAACGTTGGCATCAGTAAATTTTGCAACAAAAAATTATATTACAACAACACAAAAAATTGTATTACACCCAACATCTGTTCATGGAGGATATGAGACAGCAACATTTACAACAACAAGTAGTACAAGTATTAGTGGTTTTCAACCAATATCTATGGTGTTTGGAGAACCATATAATAGTTCAACACAGGAAAGTTTAACAGATTATACTGAAAAAATGGCAGAAGAAATTGCAAATGGTGAAAAATCAATAGCAGATGTTGAAAATGTAGATCCAGAACTTGCTAAAATATTTGCAAAAGATGAAAATGGTTTATATAAATCTAAGGAACAAGTAGAGAAAGAACTAAATGACTATATATCAAAAAACGCGAATGGAGACAGTAAAAGAATAGAAAAAATATTCCAAGATGGAAATTTAGTATTAGAGAGAAACAGAACTGGAAGTTCAAAGATTGTTAAAGAAAGTGATGCAAGCAAATCTTTACGAAACGCAGAAAACTTACTAATAGCTAAACAAAACATTGAGGATATGTGGAGACAAACAAATTATAGAACACAAGTAATTGAAAGTGATTCAAAACTAATGGGATATTGGAATGGAATTACATCACTTGTTAATGTATGGACAGATGCAGATAACACAACACAATTATATGATTCAGTAAAAATACTTTTAACAGCAACTGGAAATCAAAAATATGCACAATATGTTGATCTTGGGAAAGTATTATTATCAAGCGATTCAAGTATGTTCTTAAAGGCAGGAGCTATGTTATCTTATTTTGATAAATCTGGAAAAAGCTTGCAAGTTATTTCAATGTTAGATACAGGAAATAGCATTTTAAAGAGTGATGCAACAAAAAACGTGAAAACACGTCAATTAATGAGTCTTGCAGCAAAGCATTTTGGAGATGCACAACAACAGGCAGCTGTTGATGTTATAAACGAGCTATTAGGAGGCTATGAGTTAACAAAAGATGAAGAGGCTCAGATACTTGAAATTGCTCAAAAACGAATTGATCAAAATTTATCTGAAGAGGACAAACAAAAACAAATTGATCAATTATTAGAAAAAGCAGAAAGTGAAAAGAAACGTGTAGCTGAAAGAAAAGCAATACTTGGAATAGCAACACTTGCAACATCAAACTCTAAAGCAGGAAATGTTATTAAAGCATATGCTGATGCATATAGACAAATAAATACAGGAAATGTATTTAAATATGTAGGAAATACTTTAAAATATTTGGCTGATGATCAGGAACAAACAGCAAGCAGGTCAGAGTCAAATGCAAGAGTAATAGCACATATGTTGTTAAATTTATCAGGTTTAGATAATAATATAGCAGGATTTTTAACAGATGTAGCAATAACAAAAGCATATCACGGAAAAGACAAGAATGAAGATGGAACAAGTAAAACAGATTTGGAAATATATGCAGGAGATGTAAAGAGAACACTTGAAAATGCAGGTGTAAATGCTAAAGATACAGACGATATATATGAGTTTGCTAAAAAATATGTTCAAGAAGATGACAAAGTTGTAACAAGAGCTGAGAAAAAACAAGATATAAATAGCATTAATACAAGAATTGATCAAATGGAAACCATCGATGTTATTAAGGCTAATAATTTCATTAAAGGACATGGGTTTGTTCAAAATTTATTAAATAGAGCAGGAAACGAAGCAGTAGAGAAACTTAATTCAGAAGCAAAAAAAGCATTCAAAACTGAATTAAAAAAGATTATTGATAAGCAAATTGATGAACTTTGGGAAAAGAAGATGAGTAAATATGATACAAAACATGGTACAACTTATACAGAAGCTATTGTAGCTGAAGAAAAACAAGAAGAAACAATGGAAGTATATACAGAATACTCAGGTGAAGGCAAATTAGCTATTTCTCAGATATTGGACATGGTTGTAAACATGACTGTGGATGATATGAAAAATTACAATAATCAAGCAGCAAAAGCTGGAAGTATGGCTGAAATAATAGAAATAAACAATAGTTATATTGCAAGAAAGAGTGCAAAAAGCCCAGAAGAAATAGAATATACTAATAGACACTTTATTGATACTGTTGAGCCAAATGTTTCTAAAGCTGTATTATTTGATAGTACACCATATACAGAATATAGTCCTAAATTTAGTATTGATAATGTAGATACTCCAAACCAAGTTTATTGGGTAAATAACGATAGAATTGGTGTAACAATAGGTTTTGCTGGTTGTGTATGGAAAGATGCACATTCTGGCCTTGAAAATAATTATGATGGTATAAGAGGAGCAAATGCACAGCATCAATTGGAAACTGGTGTAGAAGGTGTTAAAGTAACATTGATAGATATGAAGACAGGTGAGGTAGGCAAAATGTGGAATAAGAGTGGAAGAAAGGTTGATGCTACAACATATACAGATGAAGGAGGATATTATCATATTGAAAGAGTTCTTGTAGGAGAATATAATGTAGACTTCGAATATGATGGACAAACATATAAATCTACAACATTCTTAGCTGGTAGCAATGGTGACTATGTAGATTATATGTTAGACCCAGATAAGGACATTTATGATAACGATTCTAAAGCAATTGAAGATCCTAATGAAAGACAAGAATTTAATGATAAATTTAATGAAGTAATAAATGGATGTGCAATTGGAAAAGATGGTACTAGGACACCACTAGAATATGAAAAGGTAAATGGTGTATCAAAATTAATAACACTTGACAATGAAAAACACGTATTACCTAAATTTGCAATGCATGCAAGAACAAATAATTATTTCTTAACATATCCAATAAATGACAATATAACTTTAGCGGATCATGATATGGAATTAACATTGCAAGGAAATAAATATACCTTCTATAGTTCTGGAGAATATATGTATCATATCAATTTAGGTTTAGTTGAAAGGTCAAAAGCTGATTTAGCTTTAACAGCAGATGTAATGAATGCAACAACTACGATAAACCATAAAGAAGAAACATATCAATATATCCAAAGAGGAGATTTAGGTTTATATGATGCAAGGTTAATGGAAACACCTACTTATAGAGGATTTGCATATACTCGTGAATTATATAAGGCAGATCATGAATTTAGAATTTCAGATTATCAATTTAATGATTTAAATAAATTAGACAGAAATGGTGATGACAAATCAGTAGAGATAAATAATATAAAATCAATAAAAACAAAAGATGATGAAGAAAAATTATTTGTACAATATAAAATTACTATAAAGAATGAAGCAATTTTAAATTGTGCTACAGTAAATGAATTAAAGAACTTCTATGATGATACATATAATTTGGTTAAAGATGATACCTATTTGGAAATTCAAGATTCAAATGGAAATCAATGGCCAACAATGGTTGCAGAACAATCATACTATGTAACAAGTTTTGGAGAAAGAGACAGAATTATTTGGAGTGATTTAAGTGAACATGATGCAGATGTACAGGCGGGTTATAAAATACAATATACAACAAGTTTAAAAGACCTAATGTTAAAAGCAGGCGAGGAATTATATATTTATGTTACTTATGAAGTGGACAAAGATAGCAATGGCGGAATTATGCTAGGTGATAAGAGAAATATCTTTGAAATAAGCAATTATTCAACATTTGAAGTTGGCTCTCCAGATAAAGAAATACCAGAAGGACTAATTGATAAAGATTCTGAACCTACAAACACAATTCCATTTATTACTGATGATTATGAAGATGACACTGATGAAGCACCTGTATTAACAGTTAAACTATACGAAGATGATGAACAAAATAATGGTAGAACAATAGGCGGAATTGTATGGGATGATGCAAGAGACAAGGTACTAGGAACTGGTCAAAGGATTGGTGATGGTATAAGACAAGTTTCAGAAGATGTTATCTCAGGTGTAAGAGTACAACTTATAGAAAAAATAGACAACCCAGAAACTGGAGAAGAATACGAATATGTATGGAAGGAAATGTACACAAGACCAAATCCAAAAATCAATTCTTCAAATAAGGATACTTTCAAAAGAGTTATTAATGGTGGAAACAAAGATGTTATATTAAGTGGAACAAATGATAATGTAAAAGAAGAAGATGTACTAGATGATGAAGTTTTAAGCAAACTAGGAAGAGGAGAATATAAATTCTACAACTTTGTTGCTGGTAACTATATAGTAAGGTTTATATATGGTGATACACCAAGAACATATTTAGCAAATGAAACAATGAATAATGATAATGATAATGATTATCTATCAGGTATTGGAGTTAATAAAGATGGAGAAGGCGAAAACAAAGTTTCATATAATGGACAAGATTATAAATCTACTACATATCAACAGGGACAAAATATTGAAAATTTCTGGTATAACTTAGAAAGTACAACTCAAAATTATGATCATATGTCAGATGCGAAAGATGATGCAACAAGAAGAAGAAAAGTTATAGATTATTCTCGTACAATAGAAAATGATAAAGCAGAGGTTTTAGCTTCATTTGATAGAAGAGAGAGTAAAAACGAATATGATGATCAAAGAAATTATTATGATGAAACAAAACATAAAGAACTAAGAGACAATACTTGGATGTTTGCAGATACTGCAAGATTTAATATCGAAGGAGAATATAATACAATTCGTTCAGAGGGTATTGAGAAATTGTACTACAATATTCCAAATGTTGACTTTGGATTGGAAGAAAGACCAGAGACAAGAATAGAACTTAAGAAAGAAATTACTGGAATAAAAATTACAACTTCAAGTAATCAAGTATTAGTAGATACAGCAAATGGACAAAATAAAAATGTTAACTGGGTACATATTAGGAAAACTGAGGATGATGGTTTTGCATACAAGAGACAAACAATTAAATATACTTATAAAAATAAATTAACAGATGCATCAGAAAAACAGGGAAGAGTTCACATATATATGGACGAGGAAGAGATGCAAGGAACAACTATTCAAATAGATTTTAGAATAACGATTACTAATAATAGTGACATAGACTACATAGGTAAGACAGAAGGAGAGCTTCCAGCAGATGAAGCTGATCCAAGTCTTGGAGTAGCATACTATCAAGGTAGAGTTGACAAAAATAGAGATAAAATTGTTACAACTAAAGTCGATAAAATTATTGACTATGTAGATAATAGTTTGGTGTTTAGAAAAGAAAATAGTAAAGACTGGGAGTTAATTGAAAAAATTGATGACTTTAAAAACGGTTCAGATAAATATAATACAGATGCAACAAACTATAAAGATTTTAGAGACCAACAAGTGGAAATATATGGTGAGAACTATGTTAGGGAACATGAGGATGAGTTTAAAAAGATTTTTGAAGACAGTAAAAAACCTAATTCAACTGTATCATTAGAAGATGCAAAAACAAGAAATTTAAGTGTAATTCAAAACATGAAAAAAATAGGATACTTAAATCCAAGCTTAAATATAGTTCAATCTAAAATAGGACAAAGTAAAATCAAAGAAAACATTAAACCAATAACTCAAGTTATTGTTACAGAAAATTTAAAAGATAATGAAGGTCATTTAAAACCAGAATTAAAACCAGGTGACACTGCTTATGTAGATTTAACATTGCTAAAAACCTTCTCTCCAGATGATAAAGAAGATACACTAGCTTATAGAAATGTTGCAGAAATAATACAATTGACAAATACAGCAGGTAGAAGAGATATGGATGCAATACCTGGAAATCAAGATCCTGATGTAAGAGATAGTAACCCTGATGATCTTGTATTACCACTAGAATATGATGCAGATGTAACAGAACAAATCATAATTACACCACCTACTGGAAAAAACAAAGCATTCTACTTTGTACTAGCAACTGTAGTTTTAGTAATATTAGCAACAGGAATTATATTAATCAAAAAGAAGGTTTTAGACAAAAAATAAAATTTGGGAAAGCCACAGTTAGCCTATAAAGGCTAACTGTGGGAAAACCCAATATATTTGATAATAAATAATGAAGAGTAAATGATAAATATTATTTATTGTTCAATATTTACTATTAATTAAATTTTCTATTTTAATTATAAAAAAGTCATTACAGATATGGGAGGAATTGATATGTATACAAAAAAGAAAAGAATAATAAATGCATTAATTTCAATATTAATAATAATATCAATGCTGTCAGGCGATTTAATAATAATGTGTCAAGAAGTTATGGCAGTTGCTGAAAATATAAATTTAAATGATCAAACAGAAGACACTTTAAATAAAAATGTTAAATTTGATGCATTTTTTAATCAGAATAATGAAAATACACATTATTTAACATACAACATTAATGATGACAAACAAAATATGTATATCAATTTTTCTGTAAAAGAAGGGTATTTAAAAGATGCAGTTATTGAATTTGAAGATAAAAATTATACAATTGATGAAATTGTAGATGATGGACAAATTGTACAAAGCGCAACTGAAAATCAAATATTTTTAAAGCAATTGGATGAAAATTATTATTTTATAACTGCTAAAATAGCTACAAAATTAGAGGAAAATGTTGATTTATCATCATTAAATAAAGATAGCAAAGTAATATTAAAAGCAGTATATGTCAACAATAAGGGCGAAGTGCAAGTCATAGAAAAAGATATAACATTAAATGTAAAAATTACAGGACAAACAGAATTATATTTACAACAAAGCTTAAAATCATGCTTTACATATAATGTAAATGGCGAAAATAAAAAATTAATTCAAATAGATGCAAAATTAAATTCAACAAAAGATAATAACAATTTACCTATAAAGGAAACAAAAATAACAGCTAAGGTTCCAGAAATAAATGGAGTAAAACCAGAAAGAATTAAAATAATACCAAAAATAACACAAATGACAAATGGACAAGATGAAAATGATGTGAAGTATAGAGAAAATCAGATAGAATATAATCAAGACGATGCTACAATATCAATAAAAATAGAAAATCAAAAGAAAGATGAAAATGTAAAAACTGCAAATGGACAAGATGAATATTTAATTACATATATTTACCCTCAAAATAATATATTAGAATTTCCAACATTGTTTTCTAATATAGAAGCAAAAACGATTTTATATTCAGGCGAAGGAGAGAAAGAAGTTAGCACAGTAAATCAAAATCAGTTTTTTTTAAATGAAGAATTTGGGAAACCACTTGATTTAGAATTAAGTACTAAATTTCCAAATATAAATAAGGGAAAAATATATGCAAACACACAAATGGAACAAAAAACTTATGAAACATATTATCAAAGTCAATGGAAAGTGGATATTACAAGTAAAGATATAATTGATAAAATAAGAGTAGAAGATAGATCAGAATATTTCAAAGACCTAAGTGGGAATATGTATTTAACATCTGATTTGTTAAATAGTTATACACATTATGCAACAACAATTATTAGCAAAGAAAATTTTGAAAAAATACTTGGAACTGATGGAACAATAAACATATTTAATCAAAATGGAGATTTAATTTCAATTATAAATAAGGACACAGAAATTGATAAACTTGGAAATTATGTACTAACATATCCTGAACAAGTAGAGAAAATTATAATGGAAACATCAAAACCAATTAATGAAGGCTCACTATATATAGAACATATAAAAGTAATCGAGCCAGATATACCATATACTTACGAACAATTTAGAATGTTTAATAGTATAGAAGAAAAAGAAAACCTAGTGCAAATACAAGGAGATAATTTTAATACAATATCTGAAGGAACTTTAAGTATAAATTTAGAAGAAACTTCTACAAATGCTAATATTGTGTTAGACAAAACAACATTGTCAACTTTGGTTACAAATGAAAATGTTGAAATCAAAATTGAACTTGATAATAATAGAAAAGAATCTGATTTATACATAAATCCAACATTTTTAGTTGAACTACCTGAGTATATTGAAGACATAGATGTAAAATCAGCAAATGTTTTATTTGATGATAGTTTGCAGATATCAAATATTGAAAAAATAAATCAAGATGGAAAATTATTTTTAAGAATTACATTAGTAGGAAGTCAAAATGGATTTAGTACTGGTAAATTCTCAAAAGGTACAAACATTGTATTAAACACAAATATTAAAGCAAAATTATTAACACCAAGTAAGGAAGATACAATTAAGCTTTATTATTCAAACCCAAATGCAATTAGTTATACAAATAGTGCAATTGTTGGAGAACAATTGTTAGGTGAATCAGAAGAAAAAATAACGTATTCAGCACCAGTTGGAATGATAGCAGTAAGTAATATTTCAAATTATGAAGATACAGGTAAAACAGTAACTTCAGTAAAACAAGGAACAGTTACAGATAAAATTGAAATTTATTCGAAATCTAGAAATGACAAAATGGATTTAAAACTTGTTAATAACACTGGAAATACTTGTGATAACATTGTTGCAATAGGTAGAGTTCCTTTTAAAGGAAACAAAAACATAAACTCTGGTGATGATTTAGGAACAACTGTTAATACAGTATTAAAGTCTAAAATTAGTGCAAATGGAATAGAAAATGATAAGGTTACAATTTACTATTCTGAAAATGGTGAGGCAACAAATGATTTGTCAGATTCAAATAATGCATGGACACTAGAACCATTAGATTTATCACAAGTTAAGTCATATATGATTATCCTAAATGGATATCAGATGGAAACAGGGGAAGCTTTAGATTTTTCTTATGATTTTGAAGTCCCAGCTAATTTGGAATATGGAAATAGTCTATATGGTGCATTTGGTGCAACATTTGAAAACAACACAGAAGTCGGCATAAGAGAAGAAACTGTAATTGCAGATACAGTTGGATTAACAACAGGAGAAGGACCAAAACTTGATGTAGCTCAAGTCCTATACTCACACAAAAAAACAGATACTGTCGCAGAAGGAGAAATTATACAATTAAAAATTTTAGTAAGCAATACAGGTTCAATTCCACTTGAAGATGTTGTTATAAGAGAATATATACCTAAATACACAAAATATGCTATATATCAAAAAGGTTCAGGAGATTATGGTGAAGTTTCAAGTGGTTATGTGTATCCTCAAACTAAAATTGAAGAAGGAACAAATAGGGAATATATCGATATTAACGTTGGTAAAATAGACGTTGAAAAAATAGATATTGAAGATGTATATTTACTTGTAGAAAATGTTCCAGACAATATAGAAGAATATTATGATGGTGAAGTTTATTATGATGAGAATACAGGAAAATATTATTTAGAACAATTAGGGGATATACAAGCAGATGGAAGTGCTGAAGTAATTTCAAAAACTGAAGTTTCACGGAATGCCAGAAATAGAAACACAGAATGATATTGCAGTATTCGCAAGTAACTTAGGAAATCCATATAAAAATTCTTCAGATAAAATAAAATTAAAATCATCAGCATTTAAGGTTGAAGAAACATCTAGTGTTGATAGAGTAGAAATGTTAAAAGAAAACCAAGAAATTTCCTATACTACAGAAATAAAAAACATAAGCAAAAATGAATTAAATGGAGTTACTGCTGAAAAGGTAGTCCCAGATGGAGTTGAGTTTAAAGAGGCATACATATTAAAATATGATGAATCAACAAAAAAATGGGAAAAGGATTCAGATGCTACATTTAATGAAAGTAGTAATACTGTAAGTTGGAATCTGGGAACAATGAGTCCAAATCAAACCAAAAAAATAAAATTTGTTGGAACAGTTGAAAGATTAGAATTTTCAAAATACGAAAAAGAAATTTCAACACAAACAACTGTAACAGCAGATAATGGAGAAAAATTTACATCAGCTAAAGTTATTAACACTTTGGCAAAACCTAACTTACAAGTTTCAATTTCGAATGATGCAGCAACAGAATATGTAAAAGAAGGAGAAAACATAAAATATACTATTAAGATTAAAAACACTGGAAAAGCTACAGCAGGAGATGTTAAATTTGAAGACATATTACCAAAAGAATTAAATTTTGTAAAAGGAGACTATGCTACAAAAACAGGTGATTCAATATTAAGTTTAAAGGAAAATGACAATACGGTTCATTTTACAACAAATATTCAACCAGGCGAAGAAATAACTTTAAACATAGAAACAATAGCTAAGGATATACCAAATAATTTAGATGAGGTTAAAATTGAAAACTATGCTACTGTTGAGGGATCAAATTCAGATAAAGTTAAAACAGAGGTATTAACAACACGTATTGAACAAAATCCAACAAAGGACAATCCAAGTGATGAAGACAATAACGATAATACTAATAATGGTAGTGGCGGAAATGGCAGTGGAAACAAAGGAAATGGAGCTAACTCTAATACAAATTTAGAAAAAACATTTAGAATAAGAGGAACTGCATGGGTTGATGCAAATTCAAATGGAATGAGAGACAACGGAGAACAATTATTAGAAGGAATAACAGTTATTTTGACAGATGCAAATTCAGGTGAAGTTGTAAAAGATAAGGACTCTGGAATAGAAAAAAGAACAACTACAGCAAGTGATGGAACTTATGTGTTTGATAACCTTGAAAAAGGAAATTATACAGTAATTTTCTATTATAATACTGAAATTTATGCTGTAACAGAATATCAAAAAGAGGGTGTAGCTACAAATATAAATTCAGATGTAATTTCTGCTAAAGTTACCCTAGATGGAGAAGAAAAACTTGCGGCTATATCAGATACAATTAAATTAAGTAATTCAAGTTTTGCAAATATAGATATGGGCTTGATTAATACAAAACAATTTGACTTGAAATTAGATAAATATATTTCAAAAATAACAGTACAAAATAAAGAAGGAGTAAAAACATATAATTATTCTGATGCAAAAATTGGTAAAGCAGATATAACATCAAAGAGAATGATTGGATCAACAATTATTGCAGAATATAAAATAAAAGTAACGAATAATGGAAATGTTGCAGGTTATGCAAAGAGTATTGTGGATTATATGCCATCTCAAATGAAATTTAATTCAAACTTGAATCCAAATTGGTATGCAGGAAATGATGGAAATCTTTATAATACAAAACTTGCAGAAACTGTAATTAATCCAGGAGAAACTAAGGAAGTAAGTTTGGTATTAACAAAACAATTAGCAGATACAGGCAGTATTATAATTAATAACCTAGCTGAAATAAGTGAAGATTTCAATGATTTGGGATTAAAAGATAAAAACTCAACACCTAAAAATCAAGCTCAAGGTGAAGATGATATAAGCTCAGCCGATTTAGTAATTACAATAAAAACTGGTAGTGCAGTAACATATACTTGTTTAATATTAGTAGCATTAGTGATATTAGCAGTGGTAGTTTATGTACTGAAGAAAAGAAAAGACAATTACTATGATTAAGGAGGTGAATTAGTATGAAAGATAAAATAATAGCGGTAGTTTTAATTACATCAATAGTGTTTGGAACATTATTTGCTGTTAGTTATGCAGATATTAAAGAACTGGGAACCTTTAATAATTTAATCAAACCTGATCCTAATGCTGAACATCGGTCAAACTCTTGAGGAAATACTTAGAGATAATAATGAAGTTTTAAATGAACTTACTTCGGATAGCAAAAACGAGGATAATCAAGAAAATAATACAAATAACAACAATATTGATAATACTGATTCATCTGATAAATCAACAAAAACGCCAGTAACTTATAAAACAGTAACAGATAAAAATGGAAACGAAAAACAGATAGAGGTAGAAGGTGTTGAAGTTAATGGCAAAATTTATTATGCAGATAAAATTGATTTAACTGGAATAGAAACTTTCAGAAATGCGGGTAAAATTACACAAGAACAGGCAGATGAATTATGGAATGCAAGAGTAAGATATGTTAAAAAATTGCAAGAAAATGATGTAAAATTGTCAATACAGGAATTGAAAGATGTTAATACGGCTGATATTGAAGGATTTAAAGGAACTACTCGGGTCAAGTGGTACGGTTGTTACAAACACTAAAAAAGATGGTAAGATGGAACTAGAGGAGTGCAATGATGATGGAAAAAGGGTTAAGCTAGAATATAATAGTGTAACTGCTGGCGGAAAGGAATATTATCCAGATGAATATACCTTTGAAGATATTGGCAAAATGAAAGAAGAAGGCAAAATTACAGAAGATGAATATAAAAAACTATATGAAAATAGAGAAAAATACATAAGGGAAAAAGCTGACGCTAAAATTAAATTAGATGAAAAAGAAGCAGCAGATTATAAAGAAGTATCAGATAATGAAACAAAGGCAAATAATAAAGAAATTGAAGAAACAACAAAGGTAGAAAGTGAAACTAAAGCAGAAGAAGGAATTCCTGAATATACATTTTATGAGGATTTTAATAGTATTTTAAAATTATTATGTATGGAGCATGGTGGTGCATTCCCTGGTAGTGGATCAAGTGTTGTGTTTGGAATACCATATATAAGGGAAACTGATTTGAAGGAAATTCCAGTACCAGTTGGAACACCAGGAACAACAAGTAAAACAGCCGTTAAGTATAATAGAATAGCAAAAAAAACAGCTGGTATAAATGATAAATATGATTTAGCATATATCTTATCATATTGGCAAGAAAATACTGATGGGCACAGTGAAGTACAACAGGCATTATGGGCAACAGAACATAATGTAGGTCAAAAAGTTGAACCAAATGATTTAGCATTAGAAGCAATGGATTTCAAAGAATATAAAGAAAGCCTAAATAAGGCTGGAGGATTTAAAGATTCTTGGGAAGCAGGAAATCTAACTGTTGCTGGTGATATTTCAAAGGAAATTTATATAGCAGGGCCACTTTCTATTGATTATGTTAGAGGATATACACAACATGGTTCTAGACCAAAGGTTGATTTTGGTGGAATAGAAGATATCAAACTATATGACCAAAATAATATAGAAATAGACAAGAAAACGTGGAAGATTACATATGATGAAGAGCATAAAGACTCTAAAAAAGATAGACCTGCCGGAGATGAAGAATATGGAGCAGAAGGACTAGATGGATTTTATAGCTATCCATATCCAAATGAAGAATTTAATATTGTAATAGATGCTTCTAAAAATAAAAGTGTGAAGAAGGTAAAATTTGTTGTTACATATTATGATAAAAACTATACAGGAGAATATTATGAATTGACTGGAACTTATTATAATGTTAATTGGGAGCCAGAATATGATGAATCACAATGTTCTGGTGGGCATAATGAAACAACAAGAGGCTTAGATGGAAAAACATATACTACAAGATATCCATGTCAACATGGATATCTATATGCTCATACTGTAATTACAAATTATAGATTAGTTCCACATCCAACAGAAGCACCAGCACAAAAATTAATTGAAGTGGGATTAACAGTTATTGAAAAGACAACGATAAAATTACCACCAACATTGACACCACCACCATCAAGACAGCCACCAACAACTACAATACCACCAATACCAAGAATTCCAACATGGCCACCAGTAACACCAATGCCAATACCTATTCCAGGTGATGATGATGACGATGATGATGAACCAATACCAACTCCAACACCAACACCAACGCCAGGTGACGATGATGACGATGATGATGACGATGATGATGATGATGCAATAAAAGTTACA
>CAZAZX010000005.1:0-27723 GCA_964489885.1 uncultured Lachnospiraceae bacterium | reverse complement strand
TGACGATGATGACGATGATGATGACGATGATGATGATGATGCAATAAAAGTTACAATGAAAATAGCAGGTGTTGTTTGGGAAGATGTGCAAACAGGCAAAGAGAGCAATTTTGATAATGTTATTGGAACAAAAAACGATGGTTCATTAGAAGATGGAATAAAAAATATAAAAGTAAGTTTATACAAATATGGTACGACAGAGTTAGCAAATGTGGATGTAAATCCTGTGTATACCGACAAAGATGGTGCTTATATATTTAAAAATGTCCCAATTGGAAAATATGATGTTGCTTTTGAATATGATGGATTAACATATACAACAGTTAAAGCATTTGAAGGTGGAAGTTTAGAAGACTATAAAGAAAAACCAGAAGACGACAAGTATAGAATAAATTCAAAAGTTGAAGAACTACCAGAAGATAGAGCTGCATTTAACGCAAAATTTGCAGAAATAACAGGGGATACAAGTAAGGTTGTAGAAAGTGGAAGAACTTATGGTGTGGCAAGAGATGCAAGTGGAAATAAGACAGTAGATTTAGAATATAAAACTAGAGATGGTGTTTCAAAATTAATAACATCAAACAGCGATGGAAGTTTAAAAGATGGATTTAAATTTACTGTAAAAACATCAAATGAAGGAATTGCATATCCATTTAAAGAAAGATATGTAAATGATATAAATGACAAAAAGATAGATAATTTAACTTATGAAGCAAATTATCCATATATGCTATATATTAATTTAGGATTAAAGAAAAGGGAAACTGCAGACTTTGCTTTAATGAAAGATGTAGGTTCAGCAACTTTAACAATTAACAAAAAACAATTGAATTATACATATAATGCAAGACAAAATATTGATGGATTTGATATTAACATTAAAAAACAAAATGACTATAAAAATATGAAATACAATAGAGCAATATATGAGTCAGATTATAATTTCAGAATTGAAGATTATAAAAATAGTGATAGAGGAATCGACAACCCAACTGGAAGCATAATCCATGGAACGAAAACAGAAGATCAAGAATTAAAAGTATTTGTAACATATTACATGAAGATTAGAAATCAATCAGGAGTATTAGCTGGAACAATCAATGAATTAGTAGATTATTATGATGAAACATATAATTTAGTAAGCGAAGATGTTAAATTACCAATTCAGGATGCAAATGGAAAAGAAAATCCTGAAAAAATTGTAGCTCAACATTCATTCTATATAACTTCTACAGGCAAAATTGGAGATGTTGTATGGAGTGATAAGGGAAAATATGATCAAAATTTCCCAGAAACAGGATTGAAGGGATTAAAATCTATGTATACTCAAAGTTTAGCAGATTTAATTTTGCAACCAGGCGAAGATGTAAATGTTTATGTTACATTTGAGGTTCAAAAAGATAACGAAAGAAGTATTAAAACAGGCGAAAAGAGTAACTTCATAGAAATTAATAACTTTACAGCACTTGAAGGTGGTGCACAATCAAAAGACCAAATTTATGGACAAGTAGATAAGGATTCAGCACCAGGAAATTATAATCCACTTGATGATGATAATACTAAGGAAGATGATTCAGACTCAGCGCCAAGTATTAACATAAAGCAAACGACTGAAAAGAGATCACTAAATGGAAAAGTTTGGGAAGATGAAAGAACAAAAAAACTTTCTACTGGACAAATAGTTGGGGATGGTCTAATGGATGCATCAGAAAAGGCTATTAATGGGGTTATAGTTCAATTAATCGAAGTTATAGATAATCCAGGAGGCGATGATTATGAATATATTTGGCAAGAAATGAAAACAAGCGAAAATGGATATATGTATATAGATAGTAGCGGAAGTGTAAAAAGTGGAACAAGAGGAACTGCTAAAGCTGGAACAAAAAATGTAGGCACAGGTGAATATGAGTTTGAAAATTATATTCCAGGAAATTATAGAGTAAGGTTTATATATGGCTCTGATGATAGTACAGTTTTACCAGAAAAGAATGATGGAGTTTCATACAATGGACATGATTATAAATCTACAACGTATCAATTAGGTCAAAATTTGGAAACAGAGTGGTATGATTTATCAAGAGCAGATTTAAATGACACTAGAATGTCTGATGCTAAAGATAATGAGAAAAGGAGATTAGATGTAATTAATTATTCAAAGGTAATGAAAAATAAAATTGCAGAAATTTTGGACTATCCAAATAGCAAAAATAAAAATGTATTAAAAGAATTAGAGGAAAAAACATCGATGCATGCAGACACAGCAAAACTAAAAGTCGAAGTAGAATATGATAGAACAGAGGCTGATGGACAATCAAATTATGATTATACTATTAAAAACATAGACTTTGGCTTAGAAAAAAGACCTAAAAATGATATGAATCTAACAAAAGAAATTGTAGGAATCAAATTTACAACAGCTGACGGAGAAGTAATAGTTGATACAGAAAAAGGTATAAGAAAGAATGTAAGTTGGCAAAGAAATACAAAAGATTTGAAAGGAAAAATCCAAATTTATATGGATCAAGAGCTTATGCAGGGTGCAAAAATAGAAATAACATACAGAATTAAAGTTAAAAATACTGGCGAAATTGATACAATAGGATCAAAAGAAAATAGTGTTGGATTAACATACTATACAGGTGAAGTAAGTAGTTCAGATAAAATTGTTGAAACATCTTATGATAAGATTATAGACTTTGCTGATAATAACCTAGTATTCAAGAAAGAATTAAATCCAGATTGGGAGTTAATCGAAAATACAGATTTAGGTAGCGTAGAAAATATGCAGAATGAGAATAATGGATATTTAGATAGTAAAATTAAATATGCAAGAATGGAAACAAGAGATGGCAAATTAAAAGAAGTATCAATCACTCAAATTCTTGTTACAGAAGCACTAAAAGATCAAAAATTAAAACCAGGTGATGAAAGCAAAACACCAGTTTATTTGACTTTAACAAAAACTATTTCATCAGCAGATCATGATGATGACCTAACTTATGATAATATGGCAGAAATAATTCAGTTTACAAATGATGTAGGTAGAAGGGGATATGTACCTGGAAACCAAGATCCTAATAAAAAACCAGGAGAAAAAGATGCAGATTATACAGAGACAATTGTAATTACACCACCTACAGGTGCAAATAAATCAACAATATATTTATTGATAATTGCTGCAGTGTTAGCAACAATAGGAGGAACAGTATATTTTATAAAACGAAAAATTTTAGGCAAATAGAATAAAAATAGGCAACTCATATTATTGGGTTGCTTATTTTTTATGTGCGAAAGCGATAAGATTTCTTTATACTTCACTCAGACTTTAGCTGTGCTGGTGGGTCAGGTTATGGTTTTGATTATAAATGTTAATAAATATTAACAAAATAGAATGAAATGTGTATTGAAAAATTTGATAAAAAAGCTGTCAATACCGCTTAAGTAAACATAAAAAATGACAAATTTTTCAAAAAGTATTGAAAAAGTTTACATAAGAATGTATAATATTAAGTAGGTATGTAAAATATTGTATAATAAAATATAATATATTTAAACTTGGGAGGTAAAAAGTATGCAAAAAAAGAGGAGTAGTTTAACTAAAACTAGAATTATAAATGCCATAATTGCAACACTAACTATATTTGCATTAACTTCTGGAGACTTTTTTATAATGGGTCAAGAAGTAATGGCAGCAACTGCAGGAATTAATTTAGATTCTCGGAACAGAAGATACCTTAAATAAAAATGTAAAATTTGATTCTTACTTCAAACAGGATAATAAAAATACACACTATCTTGTACAGGATGTAAATGGCGAACCACAAGAATTGTATATGGATTTATCTGTAAAAGATGGATATCTAAAAAATGCAGAAATTGAATTTGCAGGCAGAAATTATTCTATTGAAGAACTAATTGATGATAGTCAAATAATTCAAAACACAGAAAATGAACAGATTTTATTAAAACAATTAGGAGAGAATACATATTCTATTATTGCAAAAATTGGTACTAAATTTGAAAATAAAATTAGTTTAAATGAATTAAATAAAGATAGTAAAATAACATTAAAAGCAATATATGTAAATAGCAAGGGAGAAGAGCAACAAATAGAAAAAGATGTTACTGTTAATGTTAAATTTACTGGAGAAAATGAACTTCAATTGGATCAAGAATTAAATTCATATTTTACTTACCAAGTAAATGGAGAAAATAAAACTTTAGTTAGATTAAGTGCTAAACTTAATACTATAAATAATAAAAACAATTTGCCTATTAAACAAACAACACTTGAGGTCAAAGTCCCAACATTAAATGGGACAAAACCTGAGAGTGTTAATGCTGTTTTAAAAAGTACAGAAATGACAAATGGGCAAACAGAAGCTAATGTATTTTATGAAGATAGCCAAATCAAATATGATGAGGAAAAATCTGTATTAAATATAAATGTTGAAAATACAGTAAAAGATGATAAAGTAAATATAGCAAATGGACAAGATGAATACTTAATAACTTATGTTTATCCAGGATTAATTACAAATACTAGTATTGTTTCAAATGCAAGTGCAAAATTAATTGAATATACAGGAGAAGAAGAAAAAGAGCTAAATGTTTCTTCAAACAAAGAAATTGAAGTTAAAGATAAAAAGGGAGATTCAGTTGTTTTAGAGTTAGCTACAAATAAACAAAATATAAATAAAGGTAAAATATATGCTAATGCTGGAATGGAAGACAAAAAATATGAAACTAAATATAATACACAATTAAGAATTGATATTTTAAATAAAGATATAGCAAATAAAATAAATATAAAAGATAATTCAACATATTTTGTTGATCAAAACTCAAACCAATATTCAATTGAAAATTATGCACATTATTTAAAAACAACTATAAGTAAAAATAATTTTGAAAAAATCTTAGGAACAGATGGAATTATAAAAATTTATAATCAATTAGGAAATTTAATTGCACAAATTGATAGTTCAACTAAAACAGATGAAAATGGTAACTACCTAGTTACTTATCCAGAAGATACAACTAAAGTTGTTATTGAAACATCTAAACCACAAAATGCTGGAATATTGTATATTAATAATACAAAATCAATTAAAGCTGATATTCCATATTCAAAAAATGACTTAAAAGGATTTACAAAATTAGAAGAAAAAATTAATGAAAACACAATTTCATATAATTTAGAAGAAACTAATACAAATGCAAATATTACATTAAATAGAACAAATTTATCTACTATAGTTATGAATGAAGATGTTGAAATGAGTATATCTCTTGATAACAATAGAGAAAATTCTGATCTTTATGAAAATCCAACATTTTTCATAGAAATGCCAGAGTATATTGAAGATGTTACAGTTAAATCTGCTAATATATTATATGATGAGGGCTTACAAATTCAAAATATAGAAAAATTAAATCAAGATGGTAAACTTTTATTAAAAGTAACACTACAGGGAACTCAAAATGGATTTAGTACTGGTACATTTTCAAAAGGAACAAATATTGTATTAAATACAGATATTAAAGCAAAATTATTAACACCTAGCAAAGATGACACAGTTAATTTATATTATTCTAATCCTAATGCTATAGCTTATGCAAGCAGTGTAGTTGTTGGAGAACAGGTTTTAGGTACATCACAAGCAAATATTTCATATTCAACACCAGTAGGAATGATTGCAGTAAGTAGCATTTCAAATTACGAAAATACAGGAAAAATTGCAACATCTATTAATCAAGGAAAAGTAACAGACAAAATAGAAATTTTTGCAGATGCAAAGATTGCAAAAATGAATGTTAAATTAGTGAATAACACAGGAAATATATGTAGCGATGTTGTTGCAATTGGAAGAATTCCATTTAAAGGAAATAGAGATGTAAATTCTAACGAAGAGTTAGGAACAACAGTAGATAGTTTATTAAAATCTAAACTTGTTGCAAATGGAATTTCAGAAGATAAAGTAGCTATTTACTATTCAGAAAATGGTGAAGCAACAAAGGATTTAAATGATGATAACAATAAATGGATATTAGAACCACAAGACTTATCAAAAATAAAATCTTATTTGATAGTATTAAAGGATTATCAAATGAAAAATGGAGAAACTATAGATTTTACATATGATTTTGAAATCCCTGCAAATTTAGAATATGGAAATAGCTTATATGGTTCTTTTGAAGCATTCTTTACAAATAATACAGATGTTGGAAAAGAACAAGAAAAAGCAAGTGCTGATGTAGTTGGATTATCAACAGGAGATGGGCCTAAATTATCCGCATATCAAATTGCATTCTCACCATATAACACAGTTAAAGAAGGACAAATATTTAAAATGAAAGTTTATATCGAGAATACAGGTAGTACACCACTTGAAAATGTAATTTTAAGAGAATTTATACCTAAATATACAAAGTACACAGAATATCAAGAAGGTTCAGGTGACTATGGAGAAGTTTCAAGCGGATATATTTATCCAGCAACAAAAATAGATGAATCAACTAAAAAAGAATATATTGATATGAATATTGGAACTATTGATGTAGGAATGACAGCAATTCAAGATTTCTATTTAGAAGTTCAAAATGTTCCAAAAACAATTTATGAATATTATCAAGGAACACCAGGATTTAGCTATGATGAAGAAACTGGAAAATACTACATGGAACAATATGGAGAAGAAAATAATGGCACTTATGAAATTTTATCTCGTGATGAAATAAAAACTATGCCAGAAATAAAAACAATTAATGAAGTAAATGTTTATGCAAAAGGACTTGAAAAACCATTATCTGATCAATCTAGTGAAATAAAAATTGAAAGTACTTCATTTAAAGTTGAAGAAAAACCAAGTGTAGATAAAAGTATTAGCTTAGAAGAGGGCGATGAACTTTCTTATACAACAACAATTACAAATAAAAGCAATGAGAAATTGACAAATGTTATTGCACAAAAAGAAGTTCCAAATGGATTAACATTTAAACAAGCCAATATTTTAAAATATAATGAAGAAACTTCTAATTGGGAAAATGGAACAGAAACTAAATTAGATACAAGTACAAATACTGTAACATGGAATTTGGGAGATTTAGAAGCAAATGAAAGTAAAAAAATAAAATTCACTGGAATAGTAAATAAATTAGATGAAGGAAAATACGAAAAAGAAATTATATCTCAAACAGCAGTTAGTGCAGATAATAATACGAAGTTTATGTCAGCAGAAACAATAAATACTGTTGCAAAACCAAAATTAGAAGTTACAATTTCAAATGATGCTACTAAAGAGTATATATCAGAAGAAGATAACATTACATACACAATTAAAGTAAAAAATGTTGGAAAGAATACAGCAAGTAGCGTAAAAATAGAAGATGTATTACCAAATGAATTAAGATTTCTAAAAGGTAATTACATAACAACAGATAGTGATGATTCACAGGAATTAAAAGAATATAATAACAAAGTAAGTTTAACAACAAATATAAAACCAGATGAACAAATAACATTAAGTATAGCAGCTCAAGCTAAAAATTTACCAAATGACCAAAATGAAGTTACAATATATAATTATGCTACATTGACAGGAGAAAATGTTGAGGGAATACAGACAGAAAGTTTAGTTACACGTATTGAACAATCAGCAGTATTACCAAACCCACCTGGAACAAATGGAAATAATGGTGGAAATGGAAGCAGTAATTCAACAGATAACACTGCAAATAAAACATATAGAATAAGAGGTACTGCATGGATTGATTCAAATGCAAATGGAGCAAGAGAAAGCGATGAACCACTTCTAGAAGGCATAAATGTAATGCTTGCAAATGCTTCAACAGGAGAAATTGCTAAAGATAAAGATACAGGAGCTGAAAAGAAAACGGCAACAGCAAAAGATGGTAGCTATGTATTTGAAAATCTAGAAAATGGAAATTATATAGTAGTATTCTATTATGACAATCAAATATATACATTAACAGATTACAAAAAAACAGGTGTAGCAGATAACTTAAATTCAGATGTTATTGCAAGTAAAGTAACTCTAAATGGACAAGAAAAAATGGCAGCAATAACAGACACTATTAACTTAAATAATTCAAGTTATGCGAACATAGATATGGGCTTAGTAAATTCAAAGAAATTTGATTTAAAATTGGATAAATACATTACAAAAGTTACATTACAAAACAAAGAAGGTATAAAAACATTTGACTATAATGATGCAAAAGTTGGAAAAGTAGATATTACAGCAAAGAAAATGGTTGGTTCTACAGTAATTGCAGAATACAAAATTAAAGTAACAAACGAAGGAAATGTTGCAGGTTATGCTACAAACATTGTAGATTATATGCCAAAAGAAATGAACTTTAATTCAAACTTGAACTCAAATTGGTATGCAGGAAATGATGGAAACTTATATAGTAAAGAACTTGCAAATCAACTAATTAATCCAGGTGAAAGCAAAGAGATAACATTAGTTTTAACAAACAAAGTATCAGATACAAATAGTTCAATTATAAGTAACTTAGCTGAAATATATGAAGAATATAATGAGTTAGGAATAACTGATCAAGATTCAACAGTTAAGAATCAGGCTCAAGGAGAAGATGATATGAGTTCTGCAGATTTAGTTGTTACAATTAAAACAGGTAAAGCAGTAACATACACATGTGCATTAATAATAGGATTAATTGCACTAGCATATACAGTTAACATACTAAGGAAGAAAAATGCAAGGTATTATAATTAGGAGGTGGCGCTGTAAATGAGAAAAAAAATATTTGTAACAATAATTACAATTGTAATGGTAATATCAATGACTATTGGAATTAGTAGTGCAGAAACAAGACTTATAAGTTCATCAACTATTAGAGATATCTTGAATGGTGCAATTGAAGGTGATTCATCTGGAGTTCAAAAGAGTATTGAAGGTTCATTAGAAGATTATGCAAGACGTAAATCTGGTTTATCACAAGAAGAATTAAATTCTATTGAGGATATAGCAAGAACAGTTGCAGATGCTACAAAAACTAATAAAAACCAAACAACAAATTCAACTGAAATCAATACTGAAACCACTAAGGATAACAATGAGACTTCAACAATAAAACCAATTACAATTAACAATCAAAATGTTAAAAAGATTGGGGGAACACAGGCAACAGAAACTAAAACAGAAGTAACTGAACATATAGAAGAACCAACAGGAGCATCTATCAAAAACGGAGAGATAATATCTTTTGATAAATATAATGGAGATAGAACTTTATTTTGTGGTAAACATGGCGCTCCATTACCAGGTGAAGAAAGTACATTTGTAGATGTACTTAATGTAAGATTATCTCAAGTAAAAAACGGGGAAACATATTCAGTACCAGAAGGAACACAAAATACAAAAAGTAAAACATTAGCAAGATATAATGCATCAGAAAGAAGAACAGCAGGTGTTGATGGAGATTGGTTTTTGGCATACATTTTAAGTTTGTGGAAAGATAATGAAAGTGGACAATCAGAAGTACAACATGCTCTATGGTCTTCAATATATAATGAAGGTGAAAAGGTTCCAATGAATGATATTGCAGAAGAAGCGATGGCTTTTGAAGAATACAAAGAAAGGTTAGCAGCAGATGGAGGATTTAAAGCATCTTATGTTTTAGACGCAGAAAAAGTTGCGTGTGATGAACCAACAGGGTACTATATTTCTGGACCATATTCAATTCATTACCAAAGAGGATTTGCAAAAGTTGGAAGTAGACCTAAAGTAGAATTTGGTGGAATTCAAGAAATAAATCTATATGATCAAAATGGTAATATAATAAATCAATCTGCATGGAAAATAACTTATGATGCAGAACATAGAGATTCATACAAAGAAAGACCAGAGGGAGACGCTGACTATGGTACAGAAGGTTTAGATGGATTCTTTAGCTATCCATATACTGATGAAGAATTTAATATAGTATTAGACAGCAAGGCAATTAAGGGAGTAACAAGCATTTCTAAAATTGAAGTGATTTATTATGATAAAAACTATACAGCTGAATATACAATAATGACAGGTGAATATAATGATGTTGATTGGAAAGTTGAACATGATACAATAAGATGTCCAGGTGGAAGAACACAAAGATCTATTGATGGAGCAGGTAATGTACATGAAATAAAAATTGCATGTCCACATGGACAAATGTCAGCACATGATATACCAACAAACTTTAGAATAGTGGCACATACTACAGGGGTTGAAGCACAAAAATTCTATTTAGTGCTTTTAACAACACGTACAACAACTACTACAACAGAATTGCCACCAATTCCAAATATTCCAGAAACACCTAATGTTACACCACCAACACCAGGAATTACATGGCCAAAAACACATACAAGATGGTTCCCAATTCCTATTCCAATAGATTGGGATGATGATGACGATGATCACCCTCCAATACCAACACCTGAAGATGATGACGATGATGATGATGGAATTAAACTTACAATGAAAATTGCTGGTATTGTTTGGGAAGATATTCAAACAGGAAAAGAAAGTAATTATGACAATGTTATTGGAACAAAGAGTGATGGAACAACAGAAGATGGTGTTCAAAATGTTAAAGTAACATTGTATAAATATGGAACAACAGAATTAGCAGAAGCAAAAGTTAATCCAGTTTATACTGATGAAGATGGAGCTTATGTATTTAGCAAAGTTCCAATGGGACAATATGATGTAGAGTTTAAATATGATGGTATAACATATACTACTGTAAAATCTTTTGAAGGTGGAAGTGTAGAAGACTATAAAGAAAATCCAAATGATGATAAATATAGAATAAACTCAAAAGCAGAAGAAGTTGCTGAAGATAGAACAAACTTTAATGCTAAGTTCTATGAAATCACAGGAGATAGCAGTAAGGCATCAACAGAAGGAAAAACTTATGGTCTTGCAAGAGATGTCAATGGTAATGTAACAGTAAACTTAGAATATGCAAATAAAGATGGAGTATCAAAATTATTAACAGCTGATGACAAAGGATATACGAAACCTGAATTTGAATTTGCAGTTAAAACATCTAGCCAAGGCATTAAATATCCATTTAAAGAAAGATATGTAAATGATGTAAATGATAAAAAAATAGATAATAAAATGTATGAAGCAAATTATCCTTATATGTTATATGTAAACTTAGGATTGAAGAAAAGACAAACAGCTGATTTTGCAGTAATGAAAGATGTAAGTTCTGCTACAGTTACAATTAACAAAAAGCAATTAGATTATAAATATGCAACTAAGAAAGATAAGTTGGAAAGTGGAGAAGATGTTTTCAATATCAAAGTTAAGAAACAAGAAAATATTTTCTATAATAGATCAATTTATACTTCTGATTATAACTATAGAATTGATGACTATAAAGAAAATACAAAAAATGTTTCTAGTGATGAATTAAAAGGAATAACCTCTACTAAAACTCTAGATGATGAATTAAAAATATTTGTAACCTACTTTATGACAGTTAGAAATCAATCAGGACTTCCATCAGGAACAATTAATGAATTAGTAGATTATTATGATTCAACATACAATGTTATAAATTCAGATGTAATAATACCAATACAAAATGCTAATGGACAGGAAGAAAATAAGGTTGTTGCACAACAATCTCATTACATAACAAGCACTGGAAAAACTGGTAATATTACATGGAAATCAACAGAAAAATACGGAAATGAAAACCTATATGATAAATACGATTCAATGTATACAACAGATTTAGAAAATGTAATTTTACAACCAAATGAAGATATGTACATATATGTTACATTTGAAGTTGATAAGACAAAAGATGGAAACAGAGATTTAATGATAGGAACATTAAGTAACCCAGACCTCGCAAATAAGAATAACTTTGTAGAAATAAACAGCTTTACAGTACTTGAAAATGGTGCAACAAGTAAACAACAAGTATATGGTCAAGTAGATATGGATTCTGCTCCAGGAAACCTAAATCCTTATGATGAGAAAACTAAGGAAGATGATTCAGATTCTGCACCAACAATTAGTATTCATATTGAAAAAGGAATGGAAAGAAACTTAAACGGTACAGTTTGGGAAGACAAGAGAAGCGAGACATTATCAACTGGACAAAAAGTTGGTAACGGATTAATGGATGATAAAGAAAATAGGGTAAATGGAGTTACAGTTCAATTAATCGAATTAGTTGATGGTGTCGACGAAAATGGAAACAAAAAGCAATTCGAATATATTTGGCAAGAAATGAGTTCTAGTGAAGGCAAATATGAATATGTAAATAATCAAGGTGCTGTAATGAGTGGCACAAGAGGAAATGTAGAAGAAGGAACTGTTGAAGCAAAACCAGGAGAATATTTATTCAAGAATTATATACCAGGTAACTACATTGTAAGATTTAAATATGGCGATACTGAAAAGACTATATTACCAGAAAACAATAATGGAGTTTCATATAATGGTCAAGATTATAAATCAACTGCATATCAACAAGGTAATAACTTAGATAAGGAATGGTATGATTTATCTGATGAAAAGTTAAATTCAACTAGAATGTCTGATGCGAAGGATAATAAAGGAAGAAGATTAGATGTAATTAATTACTCAAAAGTAATGAAAAACAGTATTGCAGAAGTTTTATACTCAACAGAAAGAGATTTCGAAAATAAAAATGATTTATTACAACAACTAAAAGACAATACATGGATGTATGCAGATACAGCAAAAATCAAAGTGGAAGTTGAAAAAGATAAAACTGAAGCAAGTGGCTTCGAAACATTTAATTATGATATACCAAATATAGATTTTGGTGTAGAACAAAGACCAGTAAATAATATGGAACTTAGCAAAGAAATAAAGAACATTATAGTTACAGCATCAAACGGAGATGTTCTTATAAATAAGGAACAAGGATTAATTAAAAATGTTAACTGGGTAAAAAATTCAGAAAACTCACAAGGTAAAGTTAATATCTACATGGATGAAGAAGTAATGCAAGGTGCTAAAATTCAAATTGATTATGTTATAACAGTTAAGAATACTGGAGAAGTTGATTCAATAGGTGAAGATGGTGTTGGAGAAACATATTATACAGGAAAAGTTTCTAATGATAGAATTGTAACAACATCATATGATAAAATAATAGACTATGTTGATAACAGCTTAGTATTTAAGGCAGAAGACAATCCAGATTGGAAATTAATTGAAAAAACGGAATTAGGAAATAAAGACAATATGGTAGCAAATGGATATTTAAGTAAATCAGTCAAATTTGAAAGAAAAACAACACAAAATGGTGAATTAGTTCCAGTTCCAGTTAGTCAAATAATTGTAAATGAAAAATTGAGCACAGTACAATTAGTACCTGAAATTGTAAATAAAAATCAATGTAGCGACAAAGTTGAATTAACATTAACAAAAACTATTTCTTCAGCAGATGATAAAGATGATTTAGCTTATGATAATATGGCAGAATTAGTTCAATTTACAAACCTAGTTGGTAGAAAGGGAAATATTCCAGGAAATCAAAGTCCAGATGAAAAACCAGCAGAATCAGATTCTGACTATACAGAAACAGTTATTATAGCTCCACCAACAGGTGCTAATAAATCTCAAACATATTTATTAGTAGTTTCAGCTATATTAGTACTAATTGGAGGAACAGTATACTTTGTTAGAAGAAAAACTATAAAAAAATAATTAAAAAAGTAAGAAACTAGAAATAGTTTCTTACTTTTTTATTGCGAAGCAACAAAGTGGATTGAGTTTTTATTCTAAATTTTCTACAAATGGAAATATTTCACAAAATATTTGACAGCAAAAGCTATTAGAGTTATAATATTAATAGGAACGCTTTATGTAAATCAGGGATGTAACAAGGGGGAAATGCTTTAAATGTTAATTTGCGAGTTAATCAGGAACACTGAAAAGAAATCTACATTAAGCTCTTACCTTATGAAGGTAAATCGGCTAGATGCAGTCCAGACAGCACTGTTTGATTGCAACAATGACTGTGTTGTGATCAAAACAAAAGAAGATGCAGTCTACAAGAAGATGAGAAATCAGCTTCTCTCGATGGCAAAGAAAGAGGGATATAGTGTTTCTCTGAATTTGCTCAAAGAGAAAAAGCAGCACGCCAAGCCAATCGACGTAAAAAATCTGTGCAATGGAGGAAAACCAACGTTGCATCTTGTTTAAACGTTCCTGCTAAAATCCCTGATTTAGCCCAGCAAAAACTAAATGCTGGGCTTTTTCATTGCTTAATATAAAATTAAAATCAAGAACAAATAAGAAAAAATCAAAGATTTTTTCTTATTTGTTCTTCAACAATTCTCTTATCCATTTTATTATCTGATTTACACATTTTTTCATATTCTTTACATCGTATTTTATATTCCATTTGAGAATTTAAATATTTATAGTACATATATGCCTGTTCATACTGAGAAATGGGATTAAAAATAGGATCTCTATTAAATGCATCATTTATTCTAGGCTCATAATTTAAATCATTATATGGAGGAAAGTTTCCATAATCAGAATGTTTTTCCAAAATAATCAACTCCTTTAATAAATTAATATGCATTAATATTTAATAAAATACTAAAATTGTAATATATAAGAAGTGTAGAGGAGCCGCGCAGTGTATATATATTTTAAATTTTTCTTTTGCCTCCGCGAAAAAAATTTAAAATATATATACACGACGAGCAGGCGGAAATAAATTATGCAAAAGATAGAATAGCCGCGCAGAACAAATATATTTTAAATTTTTCTTTATTTGATAGCCTTTTTCAAAAAAAGCAAATGAGAAAAAACAAGTAAAAAAGAGAATAAAAGAGTAAAACTGTGATTTAATAATAAAATACGATATTTAGGGAATATAAGCAAAAAATAAATTTCCAATTTAGTTTAAATAATGTATATATTGTTTGAAAAAGGAAAATATACATAGTATAATAATAAACGTCGCTCAAGCAAAGGTAACATAATGCTTGACAACATAAAGGAGAGTGAAATTTTATTTTAAGAAGGCAAATTAAGTATTACACAAAAGAGTTATGCAAAGCCGTTAAAATATTAATATTTGCTTGCATATTAGTAGCAACTATACTATTAATAAAATACAAGCCAGTTTTTCAAGTTGAATTGGCTGGAGAAAAAATTGGATTAATAAAAGATAAAGAATCAATTGAGAAAACAATTGAAGAGTATACAAATAATAGAGATGGCAATATAGCATTTGTTGACTTAAATAATGAACCATCATACACATTTATGTTTGTTGATAAATCAATAACAACAAACGAAGAAGAAGTACTCCTAGCAGTTGAAGAACAAAGCGTAATAACATACCATAGTTATGCTATCAAACTAGATGGAGAAACAAAAGAGACAGTAAAAACAATGGAAGAAGCAGAAGAAGTTGTAAATAAAATAAAAGAAGAATATAATCAAGATTTAGAGTTGGATTTAACAATAGAAGAAAAATACACAGTAGAAAATCCAAATAGCAATTTTGTCGAATCTGAGGTCGCAATGGCAAATATTGGAGGAGTAATATCTACTAAAATAGAAGAAGAAAAAATTGCTGAAAAAATTGCAAATTCAGAATCCGAGTTAGACGGCGTATATTTTACAAGGCCTCTTTCAATAGGAATGTTAACATCTCGTTTTGGCGAAAGAAGTTCTATAAGATCAAGTGTTCACACTGGTTTGGATATTGCTTGTTCGTATGGCACACCAATCAAACCAATTTCTGCAGGAACAGTAACTTATGCTGGAAAACATGGCTCTTATGGAAATCTAGTTATAATTTCGCATGGAAATGGTATAGAATCTTATTATGGTCACTGTAGTTCAATTTATGTTAAAGTAGGTCAAGAAGTTGATGAAACAACGACAATAGCAGCAGTTGGATCAACAGGCAATTCAACAGGAAACCATTTACACTTAGAAATTAGAAAAGACGGAGTACCTTTAAATCCACAAAAATACGTATACAAAAAATAGAAGAAAGCTTGGCTTTAACCAGCCAAGTTTTCTTTTGCCACAATATAATCCTTGTGCAAAAAGGAATTTTAGTGTATAATATTTAGCGATTATTTTAATAGGAGAGAAAATTTCAATGTTTAAATTGAGAAAATATTTAAAGCCATTTGTATTTGCAACAATAATAACTTTATGCTTATTATTTGTACAGGCAATTTGCGATTTAAAATTACCAAACCTTATGTCACAAATTGTAAATGTTGGAATTCAATCAAGTGGAATTGAAAATGCAGCACCTAATGCAATAAGCTCGAATGGACTTAGTTTTATCACAACTTTTATGAGTGATGAAGAAAGAAAAATGGTTAAAGATAACTATATCAAAATGGAAAATGCAGATAATAGCTATTTAGAGGAATATAAAAGCACAAATAAAGACGTTTACTTGTTAAATAGAAATATTACACAGGATGAACTAAAAAAACTAAATAAAGCATTTTCTGTGGCATCGAGAACAGCCTTAAATATTTTGAATTCACAGAGTTCAAATTTAGAAGGATTTAATGTAGAATCTAGTAATAGCTTAGAAGAAATTTATAACGTTTTACCATCAATTGCAAATATAAGTTCAGAGACTATTAATAAAAATAGAGAAGATGCATTATTAACAGATGATGAAACTCTAAATCAAATAGGTATAGCTTTTACAAAATTGTATTATAAAGAAATTGGAATAGATATTGGGTCAATTCAGAATACATACATTTTAAAAACTGGTGTACAAATGCTTGGAATTACAATTTTAATTGTAGCATTATCAATTATTATTACATTGATATCAACTCTTATTTCAAAGAGATTTGCTAGAAATTTAACAAAAGATGTATTTGCAAAAGTAGTTCAATTTTCTGATCAAGAATATGATAAACTAAAAACATCATCATTAATTACAAGGACAACAAATGATATTAGTCAAACTCAAAATCTAATATTTAGTTTATTACAAGTTGTTGCTTATGCTCCAATAATGGGAATTGGTGCAATTATAATGATTTTACAAACTAATAGTAATATGAGTTGGATTTTAGGATTAGGCTGTTTAGTTATATTTATATTGATGATAATTGTATATGTGTTGGTATTACCTAAAATTAAAATATTGCAAAAATTAACTGATAAAATCAATCTAATTTCAAGAGAAATTATAAGTGGAACTATGGTTACAAGAGCTTTTAGGAACCAAAAACATGAGGAAAAAAGATTTGAAGCTGTTAATCAAGATATAAATGATACTTATAAATTTTTAAATCGTATATGGATTGGACTTATGCCTGCAATGACTTTAGTAATGAATGGAATAACAATAATGATTGTTTGGATTGGAGCAAAACAAATAGCGAGCTCAGATTTAATGGTTGGAGATATGATGGCATTTATTCAATATTCAATGCAGGTTATTATGGCATTTTTAATGTTCTCATCAATGTTTATTATGTATCCAAGGGCAGCTGTTTCAGCAAAACGTATCGCGGAAGTTTTAGAAACAGAGGTAAGTATAAAGGAGCCAATTGAACCAAAAGAATTTAATAAAGAAAAAATGGGTTATGTTGAATTTAAAAATGTTAGTTTTAAATACCCAGATGCAGAAGAAAATGTGATAGAAAATGTTAGTTTCGTTGCAAAACCTGGTGAAACAACAGCTTTTATTGGCTCAACAGGTTCTGGTAAATCTACATTAATAAAATTAGTTCCTCGTTTTTATGATGTTACAGAAGGGGAAGTTCTTGTAAACGGAGTTAATGTAAAAGAAGTAAGAACATTTGATTTATATGAACAAATTGGATATATTCCTCAAACCGCTAGTTTGTTAACAGGAACTATAGAGTCAAATTTGAAATATGGAAATCCAGATGCATCAGACGAGTTAATGGAGAAAACTGTAGAAGTAGCTCAGGCATCTGAATTTATTGAACAAAAAGAAGAAGGGTATAAAAGCCAAATTTCACAAAGTGGCAAAAACGTATCTGGTGGTCAAAAACAGAGATTGGCAATAGCTCGTGCTTTAGTAAAAGAGGCACCAATATATATTTTTGATGATAGTTTTTCAGCTTTAGATATGAAAACAGATAGTATGCTTAGAAAGGCTTTAAAGGAATACAATAAAAACAGTACTGTATTAATTATTGCCCAGCGTATTAGTAGTATTATGAATGCAGAACAAATTATAGTAATGGATAATGGAAAAATTGTTGGTAAAGGCACACATAAGGAATTACTAAAGACTTGTCCTACATACTATGAAATTGCCTCATCACAGTTAAAAAAGGAGGAGTTATAATGGGAAATAAAAACTCTTCAAAAAACGAAGATCCAACTATGAAAGTGAAAAATTTTAAGGGGACATTTAAAAAATTACTTAAATATATTGGAAAATATAAAGTCTTATTGATATTTGGAATAATTTGTTCTATTGCATCAAGCGTATTTTCTGTTTTAGGACCAAAATATCTTGGAGATGGAACTACAATAATTTATGAAGGTGTAATAAACATTATTGCAGATAATGGGCTTGGTATGGATTTTGAAGCAATTAAAAAAGTGGTATTTATCTTAATTGGAGTGTATGGAGCAAGTGCTATTTTTTGGTATGCTGAGGGATTTTTATTAAATGAAGTAACACTAAAAGTTACATTTAAGTTAAGAAAACAAATATCAGAAAAAATAAATAAATTGCCACTAAAATATTTTGACAAAAAAACGCAAGGTGAAGTTTTATCATATATCACAAATGATGTTGACGTAATTGCACAAAATCTTGACATGATTATCTCAGATGTTGTAAGTGCATTAATATTAATATTTGGGATTGCATTAATGATGATTTTAATAAGTTGGCAAATGGCACTTGTAACATTTTTAATTGTACCAATCTCTTTATTATTAATTATGAAAATTGCAAAAAAATCACAAGTATACTATAAAAATCAGCAGGATTATTTAGGAAATTTAAATGGATACATAGAAGAGGTATATTCAAACCATAATATAGTTAGAGCATTTAATGGACAGAAAGAATCTATAAAGAAGGCAAATGAATATAATGATAAATTATACGATGCTGCATGGAAGTCTCAATTTCTATCTGGAATAATAAGACCTATTATGAGAGCTGTAAGCAATATTGGATATGTTGCAATTTGTATTCTAGGAGGATATTATGCAGCTATTGGAGCTATTACAGTAGGTAATATTCAATCATTTATTCAATATATGAGAAGATTTACCCAACAAGTAACTCAAATAGCAAATATTTCTTATGTAATACAACAAACTATGGCTGCATCAGAAAGAGTTTTTGAATTTTTGGAGGAAGAAGAACTAAGTAAAGATCCAGAAAGTCCTGCTTCAATAGAAAATATTAAAGGAAATATTATATTTAAGAATGTTAATTTTGGATATACAGAAGAAAAAACTATTATAAATGACTTTTCAGCTAATATAGAAAAAGGAGAAAAGGTAGCTATAGTAGGTCCTACAGGTGCAGGAAAAACAACAATAGTTAAATTATTAATGAGATATTATGATATTAATTCTGGAGAAATACTATTGGATGGAACAAATATAAATAAATTTTCAAGAGATGATTTAAGATCAAATTTTGGAATGGTTTTACAAGATACATGGACTTTTAGTGGAACTGTTATGGAAAATATAAGGTATGGCAAATTAGATGCTACAGATGAAGAAGTTATAAATGCAGCTAAAAATGCACAAGTACATCATTTTATTAAAACTTTACCAGATGGTTATAATATGATATTGAATGAAGATTCTGACAATATTTCTCAAGGACAAAAACAATTGATAACAATTGCAAGGGTATTTTTAGCAAATCCAAAGATAATAATTTTGGATGAAGCAACTTCATCTGTTGATACTAGAACAGAAATATTGATACAAAAAGCTATGGATTCTTTGATGAATGGAAGAACGAGTTTTGTTATTGCACATAGATTATCAACAATTCAAGATGCAGATTGTATATTAGTTATGAATAATGGAGATATCGTAGAACAAGGCACGCATGAAGAATTACTAGCAAAAGGTGGGTTTTATGAAAAAATTTACAATAGCCAATTTGAAGTAGAATAAAAATAAAATTCCTCTGGTTAATCTAGAGGAATTTTATTTTTATGTTTCTAGCATCCACAGCAATTGCTATTATTTCCATTATTGCAGCAACAGAATATTAAAAAGATGAATAAGATAAACCAGATGCAATTATTATCACCAAAACTGTTACCACAACCACAACATCTATTTTCAGGCATTAGTATCCCCTCCCTTCAAATAAGTAGTGTTTGTTACAATAACTATTAGTTATTATTGCAACATCCTCTGTTATTGCAACCACAAAATAGAAGTAAGAAAAGAATAATAAACCAGAGAATTTCATCATTACAATTACAATTATTGAACATATTTGTAACCTCCTTGTTTTATAATTTTGAATCCTTAGTATGTAATATAGTATTCAAATAAAAAAATAAGTGTTACAAATAGGATAAAAAATATGCCCAAGAGAAGCGCACTCTTGGGCATGGTTTTTACTCTATTAAAAAATTTATCGAACAATTGATTCTATAGCTATTAAATTTTTATAGCTTTCTTCAATTTTTTCTCTAGTTTGTATGCATAAATTTTTAAAATTACTATTCGCGGTAATTTCTTTACCTAGCAAAATATAGTCTGTAGAATAGCCAGTTTCTATAGAAAGTTTAATTATTTTCTCTATAGATAGTCCGCTTTCTCCATCTATAACTTTTCCTAGATGTTGTGCTGAAATATTAAGAATCTTAGCTAGTTTGTTTTTGCTCATTTTATTTTGTATACGTATGTAATCGATTCTTTTCCCAATTTCTTGTTTTAGTTTGGTTTCAATTTCCTCGTTATTTTCCATTTTAAAATCCTTTCGCATTTATACATATACTTTTATAACAACTATAATAATGACTCAAATAGATTACTACAAAAAATAACTTCATATGGTTACACAAAGTACTCAAAAATTGTGGAATGGTGTGGAATTTTGTGTTATATTAGAAAATAGAATATTTATGAGAGGCTGAGAAAATATATGAATATATTGTTAGTAGAAGATGATGAAAAACTTTGCAATAGTTTTGAAAAAGTAGTAGAAAAAAGAAAAAATGTAACAATTTCTCAAAAGACAAATTCGAGCACACAGGCTTTAAAATTAATTAAAAATTATAAATACGATGGAATAATTGTTGATTTAGAACTTCACTATGGAGAAGGTTCAGGATTCGATTTATTAAGAGAAATAAAAAATCTTAATTTAAACCCAAAACCTATTATTATCGTAAACACAAATATTCTTTCAGAAGTAGTATATGATAATATTCATAAGGGATTAGCAGATATGATATTTTATAAAAAACAAATAAATTATTCTCCTAAACGTGTAATAGATACAATGCTTCAATTAAAACAAACTAATGACAAGGCTAATGATTATTTAATTGAAGTATTGGAGGACAAACAAAAAAGAATTGAGGAATTAATTAATTCTGAATTAGACTTAGTTGGCATAAATTATAGACTAAAGGGAAGAAAGTATATTTTTGATGCTATAATGTATAAGTTACAAAATAAGGATGCAGATAAAACTGCGATTCAGTATTTATCAAATAAATATAAACTTTTAACAAGTAGTATTAGTAGAGCAATCCAAACAGCTATTAATGAAGCTTGGAGAACAACTGCAATAGAAGATTTAGAGGCAAATTATAAGGCTAAAATAAATTATAATACAGGAATTCCAACTCCAACGGAATTTATATATTACTATGTAGAAAAAATTGGAAATATGATAGAAAACCACTAATAGTGTATAAAATGTCATTCACCAAACCACCTAGAAAATCGGTTCTAGGTGGTATTTTCTTATATGTCAAAAACATATAAGAAATGGTGGTGATTGAGCATGTGGGATAACTTCTGGGATAGAGTTATATATTGGTTAGGATTATAATTATTATGCAATATGTTTAATTTTTAAAGATAAAATTAGTTAAACAAATTTTAATTAATTTTATCTTTTTTATGTTATAATAAAATAACAAAGAGGTGAATTAGTGAATATAGATATTTCAAATAGATTTATAAAAGAGCTTTATATAATAAGTGTAATATTTTATGTATATTTAAAAATCACTAATAGTAAAAATTATACAATTAAAGAGAAATTATATTATGTATTAAGTATTTTAATGATTAGTATAATATATGATTTGATTGTAGAAAGCTATAATTCAATGCTTGCTAATATATCTTTTTTAATATTAACATCATTGAGCTTAACTTATAGTGAAAAAAATAATTTAGGCTATACATTTATAATAGTGTTACTAGCCTCAGGTTTTTCAGTGGGAATATTAATTATATCTACACTAATAACTTCGTTTATTTTTACCTTTTTAATAGGCTCAAGAGAAATAGAAAATATCAAAATTTTTATTATTATTGCTACAATAGAATTGATATTTATATTTTCCTTTTTTAAAATTAATAGATTTAAAAATGGCTTTTTCTTCGCAAAAAATAAAGATTTTATAAATAACATAGGAATAATGGGTCTAATACTTAGTGGCATTATAATTATGATTTATTCAATGATAAATATAAATACAACACGAGATATTGCAAGGTATATTTGTATAGGTGAAGTACTTTTCCTTCTTGGACTTATTCTATGGATTAAAAGACAGATTACTTTAAGTTACAAAGAAAAACTAAAAATAAACACAATACACCAATTAGAAGCAGAGTTGGAAGAAGAGAAAGCCAAGAATGAAAAAGCAAATAGTGAAATAGAAAGGTTAGCAAAAATTAATCATAAATATAGTTCAAGAATTGCTGCAACTGAGGATTATGTTCAATATTTAGCTTCAAATATCAATATGGAAACTGCAGATGAAATAGGTAACTTAAAACAGATGGTAGATAATTTATCAAAAGATTTTAAGAACGAATTAGAAAATGATATTAATATTACTAAAACAAATATTCCAGGAATTGATAGTATGCTTAGTTATTTTTATAGACAAGCAAATAAACAACATATAGAGTTTAATATTAAAATAAATTGCGATATTCAAGAATTTATACCTAGAATATTTGATGAAAGCAAAATAGAAACTTTACTTGGAGACCATATCAAAGATGCAATTATAGCAATAAATTCTGGGGATAATCCTTTTAGAGAAATTTTAGTTGAATTTAGTAAAAAGGAAAAAGATTTTTATATTGCAATATATGACACAGGAATTCCTTTTGAAATTAATACCTTATTAAAACTAGGAAAAGAGCAAATAACAACACATAAGGAAACAGGTGGTAGTGGAATAGGATTTGTTACTACCTTTGAAACATTAAGAAATTATAATGCAAGTTTAATTATTAAGGAATTTGCAAAGAATGAACGACATTTCACAAAAGCTGTAATTGCAAGTTTTGATGGAAAGAATGAATATAAAATTATTACATATAGAGCAGAAGAAATAAATAAAAATAGTTTTGAAAATATAATAGTTGAAAATTTATTAGATTAATTTTAGGGAGTGGAAATTTATGAACATTTTTATTGGCGGATCTGCAAGGGAGGAAATAGACGAAAAATATAAAATAGAAGCTGAAAAATTGGGAAAATTGCTTTCAAAAACCGAACACAAAATATATTGCTGTGCTAGTACTTTTGGTGTAATTGGAAAAATATATTCTCAAATTGATAAAAACAAAGTAAGAACAGCGGTACCTAAAGCTCATCTAGGATATGATGATATAGATAAAGAAAGAATTACGGTTATAACAGAAACAATTAATGAAAGAACAGATTACCTATTAAAAAATTCTGATGTTTGCATTTTTTTGCCAGGTGGAATTGGAACAATATATGAGATTATGTCTTCAATTGAAACAAAAAGAGCACATGAACATAACTGTAAAATTATTATTGTAAATTTATTTGGATACTTTGATGAATTAATAAAAATGTTTGATAAAACGTATAAAGAAAATTTTGCATCAATAAAAGATAAAAATACATATAAAATAATAAATAAAATTGAGGAATTGGATTTAATAAATTTAAAATAATATATTTTATTAGGGTCAGGCACCTTTAAAATAAATTTTACATATAATTAAGTAAAGTTTATTTCGGAGGTGTCTTTTTCATGTTAAGTTTATCTATATCTGGATTTGTTACATTTTTAAGTTCAACGGTTTTTATGCTTGGTTATGTTACAAATAATTCCTTATTCCCAGAGCCATTAACACCAGAAGAAGAAAAAATATATATAGAAAAATATAAGGCTGGAGATGAAGAGGCACGAAACATTTTAATAGAAAAAAACTTAAGGCTTGTAGCACACGTTTGTAAAAAATATGCAAATAATAATAATTCAAATATAGATGATTTTATATCAATAGGAACAATTGGACTTATTAAAGGAATTAATAGCTTTAATCCCAATAAAGGTGTAAAGTTAGCTACATATGTATCAAAATGTATTGACAATGAAATTTTAATGAATTTAAGAAGTTCAAAAAAATTAAATTCAGAAGTATATTTAAATGAACCAATAGGTAAAGATAAAGATGATAATGAAATCTCTCTAATTGATATTCTTGAGAATAATGAAAGGAATATTGAAGATGAAATAGATTTAAAAATAAAGATAAAAAAATTATATAAAAAAATGTCAGATGTTTTAAAAGAAAGGGAAAAAAATATTTTAAAGTGGAGATATGGGTTAGATGGAAATAAGCCAAAAACTCAGAATCAAATTGCAAAAACACTTGGAATTAGCCGTTCTTATGTATCAAGAATAGAAACAAAAGCAATTAATAAATTAGCTAAGGAAATAAAGGATTAAGAATATGATAAACCTTGTTGTTTTACAATAAAAACCCCATTCCGGTAATAAATACCGAAATGGGAGAAGAGGGTGTTACAATTAACTTACTTTTTCCTGGCTTTGACACGCTCTTCCAGAGCTTTCAGCACATTCAAAAGCAAATCTTTTGGAATGTATGCAGTTACGTAGTCAAAAAGCTCTAATAACTCTTCATATTTATACCATCTGAAATTCCAAGCAACCAAAGTCATTTCATACTTGTTGCTGTTCAATGGCCACCTGCACATTTTTATTTACCCCCTTTTAAGTTGTGCAAGAAAAACACATCTTCATTAATATTATATCATTTGCTTGTGTTTTATGTCAAATTAATATATAGTTCCGCCAGTCGTATTATATTTGTTAAATTCTTTAATGCATTCTTCTCTATCAATATGAGTTAAATTTAATACATCTTTTTTATTTCCATTTAAATATTCGTAAATCATATCATCTCTAAACCCAATCTGTGCTGCATCTTTTTTAGTACACGCATAGTAAACATCTTTTATGTTAGCCCATATTATTGCAGATAAACACATTGGGCAAGGCTCACAAGTTGTATATAGTTTACAACCTGATAAATCATAAGTTCCAAGCTTTTGTGAAGCTTGGCGAATTGCCTGTATTTCAGCGTGTGCCGTAGGGTCATTATTTTTTAAAACTTGATTGTTTGCAATTGATATTATTTTATTATTTTTATCCAAAATTAATGCTCCAAAAGGACCACCTTCTTTATGTGTCCAACCATGATTGCATTGCTCTAAAGCTTTTTTCATATATTCGTTCATAAAACGCCTCCATAATTATTTTTGAAAATATTTTAACATAAATTATTGTAAATATGCAAATCCTATAATATATGAATGACAGCAGGACATATAAATAATTTATTTTTTTTATTTTAAGTATAGACAAAATAAAATGCATGGTTTAAAATGTGTTGTAGATAATTGACGAAATAATTGGATAAGGAGGAAAATTTTAGGGTTTGTTACCTAAAATTAAAAACAAATGATAAAAAATTTCTTTTTACATTTTGGAGTTGTAACAAAACATAGATGGATTGTTTTTAAGTTGTGTTGCTTAGCTGGAGAACCATGGAGAGGCTTAGTACATGATTTATCTAAATATTCTCCAACAGAATTTTGGGAAGGTGTAAAATATTTTCAAGGCTACAGAAGCCCAATATCTGCATGTAAAGAAGATATTGGATATTCAAAGGCTTGGCTTCACCATAGGGGAAGAAATAAACATCATCCAGCATATTGGTATGATCCATTTTCAAAAGTTTCAAGACCTATTATTCCATACAAATACGTTGTTGAAATGATATGTGATAAAATTTCAGCATCAATCACATATAATGGAAAAAAATGGAATGAAAAATGCCCTATAGATTACTGGGATAATAAAAATGATAGAAATTATTTGAATCCAAAAATAGATGCGATGTTAACAGAAGTATTTAGATTAGTTGCTGTTTATGGAGTTAAGGCAACATTAAAAAAGAGAAATTTAAAAGAGCTATATAATAAACATGTTTATGAAAGTGATGGAAAAAATGAAAAAATTGCTTGATAATTGTACGTTATGTCCATATAATTGCAAAGTAAATAGAGAAACTGAAAAATTGGGTGTTTGTAAAGCAAGTGATAAATTGAAAATTGCACTTGCTTCTCTTCATTTTTATGAAGAACCGTGTATTAGTGTTGAAAAAGGTTCTGGAACAATATTTTTTTCTAATTGTAATTTACAATGTGTTTATTGTCAAAATTATGAAATAAGTCAAGAAAATAAAGGAAAAGAAATATCAATAGATGAATTGGCGGATATAATGATTAAGCAACAGGATAAAAATGCAAATAATATTAACTTAGTAAGTCCAACAATATATGTTCCATTAATAATAGAAGCAATTAAAATTGCAAAAAAAAATGGCTTAAAAATACCAATTATATATAACACAAGTGGATATGAAAAAATTGAAACTTTAAAAATGCTTGAAGGGTATATTGATGTGTATTTACCTGATTTTAAATATTTTTTTAACGAATTGGCTATAAAATATTCAAAAGCACCTTATTATGTAGAATATGCTACAAGTGCAATAAAAGAAATGTATAGACAAGTTGCATATCCAAAATTAGATGAAAATGGAATAATAAAAAAGGGTCTAATTATAAGACATTTAGTTTTGCCAAATCAAATTGAAAATTCAAAAAAAGTTTTAAAATGGATTGAACAAAACATTGATAACCGAGTTTTTGTTAGTGTTATGGCACAATATTTTCCTTGCTATCAAGCAAAAAAAATGCATGGGCTTAATCGAAAATTAACAAAAGATGAATATGCAGAAATTGAAAACTATTTATATAACTTAAATTTAGAAAACGGATATATTCAAGAACTTGGAGAGCATGAAGAAGAATATGTTCCTAAATTTGATATATAATAAAAAAAGTGTAGCTATTTGCCACACAATATATATTAATTTTAGCATAAAATCTTAAAAAAGTCCAATACTAAATGTATATAAATTAAATATAAAAAAATTAGGAAAAAAGAGATTGAATGACTAAACCTAATTTAAATATATAGAAATAAATAAATTGAATTTAATGTGAATTTGAACAAAATACAGCAATATGTTAATATCTCTTTTTAAACACTTTTTAAAACATAAAAAACTCCAATTGCTTTAATTATAA
>CAZAZX010000004.1:18482-106494 GCA_964489885.1 uncultured Lachnospiraceae bacterium | reverse complement strand
ATTTGATTTAAATGGTAAATAAAAAAGGAATAACGCTAGTAGCGTTGATTATTACAATAATAGTTTTACTTATTCTAGCAGGAGTAACATTAAGTGCTATAAATCGGAACAAATATGATGCCAAAATCACATGAGGCAGAATTTAAAACCAAAATGCAAAAATATAAAGAAGAGCTGTTTACTTATTCTTCTTGGCAGATAATGGAAACAATGGATACAGACACAAGTAAAATAAATGCGGGAGACACTCTAAAAAGTGCAGTACATTTGGAAATTGTAACAGATATAAAAGAAGAAGACGTAAATACGAATATAGAGGATATATTAACTAGTTTAAATAAAAATGATAAAGATTTTGTAGCAGTATATAAGGGTGAATTATATTATGTTTCAAATGCTAAAATAAAAAATAATGAAAAACAAGTACAATGGTGTAAAGACATAGGAATAAAAATATTAGAATATGTAGAGCCAGAGGGGATAGCAGTAAAAAATGGAAAATATGAACTTGTAAAAGGAATGTATTTATGCACACCAAATCTAGATAAAAGTTTTGTACAAGAAAAAACAAGATATTTGAATTTAAATGAAACTGGTTATTTAACTCCTGGAAATTGGATAACAGGTAATACTGATGATTCGTGGTATGACTATGGAGCAAGTAAATGGGCAAATATAATAGTTGAAAATAATGGAGCATCAACATATTATGTGTGGATACCAAGATATTGTTTTAAGCTTAATTCTGGCACACAAAGAGCAGATGTAAAATTTATAAATACTGATAATGAATACATAGATACAAATGGAACTCCAGAAGATAAATCAGATGATGTAACAACTAAGGTAGGAGAAGGAATTTTAGCAGATTATCAAGTACCAAAAGCATTTACATTTAATGAAACAGAAATTGCAGGTTTTTGGATGATGAAATACACAGCAGGAGATATAAGTTCGCCATCAAATATAAACTATGATATGAGTGTAAGTAAGGGAAAGATTTCAATAAAAAACATTACAATAAATACAGCAGTAACAAATTCAAACCCAATAGCAAAATATACAGTTGCATTAAATGGAACAATAGTATATCCGAACATAACAGATATATCTAAAACAATAGTACTAGAAAATCTAAAGGCAGGAAATAACTATATAAATGTAACAGGACTTAATGCAAATGGGGAAATAGTTGGAAGCAATACAAAAGAATATATACCAGCTGTAACAAATAAACCTGATACATCAGGTTTTGACCCAAATACAACCTTCTATGTAACCTATGATGATAATGGAAACGAACATAGTACAGTTCCTATATGTAAAGCTACACCACAATATTGGTATGATTATGGGGAAACAAGATGGGCAAATATAGTAACAAGAAATAATGGATTAGAAACATATTATGTATGGATACCAAGGTATTGTTTCACATTAGACCAACAAAACCAAAGAAGTACAGTAAAATTTCTAAAAGATACATCTACAGAAGTACCACCAAGTTACCAAATACCGGAAGCGTTCAAATTTAATGGAAAAGAGCTAACAGGCTTTTGGATGATGAAATATACAGCAGGTGATAGCTATGCACCAAAATTTAATACAGACTTAGTAGCAACAAATAGCAGTATAAAAACAAAAGGAATAACAGGAACATCAGTCGGAACAGGACAAGTATATAAATACTATATAGACGGAGAATACAAGGGAGAAAAGACAACTGCAACAGATACCTTTGAATACAGTGGACTAAATAGCAACACAACATATACAATAAATATAGAAGTAAGGAATAGTAGTACAAATGAGTACTTAGGCTCAATTACAAAACAAGTAAAAACAATAGATGCAAATGCACCTGATTTATCTGGATTCTTAGAAAGCAATACCTATTATGTTGTCTATGACAGTACAGGAAAAAATATAAAAAGTGAAGACACATTGATAAAACATGATTTAAGCAATAAACCAGATGGTTGGTACGATTATTCAAATAAAATGTGGGCAAATATTGTTGTAAAGCAAGGAAGTTATAAGACATATTATACATGGATACCAAGATATGAATTTAAAATAACAAGTGACCAGCAAGCAGGTTCTGCAACAGGAAGAACAGATGTAAGATTCATAGAAGGAACAGGAACTAGCACAAGTGCAGGTTACCAAATACCAGAGGCATTCACATTTAACGGAATACAACTAAGAGGATACTGGATGATGAAATATACAGCAGGTTGATGGACAAGGGGACGGTTCTCTTGTCCACAAAATGAGAAAATTGGATAGGCAATTTGGGACGGAGGATTTTTGCTAATTTTTAAGATGGACAAGAGAACCGTCCCCTTGTCCACAAAATAGGAGGATTAAATTGAATATAAAGAAAAAAATAAAGAACATCAAATTTGATAAAAAGATAACAATTATAATAATTATAACTTTAATATTCTTAGCTATCCTACCTGTGTCTATTTCAAGAATTATGCAAGCTAGAATGCTAGCAGAAAAAGAAGAGGATTTACCACTAATTTCATATAAAGTAAATTCTATTGATTCTAAAAATGAAGAATTGTGTAATATTACAATCACATTTTATTCAGCAAATGGTTTTGAAACAATAAAACATGATGGTAGTACAATTAATTGCAATAATAAGAAAAAAGTGGCAATAGATTATGTGGCGCTAGATGGACAAGATTATGAATTTACCCTAAAACAGAATAAGATGGTAGAACAAACAGAAACAATGCATTTTGAAATACCAAGAATTAAAGGAAACTACACTTTGTCAAATGGTATATATGTATATGAACCAGATGTTTCTACATATAATTCAGATTTCACTAGGTATTTATCTTTAAATGCAAATGGAGTTTTAGAGCCTGGAAACTGGATAAAAGATGAAAAACCAACAAATTGGTATGACTACAAAAATTCTAATTGGGCAAATATAATAGTTGAAAATAATGGTGCATCAGTATATTATGTTTGGATACCAAGGTATTGTTTTAAACTTGACCAAACAACACAAAGGGCAGATGTAAAATTTATAGATGTATATAATAATTATACTGATGAAAATGGAAATGTAACAAAGTGGAAGGATTTAAAAGCTTTAGGTTACCAAGTACCAATAGCATTTACTTTTAATGGTACATATATACCAGGGTATTGGATGATGAAATACACAGCAGGAGATGTTAGTTCATATCCAGTAGATTATGAATCAATAGCAAGTAAAACAAAGGTATTTATTAAAGGAATAACCACAAATACAACAGAAACTATTTCAAAATATACCTATGCGATAAATGGTAAAATAGTACATGAACCAACTTCTGCAGAAGATTATACTTATGATAAGGAATCAGACGCTAGTGAAGATGAAGCTTATGTCGTTAATGTTACAGCACTAGGAGCAAAGGGAGAAATAATAGGTAGTATGACTAAAACTGTAAAAACAGCAAAAGTAAATAATCCAGACTTAACAGGATTTAATAAAGATACAACCTTCTATGTAACTTATGATAGCTCTGGAAATGAACATAGCAATATTCCATTAACAGAAACTGCACCAGATAATTGGTATGATTATGCAGATTCAAAATGGGCAAACATAGTAACAAGAAACAATGGATTAGAAACATACTATGTATGGATACCAAGGTATGAATTTAAATTAAATCAGGTAAGTCAAAGAAGTTATATAAACTTTATAGAAGGAACAGGAACTAGCACAAGTGCAGGCTACCAAATACCAGAGGCATTCACATTTAGTGGAAAAGAGCTAACAGGCTTTTGGATGATGAAATATACAGCAGGAGATAGCTATGCACCAAAATTTGATACAGACTTAGTAGCAACAAATAGCAGTATAAAAACAAAGGGAATAACAGGAACATCAGTCGGAACAGGACAAGTATATAAATACTATATAGACGGAGAATACAAGGGAGAAAAGACAACTGCAACAGATACCTTTGAATACAGTGGACTAAATAGCAACACAACATATACAATAAATATAGAAGTAAGGAATAGTAGTACAGATGCATACTTAGGTTCAATTACAAAACAAGTAAAAACAATAGATGCAAATGTACCTGATTTATCTGGATTCTTGGAAAGTAATACCTATTATGTTGTCTATGATAGCACAGGAACAAATATAACAAGTGAAGACACATTGATAAAACATGACTTAAGCAATAAGCCAGATGGTTGGTATGATTATTCAAATAAGAGATGGGCAAATATTGTTGTAAAAGAAGGAAGCTATAAAACATATTACACATGGATACCAAGATATGAATTTAAAATAACAAGTGACCAACAAGCAAGTCCTGCAACAGGAAGAACAGATGTAAGATTCATAGAAGGAACAGGAACTAGCACAAGTGCAGGTTACCAAATACCAGAGGCATTCACATTTAACGGAACACAACTAAGAGGATATTGGATAATGAAATATACAGCAGGTTGATGAGCAATTGGGGACGGAGGATTTTTGCTAATTCCCAATATTTGACAAATTAAATAAAATAAGATAAAATAAAACAGAAAGTTTTAATTTCTGTTTTATTTTTTTAGTGTTAAACAATAAGATTCTATAGCATTTATTCACAGCTTTAGTTGTGAGATAAGTAAGGTTATTATTTCAAAAGATATTTAAATTCAAGGAGATTTTATGTCTAGATTATCAAGAAATTTATTAAAAACAAATTATTTTCATATTATGTGTCAAGGAATAAACCGAATATATATTTTTAGCAATGATAAATATAAATTATTTTATTTAAAAACAATGAAAAATTTATTAAATTTATATCCAGTAAAAATAATAGCATATTGTATAATGGATAATCATGTACATCTATTGATATACTCAAATAAAGTAGAATATATATCAAAATATATGCAAAAATTAAATTCAAAATTTGCATTATATTATAATAAAAACGAAAATAGAGTAGGATATGTTTTTAGAGATAGATTTAAATCACAAGGAATATATAATGAAAAACAATTATATAATTGCATTAATTATATATATCTTAATCCAGTAAAAGCAGGGGTATGTAATAATCCATATAAATACGAATATGCAAATTGTAAAGAAATAATGAATATAGAAAATTGTAAATATATTTTTATTGACACAGAAAAAGAAGAAAACAATCAAATACATGATTTAGTTGAAAATATTTTAAGAAAAAACAATATAGGTTTATGTCATTTAAAAAATAATAAAGAATTATTGAAAAGAATAGTTTATATAATGAAGGCGCAAAAAATAAGTAATACAAAAATAGCAAAGGAATTAAAAATTAATAGAATGACAGTTAGTAAAATAATACAAGATAAAAAATAAGCAAAAATCCTCCGTCCCAAATTGCTTAGTGAGCAATTTGGAACGGAGGATTTTTGCTTATTTTTTTATTTCACTTGACATTAAATTATTTTAAGCATACAATTAATTCATAATTTAATTAATAGAGGAGGAAGAGGTTATGCCATTAGTAACGACAACAGAAATGTTTAAAAGATCAATGAAAGAACATTATGCAATAGGAGCATTTAATGTTAATAATATGGAAATTTTACAAGGAATAGTAAGAGCAGCACAAGCTGAAAATTCACCTGTAATTTTGCAGGCATCAGGAAGTGCTATTAAATATGCAGGACCAAAATATTTATTAAAACTTGTTGAGGCTGCTGTTGAAGAAACCAATATACCAATAGCATTACATTTAGACCATGGAGCTGATTTTGAAATTTGCAAAGAGTGTGTTGATAACGGATTTACATCAGTAATGATTGATGGATCAAAATATGATTTTGACGAAAATGTGGCTTTAACAAAGCAAGTTGTTGATTATGCACATTCCAAAGGTGTTGTAGTTGAAGCAGAAATAGGAAAATTAGCAGGAATAGAAGATGAGGTTAATGTAAATGCAGATGATGCTATGTTTACAGATCCTAATCAAGCTTATGAATTTGTACAAAAAACAGGATGCGATTCTTTAGCAATTGCAATTGGTACAAGTCATGGAGCATATAAATTTAAAGGAGAACCTAAATTAAGGTTTGATATATTACAAAAAGTCAAAGAAAAATTACCTAATACTCCAATAGTTTTACATGGAGCTTCAACAGTTATACCAGAATATTTAGCTTTATGTAATGACAATGGAGCCAATATTCCTGGAGCCAAAGGTGTACCACATGAAATGTTAAAAAAGGCAGGAGAATTAGGTGTATCTAAAATTAATGTCGATACAGACTTAAGATTAGCTATGACTGGAAGTATAAGAAAAATATTTAAAGAAGAACCAGAAGTTTTTGACCCAAGAAAATATATGGGAGCAGGAAGAGATGCAATTCAAGAAATGGTTCAAGATAAAATACACAATGTATTTTGTTCAGCCAACAAAGCATAAATTATTTTGAAAAAATAGGAGTTTATAACGTATGAAAAAAAAATTGATTATTATAATAAGTGTGATTTTAGTTATATTATTAATAATAATTGGAGCAATTGCTTTAAAAAATAATAAAAAGGAAGAAAACAATACAAAAAATGAAGTTACTAATTCTGCTGAACTTAAAGGGTTACCAGAATATAAGGACACAAAGCCAACAGGTTTTATTAGATATTCGGGAGCAATAGATGTAAAGCTAAGTTACCCTGCAACATGGGTTTCAGCTAGTCAAAATACTCAACAACCAGCATTTATAAGTAAAGATGAAACAGATGCTAAAATTAATATTATCACTGCTTTAAATGATAAACCACTTGAACAGTTAGTTGAGGCATCAGTTGCCAATTTAAAGGATTCTGGAACAGTAAAAGGCGATATTTCACAACAGATGATAAATTTGAATGGAAGAAAAGCTTGTAGGATTGACTACATTATGACTCAAAAGTCAGGACAAGCTACGGGGAACACTTTACGGAGATGAAACAACTGTTGATTATAAACTTACACAGGTCGTATTTTTAGATGAAAGCATAAATAAATGCTATATTTTATCAGAGGCTGTTCCTGTTGACAACTATGATAAAGTTAAAGATACTTTAGAAGATATAATTAGATCATTTTCAAAATAAGAAAATTCCAATAAAAGAACACTAGCTTTAAGGCTAGTGTTCTTTACATAATATATAAAACTTTCTTAAAAATGCTGTTGTATATATCTTTCTGCATCCTTTTTTGCCATATCAGCACGTTTATCATATAATTTTTTACCTTTTGCAATACCTAATTCTACTTTTACAAAACTGTTCTTGAAATATAAAGAAATGGGAACTAGGGTATATGATTTTTGTGTTATCAATCCAGTAAGTTTATTAATTTCTCTTTTATTTAATAATAATTTTCTAGGACGTAGTGGGTCCTTATTAAAAATGTTACCTTGCTCATATGGACTAATATGTAAATTATATATATAAACTTCACCATTTTTAATTGAAGCATAAGAATCCTTTAAATTTACTTTTCCGCAATCTTATTGATTTGATTTCTGTTCCATATAAAACTATTCCAGCTTCCATTGTATCTTCAATCGTATAATTATGTCTTGCAGTTGGGTTCTTTGCAATTAAGTTTCCCATAAAATATACCTCCTAGCAGAAAAATTATAGCACGAATATATTAATAGTGCAAATACTTTTGAGGACAACCTCTAACTGCTTTTAGAAAGTTGTCCATCAAAAATTAAATAATAGTTTTTCTAAAAGTATTTCTTGCATTCACGTAAATTAAGATTCATGATGATTTTCGTTTTTTTGCATTCCGTAATACCACACTAATGATACTACAGCAATTCCAAGCAATCCAAAAATAAGCCAAGTCCACATAGTTGAATTCATACCCATAAAGGTTGTTGTTTCGCCAGCTGTTCTTGTTGCAGTATAGTTTCCATTATTGTTAGTCATTCCAACTATTCCATTGTTGTTCTTTTGGTTATCATTTTGAGTATTTCCCATATTAGAAACTCCATTTGTTATTGCATTTCCGGTGTTTTGAATTGAATTGCCAGCTTTATCCATAGAATTTTTTACAGTATTTCCTGCATTTTCCATACCATTTTGTATAGTGTTAAATGTAGCAAAAGAGGGTACACTATATATAAACAAAGCAAATACTATAGAAAGCACTAGAAAAACTTTTTTTGTCATGTTTTTGCACCATACCTTTCTCAAAATTAAAATATATATAAACAATAATTTTATAAATTATTGATATTATTAGTATTAATTTTATAAAAAGAAATATGCTAAAAAATATAGTCAAAATTGTCAAAAAAAGGGAAAAAATAAGTTATTGCATTATGCAATAACTTACATTTGAATATGTTATTATTAATTTTTTAGTCTTATTAAAACTGCAATTCCAAGTATTATTAATAAAACACCAAGAACAATTAGAACTATACTTAAAATATTACTTAGTCCCAAATCAGCTTCTGGAAGAGAAGATGAAGAGGTTGAACTTCTAGAAGTGGAAGTTGAAACATTTGACGTTGTGCTTTCATTTGATGAAGTTTGTTGTGTTGTATTACTATTTGTTGAAGTATTAGCTGTATTTGTTCCAGATGAACTTGTATTTGAAGATGTAGACAAATTCATATTAATTGCATACGTTGGACATACAAATAAAGCTGTAATTAGGCTTATAACTAATAATATTTTTAATTTAATTGACATTTAATATTCCTCCTAAAAATAAATTCATTTGTTAAATTTCATATCTATAATACACAAAATAAAATAAAAAGTCTAGTGAATTTATAAAAAAATTAAAAAACACAGCAAAAAGGCTTGCTGTGTTAATATCGATTTTATTGTCATTATATCCTCTCCTAATGCGGTTATAAGGATTAACTAAGTAATTATAAAAATTTATTTTAGCACATTATTTACAAAAAACAAGTTGTAAAATTAGCTTGACTTTTTATTGCATATTGTATAAAATTTAACATAATAAAAGGGAGGCGCTTTAAATAATGTCAGAAGTAACAATGGAAAAAATTGTAGGATTATGTAAAAATAGGGGATATGTATATCCTGGCTCAGAAATATATGGTGGACTTTCAAACACATGGGATTATGGACCTTTAGGTGTTGAATTAAAAAATAATGTAAAAAATGTATGGAGAAAAAAGTTTATTCAAGAAAACAAACATAATGTAGGATTGGATGCAGCAATTTTGATGAATCCCAAAACATGGGAAGCATCAGGTCATGTTGGCGGTTTTTCTGATCCTTTAATAGATTGCAAAGAATGCAAAACAAGACATAGAGCAGACAAGTTGATAGAAGAATGGATGAAACAACATGGACAAGAAGGAGTTGCAGATGGTTGGTCAAACGAAAAAATGGTTAAGTTTATTAATGAAAATAATATAGTTTGCCCAAATTGTGGTAAATTAAATTTCACAGATATACGTCAATTTAATTTAATGTTTAAAACATATCAAGGAGTTACTGAAGATGCTAAATCTGAAATTTATTTGAGACCAGAAACAGCGCAAGGAATTTTTGTTAATTTTAAAAATGTGTTAAGAACAACAAGAAGAAGGTTACCTATGGGTATTGCTCAAATAGGTAAATCTTTTAGAAATGAAATTACTCCAGGAAATTTTACTTTTAGAACTAGAGAATTTGAACAAATGGAATTAGAATTTTTTTGTAAACCTGGTAGCGATTTAGAATGGTATGAATTTTGGAAAAAATATTGTAGGGAATTTTTATTAGGCTTAGGAGTTAAAGAAGAAAAAATAAGACTTAGAGAACATAGTAAAGAAGAACTTTCACATTATAGCAAAGGTACAACAGATATAGAGTTCCTATTTCCATTTGGATGGGGAGAATTATGGGGTATTGCAGATAGAACTGATTATGATTTATCACAACATATGAAATTTTCAAATGAAGATTTTACATATTTAGATCAAGAAACAGGCGAAAAATATGTTCCATATTGTATTGAACCTTCAGTTGGGTGTGATAGATTAACTCTAGCTTTACTTTGCAATGGCTATGAAGAACAAGAAATTGCAGAACGAGATACAAGAATAGTTCTTCATCTTCATCCAGTACTTGCACCATATAAGGTTGCAGTCTTACCACTTTCAAAAAAATTAAGTTCAAAAGCAGAAGAAGTTTATGAAAAACTATCAACAAAATTCATGTGTGATTATGATGAAGCTGGAAGCATCGGAAAAAGATACAGAAGAGAAGATGAAATTGGCACACCATATTGTGTAACAATAGATTTTGATACATTAGAAGATGAATCTGTTACAATTAGAGATAGAGATACAATGGAGCAAGTTAGAGTAAAAATTGATGAATTAGACTCATGGATAGAAGAAAAATTAACTTATTAATACTAGGACAAAAGCGACTTAGTCTCGTGTGACTTTGTCGCTTTGTTCAATAGGAGAGAAAATGTTTGCGGAGATAATATTAAATGCAAGTGCAAAACAATTAAATAAAGTTTTTGATTATTGTGTTCCAGATGAGATAGAAAATGAAATAAAAATCGGTAATAGAGTTTTGGTACCATTTGGTAATAGCAAAAGGCCAAAAGAAGGCTTTGTTATGAAATTGAAAGATTCTTCAGAATTTGCTAACAAAAAAATTTTATCTATTATAGATGAAGGAATATCAGAAAAAAACATAATTTTGGCAAATTATATGTCACAAAGATATTTTTGTAATATTTTTGATGCAATAAAATTGATGATACCTCCTGGAACATCTAGTGAAATTCAAGAAAATAAAATAAAAGAAAAAACTGGTAGATTTGTATATTTAACTAAATCAGTAGAAGAAATAGAAAATGATATAGAAGATAAAATTTTGAAAAGCCCAAAACAAATAAGGGTTTTACAATTTTTATTTGAAAATGAAGGGATTCATTCTGTGGATTTACAAAACTATACTGATACATCTATTGCTATTTTGAATACTTTAGAAAAAAATGGATATTTAGAATTTGTAGAAGAGCAAATAAAAAGAAACCCATTTAAAAATAAAGAAGTAAAACGAGATCAAAAGTTAGTTTTAAATGATGAACAAAAATACGCATTCGATAGTGTTAAAGAGTGCATAGATAATAATAATTTTCAACAATTTCTACTTTACGGTGTAACTGGATCGCGGTAAAACAGAAGTTTATCTACAATTAATAGAAGAAGTATTAAAAAAAGGAAAACAGGCAATAGTATTAGTACCAGAAATTTCGCTTACACCACAAATGGTTAATAGATTTTTAGCAAGATTTGGACAACAAATTGCTGTGCTTCATAGCAAACTTTCAATTGGTGAACGTTATGATGAATGGAATAGAATTAAAGAAGGACAGGCAAATATTGTTATTGGAGCTAGATCTGCAATTTTTGCACCTATACCCAAACTTGGAATTGTAATAATTGATGAAGAACATGATAGTTCATATAAATCAGATATGTCACCAAGATATCAAGCAAAGGATATTGCAAAATATTTTTGTAATATCAACAACATCCCATTGGTTTTAGGTAGTGCTACACCTGATATAAATGATTTTTATTATGCAAAAAATGGTAAAATGAAATTGCTTTTGCTAAAAAACAGGGCTAATAAATCTAATTTACCAACAGTAGAAATAGTTGATTTAAGAAATGAACTTGCTAATGGAAATAAATCAATGATTAGCAATAGATTAAAGGAGGAAATAGAAAAAAATCTAAAATATAAAAAACAAACTATACTTTTCTTGAATAGAAGAGGTTTTTCAACATTTGTGATGTGTAGAGATTGCGGATTTACGGCAAAGTGTAAAAATTGTAATATTGCTTTAACATATCATAAAAATGATGGAGCTTTAAAATGTCATTATTGTGGATTTGAAACAAAGTATATTACTGAATGCCCAATATGCCATAGTAAAAAAGTTAAATATTTTGGCGCAGGAACACAAAAACTTGAACAAGAAATTCATGATTTATTCCCTAAGGCAACAACAATTAGAATGGATGTTGATACAGTAACAAAGAAGAATTCACATGAATTAATTCTGGAGTCATTTAAAAAAGATGGAATTGATATACTAATTGGAACTCAAATGGTTGTAAAGGGACATCATTTTCCTAATGTTACTTTGGTTGGAGTAATTGCTGCTGATACTAGCTTAAATATTGATGATTATAGAGCAAGTGAAAGAACTTTTCAAATACTAACACAGGTAGCAGGGCGTGCTGGAAGAGAAAAACTACCAGGTAGAGTAATAATTCAAACATATAACAGAGATAATTTTGCTATTGAATATTCAAAAGAACAAAATTATGATAAATTTTATGCAGATGAAATAAAAATAAGAAAGCAGTTGAAATATCCGCCATTTTACGATATAATAATAGGAAATATTAGTTCAAGAGATGAAAAGACAACGATAGAAGTTGCTCAATTTTTATATAAAAAATTAAATAGGATTTTTTCTAATACAAATATGGATATATTTGTATTTCAACCAGTACCATCGCCTATTAATAAAATAAAAAATAGATATAGATGGAGAATTTTAATTAAATGCAAATTTAATGCTAGTATAATGAATTCTATCAATAAGATTTTAAATTCATATTATAATTCTAAATATAAAAATACAAGAGTAACTTTTGATGTAAATCCAAGTAATATGACTTAAAATGAAAGGAAGGAGTTAGATGGCAATAAGAAATATTAGACTTGAAGGCGATGAAATACTAAGAAAAAAATCAAAAGAAGTAGAAAAAATTGATGAAAAAATTTTAACTTTAGTAGATGATATGATTGAAACAATGCATAAATATAATGGTCTAGGCCTTGCAGCACCACAAGTTGGAATTTTAAAAAGAGTTATAGTAATAGATTTATATGATGATAATGGACCAATGGCATTAATAAATCCGGTAATATTAAAACAAAAGGGTGTACAAGTTGTTGAAGAAGGTTGTTTAAGTTTTCCAAACAAATTTGCAAAAGTAGAAAGACCAGAACAGATAGTTGTTGAAGCTTTGAATGTAAAAGGAGAAAAAGTTAAAGTAAGAGGTAAAGGCTTACTTGCACAAGCTTTGGCACATGAAATTGATCATTTAGATGGAGAATTATTTGTAGATAAAATGGAGGAAGGAACTCTTGAAATAATACAACAAGAAAATAATTAAATCGGAGGAATTTATGCCAAATTTAGTTTTTATGGGTACACCAGATTTTGCAAAAATATCACTTGAAAGAATTATAGATGCGGGTTATGAAGTATCTGCTGTTGTAACTAATACAGATAAACAAAAGGGAAGAGGTATGAAATTTATACCATCACCTGTAAAAGAATATGCTTTAGAAAAGAAAATTAAAGTACTTCAACCACAAAAATTAAAAGAAAATAATGAATTTTATAATGAAATTAAGAACTTAAACCCTGACTTAATTGTCGTTGTTGCCTATGGTAAAATATTGCCAAAACAAATTTTGGATATACCTAAATTAGGATGTATAAATTTACATGGATCATTGCTTCCTAAATATAGAGGAGCTGCGCCAGTTCAATGGGCTGTTTTAAATGGAGATAAAATAACAGGTGTTACTACAATGTATATGGATGAAACAATGGATACTGGAGACATGATTTTAAAACAAGAGGTAAAAATAGATGATAACGAAACAATGGGTGAATTGTGGAATAGATTAGCTGATATTGGTGCTGATAAATTAGTGGAAACCATAAAACTTATTTATGAAAATAAGGCACCTAGAATTAAACAAACAGGAGAAGCTTCAATAGCTCCTATGCTAGATAAACAGATGTCAAAAATTGACTGGAATAAACTTAACGCAAATCAAATAAAAAATCTAGTTAGGGGACTTAACCCTATAATGGGAGCATATTGCTTTTGGAGAGGAAAGAAAGTAAAACTTTGGAAAGTCGATGTTATAAAGGGAATAGAAGGTATAAATCTTAATGAAAAGGAAATAGATTCAAAGCCGTATGGAACAATAGTATTTGTAGACAAAAAAAGAGGTTTATATATTAAGTGTATTGACGGTTTTTTATCTGTTTTAGAAATCCAGGCAGAAAACTCAAAAAAAATGTCAATTAGTAATTTTTTAAATGGAAATAAAATTGAACTTTTTGAAACTTTTATGTAAAAAATTAAAAAAACTGTTGTAAAAAACTTTATTAATTGATATACTATGAAATGGAATTTTAATTTTTATAAATAAATTTATAGGAGGAGATTTATAATGGAAAATAATGAAAATGTTGAAAATGTAGTAGAGGAAAATAATGAGGATAACACAATACAAATAGCTGATGAAGTTGTTTCTGTAATAGCTGGTGTTGCTGTTTCTGAAATACCAGGAGTTTATAGTATGGCAGGAGGAATTGCAGGAGGAATTTCTGAAGTATTTAGTGGAAAGAAAAATTTAAGCAAAGGAATTAAAGTTGAAGTTAATGGAAAGACAGCTAAAGTTGATGTAAGCATAATTGTTGAATATGGTACAAGAATTCCTGATATTGCTTTTGAAATTCAAAATAGAATTAAAAAAGCTGTTGAAAATATGACAGGTTTAAAGGTTACAAATGTAAATGTTCATGTTCAAGGTGTAAATACACAACAAGAAAAGAAAGATGAAGAACAACCAACAGATTCTGATGCTGAAACAAAGGAATAATTTGAGTTTTATTAGAAAGGACTATTGAAATGAAAATTATAGAGAAAATAGCATTGGTTTTATTTTCATACGTTGCCCTTATACTTTCTATTTTAATGTGTTTGTTTATTTTTGGATGGCTTGATATAGATACTGCTGGAAATTTTGTTCGCTATGCTCTACAAGCTCCAAACATATCTACAGTAGTATTAGCTATATCAGTAATATTTATATTAATTGCAATAAAATGTATATTCTTCACATCATATGATTCTTCAAATGATGGACAAAAGGGAGGAATAATCTTAGAAAATAGCGATGGAAAATTATTAATTTCAAAAGAAACTTTAGAAAGTTTAATTGCTTCTGTTGCTAAGGGATTTAATGGAGCAGAAAATGTTACAAGTAAGGTTGTTGTAGACAGCGAAAATAATATAAGCGTTTTTGTTAATTTATATGTTCATCAAGATGCTGTAATTAAAGACTTGTCTTCTAATCTACAAACTAAAATCAAAGAGGCAATTAAAAAGACAGCTGAATTAGAAGTTAAGGAAGTTAACATTAAAGTAAAGAATATTGCACAAGAGAAAAATACAATTGAAGAATAGTTAATTCGTATGGAGGTTTTTATGGACAGTTTTAAAGAATTTTGGGAACAATATAAAGGTGCAATAATTGGAGCAATAATTGCAATACTTATTTTATGTACTAAATTATATGAATTAATTATTGCATTAATATTTATTGCATTAGGTATTTTTATAGGAAATTACATACAAAGAAATAAGATTGATGTTAAAAATAAATTAAAAAATTTCATTGATAAATTATAGAATATTTATTTGAGGGCGAGGTTAGTTCTTCGCCCTAATTTAAAATTAATGGAGGATATCATGAATAGGTCAAGTTCAAGAGAATCGGCTTTTAAATTCTTATATGGTGTTGAAATTCAAAAAGATAACAGCGAAGAAAACCTAAATCTTTTTATTGAAAATTATAATATTACAGATGAAAAGGCAATAGACTATATAAAAGATGTGGCAGAAGGAGTTCAAAAAAATTCAGAACAAATTTTGAAAATTATCGAAAAAAATTTAAAGAAAGATTGGGAAATAAATAGAATATCAAAAATCAATATAGCAATATTAAAATTAGCTATATATGAAATGGTTATTATAAAATTGCCATATAAGGTTGTAATAAATGAAGCAGTTGAACTTGCTAAAAAATATGGTGATGATACATCTCCTGTTTTTATTAATGGGATTTTAGCTAGTGTTGTAAAACAAGAAAATTTAGCTGTAGAAGGAGAATAAAAGTTGAGACCTGAGCCAATTACTGTTACTCAATTAAATAAATATGTTAAAGATAAAATTGCAAATGATGAATTTTTAAATACAGTATATATAAGAGGCGAAATATCTAATTTTAAACATCATTATACTGGTCATTTATATTTCACTTTGAAGGATGAAAATTGTCTTGTAAAATGTATTATGTTTAAATCATCTGCTTCAACTTTAAATTTTGAACCAAAAGACGGAATGAAAGTAGTAATTCTTGGAAGTGTTGCTGTTTTTGAACGTGATGGAGTTTATCAAATTTATTGCAAGGCGATGAAGGAAGATGGAATAGGCAACCTATATAAAGCTTACGAGCAATTGAAGAAAAAACTTGAATCTGAAGGCTATTTTGACAAAAACCATAAAAGACCAATTCCATTTATGCCAAAAGTTATAGGTGTTCTTTCATCTAAAACAGGTTCAGTTATAAGAGATATTATAAATGTTTCAACAAGACGAAATCCTAATGTATACATACGTTTATTACCTGTACCAGTTCAAGGAGAAGGTGCGGGAGTTAAAATTGCAGATGCAATAAATATTATGAATGAAAAAAAACTTGCTGATGTTTTAATTTTAGCAAGGGGCGGAGGTTCGTTAGAGGATCTTTGGCCATTTAATGAAGAAATAGTTGCAAAAGCAATATACAATTCTCAAATACCAATTATTTCTGCTGTCGGACATGAAACAGATTTTACTATCGCCGATTTTGTTGCAGATTTAAGAGCACCAACACCTTCAGCAGCTGCTGAACTTGCAGTAACTGATATTTCAGAATTACAAAAAAAATTAGCTTTATATAATAAAAGATGCTGTATGGCACTTGAAAAGAAGGTTGAATTGATTAAATTAAGATATGAAAAGTTAATGAATTCAGCAGTCTTTACTGATCCGTTGCAAAAAATAAATGAAGATTATATTATTATTGATAATTATATAAAAAGTATTGAAAATAGTACAAAAATTAAGATTAATGAGGTTAAAACAGATACGACTGCACTTATTTCAAAATTAGATGCTTTAAGTCCACTTAAAACATTGACAAGGGGATACTCTATAGTTGAAAAAGATAATAATATAATTGTGAAGAGTGCAAATTTATTAAAAAGTGGAGATATAGTTAAAATGAGATTTGCAGACGGAGAAAAAAATGCAAAAGTCATTTAAAGAGGAGATGGATTGATTTGAATAAAAAAGGCATATTAATGATTGTTCTTATTGTGTTGGCTATTGCAGTTGTAATATTTTTAGCTAAGTCAATTTTAAATAAAACTGAAGACGATAAACAGGTTAATACTGTAGAAAATCAATTTGTTGTTAATGATATTACAAATTCTGCAATAGAAAATGTAATGAACAACTATATAGAAGAAAATATTGTAAATACCGAAAATACAACTAAAAATGAAAGCATAAAATATGAAAATGTACAAAAAAGTAGTGAAGTTACAGATTCCTCAAACGATAAAAATAAAGCTATACAGCTTGTAAAAAAAGATTGGGGAAAAGACGATAGTGTTTATTTTTATGTAGATGAAGAAAAAGGAAACGGAAAATATGTTGTTAGTGTAAGAAATAAAGAAACTACAAGTGTTGTTGTTTGGTATAACGTTGATATTAATTCAAATAAAGTAGAAATGCAATAAATTGTTGAAGAAGGGATTTTTATATGGATAAAGAATTATCATTTGAAGAAAAATTGAAACAATTAGAAACTGTTGTTCAAGAGTTAGAAACTGGAAAGTTAAACCTTGAAGAGTCAGTAAAGAAATTTGAATTAGGCATTAAATTATCTAAAGAATGTAACCAAATGTTACAAAATGCTGAAAAGAAGATTAATATTTTAATAAAAAATGAAGATGGATTGACAGAAGAAAACTTTGTGCAACCAAATGAATAGAAAGGATTAATTGAAATGAATTATTTCGTAAGTTTTGTAACAAATAAATTTATTTATGTACCTTTTTTTCTATGGCTTTTTATTCAAATATTCAAACTTTTTTGGGATTTAATTAAGGAAAAAAAATTTAATTTTAAACGCATATTAGGTGCTGGAGGAATGCCAAGTTCACATTCTGCTGTGGTTTGTTCTCTTGCAACATTAATTGGAAAATATGATGGTGTTGATTCTTCAATATTCGGTTTAGCTGTTATATTTGCTTTAGTTGTAATGTATGATGCTGCTGGTGTTAGAAGAGCTGCAGGAAAGCAAGCAAAACTTTTAAATAAAATTGTAGAAACTCCTGGTCTTAATGTTGGGGAAGTTCACGAAAAGCTTGTTGAAGTTTTAGGTCATTCTCCAAAAGAAGTATTTGTTGGAGCATTAATTGGAATACTTGTTGGGATTATGTTTTAATTTTTAAGGGGATGGTGCCGATGCAAGATATTGAAATAGCAAGGAATGCAAAAATAAAGCCTATAGATGAAATTGCAAGCGAACTCGATATTCCAAAAGATTACATAGAATTTTACGGAAGAAATAAACTTAAAATAAATAATAAATATTACAAAAATATTGCTAATAAAAAAGATGGTAATTTAATTCTTGTTACTGCAATTAACCCAACACCTCTTGGTGAAGGAAAAACAACAATATCAATAGGGTTGGCAGATGGGCTTAGAAAGATAAATAAAAAGTCTATATTGGCTTTAAGAGAGCCATCATTAGGACCTGTTTTTGGCATTAAGGGTGGAGCAACTGGCGGAGGCTATGCTCAAGTTATGCCAATGGAAGAAATAAATCTTCACTTTACAGGTGATATTCATGCTATAACATCGGCTAATAATTTAATTTCTGCTGTCATAGACAATCATATTTATTTTGGAAATAAATTGAAGTTTAAAAAAGTAACATGGAAGAGATGCTTAGATTTAAATGATAGAGCATTAAGAAAAATTGAAGTTAATTTAAATGGCGAAAAAAGAATGATTCCAAGGGAAGATGGCTTTGATATTTCTGTTGCTTCAGAGATTATGGCAATTTTTTGTTTGGCTAGTGACTTAGAAGATTTAAAGAGAAGATTATCTAATATAATTGTTGGCTTTAATGAAAATGATGAACCAATAAGGGTTAAGGATTTAAAAATCGAAGGCTCATTGCTTGTGTTGTTAAAAAATGCGTTTAATCCAAACCTAGTTCAAACACTTGAAAATACTCCTGCTATTATTCATGGAGGACCATTTGCAAATATTGCTCATGGTTGCAACAGTATAGTTGGAACAAAAATGGCTTTAAAACTTGCAGATTATGTTGTTACTGAAGCAGGCTTTGGAGCTGACTTAGGGGCAGAAAAATTCCTAGATATAAAATGCAGAGTTGCTAATATAAAACCTAGTGTTGTCGTATGTGTTGCAACAATTAAAGCACTTAAGTATCATGGAGGAGCAGAAAATGATAATTTAGATAAAGTTAACATAGATGCTCTAAAAAATGGAATTAACAATCTTAAAGTTCACATAGACAATTTAAAAAATAAATTTAATGTAAATGTTGTTGTTGCAATAAATAAATATATTCAAGATACTGATGAAGAGATAAAAGTATTAGAAAATGAAATGAATAAATTAGGTGTTGAAGTAAGTTTAGTTGAAGCATGGTCAAAAGGCGGAGATGGAGCTATAGACTTAGCAAATAAAGTCGTAAAATTGAGTAAAAATGAAAGTAATTTGAATTACATATATAATTTGAATGATTCTATTAAAGATAAAATATTAAAAGTTGCAAAAAATATTTATAGAGCTACTGATGTTATTTTTGAAGGAGACTCTTTAGAAAAAATTAATAAGTTCGAAAAATTAGGTTATGGAAAGTTTCCTATCTGTATTGCTAAAACGCAATATTCTTTATCTGATAATCCAAAAATGTTGGAAATTGACGACAAGTATAGTATTCATGTAAAGGACGTGTTATTAAAAGCTGGTGCTGAATTTATTGTAATTTTAACAGGTAATATCTATACAATGCCTGGTTTACCTGAAAGACCTTCTGCAGAAAGGATTGGAATAGATTCAGATGGAAATATTTACGGTATTTTTTAAAGGGAGATGATTTTATGGAACCAGTTGATATTTATAATAAACTAATAAAAAATTTTGATAGCACAAAAGTTTTAATTAATGAACCGATGAAAAAACATACTTCTTTTAAAACAGGTGGAAATGCTGATATATTCGTGAAACCGTCAAATATTGATGAAATAAAGTATATAGTAGATTTTTCAAAAAAAGAAAATATTCCACTTACAATAGTAGGCAACGGGACTAATTTAATTGTCAAAGATAATGGAATCAGAGGCATTGTAATGAAAATTGATTTTCAATATTATGATGTTAAGAAAAACAATGATAAAGTTTTGATTAAAGCTGGAGCTGGTGTACCATTAACTAAAATTAGTAATCTAGCAAAAAATAATTCCGCTTCTGGACTTGAATTTGCTGTTGGAATTCCTGGCACTATTGGAGGTGCTGTATATATGAATGCAGGAGCGTATGGATCTGAAATGAAAAATGTAGTCAAAACTACTACATATATGGATTTGGATGGAAATATAAATACAATTTCAAATTCTGAACATCATTTTGAATATAGAAATAGTGTATTTTCAAAAAACAACTGCATTATACTTGAAACATTATTAGAATTACCAATTGGAGATTCCAATGAAATTAAAGCATCTATGAAACAAAATGTTTTATCCAGAACTGAAAAACAGCCATTAGATAAGCCAAATGCTGGAAGTACATTTAAAAGAGGAAATGGCTTTATAACTGCAAAATTGATTGATGAATGTGGTTTAAAAGGTTATAAAATAGGAGGAGCAGAAGTATCAACAAAACACGCTGGATTTATTGTTAATTCTAATCATGCTACTTCAAAAGATATTTTGAATTTGAGTGAATATGTAAAAAGTGAAGTATATAAAAAGTTTAACGTAAACATAGAATTAGAAGTTAAAGTAATAGGGGAATAGGAGAGGAAGTTTTTAATGAAAGGTTTTTTTACTTGGTTTAAGGGTAGTACTAAAATTAAAAGATGGATGTTCTTAATTTTGGTTGGTATTGTGCTTGTTTGTTATGGATTAGCAAAAATGTTAGTTGGAAACCAATTAGAGGTGTTAGACGTTATAGAAATTGTAGCACTCTTTGTTTTTGGATTTATTTTTGTTATTCTTGGTTTAGTTTTTATTCAGAAAAGAACTCTAGAACTTGTTATTGAGGCAAATGATACTGACATTGCAAATAGAGAAAAAGCACAAGTAAATATTCAATCTCTAATATTTAATAAAAAAGTTTATGAAAAAGGACCTAAAATAGTAGTAATTGGTGGTGGAAATGGATTAAATACAGTAATACAGGGACTTAAGAACTATACAAGTAATATTACTGCAATTGTTACTGTTTCTGATTATGGTAATGCACCAACAGAATCTAGAATGCAATTGAATTTATTACCTATGGATGATATAAAAGATAGTTTAGCTGCCTTATCTGATAACACATCTGAAATGAATAGGATATTAAAATATAAATTTATGGAAGGAAAGCTTAAAAATTTGTATTTTGGAGATATTTTGCTAGCTGCTATGGAAGAAATATATGGTAATGTTTCTTCAAGTGTTGAAAATACAAACAAAATTTTAAATATCACAGGAAAAGTTTTGCCAGTAACCCAAGATGAAATTGATATTTGTGCTGAATTAGATGATGGTACAGTTGTCAAAGAGAAAAATAAAATACCAGAAATAACTTATGAAAAGGTTTCAAATATAAATCGTATTTACATTTCTCCTACAAACTGCAAGCCAGCACCTGGAGTTTTAGAAGCAATAGCTGATGCTGATGCAATTATAATTGGACCAGGTAGTTTGTACACAAATGTTATTCCTAATCTTTTAGTAAAAAATGTATCTAAAACTATAAAAGAGAGTAAGGCATTTAAAATTTATATAAGTAATATTATGACTCAACCTGGTCAAACAGATAATTATGGTATTTCTGATCATATGAATGCTATATTTGAACACGCGGGAGAAGGAATTGTAGATTATTGTATTTGTGATACAGGTGAAATAGTGCCAGAATATGTTAGAATGTACAATAAGCGTGGTTCTGATATAGTTGAACGTGATTTATCTAAAATTAAAGATAAAAATATAAAAATAATTCAAAAAAATTTATCAAAAATTGATGGAGAGTTTATTCGCCATGATTCAGATATGGTAGCAAGTACAATTATGGAATTAATATGTAGTGATTTGAAATTTAAAGACCTTCAATATGATACACAATATATTTTATTAAATTCTAAGTTAAAAGACCAAAAGCAAAAAGAAAAACACAAAAATAGAGCACAAAGATTAAAGAGAAAGAATGCACATAAGCTAGATAAAAAACAAAATAGGCATATTAATAAAAGCAAAAGTAAATTTAGTGAGAAATACAGTGACAGAATAAAAGATATAAAATCTAGTGATGCAACAAGAAAAGAAAATATTAGAATTTACAATCAAACAGATTCTTTGGATACAATAGAAAGAATACGTTCAAAAGAAAATAATAACAAAAGAAATTAAAACAACTACAGAATAAACCTAAATTTAGGGAGGATTTACAAATGAAATATCTAAAAAAAGAAATTAATTTTGAAGATGCTTTACAAAAAGAATGGATTATAACAAATGGATTAGGAGGATATAGTTCTTCAACAATTGTTGGAGCTAATACAAGAAAATATCATGGTTTACTTGTTGTTGGGTTAACTCCACCAGCTAGGCGTTATGTTTTAGTATCAAAAGTGGATGAAAGTATTGAAATTAACGGCAAAAAGCATATTTTATATACCAATATTGGCAAAAATTATGTAGCAGAAGGGTTTAAAAATCAAGTAAGTTTTGAAAAAGACTATTTACCTGTTTTTAACTTTGAAATAGAAGATGTTAAAATTAAAAAAACAATTTGCATGCAATATGCAAGGAATACTGTTTGTTTGCAATATAAAATAAAAAATGGGAAGGATAATGCAAAATTATGCCTTGCACCGCTTCTTAATTTCAGAGATTTTCATACTACAACTACAAATGTATACCTAGATGCAAAGCAAGAATATACTAATAATAAACTTAAAGTCATATTAGATAATAATAATGCTTATCCTATATATATTAAATGTTCTGATGGAATATACATTCAACACCATAATGATTATTTTAGGAATATGTTTTATTTAGAAGAAGAAAAAAGAGGTTTTATTGCAGAAGAAAATCATTATGTACCTGGAAGATTTGAAATCACTTTAAAACCTAATGAAGAAAAAGAAATATCATTTACCTGTTCATTAGAAGAAAATATTGATGAAATTGAATCAAGTAAAGTTATAGATGATGAAATTAAAAGATTAAATATTTTAATAGATAATACTGGATTAATTGAAAATGATAAAAGCAAAAAAGATAATTTACTAATTAGAGATTTTATAATTGCTACTGATAATTTTGTTGTGTATAGACCTAGTTTTAGATTACATACATTAATTGCTGGATATCATTGGTTCTTGGATTGGGGAAGAGATGCATTAATTTCATTTGAAGGTTTATTGCTAGTTACAAAAAGATATAAAATTGCAAAAGAAGTTTTATATACTTTTATTCGAAATATAAAATATGGACTTGTTCCTAATGGATATTCAGGATTTGATAATAGACCTTTATATAATAGTGCAGATAGTTCTTTATTACTATTTGAACAAGTTAATAAATACTTACAATACACAGATGATTTAAAATTTATTAAATCAGAAATTTATATAATTTTAGAAAGAATTATTAAGTCTTATGCTAAGGGTATAGATTATGATGATAATAATATACATTTAGATGAAGATAATTTAATGATTAGTGGAACTAAGAGAATTCAAAATACATGGATGGATGCTAAAGTCGGCAATTTTGTTATAACTCCAAGAAATGGAAAAGCTGTTGAAATTAATGCTTTATGGTATAATGCTTTAAAAATAATGGAAAATTTTAGCGAATTACTTGGTAAAAAAAGAAATGCAAAAAAGTATAAAGAAATGGCTGAAAAGACTAAGGCTTCATTTGAAAAGAAATTTTATAACAAAAAGAAAAAATGTTTGTATGATGTTATAGGTGATGACAAAGTTAGACCTAATCAATTATTTAGTTTATCATTGTCTTATCCGGTTATTGATCCAGCTAGTAAAATTGGGGAGCAAATAATTGAAACAGTAAAATCTAAACTATTAAATTCTTATGGATTAAAAACATTGGCAAAAGGCGAACCCCGGATATGTTGATGTTTATGAGGGAGATGGACCTACAAGAGATGCTTCTTATCATCAAGGAATAACTTGGCCATGGTTACTTGGATTATATAATAATGCTTTAAAAAACCGAATTGATTCAGTAAAAACAAAGAGAAAGAAAAAAGAATTAGAAGATGAATATTCTGATTTTCTAAAGAAAGTTAAAAAAACATATTCAAAGGCATTTTATCAAGATGCTTGTTATGGAAGTATATCAGAGATTTATGATTCTAAAACTCCATTTAACCCAAGAGGAACAGTTGCTCAAGCATGGAGTGTTAGCGAAATATTTAAAATTTTAATTGATGAAAAGAAGGTAAACAATAATGAGGATACTAGGGATTGACCCGGGATTTGCTATAACAGGATATAGTATTATTGATTATATTGGAAATAAATTTAAACTAATAGATAGTGGAGCGATTTTAACAAAGGCTCACACGTCATTTCAATTAAGACTTACTATTTTATATGATGAACTTGATGTAATTGTAAAAAAATATAAACCAGATGCAATGTCTGTTGAAGAGCTATTCTTTAACCAAAATATTAAAACTGGTATAAATGTAGCTCAAGCAAGAGGAATAGTATTAGTTGTCGGATGTAAAAATAATATTCCAACTTATGAATATACACCTCTTCAAGTTAAACAAGCTGTTGTTGGCTATGGACGAGCTGAGAAAAAACAGGTACAACAAATGGTAAAAGCTATATTAAATGTTCAAGAGATTCCTAAGCTAGATGATATTACAGATAGCATGGCTATAGCAATATGTCATGCACATTCTGCAAAATTTGCTGAAAAGTTATAATTTTTTATCGATAGAGAGTTTTTTAGATTAAATAAAGGAGGCTTCTTAAATTGAATATTACGCAGTTAAATAATAAAATTAATAAAGATAATTTAAGAGGTATATACTTGCTTTATGGTGATAATGCTTATGAAATTGAAAGGGCTTTAAAAAAGATAAAAAAAGGTTTTGGCGAGTTAATTAAAGGTATTAATTATATTAATATTGATGCAAATAGTATAGGAACTCTTTTATCCAATATTGAAACTCCAGCTTTTGGTTATGAATCAAAATTTATTTTTGCTAGAAATACAATGCTTTTTAAAAAAGAAGCTAAAACTAAAAAAACACAATTATCTTCTATTCAAGATAATATAAAGGATTATTTAGAAGAAAATATAGATTATATTAATAAAAATGTATTAATTGTATTTTATGAAGATATTGTTGAAAAAAATAATTTGTTTCAAGAGATTGAAAAAATAGGAATTGTTTGCAATTTTGAAAATTATAAGATTGGTGAACTATCAACTAAAATCAAACAAATTTGTTCTTTATATAGAGTAAATATTGATTCTAAAACAATAAATAAATTTATATCCCTTGTTGGAACAGATATGCAAGATGTTATTAATGAAATTAGAAAGCTTATTGAATTCTCAGGAGAAGGAGGAACAATAACTCGGAGAAGATATTGATTTATTGACTGTTAGAACTATTAATACAAGGATATTTGATTTAACTGATGCTCTTGGAAATAAAAATATTGATAAGTCTATTTCAATTTTAAATGACTTAATATATAATAAAGAACCTGTGCAGAAGATTTTAATTATGTTATATTCACATTTTAGACGATTATATATAGTTTGTTTATCGCAAAAATACAATGAAAATATTTTACAAAATCTTAATTTAAAACCTAATCAAACATTTTTAATTGATAAATACAAAATGCAAGCAAGATATTTTTCAGAAACAATGCTTCGCCAAATTTTAAATGAATTTTATAATTTAGATGTTAATTCTAAACAAGGAAAAATTGACTTAAATCTTGGGTTAGAAGCGATACTTTGCAATTATTGTAGCAAGTAGGAGGATTTATAATGATAGATTACAAGCAGACAATTGCAGAATCTATTTCTGCATATACTAAAATTAATGAAAATGAAATAGAAAAATTTATTGAAGAGCCTTCAAATAAAAAAATGGGGGATTATGCTTTTCCTTGCTTTCGTTTAGCTAAAAAACTAAAAAAAGCTCCACCAATCATTGCTCAAGAAATTAATGAAAATTTAAAAATTGACAACAATATAATTGAAAAATCAGTTGTTGTTGGTGGATACTTAAATTTTTTTGTAAATAAAACAAGTCTTGTCAAAAATACATTAGAACAAGTAATTGACAAAAAGGATGGATATGGCAAAGTAAATATTGGAAATGGAAAGAATATTGTTATAGATTATTCCTCTCCCAATATTGCAAAGCCATTTCATATTGGACATTTACGTTCAACTGTTATAGGTGGCTCATTATATAAAATATATCAATTTTTAGGTTATAACAGTATTGGGGTAAATTTTCTTGGAGATTGGGGTGTTCAATTTGGAAAAGTTATGGCTGGACTATCTCTATGGAAAGATGAATATGATTTTGAAAATGAAAAAGCAATAGATGTTATTTTAAAAATATATGTTCGTTTTAATAAAGAAGAAAAAGAAAACCCTGAATTAACTATACTTGCAAAATCATGGTTAAAGAAGCTAGAAGATGGAGATGAAGAAACTTATAAAACTTGGGAGTGGCTTCGTAAAATTAGCTTAGAAAATTATGAGAAAACATATAAATTGTTAAATGCAAAATTTGATTTATATAGAGGCGAAGCTTACTATAATGATAAAATGCAGGAAATTGTGGACGAATTAAAAAATAAGAATTTATTAATAGAATCTCAAGGAGCACAAATTGTAAATTTAGATGAATATGGTATGCCACCATGTATAATCATTACATCTGCTGGAACAACAATATATGCAACACGTGATTTAGCAGCTTTAAAAGATAGAATTAGTACTTTTAATTTTGAAAAAGCAATTTATGTTGTTGGAAGTGAACAACAGCTTCATTTCAAACAAATATTTAAAGTGTTGGAGTTAATGGGTTATAAAAAATATGCTGATAACTGTATTCATGTGCCATTTGGATTAGTTGTAGATAAAAATGGAAAAAAGATTGGTTCTAGGACAGGAAATTCAGTTTCCCTTGAAGATATTCTTATGGAATCAATAGAGAAAGTTGAAAAAATAATGAAAGAGAAAAATCCAGAAGAAAAATATGATGAAGATACAGCTAGAAAAATTGGCGTTGGAGCTATTATATTTAATGATTTAGCTAACTCTAGAATTAAAGATGAAATTTTTGATTGGGATATGATTTTAAACTTTAATGGAGAAACTGGTCCTTATATTCAGTATATGTATGTTAGAACTAAAAGTGTATTAGAAAAAGTACCTAATGTTAATTACTTAGAAAATATAGACTATAATAAATTGCTAGATAATCAATCAATTGAAATTGTTAAATTGTTAGAGAAATTTACAAATACAGTTATAAGTGCAGCAGAAAAAAATGAACCTTCATTTATTGCAAGATACTTATTAGATTTATCTAAAGCATATAGTAATTTTTATAATGAAAACAAGATAATAGTAGATGATGAAGACACAATGAAAGCTAGATTACTTATAACTTATGCTGTAAATATAGTTTTAAAATCTGGAGCTGGTTTATTGGGAATGGAAATGCCTGACAAAATGTAAATTGATTTTTATAATATTTGTATGATATAATGAACTAGCAATTTTGAAATAAAAATATTTTAAATTTAATTAAGGGAGGTGGTGTTATGTCCAAACCAACAGTAGCAATTATTGGTAGGCCTAATGTTGGTAAATCAACTTTTTTTAATTATATTGTTGGTCATAGAATTTCAATTGTGCAAGATGAACCAGGTGTAACTAGGGATAGAATCTATGCTGATGCTAACTGGAGGGGAACAGATTTTACACTAATAGATACTGGCGGATTAGAGTTAGATTCTGAAGATACAATTACTAATCAAATGTTGGAACAGGCCAATATCGCAATTAACATTGCAGATGTTATTATTTTCTTAACAGACATTAAACAGGGAGTTACAGCAACAGATAAGGAAATTGCAATAATATTAAAAAAGTCTAAAAAACCGATTGTTCTTGTTTGTAATAAAGCTGATAATTTTGGTAAGACAACTGATGATATTTATGAATTTTACAATTTAGGAATAGGAGAGCCTTATCCAATGTCTAGCGCAAATGCTTTAGGAATTGGTGATGTATTAGATGCAGTTTTCGAGCATCTTCCTGAGAAAAAAGATGATGAAAATGAAGATGAAATTATAAAAGTCGCGATTATAGGAAAGCCAAATGTTGGTAAATCATCTCTTTTAAATACAATATTAGGAGAAAATAGGTCAATAGTTAGTGATATTGCTGGAACAACAAGAGATGCAATTGATTCGTATTATGAAAATGAACATGGTAAATACGTATTTATTGATACAGCTGGCATTAGAAGAAAAAGCAAAGTTTCAGATTCAATTGAAAAATTTAGTGTTATGCGAACTTTGCTTGCAATTGAAAGAGCAGATGTTTGTTTAATGTTAATAGATGCACAAGAAGGTGTAACTGACCAAGATGCAAAGATAGCAGGAGAAGCTCATGAAGCTGGTAAGGGAATTATTTTAGCTGTCAATAAATGGGATTCAGTTGAAAAAGATATGTATACAACTGAAAAATTCAAAAAAGATATTAGAAATAAACTTAGCTATTTAAATTATGCACCAATTATGTTTATTTCAGCTAAAACTGGACAAAGGGTTGAAAAAATTTATGAATTAGTAAACAATATAGCAAATAACAATGCAATGAGAATTTCAACTGCAATGCTGAATGAAGTGATTAATGAGGCTATTGCAGTCATTCAGCCACCAACAGATAAGGGAAAAAGACTTAAAATAATGTATATTACTCAGGCAAGTACAAAACCACCAACTTTTGTAATTTTTGTTAATAATAAGAATTTATTTCATTTCTCATATCAAAGATATTTGATTAATCAATTAAGGTCAACATTTGGCCTTGAAGGTACACCAATTCGTCTAGTGATAAGAGAAAGAAAAGAAAAATAATTTATAGGAGGAATCAAAAATGGCAACATACATAGTAGTAACAATTATTGCTTATTTAATAGGAAGTATTAGTTTTTCTGTTATTTTCAGTAGAAAAATGGCAGGTATTGATGTAAGAGAAGCAGGAAGCAAAAATGCTGGTGCAACAAATGTTTTAAGAACTGTTGGAAAAAAAGCTGCAGCTTTAACTTTAATATGTGATTTATTAAAAGGAGTTGTTGCAGTCTTAGTAGCATATATTGCAGGATTAATAGTTGGAGGAGTAGATAGATCTTTGCTTGTTCAAATTGCTGGTTTAGCAGTTGTAATTGGTCATACTTTTCCAATATTCTTTGAATTTAGAGGAGGAAAAGGTGTTGCAACATCACTTGGTGTTATTTTACTTATAAATTGGAAAATAGGATTAATTTGCCTTGTATTTGCGTTAGTTATGATTTTACTTACAAGAATGGTTTCTGTTGGATCTGTAACTGCAAGTATATTGTTCCCAGTTTTAACTTTATTCTTACCTGAAACGTTTTTAGTAAATGGCAATTACTTTATATTTGCAATTTTACTAGCTTTATTTATTGCATATAATCATAGAGCAAATATTAAAAGAATTTTAGAGGGTAAAGAAAATAAAATTGGAGCTAAGAAGGAAGAAATAAAACAAGCTTAGATAGAAAGGATTTTATTAATGAAAAAAGTAGCAATTATAGGAAGTGGAAGTTGGGGCTGTGCTTTAGCTATCCACTTAGCAAATTTAAATAATGAAGTAAGACTTTGGACTTTTTCAGATGAGGAATTAAATTTAATAAACAATGAAAGAAAGTGTATGTTTTTACCTAAAGCTGTAATGAGTAAAAATATAACCGCAACAAAGAGCTATAAAGATGCTATTGAAGGAAGTGATTTTGTATTACATGTTACACCTTCAAAGTTTACGAGAGAAAATGTAAAAAAATATAAAGAATTTATAACAGACCAACCAGTTATTATGTGCTCAAAAGGGTTTGAAGCTGATACTTTATATACTTTAGATGAAGTTTTAGAAGAGGAAATGCCAAATGTAAAAATAGGCGCTTTAGCTGGACCTAGTCATGCAGAAGAGGTCTGTATTGGTATTCCAACAGCTCTTGTTGTTGCATCTAAGCATCAAGATGTTATTGATTTAATTCGTGATACCTTTATGTCAGAGACTATAAGGGTTTATTCTACAAATGATGTTAAAGGAGTTGAACTTGGTGGGGCTTTAAAAAATATTATCGCTTTTTGCTCAGGTGTGTCTGTGGCATTAAAATTAGGGGATAATAGTTTCGCAGCTCTTATAACAAGAGGACTTGTTGAAATTTGTCGATTAGGTACAGCAATGGGTGGAAATAAGGAAACTTTTTATGGCTTAACAGGACTTGGAGATTTAATTGTTACCTGCTTAAGTGAACATAGTAGAAATAGAAAGGCTGGACTATTAATTGGAAGCGGTAAGACTTTAGATGAAACTAAAAAGGAAGTTGGAATGACAATTGAAAGTATTGATAATATTGAAGTTGCATATAAACTTTCTAAAAAATATAATGTAGAAATGCCTATTGTAAATACTGTTTATAATGTTTTATATAAAAATTTGGATCCAAAAAAAGCTGTTACTATGCTTATGACAAGGAAACCAAAAGTCGAAAGCGAAATTTAATGCAAAAGGTGATAATTTATGAAATTAGTTGTTCAAAGAGTAAAACACGCACACGTTGATGTTGATGGTAAAACTATTGGCAAAATAAAAGAGGGACTTATGGTTTTGTTAGGGGTTGGATCTAATGATAGCGAAAAAAATGCAGATTTATTATTAAAAAAATTATTAAATCTTCGAATTTTTAGAGATGAAAATGATAAGATGAATTTATCTGTACAAGATATAAATGGAGAACTTTTGATTGTTTCTCAATTTACTTTGTATGCAGATACAAAGAAGGGAAATAGACCTAGCTTTGTAAATGCTGCTTCTCCAGATATGGCAAATCGCCTATATGAATACTTTATTGAAAAAGCTAGAAAAGCTGGAATTAAAGTCCAAACAGGTTCTTTTGGAGCACATATGGAAGTTAGTTTATTAAATGATGGACCTGTAACAATTATATTAGAAAATTAGTTAATAAGGGTATCTTTCAAAAAGATACCTTATTATTTTATCAACATTATAATCTGTTACATTTATATAAACTCCTTCATCTAAGCTAATCCACATATTAATACTGTATTTATCATTGTTATCTATAAAAGTGCCTATAATTTCTGCAATTTCAACTGGATTATCATATTCTTTTGTCCATTCTAAATCATTTTCTATAGTTATATTGGTATTATAAAATTTTTGTAAGAATTGTCTAATTTCATTATTTTTCATACTATATAAACTTACACTTGAATTCAATTTTATTATCTCCTTAATATAAATAGTATTATAACCAAAAATGTAAAAAAAATTCTAAAAAAAATTGGGTATAATTGCTGGATAAATAAAACTAAAACAAATTTTTGGTAAAATTTTGAAATAAATATTGATTTTATTGATTACGTAATATATAATTACAAAAGATTTACATCAGAAGGAGATAAAACCAATGAAGAAAATAAAAATCAAGAAGAATACTGGAATTACATTTGTTGCATTAATAATTGCAATTATAATTATATTAATTCTATCAGGAGTAACAATAAATTTAGCGATAGGTAATGGAGGAATATTAAATAAAGCAAAGCAGGCAACTGATAAATATGAAATTGCAAAAGACAAAGAACAAAATGATTTAAACAAATATGATACACAAATTGCAAGTTCAAGAGAAACGGTTACAATAGATAAAAATGAATATGAAGAAATGAAAGCAACAATACAACAAATAAAAAAAATAACAACAGAAAAATACTTTGAGGAATATAAAGGAAATGCTACATTTAATGCTTATACAACAACTACAATAAAGTCTTTTACAAATTTAGAACCAGGTAAATATTTAGTTTTGTATAAGCAATATGTCCCAGAGGGACGGAAGTGGATTTTGTTTTATAAGTAAAAATGTAAATAATTTTATTGCCAGTTCTACCATTGTTAATGCAGCTGGTGCTAGTCCACATGAAAGTATATCTGGAATTGTTACAATAGATAGTAAAGATGATACCATAGAACTGGGAGTATATAGTTCTTTAAATTCTGCTCAAGGGGCAAATGAATATTTATGGCAAATTTTAAGAGTTTTATAAAATATGAATGTAGTTAGAAATTATCTTTTTAGCTGGCAGATATTAATTTATTAATGAGAGGATGAATACAAATGAAAAAAGGAATTACACTAGTTGCATTAGTTATTATGATAGTAATTTTAGTTATTTTAGCGGGAGTTACAATTGTTCAATTAAATAATAAGGGATTATTAAAAAATGCTAAGCTAGCAAGAGAAAAATATACAAATTCACAAAAAGAAGAAAATACAGTTTTAGATGATTATTTAAACAAAATTGATAATTTGGAAATCGCTGGAAATGGAAGAGATACAGTAACAATAGATAGAGAAGAATATAATCAATTAATTAAAAGAATTGAAAAGCTTGAACAATCTACTAGCAATATTGAATTGGACAATTCTAATATGGTAGATATTAGTTCTTATTGGGATTCAAATAATCCTTATGTATTTGAAAAAAATGGTGTAATAGAAATTCAATATAGTAGTTCATCTTCTGGTTCATATTTCTTGAGCATTCATTTAAGTGATTATCCTTATGTACCATATTTAAATGATTGTAATTGGGGAACTGGGAAAAGTTACTCTAAAATTGTTAATAAAGGACAAACAATATATTTTTCAGGTAATAGACAAAATTTAATGGCATATTTTATTCCATTTAAATAAAATAGCCAATTTAATAAATTTATAGAAGCTAAATATTGTTGTAATATGTAATTATAGAAATTCTACATAAGAAGGAGATAAATTCAAATGAGTAAAATAAAAATTAAGAAAAATACCGGAATTACACTAGTTGCACTTGTAATTATGATAGTAATTTTAGTTATTTTAGCGGGAGTTACAATTGTTCAATTAAATAATAAGGGATTATTAAAAAATGCTAAGCTAGCAAGAGAAAAATATACAAATTCACAAAAAGAAGAAAATGTTGTTTTAGATGATTATACAAATCAAATAAATGGGTTGTCAATTAGTTCAAGAAATTTTAAAAATATTAATTATTCATTGACTGAACAAGAACTTGGAACAACATGGATTGATGGTAAAAAACTATATCAAATCACAAGATTGTATGATAATAATGGTAATGGATATGGCAATATGAGTGACTATGTAAATTTAGAAAATCTTCAAGAGACCTTAAATGTTGATACAATTATTTATGAAGAACATTTAATATCTCCCATAGGTGTTAATTATGATTTTTCTAAGTTCACGTCAGTGTGTGATCCTTATTTATACTTTGTATATGATGGTGGATATTTAAAATGTTCTTTAACTAATACAGCTACAAGATGGAAAATATGTGTAACATTTATTTATACAAAAACAACTGATTAATAATTGAGCAAAAATCCTCCGTCCCAATTTGCGTATCATCTCTTTTTTCTGTCAATAATTTGTTGCATTTTATAGTTTTTTAGTATATACTATACTAAATTCCGAAGAATATAATTATATTTTTTGGTCTGCCTTAATAGCAAAGAAGGTAACATTATGAAAAATTTTTTATCAAATTACAAGTCAACAATTATTTTATTAGTTGCAATAATTGTTGGTGCAATCATTGGAATTATTTTCAAAGAAAAAGCAACTATACTTAGCCCTTTAGGGGATATATTCTTAAATCTATTATTAGTTATTATTGTTCCACTTATTTTCTTAAACATTACCACAGCAATTTCAAAAATGAAACAACCCAAAAGACTTGGAAAAATTATTGTTTCCATAATTGCAGTTTTTGTTATAACTTCAATTATAGCAGTACTAGTTGGTTTTACAAGTATCTATAAAATAAAGTTAGTAAACCCAAGTGATACAGAACAAATTAAAGCTTCACTGTCAGAAACAGTAGAAGAAGAAAGCAAAGAAGAAATGACAATTGCAGACAGAACTGTGAATTTAATTACAGTAAATGATTTTTCTAAATTATTATCTAGGGATAATATCATTGCAATTTTAATATTTTCAATTTTGGTTGGAATTGCAATTAATATGTCAGGTGAGAAGGGTGAACCTTTTAGAAAAGTTATTGAATCAGCAAACAGTGTTGTTTTAAATATAGTAAAAATTATTATGTATTATGCACCTATTGGCCTGGGCTGCTATGTTGCTTCATTTGTAGGGAATTTTGGAAGCTCGATTGCAATAGGATATGTAAAAACCTTTGTAATTTACTTAATAGTATCAATTTTATTTTTTATTATTATTTATAGCATTTATGCACTAATTGCTGGAGGAAAAAGAGGATTAGTTGCATTTTGGAAAAATGTTATTCCAGCCACAGTTACAGCTCTTGGCACTTGTTCAAGTGCTGCATGTATACCAATTAATATTGCAACAGCTAAAAAAATTGGTGTATCAGAGGATATTGCAGAAACAACAATACCACTTGGAACGAGCTTCCATAAAGATGGGTCTATAATTGGGTCAGTGTTTAAAATTATGTTTTTAGTTTGTTTATTTGGAACAAGTTTAGCTACAGCTGGAGATGTACTAGGAATACTTGGCATTGCTTTACTTGCAAATTTACTTATAACAGCTGTTCCTATTGGTGGTGGAACTATTTCTGAAATGTTAATAATAACAATGCTTGGCTATCCAGTAGCAGCATTGCCAATTTTAACAGTAATAGCTACAATAATAGATGCTCCTGCAACTGTACTTAATGTTGTTGGAGATGATGCATCTTCAATGTTAGTGGCTAGAATAGTTGATGGAAAAGATTGGATGAAAGAATAATTTAATATACTTGAATTTTAATAGAAATAAGAATATAATATAAAAGCAAGCAAATTTAATTTGTTTGCTTTTTTTAAGTTAATTTTAAGTAATTGATTGTAATATTATTCTATAAAAAGGTTGTATTCTTGAATTATACCCTTGGAAAGGAAGGTTTTGTTATGCGTAAAGTTGTATTAATTCCAGCTTATGAGCCAGATGAAAATTTAAAAATTTTAATACAGAGGTTATCTAAAGAAGATGTATTTACAGTTGTAGTTGATGATGGTAGCGGAGATAAATATAAAAATATTTTTGATAGTATTCAAGATAATGCTAGAGTAATATCATATAAGTCTAACAGAGGCAAGGGATATGCTTTAAAGACTGGTTTGAATTTTATTAAAAATAATTTTAAGGGCGAAAATTATGTAGTAGTAACAATGGATTCTGATGGACAACATACAGTTGAAGATGCAATGAAACTATATGAATACATTGAAAAAAATCCTAATAAACTTGCATTAGGGAAAAGAATTAGAGGAAAAAATACTCCAATAAGATCAAAACTTGGAAATTCTATAACAACAGCCGTATATAGTATGTCAACTAAAGCGAAAATCTATGATACGCAAACAGGATTAAGAGCCTTTTCAAACAACTTAATTGATACAATGCTTGAAATTGATGGAGATAGATATGAATACGAGATGAATGTTTTGCTTATATTGCCTAGAATGGGAATCGAAATTCAAGAAATAGAAATACAAACTATTTATATTGATAAAAATGCAAATTCTCATTTTAATACAATTAAAGATTCCGTTCTGATTTATAAACAGATTATAAAATTCTCATTATCTTCAATAAGTAGTTTTTTTATTGACTATATTTTATACAGTATACTTATATTATTGACTCAAAATATTCTAATATCAAATATTTCTGCTAGAGTTGTAAGTAGTGTTGCAAACTATACAATTAATAAAAAAATGGTTTTTAAGAATAATGATAGCTTGTATAAATCTGCTAGTCAATATTTTTTACTTGCTCTTATTATTTTAGCTTTAAACACATCAATCTTATATGTTTTAGTTAATGTATTAGGAATAAATGCTTATGTATCAAAAATTTTAGTAGAAGTATTATTATTTTTATTAAGTTGGACTGTTCAAAAAAAGGTAATATTCAAGTCGAAAGGAGGAAAAAATGTTACGTAAAAAGTTATTTACTATATTTTATGGATTAATTTTAATTGCTTTCACTGTATATATTGTATTAGATACCTTTGTTAATAGCCAGGCATATCAAGTAGTAGATACGTCATCTCAAAATACAACTTATAGTCTTGATACTGGAGATATATCAACAGATGATAATTCCTATGAAGATGACAATATTAAAATTGAAATTAAAGAATATACAATAAGCAATACAACAGTTCATGTTGCAGATGTACAAATAAAAAATGCAGAATTATTAAAAACAGCTTTTGCGAATAACACTTATGGAAAAAATATAACTGCAAAAACATCTACTATTGCAAGTAGTGTTAATGCTATTCTAGCTATTAATGGTGATTATTATGGTGTTCAAGAAACCGGCTATGTTTTAAAAAATGGAATTGTTTATAGAGATACTTCAGCAGGAGATAAAGAGGATTTAGTAATTTATAAAGATGGCTCATTTAAAATTATAAACGAACAAGATGTTGATATTTATACTCTTTTAAATAATGGGGCATATAATATACTTTCTTTTGGACCATGTCTAGTTTCAAATGGAGCAGTTAATGTATCTCAAAATGAAGAAGTTGGCAAGGCTATGGGAAGTAATCCTAGAACAGCAATTGGAATTATCGATAACCTACATTATGTTTTTGTAGTATCTGATGGTAGAACTTCATCTGATGTTGGTTTGTCACTTTACCAATTGGCTGAATTTATGAAAGATAAGCTTAATGTTACAACTGCCTATAATTTAGATGGCGGTGGTTCTAGCACAATGTATTTTAATGGTAAAATTATTAATAATCCTACTACAAATGGAAATAAAATTTCTGAAAGGAGCGTGAGTGATATTGTCTATATTGGATATTAAAGAACAAGGAATTAAATATATTATTGCAACTTTGTTTTGCATTTTATTTGCAATGATTTATGAATTTTTTAGTCATAATGTTTATTCTAATTTTATGATTTTTGCATTTGTTATTCCGCTTCTATTTGGTGTAATTGTTTCTTTTGCAATATATTTTACAAAAACAAAAAACTTGCCAAGCAATATAGAGTTTAGCTTATACAATGCAAGTATAGCAACTTTTACAATTGGCTCTATAATACAAGGTGTTTTAGAAATTTATGGAACTACAAATGGAAAAGTATATTTATATTTGATTGTAGGAATTATTTTACTTGTTGCAAGTTTAAGCCTGTATTTTTTTAGAATATTTAGGCATACTTAGCTTATTAGATTTAATCTATAATTTTAAAAATTTTTTGTTCTAAATAAAAGAAAAACAGCATATATATAATAATAGTAAAGGTGTGATTAATGTGCTATTTATTAAATTATTGCTGTTTTTCTTTATTTTTATGTCTTCAACCTTAATTGGTATTCTTATTTCAAAAAAATATGTTAACAGAGTTGCTGAATTAAGAGAGTTTAAAAGTTTTTTTGATATTTTAAAAACAAAAATTAGATATACATATGAGCCACTTGGAGAAATATTCAATGATATTTCAACTAATTTTTCTTTTAATATTTCTAAGATATTAAAAGAGACGAGCTACAATATGGAAAGAAATAATGCTGGAAAAGCATGGAAGATAGCAATTGAGAATTCTTACATTAATATTAACAAAGAAGATAAGAAAGTTTTACTAACATTATCAAAAATGCTAGGAGAAACTGATTTGGAAGGACAAGTTAGTCAAATTGAACAAACTTCAAAGTTTTTAGATATACAAATTGAAAAAGCAGAAAATGAAAGACAAAAAAATGAAAAACTATATAAGACTTTAGGAAGTGTATGCGGTGCTGGTCTGATTATTTTATTAATGTGAAAGGATGTACAAAATGGAGATTGATTTATTATTTAAAATTGCTGCTATTGGTATTTTAGTTGCTGTTTTATATCAGGTGCTTGTACGAGCTGGAAGAGAAGATCAAGCTATGATGACAACTCTTGCTGGTTTAGTCATTGTATTAAGTATGGTTATTAATGAAATTAGTAATTTGTTTTCATCAGTTAGAACGATTTTTAATTTATAGAGGAGTTATATGGATATTGTTAAAATAATTGGTGTTGGATTTATTGCACTTATTATTATTGTAATTATGAGACAATATAGGCCTGATTTTGTTATTTATGTTTCAATTGTAGCTGGTGCAATTATTCTATTTATGCTTTTAGATAAAATAACTGGAATAGTAAATTTACTAACAAGTTTATCTAACAAAGTAAGTCTGAATAATGAATTTATTATAATTTTATTAAAAATAACTGGAATAGCTTTTTTAACAGAATTTGCTGAAAGTATATGTATAGATGCTGGAGAAACTGCAATAGCAAGTAAAGTGGACTTAGGAGGAAAAATCATAATAATAGCAATTTCTATTCCAGTCATAACTGCTCTATTAGAGTTAATCGTAAAATTATTACCATAATTTTTGTGTGAACGAGAACAAGCTTAACTTGCACAAGATATGAATAGAAGGGATTTTAATTTGAAAAGAATAATTGCTTTTTGTATTTGTTTCCTTTTGTTATTTTATAATCCATGTTTTGCTATTTCAGATGATGTTATAGAAATGCAAAAAGATCAAATACGGCATTTCTAGTTTTATTGAAGAGGCTAATAAATATACAAACACAGTATTTCCAGATTTGGATGTAAATAGCCTGCTAGCATCTGCAATTAAAGGAAAAATAGATGATACCACGATTTACAAAAATATATTGCATACATTTGGAAGCGAACTAAAGAGTACTTTTAAAATATTGGCAAGTATTTTAATAATAGTTTTAATACATAGCATTTTCAAAACAATAAGCGAAAATTTAGGGAATAATACAATTTCTGAAATAACATATTATGTTCAATACATACTTATAGTTACTATTGTTATGTCAAATTTTACTGAGATTATTGACTTAACAAAAACGACTATACAAAACTTAGTTAATTTTATAAATATGCTAACACCTATATTAATTACTTTGATGATTACAACAGGCAATATTGTTTCTGCAAATGTTGTACAACCTATTTTGCTGATTACTTTATCTTTGATTGGAAATATAATTTCAAATTTTATATTACCTATGGTTTTAATATCTACTATTTTGGGAATTGTTTCACAATTGTCAAGCAAAATACAAATTGAAAAACTTGCAAAATTTTTAAACTCTGGAGTAGTATGGGCATTAGGAATAGGTTTAACTGTTTTTGTTTGTTTACTGTCTTTAGAAGGGACATTAAGTAGTGGGGTAGATGGCTTAACTGCTAAGACTACAAAGGCTGCAGTATCTAATTTTATCCCTGTAGTTGGAAAAGTATTAGGAGATTCAATAGATACAGTAATTGGTTGTGCATCTATATTGAAAAATGCTATTGGAGTAGTTGGTGTAATTGTAATTATATCTATTTGCATAATTCCAATTATAAAGCTTTCTGTACTTACAATAATGTATAGCTTTACTGCTGCTCTTTGTGAACCTATCGCAGATAAAAAAATAGTAAAACTTCTTGAACAAATGTGTGGAACATTTAAAGTACTACTGGCAATTATTTTTTCTATTTCAGTTATGTTAATAATTGGTATTACTCTTGTTATTAAAATATCAAACAGTGGTTTAATGTATAGGTAGGGGAGGACATATATGATAAATCAAATAAGCAATTGGGCAGGAAATATAGTAGTAGCAGTTATTATTTCAACAATAATAGAAATGATTATTCCAGAAGGTAACAATAAAAAATATATTAAAATAGTTATTGGCGTATTCATTCTATTTACTATTATTTCACCGATAATTAATTATCTGTCTGATGAGAATTTTCTTCAAGATACTGTTATGGCAAGTACAAATATTGATAAGTATAAATTAAATAATACAAATGGCATAAATACCAATAATGACATAGAAAGGGTTTATGTAGAAAGCTTAAAACAAGATATTATTAATAGAATTAGTGAAGAAGGGTTTGAAGCAAAAGACGTATTGGTTTTTGTTAATATGAATGATGGAAATGAATTTGGCAAAATACAAAAAATCGAACTCAAATTATTAGATAAATCAAATAAAGTAAATGATATTGAGATTGTAAATATTAATTTAGATGATGACGAAAATATAACAAATACAGGAAATACTATCACAACTAAGATACAAAATAAAATAAAAAAATTATTAGCTCAAACCTATGGCTTGAGTGAAAATCAAATTACAATAAACTAAGGAGGTGTTAGTTTGTTTAAGGATAAAATTAAAAATATGGCAGGATTAATTGTAAAAGATAATGAAGGCAATAATAAAAGAAAAATCGAAAATTTAGTTGTTTTTATTGTTTTATTAATTATTACAGTTATGTGCATCAATATGATTTTTAAAGATAATAAAAAAGGAAACAATGTCTACACCACTTCTAATACAACATTAGCTAGTAAAACAAATTCTAATCAAAATAGTAATATTGAAAAAGACGATGAATATAATTTAGAGAGTAATTTAGAAGGAATTTTAAGTAAAATAGAAGGGGCTGGTAATGTAAAAGTGCTGGTTACTTACACAGAAAGTAGTCAAATAGTACCTGTAATGAATGAAAAATCAAAAGAAACTGTAACTGATGAAAGTGATAAAACAGGTGGAACAAGAAAAATTTCTGAAACTGATAAATCTTCTGAAATTATTTATAAAGAGAATAATGGAAATAAAGAAATTATTACACAAAAAGTAGTTTCCCCTAAAATAGAAGGTGCATTAATTTTATCGAAGCGGGGCTAGTAATGCAGTTGTAAAAACTAATATTATACAGGCTGTTGAAGCTTTAACTGGTCTTGCAACACATAAAATACAAGTATTGCCACTTGAAAATAAATAATAAAACAAATAAGAAAGAGGTTGTCTAATGAAAATTTTAAGAAAAAATCAAATTATTATTTTTGCTTTAGCTGTAATGTTGGTTACTGCAGGTTATTTAACTACAACAGGTGTTAACAAAAATCAGGATGTTTTAATGGCTAGTTCTAATGTTATAGATAATAAAATTAATGATGAAACTATTGGTGATGCTAAACTTGTAAATGGAGGTGCAATAGTAAGCAATGATGAAATGGAAAATGTTTCTACTGAAACATCTGCTACAGCAAATAATGATGACTATTTTGCTTCTTCCAAATTAGAGAGAGATAATATGTATTCTCAGCAATTGGATAGTTATCAAAAGATAATTGAAAGCAATACAATTTCTAGTGAGCAAAAAGCAATTGCAGAGAATGAAATAAAAAAGATTAATGATAATAAAAATGCTATTATGATAATTGAAAATCTAATTAAAACAAAAGGTTTTGAAGATATTGTTATTTTTATAAACGGAGACAGCGTTAATGCAGTTGTAAAAGCAGAAAAACTTTCTCAGGAGCAAATAGCACAAATTCAAAATATTATTTCAAGGGAAATGAATACAGATATTAACAATATTCATATTACCAATAAGTAAAAATATTTACATTATGTAAATTTATTGATATAATAAAATAGATAAGTTTTTTATTTGTAGATAGTTTATTATCTATTTAGGTGCATCAGAGGAGGAAAATTATGCCTAACAGAAAGAATAAGTATGCCGATATGGATAAGTATAGGAAGACAAGAAAGGAGCAAAATCGGAAATATTACAAAAAGACCGCTTCGGTTTACCCAAGAAAGATTTGGACATTGGAAGAAGAAAAGATGGTTATGGAGCATTCGATTCCAGATAGTGAGCTATCAAAGTTAATTTGCCGTTCTGTTGGAGCAATTCAAAAGAGAAGAAACTTCTTAAAGAATTAAGAAAGTTATCGTTTTTATATAGCGTCCCCAAATTATTTTGGGGGCGCTATACTTTTGAAAAAATATTTAAACTGAATGTTTCTAAAAACTGGATATTGAAGTCTTTTAAATTATTTGATATAATTTATATTATTCAAAAGAGATTGAAAGGAATGATGGAAGATGAAATTTTATGATAAACATTTAACTCCGCTATCTAGAGATATTCAGCAAATGATTATGGTTCTTGTAATTTTTATAATTGGATTTGTTGTAGGATATTTTGTTGGTAGTTATGAAAAGCCATCTGAATTCAAAGAAAAAGAAAGTAATCAAATTTCAACAAATGTTGCTATTTCAAATGAGTTTTGGTATAATTCATAAACTAAAATAAAGGATGGTTTAAAATGGGTTTTTTTGATAAATTAAAAAAGGGTCTTAGTAAAACTAAAGATTCATTTAGTGATAAAATAAACACTGCTTTTAGTTCATTTAGAAAAATTGATGAAGAGCTTTTAGAAGAACTTGAAGAAATACTTATTATGTCAGATTTAGGTGTTGATACATCTACAAAAATTATTGATAATTTAAGACAACGTATAAAAAAAGAAAGACTAGAAGAAGCAGAGCAAGTTAAGGAAGCTTTAAGAGATGAAATGAAAAAAATTTTAGAGAAATATCCACCAGAATTAAAACTTGAAACTACTCCTTCTATTATTCTTGTTGTAGGGGTAAATGGAGTAGGAAAAACCACTTCTATTGGTAAAATTGCTAACAATTTAAGGCAACAAGGAAAAAAAGTTTTATTAGTTGCCGCAGATACTTTCCGTGCAGCTGCAGTTGAACAACTTGAAATATGGGCTCAGAGATCTGAAGTTGATATTGTAAAAAAACAAGAAGGTGCAGATCCTGCTTCTGTAGTTTTTGAAGGAATTAAAGTCGCAAAGGAAAATAATGTTGATGTAATAATATGCGATACAGCAGGAAGATTACATAACAAAAAATATTTAATGGATGAACTTGCTAAAATTAATAGAGTAATTAATAAAGAATTGCCTGATGCAAGCAAAGAAACATTACTAGTTTTAGATGCAACAACAGGTCAAAATGCCATTTCACAAGTTAAAGCCTTTAAACAAACTGTTGAATTAACAGGAATTGTTTTAACTAAGCTTGATGGAACAGCAAAGGGTGGAGTTGTAATTGGTATTGTCGCAGAAAATCAAATTCCAGTTAAGTTTATTGGAATTGGAGAACAAATTGACGATATGCAAATATTTTCTGCTGATGAATTTGTAAAAGCAATAATTTAAGTATAAAAGGAAGTAAAAAATATGGAAGATACACAAAAACAAGTTTCTTCAAAAGAAAAAAATAAAAAAATAAAAAGAAGAGTATGGATGGTTTTAGGATTTATAGCTATTGTTGCAATATATTTATTTATTACTCTTAGAGGACAATACTTGAATAATCTAGAACTTGGGTCAAATTACGGAGATATCTTTAAACAAAATTTAACATATAGTTTCTGGGTATTAGCAATTAATTTTGCCTTTGTATTTTTAGCAGTATATTGTTCAAACAAATTTATAAAAAAAGGATTAAAAGCTTTTTTTGATGAAGAAAAAAAAGATATGCCGAAATTACCAAACAAGTCTATTGCTTTAATTTTAGGTGCTATTATAAGTATTGTATCATCACCTATATTAACTGAAAAGGCAATGCTTTCACTTAATACTGCTTGGTTTGGAATAAGTGATCCAATATTTAATTTAGACATTGGATATTTCTTTTTTCAAAAGCCATTTATTGAATTACTTTTATATTATGCATTAATAGTTATTTCTATATTGACTGTATATACTTTTTCTTATTATATAATAGTATTTAATGTATATTTTGATGGAATAGATTTACAAACTTTGAAAAAAAATACTTTTGTTAAACAAATTTGTGCTTATGTAATGATTATTGCACTTTTAATTGCAAGTTTAACATTTTTAAATACGCAAAACTTCCTAAATCAAAAATTCTTAAATGTTGATGTTGGGTCTGATACTACAATTTATGGAGCAGGTCTAACAGATGTTACTATAAAACTATGGGGTTATAGAATTTTATCAGTATTAATTGTAATAGCAATAGCAATAGCAATTAGGTCTTTTAGAAATGGCAAGAATAAAAAAGCAGTTATTTCTCTATTGTCTATACCAGCATATTTGGTAATATTATTTTTTGTTATGGCTATTTTCCAATTTTTATTTGTAAATTCAAATGAATTAGATAGAGAAAAAAAATATATTTCTTATAATATTGAAAATACAAAGAAAGCATATAATATAAATATTGAAGAAAAAAATATTACAAATACTGGAGCTATAACTGATTTACAAGTTGCAAACAATAGTCAACTTATTTCAAATATACCTATCATAACTAAGGATGTTACATTGGAATCTTTAGAAGAATATCAAACTTCTACAGGCTATTATTCATATAGAAATACTAATTTAGCTCTTTATGATATAAATAATATGGATAGATTAATTTACGTATCTCCAAGAGAAATGGAAAGTGATGATAGGCGTACATATAACAGTAAAACTTATGAATATACTCATGGAAATGGAGTTATTTTGACTGATGCTACAAAGGCTGACAGCGATGGAAATATTGAATATATCCAAAAAGATTATTATGGAAATGACGGAAGCATAAAAGTTACAGAGCCAAGAATTTATTTTGGATTAAAGACAAATAGCAATATTATTATTAATTCTAATTACAAAAAGGAATTTGATTATCCTATTTCAAGTACAGAGAATGCTGAAAATATATATGATGGAGAAGCAGGACTAAAATTAAATTTCATTGATAGGTTAATTTTAGGAATTACAAAAGGTGATTTAAAGTTAGCATTTAATACTGATATAACTAAAGATACAAAAATAATTACAGATAGGAATATCATAAACAGAGCAAAATCTTTAATGCCAAATTTCGTATATGATGATAATCCATATATGGTAGTAAGAGATAATGGAAGTTTAGTATGGGTACTTGATGCATATACAGTTTCTGATAGCTATCCATATTCACAAGAAAGTGTAATAGACATAAATGGAACAAAGAATAAGATTAATTATATTAGAAATTCTGTTAAAATTATTATCGACGCATATAATGGAACAATGCAATATTACTTAATAGATCGTTCAGACCCAGTAGCAATGGCATATTATAATATTTATCCATCTTTGTTTATGCCATTAGATGAAACAATACCAGAGGATATTCAAAATCATATAGTTTATCCAAAATATTTATATGATATTCAAGCAAATATTTTAACAAGGTATCACAATATACAAACTGAAGTTTTATATAGAAATGATGATACTTGGAGTATTGCAAAAACTTCAGGAAAATCTACAGCAATACAAAAAGCTGGAACAAAAATGGATTCATATTATACTGTTGGAAAACCAGAGGGAACAGAAACACCAGAACTTGAGCTTGTAGTGCCATATACCTTAAAAGATAAACAAAATATAAATGCTTATTTAGTTGGAAAATACAATAATGGCAACGTATTGAATTTATATAAATTTAATTCTGATGACAATGTTGTTGGGATAATGCAATTAGAAAATCAAATCGATAGAGATGATATAATTGCTAAAGAACTAGAAAGCATTAATACTACTGGAAGTAGGTTAATAAAAGAAATGATAGTTGTTCCTGTAGACTCAACACTTCTTTATGTTGAACCTATTTATCAGCTTCTTCTAAATGAATCAAAAGTTCCTTTGTTAAAAAAGGTGGTAGTTGCATCTGGAAATAGAGTTGCAATAGGAAGTAATTTGACAGATGCTATAAGCAATTTAGTTTCACAACAGGCTGTTGAGTTAGATGTACAAAATACAGATAATGAAAATGGATTAATTGAAGCAATAATTAAGGCAAATAATAATTTAAAAGAGTCAAGTGGAAATAAAGATTGGAAACTTATGGGTAGTGATATTGAAAAATTGCAAGATTTAATTAACCAATTAGAAACAATGAAAAAAGAGCAAGAAAAAGAAAAATTAAATAATGAAACCATAAACAATCAAATTGATGAAAATGTAGTTGTTGACGAATTTATAAATACCGTAAATGAATAGAATTTGAATAAAAAGACCACTATATATAACAAGGTGGTCTTTTTGTTTACAAATAAAAAAATTGATAAAATTTATGAATTTATAGAAAATATAGAAAAGTCAAATCTACGCGAATTAAGTTATATTATTGGTAGTAAAAAAGAAGTTTTTTTTCGTAATTTTTTTGCAGGATTAGCTAGAGGCGTAGGTATTGGAATAGGAGTAACTGTAATAACTGCAATGTTAATACTTATGATGCAGAGAATTGTCAAATTAAATATTCCTATAATTGGTGAATATGTTGCAGATATAATGGAAATAGTAGAACAACAGAAGTATTGACAAATGGCTAAAAAATAGGTATAATATTTGTTGGATAATAAATAAGAGGTGATAGTGGTGATTGCAAAGTACTGGAAAAAAATTGGATTAATAATTTTAATAATTCTATGTCTATATAATGTTGTATCAAAACTTGTAGAAAGAACACCTGTGGTTGAAGAATTGCAGTCATCAGTTGAATACGTAAAAAGTTTGAATATTACCAAATAAAAACAAAAATAATCTTGCATAAAGTATAATTTTATGATAAGATGATTTAAGTTTTCAAGGAAAAGAGAAAGAGGTGAAAACACAATGAAACAAGGAATACATCCAAATTATCAAGAAACAACAATAACATGTGCTTGTGGCAATGTTATGAAAACAAATTCAACAAAAACTGATTTAAAAGTTGACGTATGCTCAAAATGTCATCCATATTGGACAGGTTCATTAAAACAAAATACAACAAATGGTAGAGCAGCTAAATTTAAAGAAAAATACGGTATTGAATAAAGGTCGTTCTATTAAGAACGATTTTTTCTATATATAGAAAAACACATATTTTATAAATGGAGGTATCTTATGCATAAACCCGAACTCTTAGCACCAGCAGGTTCATTTGAAAAAGCAAAAACTGCTTTTTATTATGGAGCTGATGCCATCTACTGTGGTACATCTTCTCTATCACTTAGAACTAGAGCTGATATGGAAGATAGCGATTTAGTTAATACAATAAAATATGCACACAATAATGGGAAAAAAGTATATGTAACAATAAATATTTTCCCAGGTGATGAAAAATACAAAGAAATTGAAGAACAGATTAATATATTAAATGAACTAAATGTTGATGCTATAATTGCGTCAGACGGTGGTGTTATTGAATTAATAAGAAAATTGGCACCAGATATTGATATACATATTAGTACACAGGCAAACACAGTAAGTTTACATAGCTGTAATTTTTGGTACAATAATGGAGCTAAAAGAATAATTTTAGGTAGAGAGTTAACCAAAGACCAAATAAAATACATAACTCAAAATAAGGCGACAGGTCTTGAAATTGAAATATTTATTCACGGTGCAATATGCTTCAGTTATTCTGGAAGATGTTTTTTAAGTGATTTTTTAGCATCTAGGAGCGCTAATTTAGGAGATTGTGCACAATGTTGCCGTTGGGGATATAACCTTTATGTTGAAGAAAAAAATAATCCTGGTAATTTGATGCCAGTAGATTATGATGAGAATGGAACATATATTTTTTCTTCAAAAGATTTATGCCTAATGAATGAAATACCAGAATTAATGAATTTAGGTGTAGATAGCCTTAAAATAGAGGGACGATTAAAAACAGAATATTATTTAGCAACAGTTGTTAATTCGTATAGAAATGCAATTGATGACTACTTTGAAAATCCAGAAAAATTTGATTCAAAAAAATATTTTGAAGAATTAGAAAAGACAAAAACTCGCGGTTTAACTACTTTTTATTTTAATGATAAAAACAATAAAGATTTCCAAGACTATACAGGTAAACAACATAATACATATTTTGAATATGGAGGAAAAGTTATTAAAACACAAAAAGACAATAAAACAATTTTGGAAATAAAGAACAGACTTGAATTGGAAGACGAAATGGAAATATTAATTCCTGGGCAAATTGAACCATATAAATTTAAAATAGATAAATTATGGGATATTGATACAGATGAACCTATAGAATTTGTAAATCCAGGAAGGGCTGAACAAAAGGTAAAAATAGTGTTGCCAATTAAAGTTGAAGATGGTACCATAATTAGAAAAAAGAAAAGAAACGTACAGGAGTAATAGATGGCTAAATTTTTTGTAGAAGAAAATCAAGTGAATTTAGATAAAAATCAAATTACAATACTTGGAGAAGATACTAACCATATTAATAATGTTCTTAGATTAAGTAAAAATGAAAAAATATTAGTATCTGTTAAATCTGATAATCCTAAAACCTATATTGTTTCAATTCAGAATATAGAAGATAATAAAGTTTTATGCAATATTGTAAAAAAATTAGATATATTAAATGAGCCTAAAATTCAACTATCTATATTTCAGGGGATTCCTAAGTTTGACAAAATGGAATGGATTATTCAAAAATGCACAGAACTTGGGGCTAGCAGTTTTATTCCTTTAGATTTAAAAAGATGTGTTGTAAAGCTTAAAAGTAAAGATGAAATTAAAAAAAATGAAAGATGGCAAAAAATTTCAGAAGTTGCATCAAAGCAATCTGGGAGAGATATAATCCCTAAGGTATATGGTAAAATAAGTCTAAATGAATTATGCAATAAAATAAATGACTATGATATTGTATTTGTTGCATACGAACAAGAAAATGATTTTTCTCTTAAATATTATGCTGAGAAAATACAAAATAGTAGAAAAATTGCAATTGTAATTGGACCTGAAGGCGGTTTTGATGAAAGTGAAGTTGAGAACTTAAAAAATGCGGGTGCTAAAATTATTTCTTTAGGTAATAGAATTCTTAGAACAGAAACTGCTCCTATTGCTTTAACTTCAATTATTATGTATGAATCAGGAAATCTTGAAAGGGTGAATGGTAATGGATGAATTAAGAGAAGATGTTTCTTTAAAAAATAGAAAAAAAATTCCAAATAATATAAAACTAAAAAGAAATGCTGTAATATTTAAAAATTTAGTTATTAGTATTGCAATTGTTATATATTTTTACTTAATAAATTTAGGTTTTTATAATATAAAGCATTCTATTTACTTAACTGATTTAAAAGTTTTTAGTGCTTCTTTATTATTGCTATCAATAATATTTTTTGAAAAAGGCTATAATAAAGATAGTGAAAGTCTATTTTTAAGTGGAGTAGAAATATTATTTATAGCAATAATAACTTTAACAGAGCAGTATAGAGTATTTAATGAAAATTCTTATACAATACAATTTTTTTATAGTATCGCATTTATATTTTTCATATTTTACTACATTATTAAATCATTAATTCAAACAAGAATGTTAGAAAAAGATTATAATGCAAGTGATGCAAGAGAATTAGTAAATTAATTTTTTTCTTCTTTTTACTGGACTTGTAAAAAATTATATAGTAAAATTAATAGAAATAGAGTAAATACTTGGGGTATTATATATAAATTAAAACGAGTAGGAGGAAGGAAAATGCAATTAATAAATATTGGATTTGGCAACATTGTTTCAGCAAATAGAATTATTGCAATTGTAAGCCCAGAATCGGCTCCAATTAAAAGAATTGTACAAGAAGCAAAAGATAATAAAACAGCTATAGATGCTACCTTTGGTAGAAAAACAAGAGCAGTCATTATTATGGACTCTGGTCATATAATATTGTCAGCTGTTCAACCAGAAACGGTTGCAACAAGATTTGAAAAAGACGATGAAAATTAATTTTTAGAAAGAGGGAATTTTAAAATGATAATAAAGCCTAGTGTTGCTGAACTATTGAAAAAAGTAAATAATAGATTTGAATTGGTAATTATTACTTCTAAAAGAGCAAGACAAATTGCTGATGGAAGTAAAGCTTTGACTGATGTTGATGAATTATCACCAGTAACTTTAGCTGCAAACGAAATAGCGGAAGGAAAAGTAAAAGTATGTTAGTTATTTTGTCTGGTGTATCTGGTTCAGGAAAAGACACAATAAAAAGAGAATTAATAAATAGAATGAATAATGTAGTTACAATAGCTTCATTTACTGATAGACCAAAAAGAAATGGTGACAAAGAAGGGCAATATAATTTTGTAACAAAAGAGAAGTTTGAAAAAATGATAAAGAATGATGAATTATATGAATATTCGGTTCATCATAATCATTATTACGGAACTTCAAAAAAGGTATTAGATGACAGCATTAAACAGGGGCAAATTATTGTAAAAGATATTGATGTTAATGGAACTGAAGATTTAATTAAGATTTTTAAAGATCACATTAAAGTTGTAACTATTTTCCTAAAAGTTCCTAAAGAAATTTTAAAAAGACGTCTTGAAAATAGAGAAGACAAGTCTGATATTCGTGAAATAAAGTTGAGGCTAAATAGATTTGATTATGAAGAATCTAAAATTGGAATATATGATTATGTAATAAAAAACAATGACTTAGAAAAAACAGTTCAAATAATTATGACTATTATTGAAAACGAATACAAACTTGGAAGTAACACAGAATTTTAAATTATAAATTAATTAGAGGTATAAAATGTACGAAGTATTTGCAGATTTACATGTTCACATTGGAAGAAGTAGTAATAACAAACCAATTAAAATTACAGCTGCAAAATCTTTAAATTTTGCAAACATTGCAGAGGAATGTGCATCTAAAAAAGGAATTCAAATGGTTGGAATTATAGATTGTGCATCTCCTTATGTTATAAGTGATATAGAAGATTTTTTAAAAACAGGACAAGCGTATGAAATCAAAGATGGCGGAATAATTTATAAAGATAAGGTTTGCATTATTTTAGGCAGTGAAATTGAAACATCAGAAGTAACTGAAGACGGAAAAACTGGAAGTGCACACAATATATGTTTCTTTCCAAAACTTGACGATATAAAAGCTTTTTCTAATGAGATGAAAAATCATATTAGAAATATAACTTTAAGTTCACAAAGAGCTGACATTTCAGCTTATGATTTAATAAAAATTGTTAGTAAATATAATGGTATTCTTATACCAGCTCATGCTTTTACACCTCATAAAAGTTTTTACGGAAATTGCACAAAAAGCTTAAAAAGAATATTTAAAGAAGAATATGATAATATTCCTGCAATAGAACTTGGCTTAAGTTCTGATACATACTTGGCAGATCAAATTTCTGAGCTTGAATCAAAAACATTTATTACAAACTCTGATGCTCATTCTTTACCGCGAATAGGAAGAGAATACAACAAATTACTTTTAAATGATATTAGTTATAAAGAATTATTATTGGCTTTAAAAAACTTAGAAGGAAGAAAAATATTAACAAATTATGGATTAGACCCAAAACTTGGAAAATATCACAGAACATACTGCGAAAAATGTGAAAAAAATATTGATGGCAATCCACCAGTTACAAAATGTGATTCATGTGATAGTAGAAACATTACAATGGGTGTTTTAGATAGAATTGAAGTCATTAAAGATAAGAAGGTTTCTAAAAGTCCGTCTTTTAGACCTCCATATATATATCAAATACCTTTAACTTTTATACCTGGAATAGGAAATAAAACTTTAAATAATTTAATTAATCATTTTGAAACTGAAATGAATATTTTGCACAAGGCAACAAAGGAAGAATTAATGGAAGTTGTTAATGAAGATATTGCAAATAAAATTTTAAATGCTCGCTCTGGCAATATGAAAATACAAGCCGGTGGCGGAGGAGTATATGGAAAGGTAATATAATTGATAATCCATAAAAGTTCTAAAAATCATTTTGTTACATAGTTATGTAATGAAATGATTTTTTTATGGAGGTATAAATGAGAGAACATAAGAAAAAAAATAAAATTCAATATGTATACTCCCATATATATAGCAATGCAAAAGAATATCTTTCTGTTTCAATTGCATTGATAATTGGAATAGTAATAGGGGTTCTTATTTTAAATCACTCAGAAGATGGACAAATTCACGAAATACAAGATTATTTGAATAGATTTATTTCAGAAATTAATGAAAGTCAAAGCATAGATAGTTTTAGTTTATTTAAAGGCGTTTTTTTTAATAATTTAATAACTGTAGTTTTATTTATTTTTATTGGTTCAACAGTAATAGGTATTCCAATTTTATATGCATTAATAGCATATAAAGGATTCTGTCTTAGCTACACAGTATCAGCTTTAATAGCAACATTTGGAAATGGTAAAGGTATCATATTTGCTTTTTCCGCAATCTTTTTACAAAATTTAATATATATACCTTGTATGCTAGCATTAGCTGTTAGTGGATTAAGATTGTATAAATCAATTGTTAAAGATAAAAGAAGAGAAAATATAAAAATTGAAATATTAAGACATATAGTTTTCTCTTCATTTATTGGGATAATTTTCTTATTAGGATCATTTATAGAAGCATACATATCAACAAATTTAATAATGTTGTTTTCTAAAATTTAATTTGTATATTCCATTTCATATATGTTCAACAATAAATGACAAAATTTGTATAAATTTTCAAAAAAAGTATTTACTTTTTTATGATGTTTTGATATAACATACATAGGTTATGTAAATTATTTTAAATCATTAATAAAAACGTATGAGGGAGCTAAAATATATGGAAAAACAAATCAAATTATTCTTAGAGTTTCTAAAAGATGATAAAAGATTATCAGAAAATACTTTACAATCATATAAAAGAGATATTAATCAATTTAAGGATTATTTAGATAAAAATAATATGACTTATTCAGGAATTTCAAAAGATGATATAAAAAATTACCTTGCTCATTTACAGGATTTAAATAAAAAAACATCTACTATTTCAAGAAATTTAGCATCTGTTCGTTCATTTTACCAATTTTTATTGAGAAATCAAAGAGTAGAATCAGATCCTACAGAAGGAATTCAATCACCAAAAATAGAAAAAAAGGCACCTAATATTTTATCTTCTAAAGAAGTTGAGTTATTGTTAGAACAGCCTAATAATGTGGATTTAAAAGGAATTCGTGATAAAGCTATGTTAGAATTCGCATATGCAACTGGAATGAGAGTAACAGAGATAGTTTCTTTAGATATTGATGATGTCAATTTAGACGAAGGATACGTTTTGTGCAAAAGCTCAAAAAATCAAAGAAAAATTCCACTTGGAAAACTTTCATTAGATGCATTGAAAACATATATTAAAGATTCAAGAGATATTTTAATTAAAGATAAGTCAAACAAAGCTTTGTTTGTTAATATTAATGGTAAAAGATTAACAAGACAGGGAGTTTGGAAAATAGTTAAATATTATAAAGAACAAGCACATATAACTAAGGATATAACACCGCATGTTTTGAGACATTCTTTTGCAACACATCTTTTACAAAATGGTGCTGATTTAAAAGCTATTCAAGTAATGTTAGGTCATTCAGATATTTCTTCAACTCAAGTTTATATGCAATTTCAAGACGAAAGTTTAAAAAATATATATAAAAAAGCTCACCCAAGAGCATAAAAAGAAATCGAGTGGACAATGGGACGGTTCTCTCGTCCATATAAGTGGACATAGAGAGCCGTCTCATTGTCTATAAATTTGGAGGTTATAAATTGAACGATACAATTATTGATAAACAATTAGAATATATAAAAAAAATAAATGAAATTAATAAAAACAAAAATAAGAAATATTTTATTTTCACTATGGGGTGTAGTTTAAATGAAAATGACTCTGAAAAAATTAGTGGTATGTTAACACAAATGGGTTATTCAGAAACTTTTGCTATGGAAGATGCAGATTTTATATTATTTAATACTTGCTGTGTACGCGAAAATGCAGAGGATAGGCTATTTGGAAAAGTTGGAGAAGCAAAAAAAATAAAGGAAAAAAAGAATGCTATTATTGCAATTGGCGGTTGTATGATGCAAGAAAATACTATGGTTGAAAAAATTAATAAAAGTTATCCTTTTGTTGATATTTTATTCGGAACACATACCTTATATAAATTACCAGAAGACGTTTATAATCTTTTAATCACAAACAACAGTGTTGAGGATATAGTTACAATAGATGGAGAACTTTATGAGGGCATTCCAATAAAACGTAGTAGTAACTCAAAAGCCTTAGTTACAATTATGTATGGTTGTAATAATTTTTGCACATATTGTATTGTTCCCTATGTTAGAGGCAGGGAAAGAAGCCGTTTGCCAGAAGAAATATTAAAAGAAATAAATGAACTTGCAAAAGATGGATATAAGGAAATAACCTTATTAGGTCAAAATGTTAATTCATATAAAGGAAATGGATATAAGAATATAAACAATTTTGCCGATTTATTAAGAGAAATTGATAAAATTAATGGAATAGAGAAAGTGAGTTTTGTTTCACCACATCCAAAAGATTTTACAGATGATGTTATATCAGCTATAAGGGACTCTAAAAAGGTAAGTAGGGTGTTGCATTTACCGCTTCAATCAGGAAGTTCCAAGGTATTAAAAAGAATGAATAGAAATTATACTAAAGAAAGTTATTTGAATTTAGCTAATAAAATAAAACAAGAAATACCTGAAATAGTATTTTCTACAGATATTATTGTTGGTTTTCCAGGTGAAACTGAAGAAGATTTTGAAGATACGTTAGATGTTGTAAGACAAGTAAATTTTGAACAGGTCTATATGTTTATTTATTCAAAAAGACATGGAACTCCAGCAGAAACAATGGAAGAACAGATTCCAGAAGATATTAAGCATAAGAGATTTTCAAGATTACAAAAGCTAGTAGAAGAACAAATATCAATAAATAATAAAAAATACATTAATACAGAACACAAAATATTAATTGAAGGAACTAGCAAAAATAATAATGATATGTTATCTGGAAGAACTTCTACAAATAAAGTAGTTGTTATTAATGGCCCTAAAGATTTAATAGGAAAAATAGTTAGAGTTAAAATTATTTCAGAGCATAAATGGTATTTAGAGGGTGAGATAATTGACAATTAAAGAAGTAGATATAGAAAAAGTTACTCCAATGATGCAACACTATATTAAAACGAAATTAGAATATATGGATTGCATACTTTTTTACAGATTAGGTGATTTTTACGAAATGTTTTTTGATGATGCAATAATTGCATCTCGCGAACTTGAAATTACTTTAACAGGAAAAGATTGCGGGCTTGAAGAAAGAGCACCTATGTGTGGAATTCCTCATCATGCAGTAGAAAGTTATATTCCAAAGCTAATAGATAAGGGATATAAAGTTGCTATTTGTGAACAGTTAGAAGACCCAAAACTTGCCAAAGGAATTGTTAAAAGAGATGTAATACGTATTGTAACACCTGGTACTGTGATGGAATCTAATATGTTAAACGAAAAAGAAAATAATTATATTATGTCTATATTTAAAAGAGGTATATATTTTGGAATAGCAGTATGTGATATTAGTACTGGAGATTTTTATGCTTCAGAAATTAAAGAAACAAATAATTTTCAAATGTTATTAGATGAAATAGCAAGATATAGCCCAGCAGAAATTATAGTAAACAATATTTTTTATGATACTAAAAAGGAAATAGATACAATAAAAGAACGTTTTGATATATATATAACTAACTTGCCTGAAAATGTTTTTAATGAAGATACAACAGTTATTGAGAATGACTATACGATATTAAATGATAATAATGAAGAAATAAAAGATTTGTCTAATTGTATTTTTGGTGTTGTTGCCTCAAATGCTTTGCTTAACTATTTATTACAAACACAAAAAATGAAATTAGAACATATAAACAAAATAAAATTTTATAATATTAGTCAATATATGGCTTTAGATGTAAATGCAAGAAGACATTTAGAATTAACTGAAAAAATGCGTGAAAAGACAAAAAAAGGTACTCTTTTATGGGTATTGGATAAAACGCTAACATCTATGGGAGGCAGATTGTTAAAAAGATGGATTGCCAACCCTCTATTAAATGTATCTGAAATAAATAATAGATCAAATGCAGTAGAAGAATTAAAAAATCAACTAATGTTTAGAGATGAATTGCAAGAATTGTTGAAAAAAGTTTATGATATTGAACGTTTAATAGGAAAAATTTCATTTGGCAGTGCTAATGCAAGAGATTTAATATCTTTAAAAAACTCATTAGAACAATTGCCAAAAATAAAGGAAATTTTAAAGGAAAATGGGAAATCAAATTATATTGTAAACCTATATAATAATTTAGATACTTTAACAGATATTTATACCTTAATTGAACAATCAATAATAGAAGACCCTCCAATTGCAATTACAGAAGGAGGAATTATAAAATTAGGCTATAATGAAGAGTTAGATAAATATAAACAAGCATCGACAGAAGGTAAAAATTGGTTAATTGGATTAGAAATGCGAGAAAGGAAACAGACTGGAATAAAGAATTTAAAAGTTGGATATAATAAGGTATTTGGCTATTATATTGAAGTTACAAAATCTTATCTAAATTTAGTTCCTGAAAGTTATATAAGAAAACAAACTCTTACTAACTGTGAAAGATTTATTACAGAAGAGTTAAAGCAATTAGAAGAAAATGTTTTAGGGTCTCAAGAAAAGGCAATTGACCTTGAATATCATATATTTATAGATATAAGAGGAAAAATTGCAAAACAAATAGAAAGAATACAGCAAACTGCTGCTATTATTGCTACTTTAGATGTTTTATCTTCATTTGCAAAAGTTGCAGAAGATATGAATTATGTAAAACCTATAATTGACGAAAGTGGTCAAATAGATATTAAGGCAGGAAGACATCCTGTAGTAGAAAAACTTTTACCGAGTAAAGAATTTGTAGACAACGATACATATTTGGACACAAAGGATAATAGATTTTCTATAATAACAGGTCCTAATATGGCTGGTAAATCTACCTATATGAGGCAAGTAGCTTTAATAACTATTATGGCTCAAATTGGAAGTTTTGTTCCTGCAAGTTATGCAAAAATTGGTATTGTAGATAAGATATTTACAAGAGTTGGTGCATCAGATGATTTAGGAATGGGACAAAGTACTTTTATGGTAGAGATGATGGAAGTAGCTACAATCCTTAAAAATGCAACTAGAAACAGTTTAGTTATACTAGATGAAATAGGAAGAGGCACTTCTACGTATGATGGCTTATCAATTGCTTGGGCAGTTGTAGAATATATGTCTAATCCAGAAAATATTGGATGCAAAACTTTATTTGCAACTCATTACCATGAATTAACACAATTGGAGGAAAAACTAGATGGAATTAAAAATTATTCAATTGCTGTAAAGGAAAAGGGAGAAAATATAATTTTTTTACGCAAAATAATACCTGAAGGAACAGATGAAAGTTATGGTATTCATGTTGCCAAATTAGCAGGTGTACCTCAACCAGTTATAACAAGGTCAAATGAAATTTTAAAAACTTTAGAGAGAAAAATAAAACAAAAAGATACATCTAAACAGAGTAAAAAAGAAGTGGCTGGACAGCTTGATATGTATAATTATAAATTGGCTGATATTGCCCATGAATTAGATAAAATTAATGTTAATGAATTAACTCCAATAGATGCTTTAAACATTTTAGTTAAAATGAAAGAAAAAATTGGATAATTTAACATATTATATTAATTTAACATATATTATACTAGCAGTGTATATAAATATATACTTGCTAGTATTTTTACGTTGGAGAGATAAAAATGAAAATTATAGTTCAAAAATATGGAGGTAAATTAGTTGAGGATAAAATAAAAATGGAGAAAGTGGCTAAAAGTATTATTTCTTCATATAAGCAAGGTAATATGGTTGTTGCGGTTATCTCAGCAACAGGTAATACAACAGATGAATTAAATGATAGGATTTTTGAAATAACTAATAAGCCAAATCAAAGAGAAGTGGATGTTGTTTTATCAAGTGGTGAACAAATTGCAATTGGGCTTTTGAGTATTATGATAAATAATATGGGATATAAGTCAATAAGTATGACTGGGTGGCAAACAGGCATTCTTACAAATAATAAATATACTGATGCAAATATTGAAAATATAAATACAGAAATTATTAAATATTATTTAAATAAAGGATATATTGTTATTGTAGCAGGATTTCAAGGTGTTGACAAAAATAATAATATAACAACATTGGGTAGGGGAGGTTCTGATACAACTGCGACTGAGCTTGCAGCATATTTAGAAGCAGATGTATGTGAAATATTTAAAGATACAAAAAGTATTTATACAGCAGACCCAAAAATTGTTACAACAGCAAAAAAAATAAAAAATATCAATTATATGGATATGATGGAACTCTCAAAAATGGGAGCTAAAATTCTTTCGTATAAGTCTGTGGAATATGCAAAAAATCATAACTTAAAATTGGTTATAAAATCTGTAGAAGAAAATGAAATTGGAACAGCAATAAATAATAAGAAAACAGATAACAATTTTATAATTGTAAGTTGTACGAAAAAAAGACTAAATGATTATTTAGATATTATTAGCTTTATAATAAATAATAAAAAAAATTTAGATAAAGCTAATTTAATTATAAAAGGTACTATGAAAGCCAACGGAATTAAAGATTATATTATTAATAACTCAATAGAAAATGTAATATCTATTATTTTAAATAACAAAAATTCTGACTATATGTTAAAACAAATACATGATAATTTGATTATATAGCGGTTCTAAAATAGACAAGACCTGAATATATTAATATTAGTAAAATTTCTCTAGGAGGTTATTTATGAATATAGATGATAGAAAAATTATGAATAATACAAATGTTATTCAAAATATTGTTTTAGAAAATAGAGAGAAGCTAAGTATTTCTGGAGTGTTAGATGTTCTTAGCTTTGACGACCAAATAATTATTTTAGAAACAGAGCTAGGCTTATTACATGTTAAAGGAGAAAATTTGCGTATAAATAAATTAAGCATAGATACTTCTGATGTTATTGTTGAAGGTGATGTTAGCAGTTTAAATTATTCAGATAAAGAAGCGGATTCAAAAACAGGTTCATTTTTAGGTAAATTATTTAAATAGAGGAAGAGATTATGAGTAACTTTGTACTAAATCAAACTGTTACATTTTTTATATTTATAATATGCGGAGTTTTAGTAGGTCTTCTTTTTGATTTTTTTAGAATCTTAAGAAAAACTTTTAAAACACCTGATTTCGTAACATATATTGAAGATATTGTTTTTTGGCTGTTAACTTGTATTTTATTAGCATATACTATATTTAAATTTAACGATGGGGAATTAAGAGCTTTTATTTTTATTGGATTGTTTATTGGAATATTATTTTACATTTTACTAATTAGTAAGTATGTTATAAAAATTTGTACCAAAATCAGTATATTTATAAAAAACTTAATTTATAAAGTGGGCAAGATTATTATTTTGCCAATAGTAAAATTCTTAAAATTAATGAAGAATTTTGTAAATTTTGAAAAAATTAAGTTTAAAAAGCAAAGATAATTAAAGGAATTTATATTTTAATGTAGAATAATATAATAAGTATAGTAATGGAGTCTACACATGAAAAGAAATATAAAATTTGGAGTATTATTTAAAAAGTTATTAATAACTTTATTAATTGTATATATTGCATCTATATTCATAAATCAACAAAAAACACTAAATGCTTATAAAAGCAATAGTGAATATTATGAATCACAGATAACAAAAGAAAAAGAATATCAGGATGAATTGCTGTCTTTAAAAGATAACTTAAATTCTCCTGAGTATATAGAACAGATAGCAAGGGATAAATTAGATATGTATCTACCTAATGAGCGTATATATAAAGTATATAACTAATGACTATACATTAAAGTATGTATAGTTATTTTTTTAAGAAACTAAAAATAATTTGAAAGAGGGTTTCAATATTAATATGGATTTTGATAAATTAAGCCTTACTGAATTAAAAAAAATTGCAAAGGAAAATAAAATTAGTAATATTTCTAAATTAAAGAAAAGTGAACTTATAGAACTTTTAAATGAAAATTTAAGTAACAATAAAGAAAATTCAAATATAAAAGAAGAAGTAAGTGAAGATGGTACATATAAGCTTACAAATGATGATGATAGAATTGTTGAAGGTATATTAGAAGTTTTACCTGATGGATATGGCTTTTTAAGGGGAAAAAATTATTTATCAACTCCCAAAGATGTATATATTTCACCTGTTCAAATAAGAAGATTTCATTTAGATACTGGAGATAAAATCAAAGGTATAGCTAGAAATCCAAAAGAAGGTGAAAAGTTTCCAGCCTTAATATATGTTGGAGAAGTTAATGAACAGCATCCAGAAAATGCAATGAAGCGTCGTTCGTTTGATGATTTAATACCTATTTATCCTAATAAAAGACTAAAATTAGAAACAACACCTAATGAATATACTATGAGATTAGTTGATTTAATTTCTCCCATAGGAAAGGGACAAAGAGGAATGATTGTTGCTCCTCCTAAAGCTGGAAAAACTACAATCTTAAAAAAAATTGCAAATAGTATTACAACAAACAATCCTGAAGTTGAACTAATTGTTTTGTTAATTGATGAAAGACCAGAAGAAGTAACTGATATGAGAAGATCTATTAATGGTGATGTTATATATTCTACTTTTGATGAACATCCTGAACATCATGTTAAAGTTGCTGAAATGGTTTTAGAGAGAGCTAAAAGACTTACTGAACAAAAAAAAGATGTTGTAATTCTTTTAGATAGTATAACAAGACTTGCACGTGCTTATAACCTTGTAATTCCAACATCTGGAAGAACTTTATCAGGTGGTCTTGATCCATCTGCCTTACATAAACCAAAACGTTTTTTTGGAGCTGCGAGAAATACTGAAGATGCAGGGAGTTTAACTATACTAGCTACAGCTTTAGTTGAAACAGGTAGCAAAATGGATGATGTCATTTTTGAAGAATTTAAAGGTACTGGCAATATGGAGGTTCACTTGGATAGGAAATTATCTGAAAAAAGAATTTTCCCTGCCATAGATATAAATAAATCAGGAACTAGACGTGAAGATTTATTATTAGGTCAAAAAGAATTAGAAGTTTTATATTCTTTAAGAAAGAGTATGAACAATATGTCAACACAAGATATGACAGAACAATTATTAAATCAAATAGTAGCAACCAAAACAAATTCTGAATTAATTGATAAATTAGAAAGACTATTAAAATAGATAATCATATTTAAAGTTAGAAATAATTCTAACTTTTTTCTTTGTATTAACATAATATTTAACGAAAGGATTAAAACAATATGAATATAAAAAAATATGAAACCTGTATTTCAGATGATGAGTATCTAAAATCAAATGAAATAAGAATAAAATCAATACCTAAAAGGATAGAAAATAGAAAGATTATTTTTTATCCTAACATAACTTACCAAACATTTTTAGGCTTTGGTGGTGCCCTAACAGAATCAACAGGTTTTGCTTTTTCAAAACTTTCAACTGAAAATCAAGATAGTATTTTAAATGATATTATTTCAAATAAGGGTTTAAATTATAATTTTATTAGATTACCTATTGGAAGTTCAGATTTTTCTTTAAAACCATATTCTTATGCCTATAAAAAAGATTTATCTGACTTTAATATAAGTGAAGATGAAAAATACATCTTACCTTTATTAAGAAAAATATGTGAAAAAAAGAAAAATATTGGATTAATTTCATCACCATAGAGTCCTCCAGCATTTATGAAAAATACTCATATTCTGACATTAGGTGGAAGTTTAAAAGAAAAGTATTATGAATTATATGCAGAATATATAGTAAAATATATAAAAGAATATGAAAGAAATGGATTTAAAATTGAATACTTAACTATTCAAAATGAACCAAATGCAATACAAAAATGGGAATCTTGTTTATATTCGCCAGAAGAGGAAATAAGGTTTGCAACAAATTATCTTTATAGAAAAATAAAAGGTCAAAATTTGGATACTAAGCTGTTGATATGGGATCATAATAAAGATAATTTATTAGAAAGAGCAGAAAAGGAATTTAGATATGACGATGCCATTAATAAAATAGCTGGTATTGCATTTCATTATTATTCTGGAGATCATTTTGAAAATATAAGATTGTTTAGCGAAAAATATCCTGATAAATTATTAGTTGCTTCAGAAATTTGTACTGGAATAAATGAAAATATAAAAGATGTAAAAAATGGCGAAATTTATGCACATGATATAATAGGAGATTTAAATTCAGGCACAAATATTTATGTGGATTGGAATATGATATTAGAAAAGAATGGTGGGCCTAATCACAAGGGAAATTTTTGCTCTAGTCCATTAATGCTAAATAGTGATTCTTCAAATTATATTAAAAACCCACAGTATTATTATATTCAACACTTTAGTAGATTTATTAAGCCAAAAGCAAAAAGAATAGCTTATTCTAAATTTACTGAAAATCTGGAAATAACAGGATTTAAAAATGAAAATGAATCAATTGTAATTGTAGTTTTAAACAAAAGTCAATATAATGAAAAAGTTAATTTTTGTATTACGGATATTTTAATTGATGATGAAATAAAAGCACATTCAATTGTGACCTATGTAATTGAATAGTGTAATTTATATGTATTTGATTAAAATAGATTAATGGATGGGGGAGATATATGAAAAATAAAAAGGATTATATATTTCTATTAGTTGCTGTTTTAAATATTGTAATAATATCATTAGTATCAAAAGTTTTAGAGAATTTTAATTGGTACTTAAGAGGCTGGGTTTATTGGATAACAGAAGCGATTGTTTTTTTACTTATCTTTATCTTTATTGCCCAAAGATTTCGTCATACTAAATCTATAATAAAAAAAGTATTTGTTACTATTCTTGCTATCATATATATTTTATTTTCGTTTTTGTTTTTTATATTCAGTTGTTGGGTAATAGAAGTAGATTATATAAAGATGATAGATAATGAAAAATATATTGGAATAGAAGAAGACCAATTTAGGGCAAGGGTATTTGTCTATTATTACAAAAAATACAATTTTGTTGCATATTATAAATCTAAAGAACACATCGTTGAATTTTACAATAATACAAGAACTATATTTAATCGTTATCCAGATGATGTTACATATTATGATGAAAATGGTGAAATTGTAAAAAATATACCTACACCATCATCATCATCTATCATAAAAGCTATTGCTAATAAAAAGTTAAAAGGAGTCCAAAAAGCTATCAAAAAGTTGTATATTGCTTCTCCAATTAATTTTATATAATTTTTCATATCAATACCTCCAGTAATTTAGAATAATATAGCAAAAAAAAGTATATGTCAATAAAATATACTTTTTTTTAGTGTAGGAGAGATAGAGAAAGTGGAATCAAGATACCTTTGTTTTGGAATATAAAACATTGCACAAAATGAAGATTTTGTGCAAGAAGGAATAGGAGTAAAATGGATACAGCATATTTTGGACAACAAATTACTCGACCAAAATAAAAAAACGGCTTAAAAACAATTTTAAAGCCTCAATCTAAAATAAGCCTGAAATATCAATATTTTCAGACAACAAACTATATGTCTAATTTTTTAAAACGCCTTAAAATCGATTCTTGTGCGTCGCTTTTTTGCACTTTTTCAGCATTTTCAAGCATTTTCTGAATTAGTCATTTTTTATTAAATTTTTACATTATATTAAACTCAGAATCAATTATAAAAATATTTAATAATAAATCTGATTAGTTTATAATATCAAATAAATACAAAATTTACAAATTCAAAATTAAATTTTAAATTTATTAATTATAAAATCTTCTGCAACTCATCCTGTTGGTGCTTCATAATATCAATAATCTTCTTTATTACATAAATAATCTTGAAACTAACTTTAGCAATTGTCCTGTTAAATGTTTCATATCATCTACGTCTACTATTCTATCATATATCTCTTTTAAATTATCATATAATGTTGTATCTCCTTTTTCATTTTCTAGAGCTACAGCAATTACACTTATTCCATCTTTTTCTATTTTTTTAACACAATTATATGTATCTTTTGATGAAACTGGTGGATAATATTCATAACCATCAGCTCCATGTGCTGGTACACCATCTGAAATACTTATAATTACTTTATTTTCAGCTTGTGATTTTTCTTTTAAGAATTTTTCTGCCCATAGCAAAGATAATCCATCTCTATTATCTCCATCAGCATCTAATCTTAAAATATTATATTTGTCATTTTTTTTAGGGTTGAAATCTATTAAAACATTGTGCATTACTAATGGTTCATCATAATCTGCTCTATGTTCTACAATAGCATGTTCTATCCCCTGTTTTCTTAATACTTCATGTAGTATTACTGAAGATATAATTGCATTTTTATTTTTTTCTCCATACATTGAACCAGAACCATCAATTAAAAATAAAATAGCAACATCAGGAACATCTACACCTTCTATTTTCCTATACCAAAATCTTCTTTTTATATCTCCAAGATTTTTTGAAGATATTCCATTTCCAAATGTAAACCCATTTTCATTTCTTTCAACATTGCCTTTTAATAATTGCATAAATTTTGAATTATATGAATTGATATTTATTTTATATTTGTTATAAATATTTTCATAAGCCTTTTTCATATTTATATCTGGCACTGGATATTTAACTTTAACTTTTATATTTTTATGAAGTAGACTTGCCTTTAAATCTAATCCGTTAAACTCTTTTATAACTGCTACTCTATTTTGTTCTACTAAACTTAATTCTTTTTCATTTTTAAATTGACTAATTTCATACAAATATTGTTCCATTAAATCATCAGTAATCTTATTTTCATTTAAATCTACAAATAATCTTCTTGTAATATTTGCATTTCGACCTTTGTGTTCATATTTGTTTATTGACATCTCATTTCCCGAATGTGTTTTTTCATCGCCTATTATGGACAATAATAACTTTTTAATTTGACCATATTTTTTATATTCTTTATTGCTTATATCAGGTAATAAATCTAAAATTTCATCAAATATGCTATCGACATATTCATATCTTTTATCAGCTATACCACATATTGAAGCTTGCATAAATAAATCTTTAGTTTTATCAATATAATCTTTTAATTTTTCACTTGGTTCTTCTAACTCTACCATTGGATATAAAAGCATAGTTATAAAATAATTTAAATATTCCATTAAAAGATTTAATTTTCCATTAATTTCTTTTTGTTTCTCATCTTCTGTATTATCTTTGCCTATATAGTTCTCATATTGCCTTTGAATTGTTCCTTGTGATGGTGTATTAGAATATAATCTGGCAATTCTATTAAATTTTAAAAATAAACTCATATTATCGTATTCACTAGCACCAACTGATTCAATAAAAGCATCTTCGATTATATTCGAAATACTGCCTAATATCTCTTTTTTAAATTCAGAATCACCTCTTTTATCTCTTATTAAATCTGGTGGAAAATTCGTATAAATAATATGTAAAGATTCATGAATATTTTGGCTTCTTGTAATCATTTTTAAAGCAAGAAATTTATCATTTGATAAGCTATGAGGTAATCCCATAAAATCCTCTGTATTTTTAATTGCTTTGTAATCGCAATACAATTTATCCATACTTGGATCAACTACAATATTTTTACCATCTGTATATGCTTCATCTTCATTTATAAAAAATAATCTTAAATCATTTCTTTCTGTGAGCATTGAGGCAAACTCTTCTTCAATTCTTCTATTATCTTCAGTTTGAAATAATTTTAATATTTTATGATCTTCTGAACTCAAGAATATTTACCCCCATTTACTTATTTTATGTATTTATTTAATCCCATTTATATAATAATAAAAATCCTCTAATTGTCTTTTCTAATGTTCTATCACATTTTGCAACTGGAATAATTGTTTTTTCAGCTGCCTTCAAATATCCCTCATATTTTGCAAGTTTTGCCCAATTTTCAAGATTACGAGGAGATATTACTATATCTAGTTCTTCTTGCTCTATTTTCTTTTTTAGTTTATGATAAACGCCCAATATCTTATCTAAATATTTTTCGCTTTCAGGAACTCTACTTACAAGCATTCTCTTAATTGCCTCATCAGATAAATTTGCAATTTCAATTATAGTATTAAATCTATTATATAATGCTTGGTTAAGCTCTTTTGTTCCGAAATAGCCTAAATTCATTGTAGCAAAAAATCTAAAGTTTTTATTTTTATGTACTATTTCTCCATTATCTAATCTAACAAACCCATTATCATCTAGTAATGAATTTAAGAAAGCAAGATGTGCAGGCTTTGCAAAATTTATTTCTTCAAATACAACTGCTCCACCATCTCTAATTGCTTTTGTTACATAACTTTCTTTAAATATTATTTTATCATTTTCAGGAATAAATTTACCCAATATAAATTCATCTAAATTTTCACTTGCATTAACTGTATCCATAATAGGTAATCCTATTTCTCTGCAAATTAGTTTACAAGATATTGTCTTTCCTGTTCCTGCTGGGCCATGAATTAAAATTGCATTTGTATCACCATTTACAACAGCATTACATATTGGTTCTAATGATTCAGGTAATTTGAATTCTTGTCCTAAATTTGGTATTAGTTTTCTTTGCTCTTGTGTAAATTCATTTTCATTAAATTTAATAATTTCAAAATGTTGTTTTTCTTTTAATTTTTCTTTATTGTTCTTTATAGTTTTGTACGAATTAGCATAAGAATAATAAGAATTTAAATTATATTGCCTTAAATCATCTTCCTCCAAATCCATAACTTCTATATAATAATCATCCATTTTATGATTTTGATAAAAATCTTCATGTAAATTTACAAATGTATCAGCTAGTGGATTTTCAATAAAGTTAAACATTAATTGACTATAATCATCATTTGTAGCCATTTCTAATGCTAATAATGTAACAAAACTTGGTAAATATGGGTTTGGAATATTATATCCATCTGAACTTACATAGGTTTCATCATCTTCTTGATTATAAAAAATTAATTTATAGTCTTTATCATAATAGCAAAGTGATATTTTTCTTCCTTTAACTATGCCAATAAAGTGATGTATATTATTATCAAATACACCCTTCATTCTCCAGTCTTCTGGTATATCAACTTTTACACAGGCAGAATTACTGCTTGCATCAATTAAAATATCTCCTGTAACTTCATTATCTTCTTTTGCTAAACTTGAAAGGAGTAATGAAAATAAAACAATTGATTCGCCTATTGGCTGGCAAAGTGTAGTTGTTCCTCTAAATGATTGATTGTTTGGATGTACATAATATTGTGTAGCATCAGATAGATGTCTGAATCCAAATCCTTTATATATTTCATCATCACCATCTCTTACAACTTTATAAGAACTTTTAAAAATATTCATATTTTCTTTACTCCTATTATTATATAAAACTTTTAAATTGGAATATTTAGTATTTTCTAGCTTAAGATAATTTAAAATCCTATCCTCATATAATTTTCAATTCATCTAATAAGTTTAAATATTTTGTTTGAATACCTTGTTCATATCCTTTTTGTTCAAATTCATTTATCTGGTTATTACATTCTTCTTTTTTGTTATCTGCTAAATTATTTTCTGCAAATGGATATAAAACTTCATTTTCTTTAGAAATATGATTTTCCATCATATCTGCATATCCAAAAGCATTCGATAATATTTTTAATTTATTTTCATCATCTTGAAACATTTTATAATCTTGTATTGCATATTCTAAATTCATCAAATACATTCTTCCTACATTATGGTCAAAAAGCATACCATCATTAATAATATGAGCAATATTTGCACCCAAATTATCAATCATAATTTTAAACAAAATATTCTCTTCTTCCTTATGATGATGTTTATCAACATAGTATCTGCCAAATTCTAATATTTTTTCAAAAAATTCTATATTTATTTCTTCGCCATTAAAAATTTTTTTGCACTTTTCTTTTACTATATAAGTAAATGTTAAAACATTGTTATGTTGATTAACTAAAATATCTATTCCTTGCATCATTTCCACCTTTCACTATTGTTTTATTTAATTTTAAATTTTACTCTAATATACTTTTTCTACCACACAACATCTTTTTATTAATTTCTACGCAACTTATTTTATAATAATATTTCATAAATATCAACTTTTGTTTGCTTTTAAACAAAAGTATTTTATTAAAATTTATCAAATAGTATTTTACAAATTTTTGTAATAAAGTGAGATTTTTTATCTTATAACTTTGTTATTTTTACAACGTGAATATTACCTGGATATGTTTTTGTGATTTCACCTGTAAAAGTAATTTCTAGTCTATCATTAACTTTAAGTCCAGAACCGTATTCTGATTTTTTTAAAGTAATTTCATTCCCACTTACTCCTTCATATCCATCATCTGGCTTAATAATAATTGCTTCGTTATTTATGTTTGTAATTGTGCCAATAAATGTATGCGAATTTCCGTTTTCAATCTTCTCTATATCTTCAGTTGAAATTGTTGATGGTACTACACTCGTTTGACCAGATACTTCTTTATTTGTTGAAGATATTTTTGTATTATTTTTTGAATTATTAATATTTTCCTTTTTATCTGTATTATTATCTTCTGACGAATTTGAATTGTTTAATGTAACTATAGCATTCGAATTATTATCATCTTTTATCGAATTGTTTTCTACTATATTCTTTGAATTGTCTGAAATTATTTTATTGTTTTCGACATTTGAATTTGCTAAACTTTTATCAGGTTTTACATTTTCTATTTTAGCATTATTTTTTATAATTGCAATACTTATCCCAAGTACTACTGCTATTATAATTACCATTAAAATTATTAATTTTTTATTCAAACTAATCATTCCTTCCCAACAAATATATTTGAATTTGTATTTCTACTATTTATACAATTTAAAAATGAAAAAGTTGTCATAAATTTTATTTTTGTTTTACAATAAAAAAATTCTCACTTCACCATACATATTTCAGTAACAAAGTAAGAATTAAATTTTATTTTGGCATCTCTATTTTCTTTTTATTAAGAATATAACCTAAAATTGTACCAATAATTGCTCCTAAATATATTCCATATACTCCAGGCATGTATAAGAAATAAACTTTAATAAAAAATCTTAAACCATTTGCAATGTATATTATTGAAAAAGTAATTGCAAAAAAAGTCATCAAAACTAATGTACAAATTGATATTTTATCATTAATTTTATTCTTTTTTATTTTTTCTTTTATGATATATATTATCATTCCAATATAGATTGAAAATGCTATTCCGAGCATTGAAAAGGTTTTCCAAGCACCAATATTAGTGTATCCACTCATATTAAGTCTAATAAGATAATATGTTGCATTCATTCCTAAAATATTTAAACTTGAACCAATTATTGAATTTATATAATCTTTTCCAATAATAGCAATAATTATCATTATAATTCCCCAAAAATCATAAGATTGAGTAATTTTAATTATTGGTTTCATATCATATACTAAAGCGTATTCAGTTATAGCTCCTAAAATTATTCCTATAATTAAGGATATAATTAAATATTGTATATTTATTTTTTTCATAATATTAATAATATAGCACATTTCTATTGATGTTTCAATGTTTACATTTGGTATTAAAAAAATTACTCTTTAGTTTGTTATTTATAATTTCTGTTTATAATTTTAAATATTTTTTCACTTGAAATTGGTCCCATTCTTAAAATTTTTATTTCTTTCGTACTGCAATCTACTATTGTACTTCCTTCTCCAAAAGTAACATCTCCTTCTAAGATTCCATCTAAAAGTGGACAAGCTTTTTCTATATCATCTAAACTAGTACATGTAGGTTCACCACTTTGATTAGCACTAGTCATAAAAATTGGACTACCTGTTTTTATAATCAATTCTTCTAAATACTTTGATGTTGCCATCCTTATAGCAATTGTATCTTTCCCATTTGTTACATAGGCTGGCAAATTATTGCTTTTCTTTAACACTAATGTAATAGGACCTGGCATAAAAGCATTAATCAATTTTTCTGCACATTCATCTACAATTGCAATGCTTTTTATTTGCTGTTCATTTGCACACATAACAGGGAAAGATTTATTAAATGGCCTATTTTTTACATATATTAATTTGTCGTGTGCTAATTTAGAACTAATACTAGCACATATTCCATATACTGTATCAGTTGGAACACTAATAATACCATTATTTTTAAGTATATTTGCCAATTCATCTATTTCATTTTGTTTATATCTTTTTATCATTTATATTCCCTCTATTTTAAAGTATTTTTATTGATTTTATCATATGTGTCTAAATAAAGCAAAGTTTCTGCAACAATAATTTTTTATTCTATTAACTATGTGCTAAAAATATAATTAAAAAGAAGATGTGAAAACAAAACACATCTTCTAAAAACATTTCGATTGTAATTACCAATTAAATCTAGGTATTGTTATTAAACTATATAACTTCATATTTTTTTAATATTTTTTCTATCTCTGTATTTTCAATCTTTTTTAATAATTCTTTCATAGCAATTCTTTTCTTAAAGTCCATATCCATTTCTGTAATTTTCTTGCCATCTGACAATTTTACTACTGCACTTAACAAATCCCTTATATCGTACACACTGCCCCATACTTCTGGAACTCCTCTATCGATATTGCATAATGTATAAACCGCTTCCATACCAGTACGTATTGAATACTCTGTTGTGAACACAGTATCTCTTGGAGTTTCAGCATATTGTCCTATAAATGCTATATTTACTGAACCTTCTGGAACAACTAAAGGTCTATCTCCATATTTTCTTGGCTCAAAAAATGACGTTACATAAGGCATCATACATGGAGTTGTATTGCATGCATTAGTAGCCAAATCCATAATTTTATCATTTGAAATTCCTATATGATATAGCCATTCAGCTGCAAGCTCTATTCCAGTACATTGGTACATAGGCTTATTTATAAAGTTTCCATTATCTTCCCAACAATTTAATCCGTAAACCCATATTAAACACGTGTTTTTATCTTGGTCTTTAAATTGTCCTTGTCTGTTTATTGTCCAACTAATCAACCATGAAGAATCTTTACATGTGACAATTCCTCCTGTAACTACTTTTCCAGAAATTGGATTACGATGGCATATTTTTTCAATTGCATCTAATATTTCTTTATTAGATGTTTCAATAGTCCATGATTCCCAGCTAGTTTCCTTTATATCTTTAAAAAACTTATCTGGATTTCCAAAGGCTTTACTTTGTTTAGCTAAATTTTTCCACAATTCAATAGAAGGTCCCTCTCCATTCTTTATTTTAACTTCGGGAGCATGAGTTTGATCTCCATAAGCTGAATTATCACCTTGACATCCATTTGTTACAAAAACTAAATCATTATCAGTTAAATCTATTCTCTTATCCTCTCCATCTTGCGTATATTCAATAACTTTTGCTACTTTGCGTTCATCATTACAGTTACATTCAATATTTTTTACAGTAGTATTATATTCTATTTTTACACCATTATCTTTTAAATACTTCACTATTGGTAAAATCATTGATTCATATTGATTATATCTAGTAAATCTTAATGCACTTAAATCTGGCAATCCATCAATATGGTGTATGTACCTTTGCAAATATAATTTCATTTCTAATGCACTATGCCATTTTTCAAATGCAAACATAGTTTGCCAATAAATCCAAAAATTAGTTTTATAAAATTCTTCATCAAAAATATCATCAATTGTTTTATCTTCTAAATCTTCATTTGTTGTCATAAATAATTTTAATAATTCTTTAGTTGCTTTTGGATTCATCCCATACTTCTTATCTGTATGAGCATCTTGTCCTCTATTTTCTGTAACACGACATAAAGAATAGTTCGGATCTTCCTTATTTATTTTATAATATTCAGAAAAAATTGTCTCTCCTGGATTATCTATTGATGGAATTGAGCGAAACAAATCCCACATACATTCAAAATGGTTGTCCATTTCACGTCCACCACGCATAATATATCCTTTATCTTTGTCAAAGATTCCATCACAAGAACCACCTGGCAATGGTAAATGTTCAAATAAAGTTATGTTACTTCCTTTCATTTGAGCATCACGAACTAAGAAACAAGCTGCTGATAATCCAGCAAGGCCTGTCCCAACTATGTATGCTTTTTTATTTTCAATTCCTTCAGGTTTCTCTGGTTTGGCAAAAGCTTCATAATTTCCGCTACTATAATACATAATTATTCCTCCTTAAATTAAACTTATGTGTTTTATATATAACAAAAATTTAATTTAATCAATAGTCAATTTAATGGTAATGTCGTATTTTTTTACAAATTCGTCATATTGTCAAAAATATGTGCTTCAATCATCGTATTTTAAACTGTTTAATGCCCTTTTAAAATTACCATATATGATTTTATTCAGTTTTTCAATTATGTCTTCTGGTTTTTCTTCCATTCCACTTTGAATCCATTCCTTTATAACTCCTACAAACGCGTACTGATAAAACTTGGCAACAAATTCTTTATCATTTTCTTTTACATTTATTCCTTGTGCTTCTTCCTCTACAACATTTTTTAAGAGTTCGTAAGTATTCTTGTATATAAACATTTCTACATATTCTGTACTAATAGAATTATAGGTATTCCTAATAAAATTCTTGTTTTTCAGCACATATTTAAATATTAATAAAAAACCTTGTTGCCACGTTGCATACGTATCTTTTTCTTTAATAATTGGTTCTATAATCTCATTTTTGTATATCCATTCTATCAGATCATACACATCGCCAAAATGATAGTAAAAAGTTTGCCTTTTTATTCCAACGCCATCTGTTATATCCTTTATAGTTATTTTAGATAATTCCTTTTTAGAAAGTAATTTTTTTAATGATATAGCTAATGCTTTTTTTGTAATATCTGCCATATATTTTTCCTCTTTGTTATATAAAAATATTTCTATTAAAGTTATTCTGATTTTACTTCATTCATATTTTTGCTCTCCAATATTGCCTTTATCTTTTCCAAACCTATTACAATGATTCCGCCAATAATAAAATATATAATACTAAATGTTGCAAAATCCATTGGTGATTGTGGTATCTTTAATGTAGTTGGTCCCATTATAATTGCATAAAGTGATCCAATCATAAGTCCGATAATGCAATATATTGTTTGACTTCTATATTTTTTTAAGGCTAATTTTATTAATCTTATTACAAGTATTATTCCTGTAATAACACCTAATCCAAATATAATTAATACAGGTAATGCATTCAAATTAAAATGTATTAATTCTTTTACAGAAGACATAATCGGTATGTAAAGTCCAAATATTAAAAGTAATGTTGACCCAGATATTCCAGGTAATACCATAGCAGATATCGCTATCATTGCTGCAACAAAAACATATAAAACTAATCCCAAATTCAAATTAGATACATCAACTAAATTTCCATCACCAGATACTGGATTAAAATATGTAATTAATGCTACAATTGCAATACCAATAATAGTAAAAATTAAATTCTGGTACTTTCCCTTTAAGCTGTTTTTTTCCTCCCTTATAATAAGTGGTATAGAAAATATAATAAATCCCATAAATACAGAACTTACCTTATAGATTTGACTTTCAAATAAACTTGTTAATATTAGAGTTGCAATAATAAATCCGATTATCCAACCTAATGCTAGTTTAATAAGGAAGGAAATTGCCTTTTTCTTTTTCTCCTTATTACCAAATACTAAATCATCCAATGAATTTATAAATTTATCATAAAATCCCAATATAAAAGCTATTGTTCCCCCTGATACACCTGGCACACTATCAGCTAATGCCATACAAAAACCTCTAATTCCATTAATTAAATATTCCATTGATTCCTCCTTCTTAACTATTTTTTCTTTCTATAATTTTATTTAAAAAGCATTATAAAATGCAAAAATCTACAAATCATATAATTTTTTCATTAAAACATTATTTTTTCCCAATGAAATAATTTTTCTTTCCTCTCTTTATTACAATATAAGTATTATCAACAAACATATCATCTGTTACAGTTAATTCTGTATTGTTAATCTTATTTCCATTAATGGAAATCGCACCATTGCTGATAAATTCTCTTGCTTCTCTTTTACTTTTTACAGCTCCAATATTAGTAATAAAATCTACTACATTTATATTACTTTCAACTGCCTTAATGTCTTGATTTTCAAATACATCTTCTATATCTTCTTTAGACATTTCATTAAATTTATTGTTAAATAAATTCTCTGTAAGTTTAACAGCCTTTTCATACTCTTCTTTGCCATGTAGAAAGGTAATAATTTCTCTTGCTAGTGCTTTATGTGCTTCTCTTAATTCAGGGTGCTCATTGTTCTTTCTTTCGTACTCCTCAATTTCTTCCTTAGATAAAAAAGTATAAATTTTTAAATAGTCTATAACCATTGAATCTTCAACATTAATGAAAAATTGATATAATTTATAGCTTGATGTTTTATTCTTATCTAACCATACTGCATTTCCTTCGCTTTTACCAAATTTTTTGCCTTGAGAATCAGTAACAAGTGGCATAGTAAATCCATAAACTTCATCGCCTGTTGATTTTCTTATTAAGTCAATTCCTGCTGTAATGTTTCCCCATTGGTCAGAACCTGCACATTGTAGATTTACTCCCTTTGTTTCATGCAAATGTTTAAAGTCAATAGCCTGTAAAATCATATATGAAAATTCTGTATATGTAATTCCAGAATCTAATCTTCTCCTAATTATATCCTTATCTATCATATAATTAATATTAAAAAATTTGCCATAATCTCTTAAAAAATCTAAAACATTAATATCCTTAATCCAATCATAGTTGTTTACAACTTCAAAGCCAAAAAAATCTTCAGCTTGTTTTTTTAGGCATTCATAATTATGCATAACTTGTTCTTTTGAAATCATTGCTCTTTCAGTTGTTGGTCTTGGGTCCCCAATCATTCCAGTTCCCCCACCAACTAATAAAATTGGGGTATGTCCTGCATCTTTCATTCTTTTAGAAATTAAAAAGCTTGATAAATGGCCAACATGTAGACTATCTGCTGTAGGATCTGTTCCTATATAAAAAGTTAATCCTCCTTCATTTAATTTTTGTTCTAACTCAGGACTAGAAATATCCTTTATTAATCCTCTCCATTTTAATTCTTCATAAAACGTCATTTTAAAATCCTCCCTTTATTATCTTAATTTATTGCATAAAAAAGAGTTAAAACACCCCTAAAAAGGACGATTTAACTCGTGGTACCACCTTTATTTACATATATAATATGCCTTCATTTATAGCTATTCGTTGCCAACGTTAATTACTATAAGAAATGTAATTCGTAATTTTATATACTAACAGTTTACACCAACCACTGTTTCTCTATAAATGTAACTATAAAAATACTACTAATTTTCTTTTTACAACATAATTAAATTTTATTGTATGTATTATATTATGTTTTTATTTGGATTTCAAGTATTTTTTATTTTTTTATGATATAATTACTTTTGAAAGGAAGGCATTATATATGATAAATACGGACAATAACCCATATTTTTTAAATTCATTTTTAGATTATATAGAAACAATATTAAATAAATCTCCAAACACTGTAAAAGAATATAATTATGACTTAACAAACTTTTTGAAATTTATTCAATTTCATTTTCATTTAACAGATGAAAAAGATTTTAATAAAATTGTTATTAGGAATATGTCGTTAGATACTATAAAAAAAATTACTTTAAATGATTTACATGCATATTTAGCATATTTAACAAGGAATAAAAATAGTAAGGCTGCTACTCGTTCAAGAAAAGTATCAAGTATCAAAACTTTTTTTAATTACTTAACCGCAAAAGCTAATTTAATAGAAATAAATCCTGCTCAAAACCTTGAAACTCCAAAATTAGATAAGCGTATTCCTAAATACTTAACATTAGAAGATAGTAAAAAACTTTTGAATACAATTTCAACTGACGAAAAAAATCGCAATAAAGAACGAGATTATGCTATGGTTACATTGTTTTTAAACTGCGGTATGCGTTTATCTGAGCTTGTTAATATAAACATTTCACATATTAACTTTGAAGAAAAAAAACTAAATGTTATTGGTAAAGGTAATAAAGAAAGAACTATATATTTGAATGATTCATGTATTGATGCCATAAATAATTATCTTAAAGTCAGACCACATGATAAAATTAAGCATGATTCTAAGGATGCTCTATTTCTTAGTGAAAGATTAGAAAGAATCAGCAATAGAACTGTTCAAATGATTGTAAAAAATGAGCTTATGAAAGCTAATTTAGATACAAATAAGTATTCTGTACATAAATTAAGACACACGGCAGCGACTTTGATGTATAAATATGGAAAAGTTGATATAAGAGCCCTTCAAGAGCTACTAGGACATGAAACCATTGCTACTACTGAAATATATACGCACGTTGATAATGAATTAGTTAGAGAGGCTGTTGAAAGCAATCCTTTAGCAGATCCAAATAAATTAAAAAGTAAAGAAAAATAAATTGAAGAAAAATGATAATAATTCACTTCAAATTTATTCTTCTTTGTTTTTATTGCAAAATAACAAGGTGAGTTGGGTTCTTATTTATATAATTGGTATAATCAATTTTTGACCTACATTTAATTCTGAAGTATTTAATTTATTAATCTTTTTTATATCTTTAATTATAAATCTTAAATCTTTATTTGAATAATATTTATTGTTTTCGGCTTCTCTTTTCGCTAATCCCCATAAAGTATCTCCACTAGAAGTATAAATTTCTTTATATGAAATATCTTCTTTTGAGAAACTTATATTATTGTTACTTATAGAAATTGTAAACAATAAAAATAAACTAATTGTTAATATCATACCTCTAACAAATTTTCTAATATTAACTATTTTCAAACTATCTACCTCCAAACACGAACAATTGTTTTGATAAATGAATTATATAACCGAACGTGTGTTCTGTCAAGAGGTATTTTAAAAAAAATAATGAAAATTCATATTCATAATAATATAGGCTGAATTTGTTCATTATTAAGTGCACCATTTATTGTTTTGGTAATTAAATCAGGGTCAAATACAATAGAGCGTGGTTTTGTAATTGGGTTATCTTGTCTAAAAGGAACAAAATAATAATGATTTCTATTTAGTAGAGTACCAATATTAGATGCACTTGCAGCTAACCCATCATTTGTAGAAATACCAATAACAACATTATTGCCATTTCTTAAGTGTGACTTTACTGCCATTAAAACAGGTGTATCATTTATGCCGTTAGCAAGTTTTGCTATTGTGTTTCCTGAGCAAGGAACAACTACCATTAAATCCGTTAAATGTTTTGGTCCAATTGGTTCAGCTTCTTGTATAGTATGAATAATCTTATTAGAAGTTATACTTTCGATTTCTTTAATAAAATCTTCAGCCTTTCCAAATTTAGTATCTAATTCATAACTATTAAAGGACATAATAGGTAAAACTATTGCTCCTTCATCTACTAATTTTTTAATTTGAGGAATAACAAGTTGAAATGTACAAAAAGAACCAGTTATACAAAAACCTATTCTTTTACCCTTTAGCATTATCTTCCCTCCTCTGCTTTTGAATTAAGAAAAATTATATTTTCTCTTAATATTTTATTAAATTATGTTAATTAATGTGCTATTATATGTAAAAAAAGAAGCAGTATAAAACCGCTTCTATATTACATCATTTTTCCTCCACCTAAAACAACATCATCTAGATAAAATACAGCAGACTGACCAGGTGTTAGTGCTCTTTGAGGTTCATCAAAAATTATTTTTATTAAATTATTTTCTTTTTTAATTTTAGCTTTAGCTAATTTTGTAGAATATCTTGTTTTAACATCAACTTTCATTTCTGACTCAAAATTAGTATCTATTAATAAATTAATATCAGAAACTAATATTTCTTTTTTATAAAGTTCACTCTCTTCTCCAACAATAACTTCATTTTTTTCCATATTAAATCCAATAACAAATAAAGGAACTTTATATGCAATTCCTAATCCTCTTCTTTGACCTATAGTATAGTTGTATAAACCTGTATGTTTTCCTAGTACTTCTCCGTTACTTCTTACTATGTTTCCTATCTGTGGTTTTAAAGAAGAATTATTTTCAAGAAATTTTTTATAATTTCCGTCAGGAACAAAACAAATATCTTCGCTATCTGGTTTATTTGCAACTTTTAAATTGTTATCACGTGCAATTTGACGTATTTCCTCTTTATTTTTAAATTTTCCTAAAGGGAAAACACAATGATTTAAAATTTCTCGTGGCATATTCCATAAAACATAACTTTGATCTTTTTTTCCTGCATTAGATTTTTTTAGTACCTTTTGCTTATAATTTTTATCATATTCAATTTTAGCATAATGTCCAGTTGCAACATAATTACAGCCAAGTTCTTTTGCTTTTTCATACATATAGCCAAATTTCATATATTTATTGCATTCTATACAAGGATTAGGAGTTTTACAATTTGAATAGCATGATATAAAATCATCTATTACATAGCTTCTAAATTCATTTTTTAAATCAAATGTAAAATGAGGAATACCAATACTATTGCAAACGTTTTTTGCATCTATATATGTATTTATATTACAACAGCTACTACCTGCAAATAACTCTAATGTACATCCTATAACATCATAGCCTTGTTCTTTAAGTAAAAGAGCTGAAACACTGCTATCAACTCCTCCGCTCATTCCTAATAGTACCTTATTATTCTCCATCCTTTTTTCCTTCTTTTAAAATATTTTCCATTGTATGCCATGCAAGGAGTGCACATTTAACCCTTGCTGGCATATTTGACACATTTTTAAATGCAATAGCATCTTCCAATTTTCCTAATTCATTTTCATCTGTAGTTTCTCTTTTTATCATACGTATAAAAGTTTCAATAATTTCTTTTGCTTCCTCAACAGTCTTTCCCTTCAAAGTATCAATCATAATTGATGTTGAAGCTTGAGAAATAGCACAACCATGCCCAGAAAATCCTATATCTTCAATTACATTGCCATTTAATTTTAATTCTATTGTAATTTCATCACCACAATTAGGATTATGCCCTAATTCACAAAAATCAGCTTTTTCAAGTTTCTTTTTATTATATGAATTCATACTATGTTCCATAATCAATTCATTATAAATGTCATCCATAAAAATTTCCTCCCTAGAACAAATAAGAAATTATTTTATATATTTTTTAAACATTGCATAAGCTTTTTCTATTGCCTCTATTAACTTATCTACATCTTCTCTGGTATTATAAAAATAAAAACTTGCTCTACATGTTGAATCTATGTTTAAATAACGCAACAAAGGTTGCGCACAGTGATTTCCTGAACGTATACAAACATTATTAGAATCTAAAATGCTTGCTACATCATGTGGATGTATTCCCTTTATGTTAAAAGAAATTACCGCCGAATGATGCTCAATGTTATTTGTAAAGTATAACTCTAGATAATCTAGTTTTGATAATTCCTTTCTTGCATATTCTAATACAGCCATATCCATTTTATAAATATTATCATAACCTAAAGCTTCTATATAATCAATTGCTGCACCTAAACCAATTACACCTTCTACATTTTGAGTTCCAGCTTCAAACTTATTTGGAAGCGGTGCAAACGTCGTTTCCTGTTCGTGCACATATTCTATCATATCTCCACCCATTAAAAATGGTGTCATATTATTTAATAATTCCCTTTTACCATATAATACACCAACACCTAATGGAGCCAACATTTTATGACCTGAAAATACTAAAAAATCAGCATTTAAGTCTTGAACATCTATTCTCATATGAGGAATACTTTGTGATGCATCAACTATAACAATTGCTCCTTGCTTATGAGCATAACTTATAATTTTTTTCACGTCATTAATTGTTCCTAATACATTAGATACCTGTGTTATACTTACAATTTTAGTATTTTTTGTAATTTTCTTTTTTATTTCTTCTTCAGAAAGTTCATAATTCTCGTTTATATACATATAATTTAAAGATGCACCAGTTACCTTTGCAACCCTTTGCCAAGGAACTAAATTAGAATGATGTTCCATTATAGATATAACTATTTCATCATCTTTCTTTAAATTTTCCATACCATAAGAATATGCTAGTAAATTTAAACTTTCAGTAGAATTTTTAGAAAAAATAATTTCTTCATTATGTTTTGCATTTATAAACTTTGCAACTTTTGCTCTAGCATTTTCGTATAATTTCGTAGCTTCTATGCTTAGTTTATATGCTCCTCTATGTGGATTTGCATTATGTTTTTCATAAAATTCTTCTAATTTATTAATTACTTGTATAGGCTTTTGAGTTGTTGCTCCATTATCTAAATATGTTAAATTACCATTCACTAATAAGGGAAAATCCCTTCTAATTTCTTCAGACTTCATAAAAAAACCTCTTTCCTTTAGTTAATTTATTCTAGTATCAATCTGATTTAAAATTTCTTGTTTTAAATCTTCATTAGTTATGTTTTCAAGAATTTTGTTAAATTTAGCGATAACCATTAATTTCATAGTTTCTTTTAATTCAAATCCTCTACTTTGTATATAGAATAATTCCTTTGAATCTATTTTTCCAGCACTACATGAATGATTTCCTTCAACATCTTCTTCTGAACACAAAAGCATTGGAAGTGAAATTGACTTTGCCTCATCTGATAAAAGCATACAACTTTCTGTTTCATCACCAATAGCTTTTTTTGAGCCTTTTTTAAAATCAATACTACCTTTAAAATGTTTTTTACTATTATCATTTAGAGCCCCTTGTACATCCATTTTTATCCTTGTTTTCATTCCTCTTAATTCAGTTATATAGTTTAAGTCAAAAATTTGTTCATTATTTCCGAGATAAATAGTATTAACCGTATTTTCAGAATAATCACCTAGTAAATTAGTATAGTAATTTGTAACACTTTGTTTTCCACCAAAATCTACAATATAGTAGTTTACTTTAGCGGATTTTGAAAGTTTATTTTCTATACTAAATAAATTATAAGATAAGTTATTTAATAAATTTACAATTATTATATCTATATTAGAATTTTCTTCTGCTATTAAATGTAACAAACCTGCATGAAAGTATTTAATATCTTTTTTATTTGTATACTTTAATATAATAGTTGCTTTTACTCCTTTTTGTGCAACTATTTCTATATTTTCTAATAATTCTTTATTATTTTCATCAAATTCAAATATAATTTGGGCATCTTCATTTATTGAATTTGTTATATTAATATTTATGTTTTTATTTGAATTTGATTTAATATAGTTTGTTAAATCATTTCCTAATCCATAAGTTGGAATAAAATCTTTAATAATATTATTGATTTCTATATTTTTTTCATTTATAAGCTTTATATTGTCAAAACTACTAATATTATCAGGTAGAATCGAATCATCTAGTCTGATATTATTTATATTAAAATTCCTAGAAGTTCTCTTAGGTGTTTCATTTAACTCCATTTATATTATATCCTTTCTATCCAATTGCACCGTCAAGTTCTAAATTGATAAGATTATTCATTTCAACAGCATATTCAACAGGCAATTCCTTTGATATAGGGTAGGCAAATCCTCTTACTATCATTGCTTTTGCATCTTCTTCAGATAGTCCCCTACTCATCAAATAAAATATTGTTTTATCACTTATTTTTCCAATTTTTGCTTCATGTGAAAATTCAACTTCATCATTTTGTATATCATTTACGGGTATTGTATCAGATATTGAAATATCGTCTAACATTAATGATTCACAAGATACCAAAGATTTTGAATTTTTGGCTTTTGGTCCAATTCTTACAAGCGAACGATAAGTGCACTTTCCTCCATCTTTTGAAATAGACTTTGCATTAACAATACTTGATGTGTTTGGGCAATTATGAATAACTTTAAATCCATTATCTAAATTTTGTCCCTTTCCTGCAAAAGAAATTCCAGTATATTCTGTCTTTGCACCTTCACCATTTAAAATGCTCATTGGGTATAACATTGAAATTTTTGACCCAAATGAACCTGTAACCCATTCCATCTTTGCATTCTTTCCAACTATAGCTTTTTTAGTATTCAAATTAAGCATATTTTTTGACCAGTTTTCAATAGTAGAATATCTTAAATATGCATTATCCTTTACATATAATTCAACACAACCTGCGTGTAAATTGGTTTTATTATACTTAGGTGCACTACAGCCCTCTATAAAATGAAGGCTAGCTCCTTCTTCAACAATTATTAAAGTATGTTCAAACTGTCCAGATTCTGGCGAATTTAATCTAAAATATGATTGAAGCGGAATATCAACTTTTACTCCTTTTGGAACATATACAAATGATCCTCCAGACCAAACAGCGCCATGTAGAGCAACAAATTTATGATCATAAATTGGGACACATTTCATAAAATATTGTTTTACAATATCTGGATATTCTCTTACTGCAGTTTCCATATCCGTATAAATTACACCTTGATTTATTAACTCTTGTTTTATACTATGATAAACAACTTCCGAATCGTATTGTGCTCCAACACCTGCAAGAGATTTTTTTTCAGCCTCTGGAATTCCTAGTTTATCAAAGGTACTTTTTATATCTTCTGGTACATCTTCCCATGAACTATTTAGCTTAGTTTTAGGTTTTACATAAGTTGCAATTTCATCCATATTTAATTCAGATATATCTGGTCCCCATGTTGGAAGTTCTAATTTATTGTATACTTCTAGTGCCTTTAGTCTAAATTCTCTCATCCAATCAGGATCACCTTTTTGATTAGAAATTTCATTAATAATTTCTGTTGTCAATCCTTTTTTTATTTTGAAGGCATAATCGTCAGCATTTTTTATATCATAAATGTTTCTATTAATATCATCAACTTTAGTTTTATTCATTTTTATATTCTCCGTATCCATTTTTTTCAATTTCCTTTGCTAGTTCTTGTCCTCCTGTTTTTACAATCTTTCCATCTACTAATATATGAACGAAATCAACTTTTAAATTTTCCAAAATTTTTGTATTATGAGTAATAATTAAAACAGCATTATTATCATTTTTAAACATCTCAATTCCTTTAGAAACTGTTCTTATAGCATCAACATCTAGTCCTGAATCAGTTTCATCTAAAATTGCAAGCTTTGGATTTAATACAAGCATTTGAAGGATTTCATTTTTCTTTTTTTCTCCTCCTGAAAATCCAACATTTAAGCTTCTATGCATATAATCTGGATTCATACTTAAATCTTCCATATATTGTTTTAATTCTTTTTTGAATGAAAATATTTTTACAGGTTCACCACTAACCTTATTTTTTGCATACTTTAAAAAATTTGCAACAGATACTCCTGGAATTTCTTCTGGCAATTGAAAAGACATAAAAACTCCCTTTCTTGCTATTTCATCTGTTTTAAGATTTATTATATCTTCACCACTTAATAAGATTTTTCCACTATTCTTTTTATATGCTGGATTATTTAAAATAGCATTTGCAGTCGTTGTTTTTCCAGAGCCATTTGGTCCCATTATTACATGAACTTCTCCGCTTCTAATGTTTAAATTTATGCCTTTTAATATTTCTTTTTCTTCTACACTTACACGTAAATTTTTTATTTCTAAAATTGAATTCTCCATTTATCATTTATATGATTAAAATCATATACTCCTTTCTATGCTTTAAAATTTATTTTTCGTTCTTCTCTACGAGAACATTCCCTACATCTTTTATTATTAATATCATATCCGCAATTTAAGTCATTTAAGTCTAAAACATCATGAACATAAATTGCTAATCTATTTATAGTATTATCACTAATTACAGATTTTATTTGTTCAGCTTGATTTTTAGCTTCAATTTCATCTAAGTTTAACACATCTTTTAAAAAAATATAAACAATATCATAAGTTTCAAGGATTTTTTTTGCAAGTTCTATACCATTTTGTGTTAACTCAATTGAGCCATAAGCTTCGTAATTTAAAAATCCTTCAGCCTTTAAGTTATTTATAGCCTTATTAACACTTGGCTTCGTATAATTCATTTTTTCTGCAATATCTGTAACTCTAACATTTCCATTTTGTTTTTTTATTATATATATGTTTTTTAAATAATCTTCAAGTGATTTTGAAATCATAATTCATCTCCTAAATGTTAACTCAGGTTAACATTATATTATATAAAAAAATGTTTGTCAAGGCTAACAAACATTTTTTTCTGATTGTAGTTTACATCATTATTTATTTTACTATTCATTTTCTTGTAATTTATATTGGCTAATATCTGGTTCTGTAAATATTGAATCTTCTACTTTATCAAATTCATATTCTTTTTCCGTAACAGTTTCTTCTTCCGTTGTTTTTATAGCCAATCCTGTTTCTTTATCTATATATACTTCTGCACCTTCATAAGTTAAAGATGTTAATGATAAAAAGTCTCTTACAACATAACATTCCTTTCCATTAAAGTTAGTCGTTTTTATCTTTGCTACAATACTTTCTAAAAATGTTTGCCATTTGCTAGCTGTTTCTAAATAATTAGAAATGTTGAGAGGCAACATTTCTCCAGAATTAAGTTTTGCAGTCTTTGAATCACTTGTTTCTGTAAACATATCTACTCTTTCTCCATTATCATACATTGATACTTTTACTTTTTCTTTTTCTCCATTCAAAGTTCTTTCTACACATATATATTGCTTATTATCTTTTTTATAATAATTTACTATTACTTTAGTAGCTCCATTGTTTGAATTAGCTACTGATTTAATATGGTAATTTGTAATATTTTGATAATTTGAATTCTTATTTTGTAAATTTGTAATAATTACATAATTTCTAATTGTGTGTATAGCAAATATTAAAATTAAAGCAACAATAATTATTAAAATTATCTTTAATACTTTTTTTACTGTGTTTTTCTTTTCCATTTGTATATTCCCCCTTAAATTTCCTTTGTATTTTAATCTTACAATAAGATAAATTTAATATATCTTAAAATATTTACAGTGTCAATACATTTACTAAAAATATGATATAATGTTAAATATTTAATAAGGAGAGCATTATGCAATTAGAATATATAAATAAAAACAACGAATATAAAACAATACGAGATGTATTGAAAAAAGAATTTCATATAGCAAATCGATTTATATCAAAATTAAAACAAGAAAAAGCAATTTTATTAAATGATGAACCTATGTATATAGATAAAGAATTAACATTAAATGATAAAATTACAGTTAATATTGATTTTGAAGAAGAGCGAACAGAAAAAATAATTCCTATAAAAATGGATTTAGTTATTTTATATGAAGATGAAAGTTTGCTTATTGTAAATAAACCACCATTTATGCCAGTTCATCCCTCTTCATCACATTTTACAGACACCCTATCAAATGGTGTTCAAAATTATTATGATACAATAGGATTAAAACATAGAGTTAGGCTTGCTAATCGCTTAGATAAAGATACATCAGGCATAGTTGTTTTTGCAAAAAATGCTTATGTTCACGAATGTTTAATTGAAGAAATGAGAAAAAATATATTTCATAAAGAATATATTGCTATTGTTGATGGAATATGGGAAAGACAATCTGGAACAATTAACGTACCAATTTCTAGAAAAGAAGGAAGTATAATTGAAAGAAAAGTTTCAGAAAATGGAGATATAGCAATAACTCATTTTGAAAAAATAAAAGACTTTGGAAATTGTTCTGAAATGAAATTTATACTAGAAACAGGTAGAACTCATCAAATACGTGTGCATTGTCAATATGTTGGGCATCCAATTCTTGGGGATACTTTATATGGAAAAGAATCTAAAATGATTAATAGACAAGCTCTTCATGCATATAAAGTAAATTTTATTCATCCGATAACAAAAGAAAAACTTGAAATAATTGCACCTCTACCTTATGACATAAAAAAAGCACTGGCAAGTGCTTTAAGCAATTTCCAGTGACATAAAAAAAGTAAATCTATAAGCCGGGTTCTGTCGTGAATAGCCATTTATCTAGAGTATATGTTACCATATACTTCAAGCCACCTTGGTGAAAGACGGCGAGCAGCCTTAACCTTTCTTTTAAGATGTTGCTCCAAATGGGGTTTACACAAAATGATATATCACTATACCACTAGTGAGCTCTTACCTCACTTTTTCATCCTTACCTATTTTAAATAGGCGGTTATTTTCTGTTGCACTTTCCTTGAGGTCACCCTCACTGGACGTTATCCAGCATTATTGCTCTATGGGGCCCGGACTTTCCTCTTGTACAACTTCACAGTTTATACAAGCGACTATTCAACTTACTCTTTACTTATTTTAAATAGATTTTAACAAAAAGTCAAGAAAAATTTTTGTGGACAAGGGGACGGTTCTCTTGTCCACAACTGTTACAATAAATTAACTTCTTGAATAAAGTTCTTATATTTAATATAAAAAATATCTGAATCCTGTGTTTTGATTGAATTTTGAAGTTCCTCTAAAGAAACAAAAGTTTTATTGGTATTATATGCCTTTTCATTTACAAATTTTGCATCACTCATCACAGCACTATAATTTTGTAAAGCTTGATTTGTTTCAGAAGTTACTATATTCCAATTATTTATACCTACCGCAGTATATGCGTTTATAATATGAGCTTTCGTCCATTGTAAATTTAATTTTGTTCTATCATCAGAATATGAATCTAAAAAAACAGGAAGCAAATTATATAATTGAGCATAGCTTTGTACTGTTCCTTCTTTATTTTCATTCTTCACATTTGTAAGAGAATTATCTAATAATTCACTAAACTTTAATATGTTATCATTGCTAATTCCTAATTTATATAAATCAATAATAATTGAACTCCAAGATGCATATAAATTTTCAGTTTTTGCTTTTATTCCTTCCCAATCAATATTATTTCTATCACTTAATAATATACCATTAGGTTTCATTGTACTTGCATTTATGGATGAAGTAGTTGAGCCACTTTTATTTGATTTACCTTCGTCTGAACTACTTGAAGTCCCTTCTTCTCCATCTCCTTTACTTTCATCAGACGAACTTGATGTAACTGAACTTCCAGAACCACCTTTTGATTCTGAATCAAGTTTTACTTTTTCAGTCGATACATAAAAATTTTCAAATGATATATTATTTAATTGATTTATTAATGATATTAAAGTATTATCTAAATATTCAATTGACGAATCAGTTTTTGTTTTTAAATCATTATTTTCATTTTTATTTTCACAGCCAGTTAGAAAAAAAATTAATGGAAGGATTAAAAGTATTACAATTACTTTTTTTAATTTCATATTAAATTCCATTCCTTTCTCGCTTCGCTTAGAAGGCACACATAGGTATGAAAGATTTTAATTTCTTTCAAACTATTCACCTTAAGCTAGTATTTACCAAATATTAATTATTATTCTTATGTATATGA
>CAZAZX010000004.1:0-18382 GCA_964489885.1 uncultured Lachnospiraceae bacterium | reverse complement strand
TATTCACCTTAAGCTAGTATTTACCAAATATTAATTATTATTCTTATGTATATGAAAACATTATAGCGGAATAATAAATAATATAAATTATAGTAGCTATGAAGGGAAATTTTAAAATGAAAAGATTAATATTAACTTTATCTGTTTTGATATTTGTTCTTACAGGTTGTGCAGATAATAACAATGAGAATCAAATAACGTCAAATGAATTTAATGTAGCTAAGCTATCTACAGAAATTGAGGCAAATGAACAAGCAAAAAGCGAAGAAATAAGCAAAACAAATGAGCAACCAAAACAAGAAGAAGAAATTGGAAAATATAGTACAAAAATTTATGATAAATCTTCTGATAGACAGAATAACTTAGAAATTACTTGTTCTAAGCTAAATGGATATATAGTAAAATCTGGTCAAACCTTTTCATTCGAAGATACAATTGGGCAGGCCAAAAAAGAAGAAGGTTATAAAAAAGCCAAAATTTTTGATTCTGATGGTAATGTAAAAGAGGGATACGGTGGTGGTAAATGTCAAGTAAGCACTACTCTTTTTAATGCAGTAAGAAATATACCTGGAATAACTGTTACAGAAAGGCATAATCATAGTAGCAAAGTTCCATATGCAAAAGCTGGTGATGATGCAGCAGTTGCACATGGAGGATATGATTTTAAATTTATAAACAATAATGATTACGATATAAAAATTAATGCCTCTGTTGACAAAAAAAACATTGTAATTACGATTAACAAAATCCAAAACAATCTACACAGCTAAAGCTGTTGGTGAGTACCCCATAACCTTGTTGCTTCGCAATAAAACAAGTTATGTAGAAAATGTTTTATTTAAATTAATTATTTTAATATAGATATTAGTCTTTCGTTTTTATATATTCTCTCTCTCCCAATTTTTTCTGAAGTTAATAGTTTGGCATCTTCTAACTGATTTAAATAAGAAGATGCCGTTAACCTAGTAACATTGCAAGCTTTTTGAATATATGCATTTTTAGTATATACTTCATAAAATAAACTATCCAATAATTCATCAGAATATATTCTTGGTACTCTTGAAATCATATCTTCTTTAAACTTTTCCATTTCATTTTGGATATTTTTTATCAAATCTATTGTTTCCTTTGATGTAACCTCAATACCTTTTAAAATATAAATAATCCAATTTTCAAAATTTTCAGTTTTTCTAACTTCAGTAAATAATTTGTAATATTCTTGTTTATTTTGATTTATATATTTACTTAAATATAAAATTGGACTATCAATTAAGTCTTCTAAAACTAAATACAAGATATTCAATATTCTTCCTGTTCTTCCATTTCCATCATAAAATGGGTGTATTGACTCAAACTGATAATGTATTATTGCTACTTTAATTAATGGGTCAATGTTATTATCAATATTTATATAGTCTTCAAGATTTTTTAAATAATCCCTTATACTTTTTTCATCTTGTGGTGGTGTATATATTACTTTGCCAGTTATAGAATTTTTAAGTTCTGTTCCAGCTATTTTTCTAATCCCAGCTCTGTTATGCTCTATTTTTGCTTGAATTTGTTCCAAAACATTTGTAGTAATCATCTTTTTTTCCTTTATTAAACCATAGCCAGCCCATATTGCACTTCTATAATCAACAACTTCTTTTGCATTTTCTGAGTTAAAACCGCTTTTTGTCAATACTTTATAAATATCATCATGTGTTGTAACAATATTTTCAATCTCACTACTATCTTTTGCTTCATTTATTGTTATTGCATTTATTAATATATGTTGGTTTGGAATTGTTCTTGCAAAACCTTTTAATTCTGCTAAAGCTCTACTAGATTTAGTCAATTGTTCAAGAATTCTAATCGTGCTATAATTTTTATTTAATTCCAATTTTTTTAATTCTTTTTCCATTTGTTAACCTCCTATATGTATATTATAGGATAAACTATATATATTTACAATAAATATGTATAATTTTTTTTGTTTTTTATACATATTAACAAAACATATATAAATTGAAAATATTTTTATACTTATAGTAAAGTAAAAAATTATCTTAATAAATTAAACCATTTAGAATATAAATTTGTAACTACATTCCATAATCCAATTTTTTTAACATTTCTATCTGAAATTAAATTAACTTCACCTATTTGATTTTGGCCATCAAAAAACTTTACATTACCAATAACACTACCTTTTTCTATAGGTGCTGAGATATTTTCATTTATTTGAATATTTGAAGAAATTTCAGCATTGTTTCCCTTTTTTATAAGCTTACCCAAATCAGTTTCAAATATTGCTTTTATATTTGGTTCTATTCCTTTAAATATAGTAACGTCTTGAACTACTTCTCCTTTTTTTGCAAGTTCTTTATATTGATAGTTGCTAAAGCCATAATCTAATAATTTTTTTGCCTCTGCGAAGCGGATTTTACTAGTTGGCGCTTTCATTATAACTGCAATTAAAGATAAGTTATCTCTTGTTGCACTTGCTGATAAATTATATAGGGCAAGTGATGTAGATCCAGTTTTTAATCCTGTTGCACCTTGATAATTTCTAATTAACTTATTAGTATTAACTAAACCAGACTTTCCATCTCTTAAACTATCCATCCATATTGTCGTATATTTTGTTATTTGAGGATGCTTATTTAAAAGTTCTCTTGACATTAGGCTAATATCATAAGCAGATGTAACATGACCGTCTTCATCAATACCATGACAGTTTTTAAAAGTCGTGTCATTCATTCCAAGTTCTTTTGCCTTTTCATTCATTTTTTCAACAAAACTCTCTTGGGTTCCAGCTAAATATTCAGCCATTGCAACTGTACAGTCATTTGCAGAAACAACACACATTGCTTTTAGCATTTCGTCCACTGTTAATTCTTCTCTTACATCTAGCCATATTTGTGAGCCACCCATAGAAGCGGCATTTTCACTACAAGGAATCTTTGTGTCTAGTGTAATTTGACCACTATCTAAGGCTTCCATTACAAGTAAAATTGTCATAACTTTTGTAACACTTGCAGGTCTTAATTGTTCATGGCAATTGTGCTCGTATAATACTTGACCTGTCTTTTGATCAATTAAAATTGCAGCACCAGATTCAAGATTTAAACTGTTTTCTTGTGTTTTTGTCTCGGCTATTGGTTCTGCATTTGCTTGTATACTTTGAGGTGACCATATATATGTTCCATCATCTACTGCAAAAGTAGATATTGGAAAGAAAATTATTGCAAGCAAAATAAAAAATGCTATTATTCTTTTTGAATTTATCATCAATTTTACTCCTCCTATAAATTCATTTTACTAGAATAATATGCATTTTATTGTGGAAATATGTGTATATATTTTATTTATTTTTTATTCTTATTTAAATATGCAATAAATCTAGAACAATCCAAAATCATTGCTATTCCAATAATAATTCCAATTATATTCAATTGCAAAATATATAATATACCCGCAATAATTCCCGCAATTGAACCATAAATTTTATCTTTTCTAATTCCTATAAAAGCTATAATCATTAAGATAAAACTTAACAATCCTGTTATTAATTTGAAATAATCAGATGTACGTAAAGGTGTTTGATTAACTAATGATAGTATAAAAATTACAGTTAAAAGCACTCCCAAAATTATTGCTAATGCTAGAAAAATTATTGGATCATTTTTTTTAGCCTTTTCATATTTTTGTTCATCCATATTTTATTCTCCCCTCTTTAGTTTATTTATTAAAATAATACCATTAAATATTACATTTTTCAACATTTTTTTATATATTTTTCCGTCCCCTTGTCCATTCTTAATTTTAAAAAAATTCACTTGAAATATCTATTATTTCATTTATAGGTATCTCTACTCCATCTAATAAAATAATCTTTTTCTCATACATATCTATTTTCTTTACAATTCCTGAAACAGATATATAGGCGCCACCATCTTTTTTTAAATCTGGTACATAGTAAGTAAATATTATTTCAGGTTTTTGCTTTATTTTTTCGCGAAGTATTTGTATTTTACTATCTAATATATTTTTCATTCCTTCATCAATATCAATTCGCTTGCGTGTTTCTCTTGCTGTTTCTCTAATAGCATCTTCATATCCAGTTAATGCTGCGAATGGTGCAAATTGTGCAGAACGAGCATATAAAGACATTTGTGGATGTTTTTTTGATATATGTCTTGGATGATTTATTATATCATCATAGCTATGGTCGTATTTCACTTTTGCTTCCCCCTTTTTTCTAACGTTTATGTCCTCCTATTTGAGAATTTCTTTCAATTGTTTTTCCACCATTTTCAAAGTTCATTCCCTTTAAAATAGCATTTTTACCATATTTATTTTTTATATTTAAAACTGCTTTTTGTAATGACTTTTCTGTACTTTCTTTTTTGCGTTGTCTTTCTAATGCTACATAATCTATAGTCATATCCATTTGTTCATAGACAAGCATATTTTTATAATCATCTTCATTTACTACATCTTGTGCAGTTATTGTTATTCTTCTAGTAAATAAGTTTTTATTTATTATTCTCTCATATAATTCTACTATTTTATCAATTATAATTTTTGTAGAAGATGTTTTATGATCAATATTTATCGTTCCATGTGAGTGCTTAGGAACTTTTCTGCCATAGCGGTCTAATTCTATTTCTTTATCACATAAAGTACTTATTTTTGATTTTAATAAATTTGAAACATCATAATCAATATCTAATACTAATTTACTTGTAATTAGATTTTTCTTTACTAAATCAAGTGATAAAAGTTCTGCCATTTCTTTTACAATAAGTCTAGTTTTTTTATAATTATAAGGCTCTGGCAATACTTGACCTGAGCTTAAACTATTAGTAACTGGCTTATATGATTTTACACTTTCAATGTTACACGGTTCATATCCCCAAGCATGGTCTATAAGTAATTCTGCATTTATTCCAAATAATTTATATAGCATTTCTTCATTTTGTTCTGACTTCCTTGCTACATCTCCCATTGTAAACATTCCATTTTTTTCTAGTTTGTTTGCTATTCCTTTTCCTACTCTCCAAAAATCAGTCAAAGGTTTGTGATTCCATAAAAATTTTCGATAAGCAATTTCATCAAGACCTGCAATTCTTACTCCATTTTTATCTCCTGCGATATGTTTTGCAACAATATCCATTGCAACCTTTGCAAGATACATATTTGTTCCTATTCCACAAGTTGCAGTTATTCCTGTTTCTTCTAGTACATTTTGAATTACTTTTGTTGCAAGTTCACGTGGTGTCATATCATAGGTTTGAAGATAGTGAGTTATTTCTATAAATACTTCATCAATGGAATAGACATATATATCTTCCATTGAAAACCATTTTAAATAGATACTAATTATCCTATTGCTATAATCCATATAATATTTCATTCTAGGTGGCGCGATAATATAAGTTAATTCTAAATCTTTATTTGATTTTAATGCTATATCATCATAGCTTGAGCAAGTAAATTTATGATTTGGAGCTTCTAATTTCCTTTTCTCATTTATCTCTTTTACTTTTTGTATAACCTCAAATAATCTTACTCTACCAGAGATACCATATTGTTTAAGTGATGGGCTTACAGCTAAGCATATAGTTTTTTCTGTTCTTGAATCATCTGCAACAACAAGATTTGTAGTAAGTGGGTTTAGTCCTCTTTCATGACACTCAACAGAGGCATAAAAGCTCTTTAAATCTATTGCAATATAAATGTTATCATATTTTTTATCTAATTTATCCAACTTTTGCACCTCCGAACAATGGTTTCTGAAACAAGTATATCATATTATTTTTTATTTGTAAACGTTTGTTCGTACATTGCATGTGGCAAATAGTGACGGAGGATTTTTGCTAATTGAAATTAGCAAAAATCCTCCGTCCCTATTTGATTACTTTAATGTTTTATAATATTCTTTTATCCAATTTCTTCTTGTGCCATCTGCCCTTAAAAAATTTGCTGAGCCATATACATAACCATCATTTCTTAATATTTCTATTGATTTAATATCTCTAATATTTATGCTCCACACACAACCTTGCAATATATTGCTATCCTTTGTTATAGCTCTATCAAAACTATTTTGAACAATCTTTAAAACCTCATTATACTCTTTATCTGTTCTATAGCTATCAAACTTATCTCTTCTTACATATGCTTTTAAATCATTCAAAGTAACATTTTTTTCTTCTAATAAATTTTCAAACCATTCTTTATCTTTTTTACTATTTGGAATATAAATATTATTTAGTAAAAAAGAGTATTTTCTATAATCAGTTATAAATACATCTTTTTCATTTTTGTCAAATGTAATTTTAGCATATATTTTTTCATTTCTTTCGCCCTTATGTTTTGGTGGACATATACTTCTATTATATTTTACCCAACACCATATAGGATACTTAGCATTTACATCATTCTTTACTAATTTATTCATATTGTCTATAATCCAATCATAGACAATTCCATATTTATCTGTATTTCTATAAATTTTTTCACATTTTAAATATCCATTTTGCATTAAATATTCTAATGCTTCTTTTGATTGAAAAGTTATTAATTTCATCTATCTTCCTTTCGCAGTTGTGGACAAGAGAACCGTCCCATTGTCCATTTTTTTCATTTCTTCTTGTCTTTTTACTTTTTTAGTTGTTGTTTTTATTAATTCTTCGTCTGTTAAAATCATTTTTTGAATATGTTTATATCTTGGAAATGTTAGATTAATATTTTTTACTTGTTTCCAAAATACATCATATAATTCATCTTTACTTAAATTATTATAGTGTTCTTTTACATAATTTTGGTCATATACAATTTTTACAGAAATAGTTATATCATTTTTATCTTTTTCATCTGGCATTCCAAATACCATACATTCTTGAACTCCATCAATTCTATTTACAAGTGTTTCAAGCTCTTCTGGAAATACTTTTTTGCCATTTTTTAAAACTATCATATTTTTATTTCTGCCATTTACAACTAAAAAGCCTTCATTATCAATATACCCTAAATCTCCTGTATAAAACCAACCATCTTTTAGAACTCCCTTAGTTTCTTCGGTCATATCATAATAACCGAGCATTACATTTGGGCCTTTTACTCTAATTTCTCCAATTCCATTTTCATCTTTATTCACAATTTCAACTTTTTCATTTATTAAAGGTTTCCCAACTGTTCCATTTTTTTGATTAATGTTATCTTCTACTGCAACAACTGGAGCAGTTTCAGTCAGTCCATATCCTTGCAAAGTAGTGATTCCAAAATCATTGAATGCCTTTAATATTTTTTTATCTGCAGGTGCTCCTCCACTTATAACAATTCTTAAATGTCCTCCAACACCTTCAATTACTTGTTTGAAAATAATTCTTCTTAATTTATAACTAATATGTAGAAAATCACATATTTTTAGGGCAATTTCAACCTGTTTTAATTTGCCTTGTTTTTCTATTTCTTTTTTTATTGCTTTATAAATTGCTTCATTTAAAATTGGTACTCCAACAAATATAGTTACTTGATATTCTTTTAAATTTTTCTTTATGTATCTTAAACCATCTGGGAAAACATTTTTTACTCCTGATGCTAAAGCCATTATTAATAATGTTGATGCAAATATATGATGAAGTGGTAAAAACAATATATTTGTGTCTGTAGTTCTAATGTCTTCTGCACATCTCATTCCATACACATTTGATGCTATATTTTTTTGTGAAAGCATAACTGCTTTTGATTTTGATGTAGTCCCTGATGTAAATAATAATATTCCAATTTTGTTTTCATCAATTTTCGTATCAATATATTCTGTGTTACCGCTATTTATAATTCTCTCGCCTTTTAGCAGTAATTCTGATACATTTTCAAAATTGTCAATGTTATCCATACAAATAAAGTATTTTACATTAGTTTTATTTTGTTTTTTGATTTCATTTATTTTATCAATCTGTTTAGTATCAAAAACAATGGCTTCCACATTGCTTCTTATTAAAGAATTTTCCAGTTCTCCTATTTGCAAATCTTTATCTAATGGAACGGATATTATTCCTCCTAGTAAATTTGCTAAATGAGAAATAATCCATTCATATCTATTTTTACCGATAACAGCAACCTTTTTGTCTTTTAAGCCTAAAGAGTAAAATGCTGTTCCTAATTTGTTGATGTCATCCAAAAGCCTATTATAACTAATGTTTTCATAATCAATATTTTTTCCATATTGATGTTTTATAACAAATGCGGTTTTGTCTTTGTATTCTTCTTTACAATAATAAATTATTTCTTTTATATCTTTAAATTTTTATTATTTTTCATATATAAACTTAATCCTTTCTGAACTTTATTCTTCTTTAGCTAATATTTTATTAATTAAATTTTTAACTAGTTTTGTTTTCATTATTAAATAAATAATAACAGCACCTATTGTATTCAATATTACATCATCAATATCAGTTGAGCCTCTTGAAGTAATTCCCTGTGTTATTTCAACTGATATTGTAATTATCAGAATTAAAATAACAAACTGCTTCATATTCTTTATCTTATCACCAAAAAGCAATGGTATAAAAAATCCCATTGGGGCAAATAATATAAGATTTACTCCTAAATTTACAACAACTATACTGGTATTTATAGTATTATTAGCCATTCTGTTAAAGAACTTAATTATATTTGCAAAAGGAATTAAATTTCCTGTTTCTTTGAATCCTTGTTTTATATTTTCTATAGAAATTGACATTTCTCCTCTGACATTTGCTCTAATTCTATAGCCACTATTTAAAAACAAAATGATAAAGAGTAAAATAATATAAATTATAAATAATGTTTTAAGCCAATAATTTCGTATTTTTGTTTTTTCTGCTTGATTGTCAGTTTTCTTTATTTGAAATATCATCGTTATAGAACTTATAATCACGGAAATTGCAAATTCTAAAAGCATAGCAGATGCAGAAAGACTTATATTCGGAATAAGCCCTAATGAAAAAATGAATGCGGAGCCAACAAAAAAAATATTAATTATCATAACTATAATATTAACAACCTTTTTCAAACTAATCTCCTCCAATCTAAACTTTCCAACTAATTATAACATAAAATAAAAGTTATTTGTATACACTACAAATAACTTTTATTGTGAAGCAACAGTTTTACTATTCATATCACTTTGTACCGTCGCCACCTATTATTTCTCCAGTAGTTGCATCTATATAATATTCCTCAAATAAATCAATATCTGATTCATATTCTATTTTCACACTCCATGCAAACCTTGTTCGAGGCTCTACCAAATAGACTTCAAAATCATTTAGGTCTTTCATTGTTACAATTTTTGTTTCATTTGTGATATATTCTTCATCATCAGAATTATTAATTGGATGTTCTTTTGCATAAATATATTCATTTGATTTTACTATTTTTAGTTCCGCTTCTTCATTTTTTATTTTGTCTTTACCATTATTTAAAGAATTGTTTTTTTGCTTAGCTATTTCTATTGCCTGTTCTTTAGTAATTACCTGTTCATTATTGTCAAATTTATAGTCAAACAACACAAAAATTACTATTTGCTTTATTTCTGGAATAAATGTAATTCTTACTGTTTGAAAATCATTATATATATTTCCATATTTTTTACTAAAATCAGCTGTATATAAGTTTGTATCATCTGTGATAGCACTCTTTTTAAAACTTGCTAATTCATATTCCTCATCTTTATACCCTAATGAATGATATAATTCATTTGCTATAATCTTTGCTTCATCTTTACTTAATTTTGATTTTACCTTTGTATCATCAATTGTCCAATCGCTTAAATTTATAATTTTACCAGATATTGCATTTACTTGTACATTCATACTATTATCATAAAATATAATCCATATAGGTTCATAAGTTGATATATCTTTTTGCAACTTAATTTCTGTTATGTTTCCTGGAGTTTTATTAAATTTATCTTGTAGCTCTTTATAAGCCATATCTATAGCTTGATTTTCATCAATAAGCTTACTTTTTTCACCTTCATTAACAGATATTGATTCTTGATAAGTCATAATTTTAGGCTCTTTAAATACTTTGCCAATTATATAATGTGTTGCAAATGCTGCACAACCAGTAATTGCCAAAAATGACGTCATAATTGTAACAATTTTTAAGAAGGTATTCATTGGAGAAATAACAAAAGAATTTTTAAACGATTTTTTTTCTTTAGAATTTTTTATTGTATCATATTTTTGAAAAATTTCATCTATATATTGTTCATTATTTTTCATAATTAAATCCCTTCCTTTCTAAATTATTTTTTAAAGTTTGTTTTGCATTATATAAAATTGATTTTATTTGTTTTTCTGTTTTGCCTAATATTTTTCCAGTTTCCCTATATGAAAGATTTTCAAAATTAGTCAAATAAATAACATCTCTATAGTCTGCCTTGAGATTTTTTATTTCTTCAACCAACTTTTCATTCGTTTCATTTTTTAAAATATATTTTTCAAGTGAAGGCTCTGCTTCTACTTTTATATTTTGGATAATATCCTTCTTTTTTTGTTCTCTTTTTAAATAATTTAATGCTCTAGATTTTCCAATCAAAAAAAGATATGCTTTAAAAGAATATTTAAAATTGTATCTTTTTCTGTTTATTAGTATATATACAAAAACATCTTGTGAAATATCTTCTGCTATTTCAATATCTCTTACATATTTTAACAAAAAATATATTAGATTATTTTTGTACTTTAAAACTAATTTTTTGAAATCTTCCATATTTCCATTTAAAAAATTATTATATAAAATTTTATCTTCTTCCAAATTAAAATCTCCTTTCTTTGATTTTACTATATATACAATTTAAAATCAAAAAAGTTCGAATAAAATGAAAAAAATAAACCCAAATTATTAAACATTTTTGTCTAACAATTGGGCTTACTTCACATAATATATGTTTTTTATGTCTTTACAAATCTAATTCCTCATCTTCATCATCTTTTTTCCTATCTTCTTTTTTGTTTTTAATATTTTCCTTCTGTGTATTGGTTTCTTCTTTCATATTTTTATTATTTATTGTCTTATTTTCTTCATTATGTTGTTTTTGTATATCATTGTTTCTATCTTTAGAAGAATTAGAAGATGCATTTTCCTTGTTTTCATCTTCTTTTTCATTACTTGTTTCAGGTTTATCATTTATTTCAGGTTCTGGTAAAGCATTATTTTTTGAAAATATTTTTTTGAAAGCAGCTTTAATTCTTGCAAAAAAGCCTACTTTTTTTGTTCTTTCAATATTATCGTTATTTTCGTTGTTTTCCTTTTCATCATTTGCTTGTTCTTTTGATTCTTTATTTTCTTCTGCTTTTTGTTTTTCTGCATTAACTTCTTTTTCCTCATTGTTTGCCTTCTCTTGTTCCAATTCTTTAGTATGAGATTCTATCTTCTTTTCTTCTTCTAATAATTTTAAAAGATTTTCCTTGCGTCTTTCATATTCAGAAATAATTTTTTTATAGTCATCTCTTAATTCTAAACTAATTCTTTTGTCATCTAAATGTTTTTCTATAGGCATATCATCATTTATATATTTAGCAATTTCGCGTTGATATTCTTTTTTATCCTTTTCTAATTCTAAAAGTGCTCTTCTTTCTTTACTAATTTCTTCTTTTCTTTCTTCTTCATCTTTTACTTTTTTATTTTCCTCTGCTTTTTGTTTTTCCTCATTATTTGCTTTTTCTTGTTTTAATTCTTTAATATAAGATTCTATCTTCTTTTCTTCTTCCAATAATTTTAAAAGAGTTTCTTTACGTCCTTCATATTCAGAAGTAATTTTTTTATAACTATCCCTTAATTCTAAACTAATTCCTTTGTCATCTAAATGCTTTTCTATAGGCATATCATCATTTATATATTTAAGAATCTCTTGTTGATATTCTTTTTTATCTTTTTCTAATTCTAAAAGTGCTCTTCTTTCTTTACTAATTTCTTCTTTTCTTTCTTCTTCATCATTCACTAACTGGATAATATGCTCTTTTTCTTCAACTTTTTTATTCTGTTTTTTAATATATTCATTGACTTTATTTTTCTCTTCTTCATCAATGTTTTTATTGTATTTAAGCTCATTTTCTAAAATATCAATATGTTCCATCATATCTTCAATTTCTTTGTTTAGTTTATCTAAAACTTCATTTTTTAAATTAGTTTCCATTTCAAATCTCCTTTTTTAATATATAACCTTATTTATATAATACCACATTATGGTAACATAGTAAATACTTGATTTTAAAATTATATCTAAACAAAAATATCAACAGCCCAAATTAATGAGCTGTTGCTTTACCTACTATCTACAAGTTATGAAAGATATTCTCTCGGGTCGATTTCACGGCCAAACTTCACTCCAGCATGGTCATTGAATACTACCGAGCCATCTTGAAGCCGAATTGCCTTAAAATGATCGATTTTGGCCTTCGTAAAATCATAATTATGCAGAGAATTGTACCTTGCAACTGCAAAATCATAATATTTACAAATTCCTAAAGGCAATTCCTGATTTTCCCTTTTTTCAGCTTGTCTCTTCTCATAGATTTCATGCTTTGAATCATCACCCAATTCAGTAAAGCAATCCATCTCGAAAGTTCTCATCTGTACCTCGACATTCGAGAAAAGAGGTAACCCTTTTATGGGTCTGTTGTCTTTCAAAGAAATATGGAGTGACTTGTAGCCGTTTTTCTTTGGTCTATCAACATAGTCCTTGAAAAACCTTTTGTTTTCTTCTGATAGCAAAGAGATCTTTTTCTTTCTGCGTAAGCCGTCTTTGATAGAAGACGCATCCTCCATTGAATATCCCAGTTTAGTAAAAAAGCTAGGGAAGTAGTTTGCAATTTGATACAGGGCAATAAGCTCCTGTTCGCTCTTCTTTCTTCCCTTCAGATTTTTCTCTGGGATACTAATGATGATGCGATATGCGATAATGTCTCTTATCCTCCCCAGATATTTCACTACCATTTCCTCAGTTGGAAATTCTTGATGTTTACTGTAATACTGTGAGCAGTATTCCATAATGTAGCCATTAAACTTTTCTTCAAGCCGGACTATCGACTTAATTCTCCCCCTGATTGTCAGTGTAATATCTTTATTGTTTTCCATAACAAAGTTACAGAAATCAGCAATATCTTTGCTAACCAGGTCTAAGAATCCATTTGAAGACAGGTACATATTGTACTTTAAAAGCAGCCTCGAATGTTCGAAATCAACCTTGCTTTGGCAATTAAGCCTAAGTGCCTCCTCAAAAGAAGATATCATATCTGGAGCAGTATTGTTCTGCTCAAAAAACTGGGTAATGTCTACAATGCTTCTTTCTTCATTCATCTTATTACCTCCGTTGAATTCTATAGAAAGTCGTAAAATAGTAGGCAAAAGGAAAAATAGTTTACATTTTTATTATACAATATTATTTATGTCAATTCAAGTTTTCCAATATATTATGTTAATTCATCATCTTTCCTGGGTGGCCTCCCATTCCACCACCACCCATTATTTGATTTGGGATTGTTGTTGTCTCTGAGCCATTTACAATTACTGTACCACCATTATATTGTGCTGTACCATCATAATCAAATGTTGAATTTCCCGTTACATCAATTGTTCCGCCATTAATGTAAATATCTCCATTTGAATCTACTCCATCTGTGTCACCTTGACCCATTGTTATTTTTATATTTCCACCATTCATTTCAAAAACTACACTATAAGCTGTAGATTTGCTTGTAGCATTAATTCCATCATCTGATGCACTAATTGTTATGTTTCCACCATTTATTCTAACATAAGTTCCTTCTATTCCTTCTACAGCATTAATTGTAAAGGTTCCATCATCTATTTGTACTATTGATGTTCCATGTATTCCATCATCACCAGCATTAATTGTAAATGTACCACCACAAATATAAATATATCCTAATGAATCATCATCACTATTTTCAGAATGTATTGCATCTGTTCCAGAAGTTAAATTAAATGTTCCATCAGAAATGCGAATTGAATCATTTGCCTCAATACACTTTTTAGTAGACTCAACATTATAAGTTCCACCTGTTATTTTAAGATCATCTTTTCCTACAATACCATTTGCTGTTGATTTAATTGTCAATGTAGCTGTTCCATTTAAAGTAATATCTGATTTAGAGAAAATTACACCATCAGTATTTGTATCTCCATCAGCTACAAATATTCCTGTTACAGAAAGTGTACTATCAGAACTTGTTGTTACAAATATCTTATCACCTGATTTTACATATATACATGGAAAATCAGAATTTGTTATATTTAATCCATCAAGAACTAACTGAACTTTTGCTTCATCAGCTGCTTCAACATAAATCGTTACATTTTCTGCAGTACCTGTAATAACATATACACCTTCTTCTGTTATATGAATATCATTATTGCTAGATACAGTATAAGTTGTCGCATTTGATAAATCAGCTGTTTGAGTTAAGTCCCTATCTGTAAATAAGTCATCTTTTGAATATACAACTGGTGTTCCACCACTAGATGATGTAGATGATGAAGTTGTTGAACCAGTATTTGTATTATTTGTACTTGTTGACACATTATTTGATGTATTTTTGTTATTAAAACCTGTTGCAAAATATACTAAACCTCCTAAAACTAATATTAAAACTACAATAATTACTAAATAAATATAATTTTTTTTCATATTTTTTACCTCCACTTATTTTAGTAAATTCATAATTTATAAGTAAAAAATTTTATTTAATTATTTTCTACTTTCGTTTACGTTAAGCAAATTATAAATTCCAAATATTAAATTAAACTTAAAAATCAAAAAAATTATATTTATTTTTTGTTTAATATTTTTATAGCTTTTTCTGCTGTTTTATCTTTATCAAATTTGTTATATATAAAAATTACTATTACTGCAATTATAAAAACTATTCCATTTGCAATTAAAGTAATTTGCCAATTTCCATCTGTAAGTTTTGCTCCTCCATACGTTGAAGCAATAATAGTAGGCATTCTTGCAATTATAGAAATAGCAATAAATCTAAATGGATTAATAGGAAGCAATCCAGCTACATAAGTTAGCAAATCTTTTGGAGTTCCAGGTATTAAAAATATTATCGCCATAATCATTTCAACTTTTTTAGGATTTTGGAAAATTTTACTATTTTCTATCTTTTTAACCTGTTCTTCATTACAAAAAGAATATATAAAATCTCTCCCAAATTTTCTTACTAATAAAAATATTAAAGCAGCGACAATAGCAGATGAAATAATAATAAAAATTGTACCTTTAACTGTCCCATAGCACATTCCTGCAATTACTTCAATTGGTCCTCCAGGAATTACAGCTAAAAACATTTGAACTATTTGTAAACCAAATAAAATTATAATAGATTGACAACCCTTACTATCCAATTCTTCTTTAAAAGCAATTTGCCCTTCAGTTGTTGAAATTTGCTTAATAAATGGAATAAAATATATTGTTAGTCCTATCATTAATCCTAAAACAATTAGTGCTAATACTATTTTAAATATTTGTACTTTCCTATTGTTCTTCATAAACACCTCATATTTTTGTATCTACAACTTTTTATTAAATTTCTATTAATTCATATTCTCTTGTTCCAAGACCTAGACTTTCAGCATAAGGTAAAATATGTCTACCTGATTGTCTATCAACTCTTTCTTGTAATTTTTTTGCTCCAGGATCTTTAGAGTTCCATACCATATCTATAAATGCTTGATCATTAGCTACAGGATCTAAAGAAGCAACAATCCCCAAATCAGTCATTACTGGATCAGTTTGGTTACAATCACAATCGCAATCCACTGATAAAAAATTCATAACTGTAATATATAGTATTTTTTTATTATTGTCTTTAAAATAGTCAGCTACTGCTGTTGCTGCTTCTGCCATTGATTCTATAAAATCTTCTTGTTCATAAGACACAGTCCAACATTTATTAGGATCATCAGTTTGTCCAACACTATGAATATATGCTTTACCATTTCTAGATGCAATGCCAATAGATTGATTTTTTAAATTAGCACCAAATCCTCCCATAGCGTGTCCTTTTCCATGAGCTAAATTTAATAAAGAATCATAATTATCTAAATGCGTTCCAACAATATCATATTTCAAGTGCTTACCTTTTTTTACAGGTATTTTCATTTCTCCATTTGAATCCATGATATCCACATTTGCAAATGATGTAAATCCATGTTTTTCTGCAACTTTAATATGATCTTTTGCATTTGTTCTTGCTCCTGGATATGCAGTATTACATTCTATTATTGTTCCATTTAGTTTTTTTACAAGCGGTCCAATTAAATCTGCTTTTAAATAACCTCTCGAACCATCTTCACCAGTTGAAACTTTAACTCCAACATTACCTTTTAATTCAACTCCAAGAGCTTCATAGATTTTTATTAAATTTTCAGAATTTATTTCTTTAGTAAAATAAACTTTTGATTTTTCCATAATAAAACAAACCTTTCTTTTATTCATTTAACGTTTTATTGTAAAGCAACAAGAACCCGATTCACCTTGTTGTTTTACAATAAAAGCACTATATTTTCTATAATATAACATTTAGGAAATATTAATTCAATATGTTTATAACTTTTTCATTAAAAATTCCTTTGAATTTTCAAAGCTCCCTCGTTTTCAGTCAAAGAATGCAAAGCACAACACGAAAGCTTGCTTCATCATCCTTTGAAACAGAAAGATTGTACTGTCGGCTAGAAGCAGGAGTCTCGTTACCACGTTCCTCGTAACTTCCACTACGGATTACATGATACTTTTTACCCCTGCGTTCTTGGGTCCACTCAAAAGTATTTCCGGCCAAGTCAGCAATGTTATTTGAAAACCAGCTACCATCTGAGCCTGTCTCCAACATAGCCTTTGCCGCCGCCTTCTCAGAATGTTCAGTCCAGTAATTACCCCAAGATCTAGAATCTTCAACGATTTCTTCTTTGGTTCTTGAACCACTCTGGATAATCCACGCGAGAACCGAATCGAACTCTGCTCCATACGGAAGGTGGCTTGTGAGTCCATTTCTGTTTTCAAAAGAAGCGGCAAGTTTTTTAGCCTCTTCGTAATTAACAGCAGTGATTGGAACGCCACCACGAATAGATTTAATTTTCCCATTAACAGCCTGGCTTTGAACCATGTTGTAACGAGAAAAATAAAATCCGCCGTATTTGATTACAGATGAAATCTGCTTTTCGAGCTCTGGCGTAATTTCCTCGTGAAATCCTTCTTCGGAAAATTTATCATTTCTGAAGTTTCTTCTTCCGAACTTCTCGTTGAAATTCACGCCATCGAGTGTTCCGTCTGCATCAAGTGCAAGGACAGGAACCCAGATAAACTGGGAACCATCGGAAATTCGTTTGATGATATAGCCATAGTTCCATGTGCCCTTGACGTATTGATACCCTGCCGGTACAGGTGGATTCATATACTTTTCGTCTCCATGCTGTACCAGCATATTTCTTTTCGTTTCCTCCTCTGATGCTCTCATTACAGCTCTTATCTCGATGCCTTCTGTGCTTTCAGAGACTTTGAACTCAATTTGCGAGTCAGCCTCCAGCACAATCTTTGCCAACCGTTTCATCATAGATACCTCCTTTGGTATACAACGGTTAAAACATATAATGACATTAAAGTCATTATGTAAATAATAACATACTTTATTTAATATTTCAATAAAAATATATTATTTTAAAGCAATTTTATTCTACATTTTTATAAAAAAATGCAAGAGGCTGTATCTAATAAAGATACAGCCTCAATTCCGTCTATAAACTTATTATTTATTCTTTAAATACAACTCTAAAAACCAAAGCCTCCTTGATATTCATGCTGTACAAAGCTTTGGCAATGTTTAGCCCCTCTTGGATTGATTTAAAATTCATGAATTTCGATACGTAACACTCCCTCTCGTTTGACAGTATTTCTTTTACTTTGTTTTCTGTTGTTTCATCTACCGAAACGACAAGGTGTTCAATACCGCTGCTCGTGCTTTTAGCCCATTTTTCTGCACCATCCCCATCAAGATTATAGTAAATAGGCTCTGCTTGGGTCATGTCGATTGCACAAGCCATAAAGGCCGGCTGGTCTTTGCTTTGTTCTGCAGCTAAGCATGTTGTTGTAAATGCAAAAACTGCAATCACCGTAAGCAAAAACGACATTCCAAATTTTTTAATAAGTTCGTCAACCTTCATAGAAATCTCCTCCTGTCTGGCTTTAGTTGACAACGGCATAAAACGAACTTTTATTATTATACTACATTTATTTTAAAAAAGCAAACTACGTTTTTCTACAGTATGAGTTTTTTTTACTGGGGTTTTCCTTATTTTTCAATAGTTTCCAGCACTC
>CAZAZX010000003.1:0-111760 GCA_964489885.1 uncultured Lachnospiraceae bacterium | reverse complement strand
TATGTTTATAAAATTTATATTAAATAAACCTTATAAACATATTATACGAGGAGTTGATAATCATGATTTTGCATAAATTATATTTTATTATAGATAGATTTAAGAGACGTCAATAGTACTATTATCAGTACTTGACGCCTCTTTTTTTGAAATGGGGGTATAAAATTGGAAGAAGTGAAGAAAAGATGTGGTCTTTATATGAGAGTTTCTACAGAAGATCAAGCAAGAGAAGGGTTTAGTCTTCCAGAACAAAAAGAAAGGCTTGAATCATATTGTAAATTTAAAGGGTACGAAATTATAGATTATTATCAAGATGCTGGAATTAGTGCTAAAAAAGGAAATTATAGACCTGAATTTGAAAAATTAAAAGAAGATATTAAATCAAAGAGAATAAATACTATAGTTGCTTTAAAACTAGATAGAATTACAAGAAGCGTTTATGACTGGGAAAATATAATGAGCTTTTTAGATAATAATGGAGCCTTTATTGATTGTGCAAATGATGAGATAAATACAACAAATGCAAATGGAAAGATGATTTCAAGACTTTTAATGAGTGTTAGCCAAAATGAAATTGAAAGAACAAGTGAAAGAACTAAGGTAGGTTTAGCAGGAGCAATAAAAAATGGTCATATTCCAAGTGTTGCCCCATTAGGTTATAAACACGAGGATAAGAAACTTGTAATAGATTATGAAACAAAAGATGTTGTAGTTAGGATATTTCAATTATATTATGATGGATATTCTTATAAAAAAATCAGCAATATATTAAATGAAGAAAAAGTGTTAGGAAAAACAAATTGGCGTGATTCAACAATTGTAGGAATTATTGAAAATGAAATTTATAAAGGAGACTATGTACATGGTAAGAAAACAAAGCATCCAACATATTATGAAAATGTTGTTGAGCCAATAATTTCAAAAGAATTATGGGAAGAATGTCAAGTACAACAAAAGAAAAATTCTAGAAGTTACAAGAGAACATTGACATATCTTTATTTGCAAAAATTAAGATGCCCTAAATGTGGAAGAATACTAGGTGGAAAAGCAACTACAAAGAAAAACGGAAATGTTTATTATTATTACTATTGCAATGATTGTAAAATTAATCTTAAAGAAAATGTTATAAATGAATTCTTTGACCAGTTTGTAAATGAGTTAGTAGAATATGATTCTGTTGTAAATCAATTCTTTTTGCCAATGATTAAGCAAAAATTTGATGAACCAAAAGAAGAGCTAGAAAAAGAAATTGATAATCAAAAAAATAAATTGGAAAGAATACGAAAAGCTTATGTAAATGGGGCATTTGATTTACAGGAATATAATCAAGAAAAGAAAATCGTTGAAAAAGCAATTGATGAATTAGAAAGCAAATTGCAGACAACTAATGAAACAGAAGAAATCAATTTTACACCAAGGGATATCCTTTTAAAAAGAGATATTGACTACATAAATAAACTTAAACTTGAAGATGAGTATATAAAAAGAACAAAAACTTGGAAAGATTACACTAGGGTTGAAAAAGCAGATTTAATAATGAGATTTGTGGATAATATTGAACTTGCAATTATTGGTCAAGTAGTTGTAGTAAAACAAGTAAATTTTAGAGAATCAATGTGCAAGCCATTTCAAGACTTATATGATAATGGTTACATAGATATTCATAAGCCAACAATATTTGGAAATGTAGTTGGAAGTTTGAGGTTTAGTAATTATTTAAGTCCAGAAGAAGTAAGTGAAGTAATATTGAGATTACAAAACTATTATGATGTAAGTTATACAGAAGCAACATATTATGTTGAAGACCAAGTGTTTTATTTTAATTTTGTACAAGATAGTAGTTCAATAGTTAGAGTATTTCCACTTGAAGATTATTATAAACTTGATCCAAATAACAAGATGAAAACATACCAATTTGGAATAATTTATATTAGAGAAGAAGATAAATTCCAAATAGAAAATACTGATGCTGCTTTTGATTATATACCAGATGAAAATAGTGCAGGTTTAATTTATCCAAAGGATTGTGATACAGTAAAACTTGGGGTAAAGCCTGTTAAATTTGCAGATAATTAGAGCCTATTTTAGTATGTTATTGTGTTCATATTTTTCACAGATAAATTTTCTAAAACACAATTATTTAACTAATTACTATAATATAATACAAAAATTTACTGCTCAAAATATGAACAAGCCTCGCCAACAAAAAAGTCAAAAATTGCAACTTTTTTAAAAGGCGAGGCAAAGATGAATTTTGCTTTGACAAAATTCATAACCCCCTATGAGTTTTGACATTCTATCAAAACTCGGGGGCTCTGCCACGTCAAAGCAAATTACACTCATAACAATTTTATATAAATAAAATTGTATATTCGTTACATTGCTTTTCCTTATTCCCTAAAAAGTTCGAATAAATTCTCACTTTTTGGGAGCCTTCAATTTTGTTATTGAAATAACAAAATTGGCAGAGATTTTCAAATAAAAGAACAAGTCTTTTATTTGACATATATCAATCTCAAATAAATTTGAAATTGATATATGTGTAAATCTAAAATAAATTTTAGATTTATATAAATAGCAGTTGCTAAAGAAGAATTATTTAGACTAATCAAAGGAGGTGTAATATATGCAAGAAGAGTTAGCATATTCAATTCATTTAGGTAGTGATAAAAACAAAACTAATAAAGCAAAAGAAGTTGCAAAAAATAATCCATCAGGCACTACATCATTCAGTAATAATGGAATTCAAAATGCACAGCAACTATCAAAAGTAAATAAGCATAATTTAAGAGATTATGAGAATAACAAAGAAGACATTTTTATATTAAAAGGAACTGACAATTTATATCAAGATGTTAAACAAATTTATTTGCAAGAGTTTGAAGAGTCTAGAATTGAATATAATAATAAGCAAACCAGAGAAGATAGAAAAATAAATGATTATTTTAAACACATTTCAGATAGCAACTTATGGGACTTGGCTTGTGAAATTGTAATCGAACTTGGAGATATGGAATATTGGCAAGATAAAGACAAAAAATACAGGATGAAAATGGTTGACGTTTACAATGAGCAAGTAAAAGATTTAGAAAAAATTGTTCCAGAGTTTAGAATAGCAAATGCAGTAATACATTTTGATGAGACATCTCCACATCTACATATTGTTGGCATACCAGTAACAGATAATAATAAACGAGGAATGAAAAAGCAAGTTGCAAAATCCAAAATATTTACAAAAGACTCATTAAAAAATTTACAAGATAAAATGAGAATCTGTTGTATAAAGTCTTACAATAAGTTTTATGAGAAAAACGATAAATTGAAGCATAAGCAAAAAGGCAGAAACATTGATGTTAATGTAAAAGATATGAAAAACTATAAAGAATTTAAAAATCAATATTGTCAAAATAGAAAAAATTTGAAAAGACTACTGAAAACATTGATAATATTGATAATTCATCAAAAGATATTAATTTTTTGTTAGATAATTTAAAACCAACTAGACTGAATAAAACAAATAAAATTATTACAGATGATGAAATCAAACAAATAAAAGAATATACAAAACATGTTTCTAAAACTACAAAATCAGTAAGAAATATAAATGGATTGAATAAATTTATTGATGATTTTGAAGATAAGTATAGTGAAATGCTATCTGATAATCGTTCACTTGAATATCAAGTTGAATTAAAAGATGACGAAATATACAGATTAAAAAAGGAAAATTCAAGTAAAGACAATCAAATTGATAATTTAAAATATAATTTAGAAATAATAAAAGGGCAATTATATAGATTTAAGAATTTTTGGAAAAGCATTATGTCCCACTTTCACAATAGAATATGCTATGATAATGATGAAAATTACAAAATTGTTAATGATGACTTATACAAAAATGGAATATTTACAGATGACGAAAATGAAATTGCAAACAATATTTCAAGAAAAGTAAAAATAAAAGATGATGAAAAGATTAAAAATAATAGATATTATAAAAATAACGATGATGCAAGATAAAATAATGATTTAGAATAAAAATCTTATAAATTTTATATGAGAAAGGAAAACGAAATTATGGTAGAAAATAAAATAAATAATCTAATTAGTATAATAAATGATATGGATATAAAAGACAGATTAAGACTTGGAATTTGTTTAACAACAAGTAATTGGGCAAATATTTTATATAATAAAGGTGAAATGTATGAAAGATTTGATACAAAGCTAAAAGAAGTAGATGAAGAATATAGAACAACCGTTGTAAACTTTGCAGAATATAAAATCGTCATGTTTGCTATGGCAAAAATTATGGAAATGGATCAAAGTGAGATAAACAAAACTGCATTATATTTATTTAATTCAATAAAAATATAAAAAACAACAAATTTTTTAATAAATTTGATATAATAACAAAAATAATAATTTTAATTTTGCCGATGTCATTGGCAAAATTTATAGGAAATGAGGACTAATATGAGTAATGAAATAGATAAAGATTTTAAAAATATAATTATAAAGGTAAAAGAAGACATTTTAGCAACTCGATATAATATTATGCAAAATGCAAATAGTGAAGTTATAAAATTATATTTTAGATTAGGAAAAATTATGAGTGAAAATTCAAAATATGGAAATAACTTTATAAAAAATTTTTCTACATCTTTAAGATTAGAATTTCCTAATACTACTGGCTTTTCCGAAAGGAATCTAGCTAGGATGAAAAAATTTTATGAAGAATATAAAGATTTATCAAATTTGCCAACGTCATTGGCAAATTTGCCATGGTCACACAATATGCTATTAGTGGAGAAAATAAAAAATTTAAATACTAGAGAATGGTATGCTAATAAATGCATAGAAAATGGATGGTCATACACCGTTTTGGATCATCAAATAGATTTACAATTGTATGAAAGACAGGCAATTGCTGACAAATTAACTAATTTTAATGATAAACTACCTGTATCACAAAGTGAACTTGCAAGAGACGTAATAAAGGATCCATATATTTTTGAATTAGAAGGAATTAAAGAAGAAGCTGTGGAGAAAGATATTGAAGATGCAATGATGGAAAAAATAAAAAATGTACTACTTGAATTGGGTAAAGGATTTAGCTTTGTTGGAAATCAATATAAAATTTCTACAGAAAATCAAGATTATTATATAGATATGTTATTTTATCATTTAGATTTAAGATGTTATATTGTTGTTGAACTAAAAAATGTGGAGTTTAAACCTGAATTTATAGGACAATTAAGTTTTTATACAACAGCTGTTGATGAAACATTAAAGAAAGAACAAGATAATCAAACAATAGGATTATTACTATGCAAAGGAAAAGATAAATTGTCTGTAGAATGGGCTTTAAAAGGAACAAATTCTCCAATTGGAGTTACATCATATGAAGTTAGGAATGAAATACCAAAGGAAATTAGGGATAAATTACCTACTGAAGAAGATATAAATAGACATATAAATTTTAATGATGCAAAATAATTAATAAAAGACACACTTAATTTGAAGTGTGTCTTTTATACATATCAACTCTAATAGGTAATTTTTTTGCTAATTTTGCAGTTTCTTCATTAAATAATGCTTCAGGTTTTATTTTAAATGATTTTGCAATAAAATCTATGTTTTTACAGGTTAAATTAGCATTTCCTGTTTCAATAACACTAATATAAGCCATTTTAAACTTAGTTTTATTTGCGTATTGTTCTTGTGTCAAATTATTTTTATATCTATACCACTTTGTATTTAATCCAACAAGTTCCATTGAAGTCATATAATTATCTCCAATCAATATTATATTTTATAATTTAAAAATTATTTATATATAAATTATAAAGTTTAATCTTATAAAATTTAACTCCACTAAAACTTATTAAGATATATTGAAAGAAAATGTTGCAATATAAAACGTTATGTTTTATACTTAAAGTAAGTTATTAAATTAAAGGGGGAAAAGAATAATTATGGATAATGATAATAATAAAGAAAAAAAGAAAAATTTAACATCAAAAAAGAAATATACTATAATCGGTGGAATAGTTATTATTTTAATAGTGGCATCAGTTTTAATTACTATTTTTATAATGAATAAAAAAGGTAATGTAATTACAACAAATGAGAATACAACATTAAATAGCGAAAATAAATCAACTAAAACTGACAATGTCGCTAAGGGAGATAACTATGAAGAATTAATTAAAAATGCAGAAAATGATGAAAAAAATTTAGTTACAAACTTAGAAAAAGATTTTGAAACTTTAAAATCACAAACAGATACATATGATAAATATGTATCAAATAAAGAGAGCGTTAAAGCTTTTTATGATAAAATTTATAGTCAAACAGATAGTTTTGGTGTTACACTTCGAGAATATAGTTTGAAATATGCTGAATTAGTTATGAAAGAAAATATTACATATGACAATAAATATGACAAACTTGATGAAATATATGATGAATTTTATGATGGAGTTGGCGATGATATTTATGATGATATCTACGATGGATTATTAGATGATATGTATGATTATTATTATGATGGAATACTAGATGACGCATATGATAAAGTTCCATATAAAGAATTATCTGATTTAAGGTCAAATGAATATAAATGGTGTTATGGTACTCGCTCTGATGCATATAAATCAATTTCTAATACACGTTCTGATATATATAAATTTATATCTAATATTAGATCAAAGGTATATCAAAATAAAGAAGATAAAGCTTTGGAAGAAATTGAAGATTTTAGAGAAGATATTAATAAGTTAAAAAATGGTTCTACCCCATCTAAAGTATCACCAGTAGAAAATAATAATAATCAAGAAACAACACCTAATACTAATAGTGATAATAATGCAACTACTAATACTAATTCAAATAATGATGAAATTGGAACAGAATTCAAGAATGCAATGGATAGTTATGAGTCTTTTATAAATGAATATGTGGATTTTATGAAAAAATATAAGGAAAATTCATCTGATATGACTTTAATTAATCAATATAGTTCAATGTTACAAAAATATGCAGAGCAAGTTTCTGCTTTTGAAAAATGGAAAGGTAATGGTTTAAATAATGCTGAAACTGCATACTATATTGATGTACAAGCTAGAGTAAGTAAAAAACTACTTGAAGTTTAAAATTAGAGAAGAAAAGAGAAAAAATGATGGAAAAAGAAAAATTAAAAAATATTTTAAAAATAATAATTATAATTTTATGTGTCATAATGTTTATTGGCTTATTCTTACCTTATGAAAAATCTATAGACGAACATAGAAAATATCTAGAGAAAAATCCTAATACAATGAATATTAAAGAGGTAAACATTACTAATAAGGATGCAATAGACATATCAATGATTGAGAATTTTAAGGTATATTCTTATGTTATGAATAATAGTAATGATGATTCATGGTTAGCAGGAGAATCAACAATTAATTTTGTATTAACAATTATTATAATGGTATCAATTGGATTAGTATTGTTATTTACATTATTAAATAAAAGAATTCTAAGCATAATATTTGATATATTGCTATTAATAAGTTCAATTATGATGAACACTGATATTGTAAGCCGTGGAGTAATTCCATCTAGCAAATATACATACGGAATTTCATATTATTTATTTCCGATAATTTCAATTATAATTCTAATATCAATTATTATTTTAATGATAAAAAACAGAAAACAAAAAAACAAATAACAATTTATTTGCAATAGTTAGAAAAAATATTTTAACTATTGCAAATTTCTTTTTCTTATGTTAATCTATTAATAGAAATTTTGATTGATTTTTATATCAATCGTTATAAGAGCTAATAAAAAGTTGTAGATAACTACGGCGAATGCTCCAAAGCTGGGGTTCGTCGCACCAATTAAAAATGCTTGTATTTAGGGCATTTACGAGAAATCTAAAATTAAATATCACTTTATAAGTCGATTTACATCGGCTTATTTTTTTTGCTATTTATTAAAAAATTAGTACAAATAGCAAAAATAGCCTCAAAGTATTGAAAGAAGGAGGTTTTTGTGATATGATATCTACAATTGAAAAAGAAATAACTATTCAAGATGAATTACTTTCAAAAATTAAATGGGCTTGCACTTTTAGTAATTGTAAACCAAAGGTAAAGAATGGTAATTTGAGAAGACTTGAAAAGTTTAATGTTGCTTATGTAGAACCACATAAAGTAGAGATTAAAGGTAAAACATATTTATTCTTTAATAATCACGATTATTTCTACATAAATGATTTAACAAACAAGTATCCTATCTCAAATTTAAGAGAAATTATCAAGGCTAACTAATACTAAAAGTTATTTTCCTTTTTAAAGTAAGACATAATTTAATAAAATAATTAAGGTGTTAGTTTGCAAATATGCTATTCTAACACCTTTTTTGTTAGAAAAATTGGAGGTTATTTAATGGAAACTACAGAAATTGAAGAAAGTGAAAAGAAGAAAATAGCTGGAATTTATATTCGTGTAAGCACAGAAGATCAAGCAAGAGAAGGTTTTAGTTTAGGAGAACAAAAAGAAAAACTTGAAGCACTTTGCAAATACAAAGGATATGAGATTTATAAAGTTTACAAAGATGCTGGAATATCTGCAAAAGATATGATACATAGACCACAATTTCAAAAGATGATCGAAGATATGAAAGAAGGAAAAATGTATAAAGATATGATATTAAGCTTATGGACAATTAAAACAAAGGAAGAAAAGCAAGAATTTATTTCAAAGTTTATTGAAAGTGTTGCTTTAAAGAAAAATGATGATGGCACATTAAATGTTGAAAAAATAAATTTAAGAAGTGGATTTATTGAACAAATTGATAAACTATATGAAAAAGGGGTTGTTGATATTCCTTCAAAAATGGAGAAAAGTGGTAAGCTTCAAAATATTAGTACATCAATAAATTTAAGTAATAAACAGGTTGATGAATATCTCAATGAAATGAAAAAAGAGATGAACATTAATTACATAGATTTAGGAAAATATCATTTTAATAGCGAAGAATTTGATGAAACAGAAGGAATAAAGAATGAAATTGCAACTTATAAAGATAAAGTTGTTAGTTTTAAAATAAAGAAAAATTAAAAGCCTATAAGATTTCTTGCTGTAAAAGAGATGAAAAACTTTCTAGCAAAGCCAGATGGTGATGTACATTTAAGTGTAGTTACACATATAATTAACTCTGATAATAACAAAAAGAAAAATAAGAATAAATAACGAAAATAATTTTTTATAGAATAGAAAAACAAGTTGTTATTTTGTATAAAATTTTAATTAAAATAGTTATGAATAAAAAATTATTAAATCGAAAGGAATTAAAAAGATGAGTAATATTGAGAATAAAAATGAAAATAAAGAAGTAATTTATGATGAAAGTAATGGAATATACTATACCAAAGTTGGAGATTATTATTATCCCAATATAGTTACTGAAAATACTGAAAAAGTTGTTTTAGGTAAGTATGGAAGAGCAAGATTAAACTATCTAAAAAAATACAAAAAAGGATTTTATTGTGAGCTTTTAATGACAGAAAAATTGACAGAACATCTAAAAGAAATCGATTCAAATTGTGAGAAAAAAGTAAAAAATATAATTGAAGATATGGCAAAAAATGATGGTGTTCCTGTACATTATGATGGAAGTATTGATGGGCTTGAATGGGTAGCTACTATGAATAATTATAAAAATATAGCAGAAGAAATAGTTTATAATGAACTCATTTACTGCTAAAAAATGATGACCAATTTATGCTTATAAGTTGGTCATTATTTTAAAATAATGTACCAATTAAGGTGCATATACACTGGAAAGAAAATGAAAAATGCAAGCAGTGAATTTGTTCTCCCACAAATTCAAAAAGCCCAATTTTAGAAATTGACTTTTAAGAAAACTTTTAAAAAAGTTTTACAAAATAATTTTGCAATTTTTCTAAAGAAAAATTGTTTTAGAAAAGAGGTGTTTAAATTGAGAACAATAACAATAAAGAAATCATTTTACTTAAATGAGGATGAAAACAATATGCTAAAAGAAAAATGTTTTAATGGAGTTATATCAGAATCAAATTTTTTTAGAATGTGCATTATGGGTAAAGAAATAAAAGAAAAACCTGATGAAAAATTTTATGATACATTAGAAGGGTTGAGAGGTATTGCAACTAATATTAATCAAATTGCAAGAGTAGCAAATACAGATGGAAAAATTGATATAGAATCATTAAAAATATTTGAAAAAGAAGTAAAAGATATTATTAAAGATTTAAGAACAAAGTATTTATAGAAAAAATATAAAAGTATTAATAAAAATTAATAAGACTATTTATAGTAAAACTTTCAATAATATTAAGAATTTTGGTAAATAAAAATTTTATATTTTGTGTATTTTGAAAATATGGAAGGAAGTGAAATTTTAATGGCAATTACAGAATTATATAATAGAACTACAAATTTAAAAGGACTAATTGATTATGTTAAATGCTGATATTCAAAATTGTTATAAAATTGAAATGCGTACAAAATTGTGGCAACAAGAATATATTAAGGCAATGAAAAAAGAACAAGAAAAGCAAATTCAGTTACAACAGCAGAAAGAGTTAGAACTGAAAAAGAAAAAGCTAAAAAGATATGTTAGATAAATATTTCTCAATGATTATTTTTCCTTTTTGCAGAATTAAACTGATAATAAGATAATTTAATATAGAAAATAAGCATTATTAAAATTATAATGCTTATTTTTTTAGTAAATCCATTAATTTTTTAGAAATTACTTTTGGTGTTTCTTTGCATCCATTTATAAGCCAATATCTGTAAATATTGAAAATACCTCCAACATAAAATTCTTTTTTGTAATTATCATATTCTGGATTTTTTACATAAAAAATTCTTCTAAATTGATCTTCAATAAGATATAGGCAATTTGACTTATAAAGGCTATAAGCGAAATTCTTATGGTTCTCTAAATGTGTAAATAAAGTAATAAAATATGTTTCAAGGCTATCTTTCTTAAAACTTATATTACTTGATTTAATAAAATTATCTGTTACATTTGTTAGATATTTATCTAAAATGTCTTCTTTACTGGCAAAATTTCTATAAAATGAAACTCTTGAAACACCTGCTTTTTTAATAATATCAGTAATAGTTATTTTATCAAGAGTTGATGTCTTAATTAAAGAAAGCAAGCTATCAGTTATATAATCTTTTACATACGCTTCATTATTCATGTTACAAAATACCTCCTTGTGTTTCATTTTGAAAAAAGTTATTGAAATTGAATTAATTGTATGTTACACTTGTTACATAATCATAATGTTAATATGAAATTTTTTAAAAGTCAAGTAGTAAGTTGCACTGTTTTAACATTTTAATATTTAAATAAAATATGTTACTATCAACTTGAAAATGGAGGAATACAAAATGTTTACAAAAAAGAGATTAATAATCTTAGCAATAATTATTGTTATTGGGTTTATTCTTGGTAGATTAGGCTTTAGAGCATTATTAAATTTAATGCTTGGAGGAACATTATTTGGAGGTAACATACTATGAATAAAAAATCAAATAGAAGTGAAAGTAAGAAGAAAGGCACTAAAAAAGGAATGTTTATATTTATATGCATTTTGGTTTTTATAATTTCATTTGTTTTAGGAATTGTAAGCAAAACCATTAAACCTAAAGAATTAACTGATATTTCAACAGTTGAATGGACTGACAATATGGGAACTATTTATACTGATATTTCTTATGGAGAAAAAGAGGCAAATAAATTTGATTTATATGTTCCAAAAGATAGTTCAAAAGCAAATTATGGTTTAGTAGTTTATCTTCATGCGGGTGGATTTACAACAGGAGACAAATCTGGAGATAGTGAAATGCTTAAATGGTTGTGTTCAAAAGGATATGTAGCCTGTGGTATTAATTATACTTTAAGAGATAATAATCATCCAGAAGCTTCTGTATTATCACAAAGTAATGAGATAAAAGAAGCTATTCCAGTTATAATAGAAGAAGCAAAAAAGAAAGGTTATAATATTGACAAAATGGCAATGGCAGGAGGCTCAGCTGGTGGATGTTTAGCATTACTTTATGCTTATCGTGATTGTGATGATGCGCCTGTTCCAGTAAAAATGGTATTTGAAGGTGTAGGACCATCATCATTTTACCCAGAAGACTGGAAAAACTATGGATTTGACAAAGATACGGAAGAGGCTAGAAAAGGTGCTGCATGGTTATTTGGAATAATGGCTGAACAAGAAATTACTCCTGAAATGATTGGAACTCCAGAATATGATGAGAAAGTAAAAGATATATCGGCTTTTATGTGGGTTAATGAAAATACTGTTCCAACATTAATGGCTTATGGAAAACATGATAAAGTTCAACCATTTGATGGTGCTGTAAGATTAGATAGAAAGCTTACAGAATATAATGTCCCACATGATTTTATTGTATTTGAACATTCTGGACATGGACTTCAAAATGATGATAAAAAAATGATAGAATACACTAAAAAAATAAATGAATACTTGAGTAAGTATATGACTATTGAATAAAAGAGTATAATAATAAATAATGTTTTTTGTACCAAACAGGCTTAAAATTTAATGTGCTTGGATATTTGTAAATTGAAATAAAAAATAATGAAATAGGAGTTTAAAGAGATGAAAAAAATGTTAAAAATTTTTGGAATTATAATTTTAGTTATTGTGGTTCTGTTTATCTGTTTGTTACTTATAGCATCAAATAAAAATGAGAAGTATTATAAATATTCAAAAACCGAAGGCAGTATAGAGAAAAAATACACAGCATTAGGTGACAAAAAAGTTATAAGTAAAGAATATAACGCAGAAAATGATACAATTAAAAAATATGTATTTTATTACCCAGAAGAAATAGAAAATTCAAACAAGAAATATCCTATTGTAATTTGGGCAAATGGCACAGGTTCTACATCAGCTACTTATGCTTCATTTTTTAAGCACTTAGCATCTTGGGGATTTATAATTGTTGGAAATGATGACCAAAATACAAGAACAGGTGAATCTTTAAATAGTTCAATAGATTTACTTATTAAAGAAAATGACAATAAAAAAAGCATTTTTTATCAAAAGTTAGACTTAAATAACATTGGAATTGGTGGACATTCTCAAGGTGGTGCAGCAGTTTATAATATGGCAGCAAATCAGCCTCATAAAGATATGATAAAAGCAATTTATGCAGTAAGTGCTACATCATCATATCATACAAGCGTAATGAAAGATGGTTGGGAATATGATATTTCAAAAGTAAATGTACCAGCATTTTTAACAGCAGGCACTGGATTATGGGATGCTGGAAATTGCACAAGAAAAGACCAAATTCCTGATGATTCAAATGGATTAGCGCAGGGAATTTGTCCATTATGGTCATTAGAGGAAAATTACAACAATTTACCTGATACAATAAATAAAGTAATAGTAAGAAAAAAAGATGTTGACCATGGAAATACATATACAGAATTTGATGGTTATATGACAGCGTGGTTTATGTACTATTTAGAAAATGATGAAAGTGCAAAAGAAGCATTTACTGTAAATGGAGAACTTTCAAAAAATAGCTTATATCAAAATTTTAAAAGCAATATTCAATAAAATTATTTATGTCAATATTGCTCTGGAGGTTATTCATATATTGATTTTCTATATGAAATGTGATTATAAAAAATGGGCAAAGTTTTGATACTTTGCCCATTTGACGATTTAAGGCTTCAAAAGATTCTTAAATACCAATCATTATTATTATATGATGTATTTTATTAATTATTCTTTGGAAATCCCATTAAATTTAAAATTATATTTATATCAATTGAATTTAAATTTTTTTCTAATTTTATTATTTCGTTATTGATTTCTTCTTTTAATTTTTTGCTATTATTAGAATCAAGCATATATTCCATACATTTTAGAATAATATAAATATTTGTCGAATTTGCTTTACGTTCATAATTCTTATCTATTTTTTTATAAGATATTAAAAATTTACTATGGAATGAATATAATCTATCATTGTGAGCACATATATTTCTAATCATAGATAAATTTATTAGTATTTGCTTTAATAATTTATCAGACATCTTGAACTCTTTGCTAATTGCTTGTCTATCTTCTTGTTTTAAAATTCCATATAATTTGCTCAATTCTCCAAATGTTAATATTTTAGTTAGTATATAGGGTGGCATAAAACCATAATTTTGCATATAATGAGTAACAGCATCATGTTTACCATTTTGATTTGATAATTCATCTTTTATTCTATTTAAAATATCTTCAACAGATTGTTTGCTCATATTTGTATCAAAATTTTCAAAAACTAAAAAATTATCTAATCCATATTTAGAGATAATATTTTCAGATAATAAAGCTTTTATTATTACTTCAATTTCTAATGTATATTTTAAAAATATGTATCTAATATTTTTATCAAAAGAATATAATGCAAATATTTCATCGAAAGTAACGTTTTTCTTATAATTACCATTTGTATCTTTAAAAACATCTTTATAAGTATTCACAATTGAATAGTAAGAATATTTCTTAATTTTTTTTAAGGCTTCTTCTTCGTTTGAAATAATCACGCCTTTATCTTTAAGCAACATTATCAATTCTTTTAATGTTTTTGGTTCTTTCAATTTAACCTCCTATATATTAAAACGACCTAGGGCTTCGAAAGTTTCCTAGGTACTAATCACTTATTATAATACAACATTTTACTATTTTTGTCAATAAAAACACAAAAAATTTTTAATTAACTATTGCAAAATACAAAATGTTATGTTAAATTTATTATAGTAAATTTGAATTATAAAGTGAATATAAATTTGAGTATTTTTTCGCATACCTGCCTAGAAAACGCTCCAGAAACAAAAATCGTCGTATCACGATTTAAAAGGTCATTTAGTTTACTACTAAATGGCTTTTTTTAGTTAATCTGAAAATAAGAAAAACAAGACAAATCCATTTATAAGAACCCGACCACATTGTTGTTTTACAATAAAACAAAAAATAAGCTTTTTTAGATAAATCTATAAAAAATTGTATAAAATTTTGTAACGAATTTCAATTTCAATCGTCATATAAGCAAAGGGGGATAAAAGTTATGCAGGATATGGAACAAATATATGAACAATATTTTGAAATAGTAAACAAATATCTATTCTGTTTAACTCGTAATAATGATATTTCTGAAGAACTAACGCAAGAAACTTTTTATAGGGCAGTTAAGAAAATTGATACATATAAAGGCGAATGTAAAATGTCAGTATGGCTATGTCAAATTGCAAAAAATTTATGGTATGACCAGTGCAAAAAAAATAAAGTTATAAGCATCGAGGAAAAACTATTAGAAATACAATCAAACGATATAATAGAAGAAAAAGTTATTTCTAATGATGAAAAAATATCTTTATATAGAAAAATGCAAAAACTAGATGAAAAAACACGAGAAGTAATTTATTTAAGGATAACAGGGGAATTGAGTTTTAAAGAAATAGGAATTATTTTGAATCAAACAGAAAACTGGGCTAGAGTAACTTTTTATCGAGGAAAAAATCACTTAAAGGAGGTTGATTGATATGGAAGAAAAAAGAGACTGTAAAATTGTTCAAGATTTATTACCAAACTATATTGAAAATTTAACAAATGATGAAACGAATAACTTTATTGAAGAACATTTAAAAGTTTGCAAAGAATGTCAAAAAGTATATGATAATATGAAAAAGGATTTTGAAGTAAATACTATAAAGCGAGATGGCAGAAAAGTAAAATACTTAAAAAAATACAGTAAAAAAATGAAAATTTTAAAAGCAATATTATTGATTATAATAATGATTTATGTATTGTTAGTAGGTAGAAGAATAATCATAATGTCTTTAATTTCTGGAAAAGCAACTGAAAGTCAAATAAACAATAATTATTATGCAAAATTGTATTCGTATCAAGGAGATTCTTTAATTATAACAGAGAGTTACAATAAAGGAGAAGATTATTTAACAACAGTTACTAGATTGGTTGATGAAAATAAAATACAGAAATTAACTTATTATAAGAAAGGTAATGAGCAATTATTTTTAACAGAATCAGGCGAAAATAAATATATACAAAATTTTGAGACTATGGCAGGAGGGCATATACTACCTGTAACTTATGTGTCAGACGGATTATTTGCAAATTTTCAGTATGCTTTTATAATAGGCATTGATTCTACTTATTGTAATGGAAGAGATTGTTATGTTATTAAAGGGAATAGTTATGAAAGATATATAGATAAAGAAACAGGTATGGCTATTAGAAGTATAGAAAAATCAACTAAAAAAATTAATAGAACAATTGATATGGTAGTTGATTATGAATATAAATTTGATATTGTGACAGATGATGATATAGTTAAGCCAGATATTACAGGATTTACTATTAATGAATAATAAAAAATAATTGCCAAAAACAAATGAAATACAAGTTTTATTGACTGTTCATTAATTTTATGCTTTAATTTAGATGAAATAACAATATTCAAAGTAAAAACTTAAAATTTTACAGATATTAAAAAGTAATGAAGGAATAACATTTAAAAATGAAACTTGTGTTGATTTAAAAAAGCATAAATGGAATATATAAAAAGGCGGTAGTTATGATTTATAGTAAAAGATACCAATCTCCATTAGGAGAAATAACATTAAATTCAGATGGAGAAAACTTAACAGTACTTTGTTTTGAGGAAGGAAGAGACTACTGGAAATATGTACGTAAGGACGGCATAGAACAAGAGTTGCCAATATTTGCATTATTATACCTTGCCATAGGGTAGTAGGAACAAATAATAGCTTAACCAGTTATGCTGGAGGAATTAACAACAAATTAAAACTTTTAGAATTGGAAGGCGTAAATACTAGCAAATTCTATATTCCAAAGAAGGGAACAGCTTTATAATGGAAAATGAGAAAAGAAGATGTAAATGGGTAAACTTAAAAAACCCGCTATACATTGATTATCACGATAACGAGTGGGGAGTTCCACATTATGATGATGGTTATATGTTTGAATTTTTGGTACTAGAATCCTTTCAAGCGGGGTTATCTTGGGAATGCGTTTTAAATAAAAGAAAAGCATTTAAGAAAGCTTTTGACAATTTTGATTATAAAAAAATAAGTAAATATGATGAAAAGAAAATAGAAGAACTTTGCAATAATAGTGATATTATAAAAAACAAACTAAAAATAAATGCCACAGTAAACAATGCAAAAATTTTTATTGAAATACAAAAAGAATTTGGAAGCTTTTCAAATTATATATGGAAATTTACAAACAATAAAATAATAAAAAATGTAGATGATAATTTTAAAACCACATCTGAATTATCAGATAAAGTTTCAAAAGATTTGAAAAAAAGAGGAATGAAGTTTGTAGGTTCAACTATAATATATTCATATTTACAAGCTATTGGGATAATAAATGACCACGAACTGGAATGTTTTCATTACAAGAATTCGAAGAATTATTTTAAAATGTATTTACAAAATGGGTAAATTAATATTATAATACAAGTATAATTATATTGTTTTTTATGACATTTGATGTCAGAATGGAGGATAAAATGAACATAAAAATAGTAGGAAAAGATGTTAAAGTAACACAAGCGATAAATGATTATATTACAAAAAAGATGGAAAGAATAGAAAAATATTTTGATGATGAAGGAGAAGTTCTTGTAACTATTAGAACAGAAAAAAATGAACAAATAGCTGAAATGCACGTTACTGTCAAAACAACTACATATAGAGCAGTTACAGCACATAAAGACTTATATGCATCAATTGACAAAGATATTGACATATTAGAAGGACAAATTAGAAAATATAAAACAAAAAGAGAAAAGCAAACAAAAACAGATTCAATAAAATTAGCTATGCAAGAAGAAAAAAATGAAAATAAAATTGAAAATGAAATAATAAAAGAATTATACTATGATATTAAACCATTATCACCTGAAGATGCAATTTTAAAATTACAAGAAAAGCCAGAAAATAGATTTTTAGTATTTGTTAATATCGAAACAAATAAGGTTAACGTAATTTATCGTCTAAAAGATAATACAAACTATGGAATAATAGAACCAGAAGCTTAAAAAATTAAAAGCAATATATAATAAAAAGAATATAGTGTATAAATTTTATTTATACACTATATATCTATGCATATAAAATACAAGACTAAATGAATTTTATAAATTAGGAAGTATCCAGAAATTTCTGTAGTAAAAATGAGACTATTACTTTAGAAAAAAGGAAAGAGGTAAACAAATGGACAAAATCTCAATAGTTGTACCTTGTTACAATGAAGAAGAAGCATTGCCATTTTTTTATAAAGAAATAACAAAAATTGCTAAACAAATGGATTATGCCGAGTTTGAATTTCTGTTTGTAAATGATGGCTCAAAAGATAAAACACTTGAAAAGCTAAGAGAATTAGCAAGATTGGATACAAGAGTTAGGTATATATCTTTTTCTAGAAATTTTGGAAAAGAAGCTGCAATGTATGCCGGACTTAAATCTTCTAAGGGAGATTTTGTAGCCGTTATGGATGCCGACTTACAAGATCCACCAGAACTAGTTACCCAAATGTATGCAATTTTAAAAGAAGGAAAATATGATTGCGTAGCAACTAGAAGAACAACAAGAAAGGGAGAACCTAGACTTCGCTCTTTTTTTGCAAAATTATTTTATAAGATAATTAATAAGTTATCTAAAACAGAAATTGTTGATGGAGCTAGAGATTTTAGGTTAATGACAAGACAAATGACAGATAGTATTGTATCAATTGGGGAATACAATCGATTTTCTAAAGGAATATTTGGTTGGGTTGGATTTGATACAAAATGGATTGAATACGAAAATGTTGAAAGGGTTGCTGGTAAGACAAGTTGGTCTTTTTGGAAATTATTTCTATATTCAATTGACGGAATAACAGCATTTTCAACAGCTCCGCTTGTAATATCAACAGTTATAGGAGTACTTTTTTGTTTAGTAGCGCTAATAATGATTTGTATAATTATTTTTAAAACATTAGTTTACGGAGATCCAGTTTCCGGTTGGCCATCAACTGCATGTATAATATTATTTGTTGGCGGAATCCAACTATTTTGTACTGGAATTATGGGACAGTATATGTCAAAAACATATTTAGAAGTAAAAAATAGACCTATATATATTGTTAAAGAAACTGAAGAAAAGGTTAGATTAGATTAAATAAAATTGTATTTAACAGATAAATGGAGGTTATACCCATGAAAAGATTGAAGACCTTTTTTATATATTTCGTAATATTTGTGGCTTTTTATTTTGTCTCAAATGTTATTATAGATTACAGTTTATATAGCACTTATAGAAATTTAGGAACAAATGCTACATCAATCAAATCTCAAAATTATGATATTACAGTAAATGAAGCAAAAGCAACAAATGCAAATGGTTCAATCAGTGGCCAAATCACAAAAAAAGATGATGGCTCAGAACAAAATAAATATTTAAAAATAGATTTCTTTAGCAAGAATAATCAATATTTAGGAAGTGAATACGAAAATATTGAAAGCTTAATTCGGAGGGAAAAGTAAAAATTTTACAATTCCATTTAGATTTTCAAATGTTGGAAGTTATGTTATTTCAACAGTAAATCAAATTGAAGAAAATGGTGGATTTTATGCTATACATAGATTTTTTAATAACATAGATTGGGGAATAGAAGTTCTAGTTGGAATGATTATGGTATATTCTGTATTATAATGGATAAAAAGATTAATAGTTTGATTAAAATTATTAATCTTTTTTTATAAATATTATATTGAAATTTTATCTTAAATGTAATATAATTGTAACAAATTTGTAATAAAAGCGAAAATATTTTAAAGGAGTAGATATGATGTTCAAGTTTGGGCAAGACATTGGAATAGATTTAGGTACTGCAACAGTTATTGCTTACGTTAGAGGCAAAGGAATTGTTTTACGTGAACCATCTGTTGTTGCTGTAAATAGTGATACAAAAGAAGTACTAGCAGTTGGCCAAGAAGCTAGAAGAATGCTTGGAAGAACACCAGGAAATATTGTCGCAACAAGACCATTAAGGGATGGTGTGATTTCAGACTATACAGTAACAGAAAAGATGCTTAAATACTTTATAAACAAAATTTGTGGCAGATTTATTTTTTCTCCAAGAATTATGATATGTATACCATCTAGGGTAACAGAGGTTGAAAAAAAAGCTGTAATTGATGCAGCATCTCAGGCGGGTGCTAGAAAAGTATATTTAATAGAAGAACCAATCGCAGCTGCAATTGGGGCAGGAATAGACATTTCTAAACCTTCTGGAAATATGATTGTAGATATTGGAGGAGGAACAACTGATATTGCAGTAATTTCTTTAGGCGGATCTGTTGTAAGTACTTCTATAAAGGTTGCAGGAGATAAATTTGATGAATATATAGTAAAATACATGAAAAAAAGGCATAACATTATGATTGGAGAAAGAACTGCTGAGGAATTAAAAATGAATATAGGTTGTGTATATCCTAGAATTCAAGATATTGAAATGGATGTTAGAGGAAGAGACTTAATAGATGGGTTGCCAAAAACAATAACTGTTAAATCAAGCGAAATAATGGAAGCACTAGAAGAACCTGCTAGATTAATTTTAGATGCTGTTCATTCAGTACTTGAGAAGACACCACCAGAATTAGCAGCTGATATAAGCGACAAAGGAATTTATATGACAGGTGGAGGATGTTTAGTCAATGGTTTAGACAAATTGTTATCTGAGGACACAGGAATTAGAGTTATGATAGCAGAAGATGCTGTATCATGTGTGGCTTTAGGAACAGGTAAAGCATTAGATAATTTAGATGCATTAGATAATAGAAAAAGATAAAATTTAGCAGATATATTTTATATCTGCTAAATTTTATTGAGAGAGAAAAACTACTTAGAAAATTTTTGGGTGAGTTTGAATAATATTATAATTTATTGAAAATAATAGTATAATATATTGACGTACGTAAAAGCGTATGCTCCTATATATTATAGGAGGTGTTGATAATGACAAATACTAATATCACAAATTTTAGAAAGAATATATATGAATTGTTAGAACAAACAATAAAGTATAATGAGCCTATAAATATTTCAACTAAAAATGGTAATGCAGTTGTTTTATCAGAAGAAGATTATAACAATTTAATGGAAACATTGTATATTTCATCTATATCAGGATTAAAAGATGACACTGTCAAGGGAATGAAAGAGAAGATAGAAGATTGTGTTGACGAAGAAGAGGTGGAATGGTAGTGTACAAAGCGAGAAAACAATAAAAATTTTAAGAATGTGGACACATTATGAAAAAATGTAATCAAAATATAATAAAAAATAATGAAAAATTTGGAAAAAATTTAAAATAGCTGAAAGTGAGTTGTGGTATGGAAAATAAGAAAAAAAAGACTGTGTCTTTCGTTACATTAGGATGTAAAGTAAATCAATACGAGTCAAATGCTATGGCACAAAAATTTATAGAACATGGTTATCAAATCGTAAATTTTGAAAGCATTGCAGATATTTATATTATAAATACGTGTACAGTTACAAATATGTCTGATAAAAAGTCAAGACAAATAATAAGGAGAGCAAAAAAAATAAATAAAGATGCTTTAATTGTTGCGACAGGTTGCTATGCACAGGTTGCAAAAGATGAACTAGAAAAAATAAATGATATTGATTTAATATTAGGTGTTAATGAAAAAAACAATATTGTTGAATATATAGAACAATTCAGCAACAAAGACGAGCATGAGGAATTTGTTAGTGATATAATGAGTGTAAAAAAATATGAGGACTTTGGAAGCATAGGGTATACAGAAAAAACAAGAGGAGTAATTAAAGTTCAAGATGGGTGCGATAGGTTTTGCTCATATTGTATTATACCGTATGCAAGAGGGAGAGTAAGAAGCAGAAAAATTGATAGTGTTGTTGCAGAAGTTGAAAAAATGGTTCAAGAAGGTATTCAAGAAGTTGTTGTAACAGGAATTCATGTTGCATCGTATGGAAAAGATTTTAAAGAAAATGTTGGACTAATTGATTTACTTGCTGAAATAAATAAAATTGAAGGATTACAAAGAATTAGATTAAGCTCAATTGAACCTACAATTATAACAGAGGAATTTATATCGAAATTAAAAAAACTTGAAAAAATATGTGAACATTTTCATTTGTCTTTACAAAGTGGATGTAATAATACTTTAAAAAGAATGAATAGAAGATATACTATAGAGCAATTTAAAGAAATAGTTAATTTGATTAGAAGAGAATATGAAAATGTAGCACTTACAACAGATATAATTGTTGGATTTCCAGGAGAAACCGAAGAAGAGTTTAATACTACTTATGAAAATTTAAAAGAGATTAATTTTTATAAATTACACGTATTTAAATATTCACAAAGAGAAGGAACAAAAGCAGCAATTATGGAAAATCAAATTTCTCCAGAAATTAAAGAAAAAAGAAGTGAAATTTTAATTAAATTAACAGAAGAACAAAAGCATAATTTCCATAGAAAATATATTGGAAAAAGCGAAAGAGTATTGTTTGAACAGTATGAGGGTGATTACATAAAAGGTCATACATCTAATTACATAATGGTATATGTAAAAAAAGAGGATGCAAATGAAAATGAAATGAAAGAGGTATTTTTAGAGTCTGAATTTAGAGATGGAATAAAAGGCTCAGTAATACAAATGTAACAAAAGCGTAACATAAACTTAATATAATAAATATTGATAAATATGGATATTTATAGTATAAATAAAGGTGAAAATAAAGTTATTTTTGTATACTGAGGAGGAATTTATAATGGATGATTTTAGAGTATCTAGTAAAGAAATAGTTGGAAACAATGGAGATATGCAATATGGGGTAAAGGCAGAAAATGGATTTGGTAGAATAAATGAAATGAATGGAATTAATGGAATAGAACCAATTGAAAAAGCAGGTTTGCCAGTAAAACCAAGTATGTGGTCAAGATTTAAGTCTTTTTGGCTACAAGATGTTACTGTTGAATTAACACCAAGACAACAAGCTTTTGAAGATAAAATTAATGAAGTTTTAAACACAGAAGTTACATTTAAGAAATTTCATGATTTCATGTTTCAAGAAATAAAATTTGGAAAATAAATTTTGAAAAATGAATTATACTTTTGTTGTAATTCATTTTTTTCTGTAGATATGGAAAAATATTTTAATTTATAAAATTGTATTAAATCCACAAAGATGGATAATATATAAATAGCTTAAAGAGCAATGAAAGGAAGGATAAAATGTCAATAAAAATTGGTATTAATGGATTTGGAAGAATTGGAAATTTGGCTTTAGGAGCTGCATTAGAAAAGGGAGAAGAAGTAGATGTTGTTGCAATAAATGACCCATTTATCACAGCAGATTATATGGCTTATATGATTAAATATGATTCAATTCATGGAAGATTCAAAGGAGAAGTTTCTGGAGAAGATGGAAAATTAATAATTAATGGAAAAGAAATTAAGGTTTATAATGAAATGGATCCAAAAAATATCCCTTGGGGAGCAGATGGAGTAGAATATGTTCTAGAATGTTCAGGTGTATTCACAACAACAGAAAAAGCAAATGCTCATTTGGAAGCAGGTGCTAAAAAAGTTATTATAAGTGCACCTTCAAAAGATGCTCCTATGTTTGTAATGGGAGTTAATAATACAACATATACAAAAGATATGAATATTATTTCAAATGCTTCATGTACAACAAACTGTTTAGCGCCACTTGCTAAGATAATAAATGATAATTTTGGAATTGTAGATGGATTAATGACAACAGTTCATTCAACAACTGCAACTCAAAAAACAGTTGATGGAGCTTCTAAGAAAGATTGGAGAGGTGGAAGAGCTGCATCTGCTAATATTATACCTTCTTCAACTGGAGCTGCAAAAGCAGTTGGAAAAGTAATACCTGAATTAAATGGAAAATTAACAGGAATGTCATTCAGAGTTCCAACACTTGATGTTTCAGTAGTTGATTTAACTTGTAATTTAGCAAAGCCTGCAACTTATGAAGAAATATGTAATGCAGTAAAAAGTGCTTCTGAAAATGAGTTAAAAGGAATTGTTGAATATGTTGATGATTTTGTAGTTTCTACAGACTTTATTAGTGACCCACATACATCAATTTTTGATGCAAAAGCAGGAATTGCTCTAACAGATACTTTTGTAAAATTAGTAGCATGGTATGATAACGAATGGGGTTATGCACATAAATTAGTTGATTTAGCTGTATATATATCTGGAGTAGATAGAGCTTAAGTAAATATTAAAGTATAAAATGCCCTGAAACTTATTTCAAGGGCGTTTTTTATACGAATTATATATGAAAGAAGGAATAATAATGAATAAAAAGACTGTAAAAGACATTGACGTTAAAGGAAAGAAGGTTTTAGTCAGATGCGATTTTAATGTACCACAAGATGAAAATGGTAACATTACAGATAATAGGAGGATAGTATCTGCTTTAGATACAATAAAATATTTATTAGAAAATAATGCAAAAATAATACTTTGTTCACACTTAGGAAGACCAAAAGGAGAAGTAAAAAAAGAATTTTCTTTAGCACCAGTTGCAAAAGAACTAAGCAAATTGCTAGAAAAAGAAGTTAAGCTTTCAAAAGATGTTGTAGGAGAAGACACAAAAAACTTAGTTGCTAATATGAAAGATGGAGATATAGTATTACTAGAAAATGTTCGTTTTGAACCTGGTGAAGAAAAAAATGACAGAGAATTTTCAAAAAAATTAGCTTCTTTAGCGGATATATATGTAAATGATGCTTTTGGAACAGCACACAGAGCACATTCATCAACAGCAGGAGTTGCAGAATTTTTACCAGCTGTATCAGGATTTTTAATTGAAAAAGAAATTAATTTCATGGGAAAAGCTTTAGAAAATCCAGAAAGACCTTTTGTTGCAATCTTAGGAGGAGTTAAAGTTTCAGACAAAATAGGGGTAATAGATAATTTGCTTGAAAAAGTTGATACATTAATAATTGGAGGTGCAATGGCATATACATTTTTTAAAGCACAAGGATATGAAGTTGGAAAATCTGTATGTGAAATAGATAAACTTGAGCTAGCAAATAATCTATTAAATAAAGCTAAAGAAAAGAATGTAAAATTACTTTTACCTGTAGATACAGTAGTTGGAAAGGAATTTGATAAAAATACCGAAAGCAAAGTTGTAAAATTTAACGAAATTCCAGAAGATTGGCAAGGATTTGATATTGGACCTGAAACTATTAAGCTATTTAGTGATGAGTTAAAAAAGGCAAAGACAGTTGTATGGAATGGACCTATGGGATTATTTGAATTTGATAAATTTGCTGTAGGTACAAATGCCATAGCGAATGCACTTGCAAATATTGATGCTGTAACAATAATTGGTGGAGGAGACTCTGCATCTGCTATTGAAAAAGCAGGACTTTCAAACAAAATGTCACATGTTTCAACAGGAGGAGGAGCATCATTAGAGTTCCTAGAAGGAAAAAAATTACCAGGAATTGAATGTTTATTGGATAAATAAATTTTAAAATGGAGGAAAGAATGAGAAGAAGAGTTGTAGCTGGAAATTGGAAAATGAATATGCTTCCAAATGAAGCAATAGATTTTATTCAAAAATTAGAGGATTTAGTAAAAGACACAGAAAACGAAGTTATAGTATGTGTTCCATATATTGATTTGTTTTATGTATTGCTAAATTCACAAGGAACTAATATTAAGGTTGGCGCTCAAAATATGCATTGGGAAGAAAAAGGAGCATTTACAGGTGAAGTTTCAGGAAAGATGTTGAAGTCAATTGGAGTTGAGTATGTTATAATTGGACATTCAGAAAGAAGACAGTATTTCGCAGAAAGTGATGAAACTGTGAATAAAAAAGTAAAATCTGCTTTTAAATATGGTTTAAAACCAATTATTTGTGTTGGAGAAAATTTGAATCAAAAAGAAAATGGAAAGGCAATTGAAGTAATAACTAGTCAAACTGCTTTAGCACTTGAAGGATTAACAAATGAACAAGTAGAAAATTGTATTATTGCATACGAGCCTATATGGGCAATAGGAACTGGTAAAACAGCAACTGCTGAAGATGCAAACAATTCTATTAAACATATAAGAGATGAAATTTCAAAAATATATGGACAAAATACCGCAGAAAGAGTTATAATTCAATATGGTGGAAGTGTTAACTCAACAAATGCAAAGGATTTATTTTCTATGTCAGATATTGATGGAGCACTTGTTGGAGGAGCTAGCTTGAAACCAGATGAATTTAGTAAAATTGTAAAGGCATAATATAAGATAAGAAGGGAAAAAATATGGGTAAAAAACTAACAATGCTAATGATTTTAGACGGATTTGGAATTAATGATAATGAAAAATCAAATGCAGTAAAGTTAGCAAAAATGCCAAATTGGAATAAACTATTAAAACAAAATCCAAATACAACAATAGTAACAAGTGGAATAGATGTTGGACTTCCAGAAGGACAAATGGGAAATTCTGAGGTAGGACACACAAATATTGGGGCTGGAAGAATTGTTTATCAGGATTTTACAAGAATTACGAAGTCAATTGCAGAAGGAGATTTTTTTAGTATTACAGAATTAAACAATGCTATAGAAAATTGCAAAAAAAATCATACAAAATTACACGTAATGGGTTTAGTATCTGACGGAGGAGTACACAGTCATATTAGACACTTATATGCTATTTTAGAATTAGCCAAAAGAAAGGATTTTGAAGATGTATATATTCATTGCTTTTTAGATGGAAGAGATACACCTCCTTTATCTGCAGAATCATATTTGATGGAATTAGAAAATAAAATATCTGAAAAGGGACTAGGAAAAATTGCAAGTATAAGTGGAAGATTTTACAGTATGGACAGAGATAAAAGATGGGAAAGAATAAAAAAGTGCTATGATGCACTAGTAAATGGTATAGGAGAAAAATCCACTTCAGCAATTAAGGCAATTGAAGATTCTTATCAAAAAGAAATTTTTGATGAATTTGTTAAGCCTACACTAATTTGCAATGGAGAAGAGCCAATTGCAACAATTGCTAATAAAGATTCAGTAATATTTTTCAATTTTAGACCAGATAGAGCTAGGGAATTAACTAGAGCACTAGTGGATGATAGATTTAGTGAATTTGAAACAAAAAAAATAGATTTATATTTTGTGTGTTTTACACAATATGATGAAACAATGCCTAATGTTCACATTGCATATAAAAATGAAAGTATAAAAAATACTTTAGGCGAATATATAAGCAAAAAAGGACTTTCACAATTAAGAATTGCAGAAACAGAAAAATATTCTCATGTAACATTTTTCTTTAATGGTGGAGAAGAAAGACAATATTTGAATGAAGATAGAATTTTAATCCCTTCACCAAAGGTTGAAACGTATGATTTACAACCTGAAATGAGTGCAAAGAAGGTTACAGAGAATGTTATTCAGGCAATTGAAGAAAAAAAATATGATGTTATTATTTTAAACTATGCAAATCCAGATATGGTTGGACATACTGGAAATTTAGAGGCCACAATCAAAGCATTAGAAGTAATTGACGAATGCATAGGTAAAGTTGCTAAGGCAATGAAAAAGGCAGATGGAATATTAATTATAACATCAGATCATGGAAATGCAGAACAAATGATAGACTATGTTACAGGTGATCCTCATACAGCTCATACAATAAATGAAGTTCCACTAGTAATATGTGGAGTAGACAATATAAAATTAAAACATGGGCGTTTATGTGATATAGCACCTACAATGTTAGAACTGCTTAATTTACAAAAGCCAGAAGAAATGACAGGTATTAGTTTAATTGAAAAGTAAAATGTAATTTGGAAGTAAGGAGGGGAGCTTGCTTGCTAGATACACCAGAAATAAAAAATATATACAAGGAAATTCAAAAAAAGCTATTTTATATGGTGCCTGAAAAATGGGATAGTTTATATTTGTATGCATCGATTGTTGAAAAAGCATATCAAATGCCAATTGGAGAAATGTATTTTTACTATTTTCCTAAAGGTTTATTAAAAAGGGATGCGATAAATGTATACCAAATACCCTCAAAATTTAATATTGAAGAACAAGAATATATGAAGTTGGTAAAAAGTTTATATTCTTCTATTAATAGCTTAAGAGAGGAATATAAAAAAAATAAACACAGACTGTGGACTAATATAACAATATCAATTGAAAATTTTAAATTTAAAATAGAATACAATTATGATGCAATTGATAGTTCAGAATCTTCAAATTATGAAAGACATATAATATGGAGATATAAATATTTAAAAGAGGATGTTGAAACATTAAATAGAAAAGAAAGAAAAATAATTAATAAATATCTTTCTGAAAAAAATGATGAAACTAAAAAAGATACTGAAATTTATGAAGAAGGGCTTTATAAAAGACCAATACATAACATTATGGAATACAACAAAGCAGAGTCTAATAAAAATGAAAAAACAAATGTTATGAAAGAAATAAAAGCGGATAATGTTCCGACAAACAATCAGATTTTAGCATTGTTTAACAAAAAATAAGAAAGAAGGATAAAAGTTTATGAAAGATTACTTAGGAATAGAAAGTGTTAAAGCTTTAGAAGTTTTAGATTCAAGGGGAAATCCAACAGTACAAGTTGAAGTTGTTACAGAGGGAGGATTTTCTGGATTAGCCCTTGTGCCATCTGGGGCATCTACAGGAAGTTTTGAAGCAGTAGAATTGCGTGATGGAGATAAAGATAGATATATGGGAAAAGGCGTTTTAAAAGCTGTTGAAAATGTTAATAAAAAAATTGCTAAAGAGTTGGAAGGAATGAATGTGTATGACCAAGTTAAAATTGATAAAACATTAATTGAACTTGATGGTACAGAAAATAAAGGAAAACTTGGAGCTAATGCTACATTAGGTGTTTCTTTAGCTGTTGCAAGAGCTGCAGCAACTTCTTTAGGATTATCACTATATAATTATATTGGTGGAGTTAATGCAAAAGAATTACCAGTTCCAATGATGAACATTTTAAATGGTGGTAAACACGCTGATAATACAGTAAACATCCAGGAATTTATGATTATGCCTGTTGGTGCTAAAACATTCTCTGAATGTATGCAAATGGGTGTTCAAATATATCACACATTAAAAAAAGTATTAAAAGAAAAAGGATTAGCTTCTGGTGTTGGTGATGAAGGTGGATTTGCTCCAAACTTAAAAAATGATGAAGAAGCTTTACAACTAATAGTAGAAGCAATTGAGAAAGCTGGATATAAGCCAGGTATAGATGTAATGTTAGCATTGGATGTTGCATCAACAGAAATGTACGATGAAGCTAAGAAAATCGACAAAGAAGGATCATATTATTTTTGGAAAACAGGTGAATTAAAATCAGTTGATGAAATGATTGACTATTTAGTTTCACTAACAGAAAAATATCCAATAATATCAATTGAAGATGGTTTAGCTGAGGAAGATTGGGAGTCTTGGAAGAAACTTACACAGCGATTAGGAGATAAAATTCAATTAGTTGGTGATGATTTATTTGTTACAAATATAAAAAGATTACAAAAAGGTATTGACAATAAAGTATCAAATAGTATATTAATTAAGTTAAATCAAATTGGAACATTAACAGAAACATTGGATGTAATCCAACTTGCAAATAAGTATGGATATACAGCAATTGTTTCACATCGTTCTGGAGAAACGGAAGATACAACACTTGCAGATGTAGCAGTAGCTACAAATGCAGGTCAAATAAAAACAGGTGCACCATGTAGAACTGATCGTGTTGCAAAATATAATCGTTTATTAACAATAGAAGATGAATTAGGAAATGTAGCTGTTTTTGAAGGAAGAAAAGCATTAAAAAGATAAAAACATACCCCTCAGTCAACTGAGGAAAGTAACTGAGGGGTATACATATTTTGGGGTATCGCCAAGTGGTAAGGCATCGGATTCTGATTCCGACATTTCCTAGGTTCGAATCCTAGTACCCCAGCCAAAATAAGGGCTTTTGAACATATTTAGGCAATTATCTATTCACTAGAGATGGAAAGATAGTAGATGACCATAGTGAATTAATAGAACATCTAAAAGGCATTGAAGATAAAACAGAGAGAAAAAAGCAAGTTGATTTTGCATTACAACAAAATTTAATAACACAAGATGAGGCAAATGAAATTTATTAATTGAATATAATAAATATTAAAGCTGGTTATTCTAATTGAATAATCAGCTTTTTTTAATTTGGAATAAATTTTAAAAAAGTGTTATATTTTAATTATTAAAGCCAATATATAGTTGTAAGATATCTTAAAATAAAGAAAGGAATTTAGATCTAATTGAAAAAAGGAATTATAAAAGACTATATTAGAAAAAATGAATTAGATATAGACGAGATAATTAATAATTATACAAACTATGTTGAAAAAATTATTTCTAATATGTCAAATGCAATAAATGAAAGCGATAAAGAAGAAATAGTATTGGATATTTTCTTTATATTATGGAAAAATCAAAATAAATTGGATTACAATAAAAGCTTAAGTCCTTATGTTGCAGGAATTACAAGAAATGTTGTAAAAGATTATTTTAAAAAGAAAAAAATACATTATGATATTTCTGATTTTGAAAATAGTTTATATTATGAAAATAATGATTACGAACTTCTAGAAAATATGGAAGAAATTAAAAAAATAGAAAATAAATTAAATAAAATGAAAGCAATAGATATAAAGATTTTTGAAGATTTTTACTATAATTCTAAATCAATTGAAGATATAGCTAAAGAATTAAGTATAACAAGATACAATGTATCAACTAGATTATATAGAATAAAAAGAAAATTAAGAAAGGATTAAATATATGAATGAGAAAGAACTTATAAAAAAATTACACAAAAGAATAGCTATATCTAAATTTAATGAGGAGGAAAATTTTGAAATGAAAAGAAATAAATTAGATATAGGTAAGAAAGTTGCAATAGCTGTATTTAGCTTAGTATTAATAACAGGAGGTGTATTTGCAACAAGTCATATTGTAAATAAATTTGGAGCAAATGCGAGTGATGGCGTTGATATTGCTGTAAATAATGGTTATATTTCAGAACAAAAAACGGAATATAAAAAAGCAAATGGAATAGAATTAAACGTTGATTCTATGTTGATGGATGATGATAACTTTGCAATTAACTTTGATATGAAACTAGATGATGAATATGATATGAAGGATTTTGGAAGTATAGATTTTGTAGACTTAAAGATAATTGATGAAACAGGGAAAATTGTTTTTAATACTTATGATTTGGTTTCGGATTTAGGTCTTGAAACTTCTTATAAAGGTGCATATAGCATTTCGCATAATAAAAAAAATGAACACGAATTTATTGTTTCTTTAACAGCAACAGGAAATCCAGAAAAATTTCCTAGAAGCAAACATTTATCAATAAAATTGACCAAAATATCTGCTAAAGAAGCTGATAATTATTATGCTATTAATAAAATATATGAGGGAAATTGGAATTTTGAATATGATGTTCCAGAAGAATTTTATAATAGAAAAACAATTATATATTCTGCTAAAAAATGTACAGACAGTAGTATTAACTTAAATACAATTACTGCAACATTATCAAATACCGCATTTAAAATATCAATTCCAGAAATTAAAACAGATAAAATAAATTATAGCTTGTTAAAAACAAGTACACCAAAAAGTATTTATGATAAAATTGCTATTCAAAAAGAATATGTGGAAACAAGTGATGGAAAGAAATTTGAAACTGCTCAAAGAAGTGATGGAGATGGAGGATATGGTATAGAGAATGGAAAGGAAAACACAATTAGTAATTATCATCAAACATTTAATTTAACTTCATTTGATGCTACAAACACTATAAAAGTTCATATGTTTACAAATACAGGGGAAGAAATAGTAATTGAATTTGAAAAAGAATAATATTTGTAATCGTAAAATTCAGTTTTGATACAAATTTTACCAAAAATGTTGCAAATAACCTAAAATATGATATACTTTAATGTATTGAATAATCAAAGCGGAAGGATACGATATTATGAAAGCAATAGAAATAAGAAATAAATATTTAAAATTTTTTGAATCACATGGGCATAAAATAATACCAAGTGCATCACTTGTACCTGAAAATGATGCATCAGTTTTATTTACAACAGCTGGAATGCAACCACTAGTACCATATCTTTTAGGAGAAAAGCACCCAGAAGGAAAACGCCTTACAGATTACCAAAAATGTTTACGTACAAATGATATAGATGAAGTTGGAGATAATAGACATCTAACATATTTTGAAATGCTTGGGAATTGGTCTTTAGGAGATTATTTTAAAGAAGAGTCAATTGCAATGAGCTTTGAATTTTTAACTAAAGTTTTAGAAATTCCAGTAGAAAAATTATCTGTAACTGTATTTAAAGGTGATGAAGATTGCCCAAGAGATGAAATTGCAGCAGAATGTTGGAAAAAAGCAGGAATTTTAGATGGACATATTTATTATTATGGAAAAGATGATAATTGGTGGATTGCAGGAGAAGAAGGACCATGTGGACCAGATACAGAAATGTTTTATGATACAGGTAAACCAGCTTGTGGACCTGACTGTCAACCATCTTGTGACTGTGGTAAATATGTTGAAATTTGGAATAATGTTTTTATGGAATATTACAAAGATAAAAACGGATATTCAAAACTTAAACAAAAAAATGTTGATACAGGACTTGGACTTGAAAGAATGGCAATGCTTTTACAAGGTAAACCAACAGTATTTGAAACAGATTTATTTGAACCTGTTATGACTGAACTTAAGAGATTGTCTAAAATTGATAGTATTGAAAGTAGAAGAATTGTTGCAGAACACTTAAGAGCAAGCATAATGATAGTTTATGATGGTGTAAGACCAAGTAATATTGATAGAGGATACATATTAAGAAGACTAATTCGTAGAATGACTCGTCACCTAAATAAAATGGAAATTGATTTAGAAAAATTGGGAGATTTAATAGAATTTAATATTGATTCATTGAAAGAGATGTATCCAGAATTACAAACTAAAAAAGATATAATTAAAGAAACAATAATAGAAGAAAAAAATAAATTCATTAAAACATTAAATAAGGGTGAAAGAGAATTTAATAAAGTTTTAAATAAGCTTAAAGCTGAAGGAAAAGATACAATAGAAAGCGAAAGCATATTCAAGCTTTATGAAACTTATGGTTTCCCACCAGAAGTAACAAAAGAGCTTGCAACAGAAAATGGATTTAAGGTAGATATGAATGAAGTTGATAAACTATTTAAATCACACCAAGAAAAGTCAAAAATGGGTAGTGATAAGAAATTTAAGGGTGGATTAGCAGGTTCTGGAGAACAAGAAGTTAAGTATCATACAGCAACACACTTACTTAATGCAGCATTAAAAATCACTGTAGATTCAAATTGTCATCAAAGAGGTTCAAATATAACTGCAGAAAGAATGAGATTTGATTTTAATTGTGACCATAAATTAACAGATGAAGAGAAAAAAGCTACTGAAGATTTAGTAAACAAGTGGATAGAAGAGGATTTGCCAGTTACTGTTGAAACAATGAAAAAACAAGATGCTGTAAATTCAGGAGCAGAGTGTATGTTTATAGAAAAATATCCTGATGAAGTTACAGTTTATACAATTGGAAATGTATCAAAAGAAATATGTGGAGGACCACATGTAACAAGTACAGGAAAACTAGGTAAGTTTAAAATAAAAAAAGAAGAAGCAAGTTCAGCTGGAGTAAGAAGAATAAAGGCTATATTAGAATAAGAAGAACATTGTTGTTTCACAATAAAAAAGTTCAATAAGACAAAGTTGATTATATCTTATTGAACTTCTTTTTTATCAAATATTAAAATATCATTGTAAAAAAATATCATGTTTGATATAATTTTATCGAAAATTATTTTACTAAAGAAGGGAATTTAAGGTGTTAAGGAAAATAAACTTAAAGTATTTTACAATTATTTTAATTTCAGCATTTTTAATGTGTGGGATATTTATCAAGTTTCATTTGATAACTGATATATATTGGGACATTTCAATGGGATATGTAGAGTTTAGCAAAATATCTATTTCAGATGGAAGGCTAATACAATTTTTACTATTAAATTTAGGAAATATTTTACATATTCCAATGCCGGTTTATTTTGTTGCAGTAAATATAATTTCAATTTTTATATATAGCATTACTATATACATACTTTTTGAGTATTTATTAAACTTAAAAAAAGATTCAAGCAAATTTGAAAAATATCTTTTATTAATTGGTTCATTTTTAACTGTGCTTAATCCAATGGTAATAGAACATTTCGCATACACTGAAAATATAGTTATGAGTTTATCAATGTTGCTTGGAACATTGGCTGCAATGGCAATTAACGAAAACAAATTTATTAAAAGTATGTTATTAATATTATTTGCAGCTATTTCATATCAAGGAACGATATGCTTTTTTGTGATAATTGCTGTTCTGTTAATTTTATTGAAGAATGAAAAAGGTAAGTTTATAAAAAAATTTTTATTTATTATAATTGATTGCATAATAGCTGTTTTAGCGACATTTGCAATAATATTAATAGCAAATAACATACTAGGACAACCGGCAAAAAGATTTGAAGAAGGTAGTGGTTACTCATTACATAACATAATAAAAATGATTTGGCAAACTTTGTTTTTAATTAGAAGAATGGATGTTTTTTGCTTCTACTTACATCCTAGATTTTATGTGTTTATTGCGATAGCATTAACAATCATTTTATTTGCACTTCAGGGGAAAATGATTGATATAATAAAATACATAGCGCTAGCATTGCTTGCAATTATTTTATGCATTATGCCATCAGCTATGCTTGGAAATATAAGCATTTCAGCTAGACAATCAGCATCAATAGGTGCAATGGTTGGAATTTCAATAATATATTTGATTTTTTTATCTAAAAGAAATAAATATTATGATATTGCATTGAGCATTCTTTCAATTATGGCAATAGCAATTAATTTTTATAGTTTCTGGCATATTGGAATAATAAATCAAAAAACTAATGAACTAGATGCTATATATGGAAAGCAAATTTGTGATGTTATAACAAAATACGAAGAAGATAATAATATAAAAATTGAAAAAGTTGCTTTTTGCAGTGATAAAAATTTTACTAAAACTTATAACAATTATAAAACTACAATGTTTACTACAAAAGGAATTTTACCAAAGTACTCTAATAAAGCCTTTGTAGAATACTTTTTAAATAGAAAACTAGAAAAATACTATATGAGCCGAAGTACATACGATAAGTATTTTGCAGGTAAAGATTGGAATGAATTTAGTGAAGAACAAATAAAATTTGAAGGGAACATAGCATATATCTGTGTGTATTAAAAGGGGAAAAAATGAAAAAATATTTTAAATTGCTTAGAGTAAATCATTATGTAAAAAACACATTAATATTTTTACCGCTAATATTTAGTGGTAGTTTATTGAATATTAAATTACTAATAACAACTTGTATAGCATTTGTATCATTTTCATTAATTACTTCGGTTGTATACATATTTAACGACTTATGTGATGTTGAAAAAGATAGGAAGCATCCAACGAAAAAATTGAGACCAATAGCATCAGGCCAAATATCTATGAAAAGGGCAAAGATAATTTTATGTATATTATTAATAATTAGTATGACGATACAAGTTTTATTATTTATATGTGGGTTACTTGATATTAAACAGAACATAATATCAATTTTAATGATGATATCTTATGTTATATTAAATATTTTATATAGTAAGGGATTAAAAAATGTCCCAATCATAGATATTGCAATTTTAACTTTCGGTTTTGTTATAAGAGTTTTATATGGAGGTCAAATTACAGGAATAGAAGTATCTAACTGGTTATATTTAACAATTCTTTCTTTGTCTATATTCTTTGTAATAGGAAAACGCAGAGGAGAATTAAGAATAGTTAAAGAATCCAAAAGAGAGGTTTTAAAATATTATAATGACAATTTTCTTACAAATAATATGTATGTGTTTTTAGCAGTGACTTTAGTATTTTATTCTCTATGGTGTATATTAAAAAATGATAATCAATTATTAATATGGAGCATTTGCTTGGTTATTATGATTATGCTAAAATATAGTCTTATAATTGAAAAAGAATCTTTAGCTGACCCAATTGATGTACTACAAAGTGATACAACATTAAAAATATTATCGCTAGTTTATGTTCTTTATATGGGAGTTGTAATGTATGTATAATTTAAAAGCACTAAATTTTGTAAAAAAATATTTTAAAACAAATAAAGATAGAAAAATAGAAGGACTAATATTTATTTTTTTCTTCATAGTATATTTAACTTTAGGGATGTTTTTATCATATTTTAGTGATTTAACAACTAATGATATTATTTTTGGTTCCGATATAAATAGAGTAGAGGCTGATTTAGGAGATGTGTTTAGAAATCATTATAGAACAAAAGTACATCCTCTATTTGTTTTATTTTTTCAACCTATAGTTTTAATATTAAATGGATTAATTTCAAATACAACTCTAACTTGTATAATATTATCAAGTATTGTTTCAGCAATTTCCGTAGCTATTGTTTATAAAATAGGAACACTATACAATATTTCAACAAAATACAAAATCATTATTTCATTAGTTTTTGGTTTTACTTTTTCGAATATTGTATTTTCAGCTATAATTGAAACATATTGCTATTCACAATTATTTTTATTGCTATTATGGTATTATGTTGCTAAAATATTTAAAAATAAAGTAAATGAAAAAAATATGGTTTACTATCTAATTCTTTTAGGAATATTTAATATATCTGTAACAATTACTAACTATTTTGTTTTTATAATTGCAACTATAATATTGTTATTAAGCAACAAATTAAAAGCAAAAAGTTTTTTAATAGTAAACATAATAACACTGATTTTATGTGTATTTTTATCTTTTTATCAAAATATGGTTTGGCATAACACAGCTATTATTACAAATGTAGAAAATAATTCAACAGAAGAAGTAAATTATATGAGAATTGACTCAATGGAGAAAAATTTAAAAAATGTAATAAATAATATGTATTTGAATGGCTTTATTAGTTCCGATATATATAATACAAATTTTGATGAAAATATTTATAAGACTGATTCAACATCTTATTATTTTTCAGATAAAGTACAGCCATTTTTAATTATATCAATTCTTTTCTATATGTTGGTTTTATATTACACTATTAGGAATTTTAAAAATAATGTATGGATGAATGTAGGGCTATTACTGACATTAATTTTTAATACAACTTTACATTTTATATATGGAAATTCAGAAAGCTTTTTATATTCTCAAAACTTAATTTACTTACCATTTTTATTATTGATTATTAATTTTGGAGAGATAAAAAGTGCTAAAGTAGAAAAAGTAAACTTTATTATTTTAGTAGCAATATTGTTATGTGAAATAACAAAAAATTTAAAAGAATTTTTTACTATTTTAAAAATAAATGAAAAGATACTTCCAAGACCATATTTTACTTCGCACTTTAGCAATATAGAACTAATTTTATTTTTATTATTTTTTGTAATATTTGTAAGTTTGATATTTTTCTTAATAATAAAAGCAATTCAGAAATTGATAAACGAGATAAGAAATAAAGATATACAAATTTTAAATATAGTTGGATTGATAGCTTTAGTTATTTTATTAAAAACAGTTTTTATTGGAATTTCAATAACACCAAATTACGGGAATTTTATGGGCTTTAATATAAGTGAAAAAATTCAAAGTACAACTATAACAAATGATTTAAAAAGAAATTTTTCGAATGAGTATAAATCTTATCAAAACTATCTCAAAGAATATGAAACATTTGTAAAAAATCATGATTGTAATTTAACAAATGTTTCATCAAGTAAGAATTTTTACTTTTTTGGTATGGGAAATAGAAAGAAAATAATTTTTAACACAAATAGGCTAAATGATATAGAAAACAAAAAAGTAATAAAAAAATGGAATGTAAAAGATTTTCTTGTAATACCAAATGAGTATACAGTCATCATTCAAACAATTGATAATCACTTTATTAAAATTTATGAAAATGAGGACGGAATTTTCATAAATGATAATAATACAACAGAGGCACTTGATAATACTAAAATTAACTTAAAAGATTTTTCAAATGGAAAATATCCAAATGTAGAAAAAGTCCTTTATTCTGAAATTTTATTTAATATTAAAGATAGTAAACCAATACCAAATATTTTAGTATATGATGATGTATGGTATAGAGATGCCGCATTAGCTGCAATGGTGTTAAAAAACACTAATAATACTGATTTAATTGAAAAGTTTATAGATAATATTGAAAACGTATATGATAATCAAAATGGTGCCTCTAAACCTGATAATTTAGGAGAACTATTGTATATAATATCAACATCAGAAAATGAACATAAGGAATTAGTAAATAAAATTATAGCAGAAGCAAATAGGTTAGCAAGTGAAAATAAGAACGGAAATTATATATCTGGATTAACAGATGGTTCTGTTAAAGAAGTGTACCAGAATAAATGGTATGATTTAGGAATTAGTAAGCTTTCAATGGTGAACAATCTAAATAAAATATGGGAAGAAAGAAGCGGAGAATATAACCAACTAACATGGTGGAATGAAGGAGGAACAAAAGAATATAGAGGATATTATGTTGGAAGACATTTTCAATATTTGGGAATAGCACAATATCACTACTTTAAAAAAGTTCCATTTTACGCAAATAGCAATATTTATCCTTTATCGTATGAAATGTGTGGCTCAAAAGCTAACTTTGAATCAACCAAAATGCTAGATGAATCTTATTATATAAATAATAGAATAGCACCAACACACTTGTGGTCAGCATCTGAGATGTTATTATTAATAATGGATGAAGAAGGTACTTTGAACATATAATTACACAGTTAAATTTACATAAAAATGCTGATTTTTTCAGCATTTTATGGTATAATAATAATAGAGGAGGCGGTAGTTTGAACGAAAAATTTAAAATAGATATTGAAAATATAAAAAGCGAATTAGAAATAGAAGGAATGCAATTATCTAACGAGGATATAGAATTATTAGAAATGTATTCTAGTAAAGAAATAAATAAAGATCAATTGATTGATACAATAAAGTCAAATGTTTTGGAAGGATTAAAAAATAATGCAAGACTTGTATGAAGCTAGAAATTCTATTTATTGCTATGAAAATTCTAATGTTCTAAAAAATAAATTAGGTATAAAAGATAACAAAAATTTAGCTATATATGAAGCTAAAATAACTGCAGCTAAGTTACTTATATTAAGGGAAACTGGAATTAGTGGTAACTTTGATAAAATGCATTTTGTTGGAATTCACCGCTTTTTGTTTGAAGATATCTATCCATTTGCAGGATTATTCCGTACTGAAAATATTGCAAAAGATAGTTTTATGTTTGCAAACTGGCAATATATTGAAGAACAATTAGATGCACTTTTAAATCAATTAAAAAATGAAAATTATTTAGCAAATTTAGATAAGACAGAGCTTGCAAAAAGATTAGCATATTATATGTCAGAACTAAATGTTCTACATCCATTTAGAGAACGGAAATGGGAGAACAATTAGGGAGTTTTCAAGGCAACTAGCTTTGAAAAATGGATATGAATTGAATATAAAAAATGTAGCCTCAAAAGATATGCTAGAAGCAAGTATTGAATCTGTGGTAGATACTACCTTTTTACAAGAATTAATTGAAAAGTGTTTAGGAAAAATTTAAATAACAAATCAAAGAGTTTTTCTTTGATTTGTTTACTTTTTTATTGGAATCTTATCAATGTAGAAAAAATTCTGAGAAATTCACAAAATAGACATAAAAATATTTTATAATAAATCAAAAATTATGTAATTAAGGAGCTTTGTGTATGAATGAGTATACGATATTAGTAGTTGATGATGAATCAAGAATGAGAAAATTGATTAAAGATTTTTTAACTAAGGAAAATTTTAGCATAATTGAAGCAGAAGATGGAGAAAAGGCTATAGAGATTTTTAATCAAGAAAAAGATAAAATAAGTTTAATTTTATTAGATGTAATGATGCCAAAACTTGATGGATGGTCTGTTCTTCGCCAAATTAGACAAAGTTCAAAAGTTCCAATAGTGATGCTTACAGCAAGAGCAGAAGAACAAGACGAATTATTTGGGTTTGAACTGGGTGTTGATGAATATATACCAAAGCCATTTAGTCCAAAAATTTTAGTAGCAAAAGTACAAGCAATTTTAAATAGAGCTTATGGAGATAAGAACAATTCAGAAAAAGACTATGGAGGAATAAAAATTGATTCAGATGGAAGAACTGTAAGTGTTGATGGAAAGTTTGTTGAAATGAGTTTAAGAGAGTATGAATTGTTAAAATATTTAGTGGACAATGAAAATATTGCATTATCAAGAGATAAAATTTTAAATAATGTATGGAACTATGATTATTATGGAGATTCAAGAACAATAGATAGCCATATAAAGAAAATTAGACATAAGTTAGGTAAAAAAGGAAAATATATAAAAACAATGAGAGGAATAGGATATAAATTTGAAGTAAAATAGAAAGGAAAGTATTTTATGACAGTACCTAAACCATTAAAATCTATTAGAATGAAACTGTTTTTAACTTTAACAATTGTCGTAATAATTATTATATTGCTTCTAATATCAATAAATAGTGTGGTATTAGAGACCTACTATTTATATTCAAAAAGAAATTCCTTACTAGATACATATAAATATATTAATAGTTATTACAATACTTACAATCCAAATTCTAATTATGAATTAGAGTTTGAGAAAATATCACTTAATAACAATTTCGATATGATAATACAATCACAATTAGGTGAAACAATATTTTCTTCTAATAGACACTTTTTAGATACGATGGAACAAATTAATGAAACAGAGGAAATAGAAGCAAGAAGTTTGCCAAACGGAATTTTATATAAAAATAATAAGGTTTTTATAACACAGGTAGAAGATAAGGAAACGGCACTGAACATAATATTTTTATCTGCTGAACTAGATAATGGATATAAATTATATATTCGATTGCCAATAGCTTCTATTCAAGAAAGTGTTAAAATTTCTAATAATTTCTTATTATTAATAGGAAGTTTTACAATTTTACTTGGTGGATTTGTTGTATTGGTAATTGCTGAAAGATTTACTAAGCCAATTTATGAATTGGACAATATTGCTAGAAATATGACAAATCTTGATTTTACAAAGAAATATCAAGAAAGAAATACAGAAGATGAAATTGATAATTTAGGTAAAAGCATAAATATACTTTCAGATAAGCTCGAGAAAACGATTATGAAATTAAAAGAAGCAAATATAGAATTAGAAAAGGATATAGAACATAAATCAAAAATAGATGAGATGAGAAAACAATTTATATCTGATGTTTCACATGAACTAAAAACACCAATTGCTTTAATACAGGGGTATGCAGAAGGCCTAAAAGAAAATGTAACGACAGATGAGGAAAGCAGGCAATTTTATATTGACGTTATTATAGATGAAGCAAATAAAATGGATAAACTAGTAAAACAATTGCTTGAATTAATGAAATTAGAATATGGAAAACGAAAATTTAATAATATGAATTTTGACATAACAGAGTTAATTAGAGAAGTACTTAGAAAGACTGATGTTATGAAAATTGATAAAAATACAGTAATTAAATTTACAAATAATGACCCTGTATACGTGTATGCTGATGAATTTTATATAGATCAAGTCATTACAAACTATGTAACGAATGCAATAAAACACGTTGAAGAAGTAAACGGAGAAAATTTAATTGAAATAAGAATTGAAAAGAAAAATAACAAGGCAAGAATATATGTATATAATACAGGAGAACAATTTAAAGATGAAGATTTAAATAGAATTTGGAATAGATTTTATAAAATTGATAGTTCTAGAAATCGTGCAAATGGAGGAACAGGAATAGGTTTATCTTTAGTAAAGGCTATAATGAACAATTACAAAAGCGAATATGGTGTTTACAATAGGGATAATGGAGTAGAATTTTATTTTGATATTGATTTAGTAAACTTAATAGAAGCAAAGAAAGTATAAATATTTTCACATTAAATTTACAAAGAGTCAGTTTGAAAGAAACTGACTCTTTCGGCTTAAATATGCTAAAAAGAAGCAAAACTGTTATTGTGAAAAATATTTTAAATCTTCAAATTATTTTCACACAGAAAACATAAGTCATTTGTAAAATATATACATACTAAGAAAGAGGAGGGAGAAAATGATAGAAATGGAAATAAATTTTTAGAAAGAAAGGAGAAATGCCTATAAGAAATTGATTTGAGAATAAATATAAAATTAAATAAAAAAATTTAAAAGAAAGGAAGTAGGTGCCTATTGATTAATATTATAATATGATTTATCCTGAAATTCTCATATAAATATAAATTAGATGTTAAATATTTTTATACCTAAAGTTACAATGTGTTGTAACTTTACAACTCTAGTATTAATTTACTAGAGTTGTTTTTTTTATTTTTTAATGTTAAAATAGTTTTATTGAGAAAAGAATTGAGGAGAAGAATGATGAAAACTTTAATTAAAAATGCAACACTTATTTCAATGGATGATACAAGACCAAAAATGCAACAAGAAATAGATGTTTTAGTAGAAAATGATAAAATAGCTGAAATTGGAAGACAAATTGAGGCAAGGGTTGATAATACGATTGATGCGAAAAATAGAGTGTTATTACCAGGTTTAATAAACACACACGCGCATGTTCCTATGAGTATTTTTAGAGAAATTGCAGACGGATGTCCATTACAAGAATGGCTTGAAGAAAAAATATGGCCTATAGAGGCAAAATTATTAGGAGAAGACATATATAATGCTTCAATTTTAACATTTAGAGAAATGATTGAAACTGGAACAACAACTGTCAATGATCAATATTTCATGACAGAACACATTATAAAGGCAGCATTGGAAAAACAAATAAGAATTGAGCTTACACGTGTTTTAATGGATGCTGATAATGACGGAGAAACGAGAATTAAAGAATTTGAAGAATTAATTGAAAAATATAAAGATGTCGACGAAAAAATTTCACTAAGTCTTGGAATTCATGGATTATATACTTGTAGCCCAGAATATGTAAAAAGAGCAACAGACTTAGCAAGAAAATATAATTTAACAATTCATATGCACTTTTGCGAAAATACAAAAGAGGTTGAAGATATTAAAAGAATACATAATGTTCAAAATCCTTCTGAGGTGCTTGAAAAATATTTCTATGGAACAAAGGCGATTTTAGCCCATTGTGTTAAATTAAGCCAAAAGGATATGGAAGTGATAAAAAAGTTAAACTTTAGTGTTGCACATTGTCCAATAAGTAATTTAAGGCTTGGATGCGGAATAGCAAATATAGAAAAAATGAGAGAAATGGGTATTAATATAACATTGGGAACTGATGGACAGGGAAGTGGAAGCAATATGGATATGTTTGAAACTATGAAATTTGCAGCATTATTACAAAAAGGTGAATATGAAAATCCAATAGCTATGCCTGCATTTGAAGTATTGAAAATGGCAACAATAAATGGAGCAAAGGCACTAAGAAAAGATAATGAAATAGGAAGTATAGAAATTGGTAAAAAAGCAGATTTAATTCTTCTAGACTTAAATGGAACTACAACTACACCAATAAATGATATTTTTGCTGATATAATTTATAATGCAAAAGGGTCTAATATAAAATTAACAATGATTAATGGAAAAATTTTAAATTTGCATGAATAAAATTTCCTCTATAGCATAAGATTAAACAATAATGCTATAGGGGGTTTTTTTAATGTTATTCTTATTTAACAAGGCTAAAATAATATCTTATGTTGTTTCTGTATTTACTGTTATAGCTTTATTTGCAGTTGCAAATGTATTTATTTCTAATAGAAATACTATGGAAACATCTGCAAATATAGTGGAAAATAATGTTTATATTAATAAAACACCTAAATATGAATGAATAATGCAAATTTCAACTTTTTATGTAGACAAAACTGGAAAAAGATGTTATAATATAGAAGTAAATTAAATTTATTTATTCTAAAGCTGAAACAATTTGAATAAACTACAATAGATAAATAATGTAAGGGGAGGAAAAAATTGTGAAAATGGATACTAATTATTCAGATAATAACTATTTAATATTAGTAGGAAAAGTAGCAACAGAAAAGAAATTTAGTCATGAAGTTTATGGAGAAAGCTTTTATGTATTTAGCTTAGAAATACCACGTTTAAGTGGCACATCAGATATTATACCTATAACAGTATCTGATAGACTATTAACAGGAGAAACATTAGAAGTTGGTAAGAAAATCATTGTAAAGGGTCAGTTCCGTTCATATAACACTTACGAAAACAACAGAAACAAATTAATATTAACAGTTTTTGCAAAAGATATTATGGACGAAAGTGAAATGGAAGAACAACAAGAGGAAGGAAACGAGGAATTTGTTTCAAACGAAGTTGTTTTAAACGGTTTTATTTGCAAACCACCTATTTACAGACAAACACCATTTAAAAGAGAGATTGCAGATATATTGCTTGCAGTAAATAGAGCATATAACAAATCTGACTATATTCCATGTATTGCTTGGGGCAGAAATGCAAGATTTTGCCAAAATATGAAAGTTGGTACTTGTGTTAGAATAGTTGGAAGAGTTCAATCTAGAAATTATGAGAAAAAATTAGAAGATGGAACAGTTGAACAAAGAGTAGCTTATGAAGTTTCAATTGGAAGTCTAGAAATAGTAAATGAAAATGATGATTCTGCAACAGATGATGATACAATTGAAAATAAGGAAGCCATTTAATTTTTTTGATATATTTAATAATAACTAAAAAACAAGCATAAGAAAATATGCTTGTTTTTTTGGTGTGTATAAAACAAATACAAAAAAAATATCTGAGTTTATTCTCAGATATTTTTATTGTATGGTTATCCAAGTTTATTATTCTTTTTTCTTCTTTTCTTTAAACACTTCGCTTGCAGCTCCAAGTCCTGCTAGAGCTGATGTTGCTTCAAAAGGAATAAACACTTTATTTGCTTCACCATTTGCAACTTTTTCTAATGCCTCTAAAGATTTTAATTGAACTAATTTTTCGTCTGGTTTTGCGTCTTTTATTGCATCATAAACTAATTGAACTTCCTTAGCTTTAGCTTCAGCAACTTTTTCAATAGCAGCAGCTTCACCGGCAGCTCTACGAATTCTTGCTTCTTTATCAGCTTCAGCTTCAAGAATAGCAGCTTCTTTTTTACCTTCAGCAATAGTAACAGCTGATTGCTTTTCAGCTTCTGCTTGTAAAATTAAAGCTCTTTTATTTCTTTCTGCATTCATTTGTTTTTCCATTGCATCACGGATATCAGCAGGAGGGTTAATATCTTTTATTTCAACACGGTCAATTCTACAACCCCATTTATCTGTTGCTTCATCAAGAATAACTCTTAATTTTTGATTAATTGCATCTCTTGAACTAAATGTTGCATCTAAATCCATTTTACCAACTATATCACGAATAGTAGTAATTGCTAAATATTCAATACCTTTTTTCAAAGATTGAATTTCATATACAGCCTTAGCAGGATCTGTAATTTGATAGAAAACAACAGTATCTATTGTTATTGTAACATTATCTTTTGTGATAACGCCTTGTGGTGGTATATCCATAGTTTGTTGTTTTAAGCTTACAACAGAACGAACACGGTCAAAAAATGGAACAATAATTGTAAGTCCAGCATCAGCTATTTTATGGAATTTACCTAACCTTTCAATAATGTAAACTTCTGATTGTCTAACAACTTTAATTGTATTAAATGCTATAACTAAAATTATGATTAATAAAACGATTAAAAACCACATAAGTTAAAATCCCCCTTATAATTTATTTTGCAGTTTTTTCAACTGCTTGAGCAGAAACTATAGGTGTAACAACAAGTTTAACACCATTAATATCTTTAACTTCTACTTTTGTACCTTTTGGTATTACATCTTGCGTTTCAGTTGTTGCTGACCAAACTTCTTCACCAACTTTTACAAGTCCAACACTTTTTACAGTATCAATTTCTTCGGTAACAACGCCTTTTTTTCCAACAACAGACATTGCGTTTGTAACAACATTGTCTTGATCCTTATCTACATATTTTCTAACAAATGGTCTTGTAAAGAAAAGTAATATGCCAGAAAGAAGAACAAAGATAGTTGTTTGAATTATAATGTTATCTGTAAAAAAGCTTGAAATCATTGCAAAAACGGCTCCAACTCCAACCCAAAAAACTAGGAATCCAGCAGTAAATATTTCTCCAATGAAGAAAATTCCAGCAACAATTAACCAAAATTGCCACATAACCATAATAACTCCTTTTTACAAAAATTAACAAATTTAACTTTTGTATAAAATTTTTCACATACAATTATTATACTATAAAATATAGCAAAAATAAAGAATAAAAGACAAAATTCTTAATAAAACATTAGCTAAATTTTATTGTATATTTTTTTCAATAATGTCCCATACATTTTCTGTGTAAATTTTTCTTTCAGCTGAAAATGGAAGGAAGATTATATCTTTTAATGGATTAAGTATAGCTTGAATAGAATTGACTGCATCATCTACTTTGGTAATTGCAATTTTATCAGCTTTATTGCAAAGTACTAGGAAAGGTAAATTTCTTCTTATGCAGTAGTTATACATAATTGCATCATTTTCAGTAGGATTATGACGAATATCGACTAAGAAAATAATGAGTTTAATGTTTTCACTATTAAAAAGATAGTCTTCTATAAACATATTTACGCGTTCTTGTTCTGATTTAGACATCTTACTAAAACCATATCCGGGTAAATCAACAAAATAAAATTTTTCATCAATATTATAAAAATTAATTTGTCTAGTTTTTCCAGGTTCACTGCTTGTCCTAGCAAGGCTTTTTCTATGAATCATCGTATTAATAAAAGAAGATTTTCCAACGTTAGATTTTCCAACAAGCACAATTTCTGGTAAATTATTTTTAGGATATTGTTTTGGTCTAACAGCTGAAACTTCAAATTTAGGATTTTTTACAATAAAGGCCATAATAACATTTCCCTTTCATTTTATTAAGATTAAGTATAATCTATTTTTTCTTTATTTCAATTTTTTCGAGTCCACCCATATAAGGTCTTAAAACTTCAGGAACAATTACACTTCCATCAGGTTGATAATTGTTTTCTAAAATAGCAATCAACATACGAGGTGGGGCAATAACAGTATTATTTAGAGTATGAGCAAAATAATTTTCATTTTCACCTTTAATACGTATTCCTAATCTTCTAGATTGAGCATCAGTTAAATTAGAGCAACTGCCAACTTCAAAATATTTCTTTTGTCTAGGGCTCCATGCTTCAACATCAACACTTTTTGATTTTAAGTCAGCTAAGTCTCCACTGCAACATTCCAAAGTACGAACAGGAATATTCATGCTTCTAAAAAGTTCAACAGTATAAGACCACATTTTATCATACCATTTTTTACTATCTTCAGGTTCGCAAATAACAATCATTTCTTGTTTTTCAAATTGATGGATACGATAAATACCACGTTCTTCAATACCATGAGCTCCCTTTTCTTTTCTAAAGCAAGGAGAATAAGAAGTCATAGTATAAGGTAAATCTTCTTTTCTTAAAATTTGGTCTTTGAATTTACCAATCATAGAGTGTTCGCTAGTGCCAATTAAATATAAATCTTCATCTTCAATTTTGTACATCATAGCATCCATTTCTTCGAAGCTCATAACACCAGTAACAACGTCTGAACGAATCATAAATGGAGGAATACAATATGTAAATCCCTTGTTAATCATAAAATCTCTAGCATAAGTTAGACAAGCAGAATGAAGTCTTGCAATGTCACCCATTAAATAATAAAAACCATTCCCAGCAACACGACGGGCAGCATCAAAATCAACTCCATTTAAGGCTTCTAGAATTTCACCATGGAAGGGAATTTCATAGTCAGGAACCTTTGGCTCGCCATATCTTTGAACTTCAACATTTTTAGAGTCGTCTTCACCAATAGGAACAGAAGGATCCATCATATTAGGAATTTTCATCATTCTTATTTTTACTTCTTCAGAATATTCATTTTCAAGTTTTTCATTTTCTTCAAGTTTATTGTTAATTTCTTGAACTTTAGCTTTTACTTTTTCAGCTTCATCTTTCTTACCTTGACGCATTAAATTTCCAATTTCAGAACTTAAAGATTTACGCTCTGCTCTTAAGTCATCTCCAGAAGATTTAGCCTTTCTATACTTTTCATCTAAATCGATAACTTCATCAACCAATACCAATTTATGGTTTTGAAATTTTTTCCTTATGTTTTCCTTTACAAGTTCTGGATTTTCTCTTAAAAATTTAATATCTAACATATTAATCAACCCTTTCTAAAAAATATATTTATGACCAGTTAGGTCAATTATAAACTAAAGAATAAAGATAGATAAGAACCCGCCCCACCAACACGGCAAAGTCGTGGGTGGGTACCCCTGAACCTTGTTGCTTTCGCAATAAGAACTAGACTCAACTTGTGGTTTCATAATAAAACGTCCAATAGCAAAATGCTAAAGGACGTCTATATACGTGGTACCACCTTTTATTATACTCTAAAATACGATAACCAGTATTAGCGGTTTAGCTTTCACTAAAAACTCCAGAGTAGATTCTTAAACCCTTTTTGTTTATTTCCACCAAACATAAACTCTCTATAAAAAAGAAATTTAATATAGTCTCTTTCAATGTTGTTTCATAAATTACAGTTATTGTATAACATTTATTTAGAAAAATCAAGTAAAAACAAAAATATGTGCGAGAAAAGGACAGTGTGGTAATTTTATTTTCATTCCACACTGTCCTTTTCTCGCACAAAAATTTTTAATAGCAAATATAAAATAGAAATTTTTGGAATATTTTTAAAATTCATAGCATATAATAAAATAAGAATATTTTAGGGGTAGATTTAATGATAGATGGATATGTTAGAGAAAAGAGAATAAAAGAAAAGACAGAAGAACAAAATCGGTATCGATTTAATTAAGGCAATTATTGAAGCTAAAAAAGAGCTTGAAATAGCAAACAAAAATTTTGAATACGCAGATGGAGATTTAATTGATTACTATACTTATGCAATAAAGGCCAATAGAGCGAAGTTAGATTATTTAATAAAAAAGGCCAAAAGTAGGTCTATAGCTATAGATTTAGTTAATCAACTTCAAATAAAACTTTGTGAAGATAAAGTTATTTAAATCAAAAGTAATAATTGTCCAAGTTCACTCATAAAATTGAATTAATGAGGTGATGAACTTGGACAATTCTAATTTAATAGTGTATTTGGCCTGTATTATTTTTATATTTTTAATAGGCAAAGTTTTTATAATGCCAATTAAAGCAATAATGAAATTAGTACTTAATTCTATATTAGGTGGTTTCCTAATATATGTAATAAATATAGTAGGGGCAACATTTAATTTCCATATAGGGTTAAATATATTTACAGCAATTTTTGTCGGCATATTAGGAATTCCAGGAAGTATAGTATTGATATGTCTAAAATTGATACTAGGATGATTTATTCAACAGTTACAGACTTTGCTAAATTTCTAGGTTTATCAACATCTAAGCCCTTTTCTTTTGCCACATAGTATGCAAGTAGCTGAAGCGGAATAACAGAAAGAATAGGTGATAGCAAAGTATTTGTCTTTGGTATTTCAATTATATGTGTAAATATTGATTTATCTATATTTTGATTTGTAACAACAATTGATTTTGCACCCCTTGTGATAACTTCTTGTATGTTTGAAATTGATTTATCTTTTAATTCTGAATCTGTTATTATAGAAATCACATATATTCCATCTTCAATTAAGGCAATAGAACCATGCTTTAATTCACCAGAAGCATAGCTTTCAGAGTGAACATAGGCTATTTCTTTTATTTTTAAAGAGGCCTCCATTGATGAACAATAATCAATTCCACGACCAATATAGAAAGCATCTTTTATTGAATAAATTTCTTTAGCAATAGTTTTAATATGATCTGTTTTTCGTAATATTTGGCTAATTTGTTCTGGAAGTTTAGATAAATCTTCTTGAATTTGTTTAAGTTTATTTGAATCATAATTTAATTCTTTAGCAAAGTTAATAACCATTTTTGCTAATAATGCAATTTGAGAAGTATAAGCTTTTGTAGAGGCAACAGCAATTTCAGGTCCTGCCATTGTGTAAAACACATAATCAGCCTGCCTTGTAATGCTACTACCAATTACGTTTGTAATTGCGATTGTTTTAGCATTCTTTTCTTTGCATAACTTTAATGCAGAAATTGTATCTGCAGTTTCACCAGATTGACTGATAAAAATTGCAAGAGTTTTATTATCAATGATTGCATTTCGATATCTAAATTCAGATGCAACATCTACTTCAACTGGAATTCTACAAAGCTCTTCAAATAATTTTTTACCAACTAAACCAGCGTGCATAGCCGTACCACAAGCGATTATATAAATTTTATTATAACTTTTAATAGTGCTGTAATCAAATTCATTATTTTCTTCTTGCAATGTTTTTCTAATTGCATCAGGTTGTTCATTAATTTCCTTAAGCATATAGTCTTCATAACCATTTTTTTGAGCTGCATTACTATCTAAATCTAGCCTTTTAATTTCCTTTGATATTGGTTTTAAATCAAAATCAAAAAAACTAATATTCTCTCTTGTAATTTCAGCCAACTCTAAGTCCTTAATAAAATAAAAATCTTTAGTATATGACAAAACAGCAGCTACATCTGAACTTATATAAAATTCATTATTTCCTTTTCCAATTACCAAAGGGCTGTCTTTTTTTGCAACAATTATTTTTTTAGGTTCAAATTTGCACATAATTGCAATAGAGTAACTTCCTTTTAATTTTCTACAAGAGAAGTCTACAGCCTTTAAAAAGTTATTTGACTGATTGTAATAATAATGAATTAAATTTGGAATTACTTCTGTATCAGTTTCTGATAAAAAAGTATAACCTTCTTTTGAAAGAAAATCCTTTAATTCAATATAGTTTTCAATTATTCCATTGTGAACAACAGCAAATGAGTTTGAGTTATCCAAATGTGGGTGAGCATTTTCTTTAGATGCTCTTCCATGAGTTGCCCATCTTGTATGAGCAATACCAATTGTAGAATCAGAAATATTTTTATTAGAGATATTCTCTAAATATTTTACTCTGCCAACTTCTTTTTGAACATTAATTTTGTTATTTTCAATAGTGGCAAAGCCAGCTGAATCATATCCTCGATATTCTAAATTCGTAAGCCCATTAATTAATATAGGTTGGGCACTTTTATTGCCTACATATCCAACTATTCCACACATAACAATCCTCCATATGTGATATATTATAATGAAAATAATAATTTATGTCAAAAAATTTATATTTTTTTGCAAATGTTTTAAAATTAATTGACATAATATTTGCTAAATGTTAAAATAAAAGTAATCAGAATTTTCTGACTCATTAAAAAAGAGAGGAGACATCAGGAATGAGTAAGGCAAACATTTATATTGACCTGATGGCAGCGCATTCTTGTGTTACTGGGTCAAACCTGCTCTCTGTAGTGCACATTCCAAATGAGGAATTGCGTCGCTACAGCATTGACTGTGGAATTTTCCAAGAACGGGTCAACGAGCAGTATAATGGGTCGTTAATCTTCGACCCGAAAGAATTGGACGGCGCATTTATTACGCACGTTCATGCCGACCATATTGGACGGTTGCCATTGATGACGAAAGGTGGTTATAGTGGCGACTTCGTCTGTAGCGAGGTATCTGAGGCCCTATTGCCAATTGCATTGAGGGATGCATGCCATGTGCAGAAGACTCGTGCGAAACGCAATAATAAGCCGCCAATGTATGAACTGTCTGATGTGACAAGTGTGTTGCAACAGACAAAGGGAGTAAGCCTCAACCAATGGTACGTTTTTGACGACTATTGCCGGTTCATGCTTATTGGCAATGGTCACCTTGTCGGCGCATGTATGGTACTCATCCAATTCCTGGATGGGTACGGCGGAAAACTTAACCTTCTTTTCACAGGAGATTATGCACCTAAGAACATCTTTTTTGATGTCCCGTGCATTCCACAAGAGGTTCTTTCGATGCCACTCAATATCATTTGCGAGTCGACGTATGGAGACGTGGATACTACGGATGAAGAACAGAGCAAGAAAGTCTTTTGCAAGAACGTGTCTACAACAGCACAAAACGGTGGATCAATTTTGATTCCAGTTTTTTCGCTGGGAAGGGCACAAGAAATTCTCTATAGGCTCAAGAGGATGCAAAATGCTGGAAAGATCAACAAAAATATTCCAATTTTTCTTGATGGAAAGTTGGCAATAGAATACACAAAGTTGTATCAATCTGGTGCACTCAACCTTAAGCCTGAGATGATGGACTTCCTGCCGGATAATCTTCAGCTTATTACTTTGCATGAAACGCGCGAAGCGTTGGTTGCATCAAGCAAGCAGAAGATTGTCGTTACGACGAGCGGAATGGGCTCCTATGGACCTGCACAGGCATGGATTCCTCGCTATTTGTGGGATCCCAAAGCATTAATCCAATTCACAGGGTATTGTGCTGAGGGAACCTATGGCAGAAAATTGAAAGACACAACACCGAATGAGTTTGTGTTTGGCGGAGGTTCTGGAGGCATTCTCGGCATGAAGAAGGCACAAGTAGAGTTTACTTGTGAGTTTTCTGGCCACGCAAAGGCCGATGAACTGATTTCGATGCTGAAGAAATTCAAAAACATCAAATCGGTTGTCGTAAATCACGGCGATACTTCAGTCAAGAAGATTTTTGCTGAGCGCATTTACGAAGAACTCGGAATCAAACGCGTAGGCGTAATCTCGAGGGACACTGGCTTCCGTATTGATGAATACGGCATCGAGAAGGCCATTCAAATTTCTAACTGACTTCTAGATGAAAAGCTATCTCTAATCTTTTGGCACTTCCTTTTTTTAGGAAGTGTCTTTCTTTTTTGATTATATATTCAAAAAATGTGTATTTGATGATATAATAATAAACAAGGTGAATTTATGTTTGATATAGAAAGTGAAATAAAAAAACTGCCTGACAAACCAGGTGTATATATAATGCATGATAAAAATGATACTATTATTTATGTTGGAAAGGCTATTTCTTTAAAAAGAAGAGTAAGACAATATTTTAGAAAAAATAACAAGACAAATAGAATAATAAAAATGGTATCTCTTATTGATCATTTTGAATACATTGTTACAGACAATGAAGCTGAGGCTTTAATATTAGAATGTAATTTAATAAAAAAGAATAGACCTAAATTTAATGTACTTTTAAAAGATGACAAGACATATCCATATATAAAAATTGATATGCAATCTGATTATCCCAATGTTTTTATTACTAGAAGAATATTAAATGATGGGGCAAAATATTTTGGACCGTATGCAAATTCTGGTGCTGCAAGAGAAATGGTGAATTTCATTAGAGAAAGGTTTAAAATTAGGCAATGTAGGAACTTTAAATCTAATACAAGGGCTTGTCTAAATTATCATATAAAGAAATGCCCAGCGCCATGTATGGGATATATAACAAAAGAAGAATACAGAAAGCAAATAGATGACATTATTTTACTTTTAGATGGAAAGACAGAAAAGATACTAAAAAAATTAGATGAAGAAATTAGATGTTTTTCAGATAGACAAGAATATGAAAAAGCAGCAGAATCTAGAGATAGAAAAATAGCAATAGAAAGAATTTCTGAGGAACAAAAAGTATCAAATATATCAGAAAATAATATTGATGTTATAGGATTATATAAGAATGAGCTAGCAGTTTGCATTGAAATTTTCTTTGTACGAGGAAGCAAAATGATTGGAAGAGAGCATTATTTTTTTAATGAACTAAAAGATGAATATGATAAAGAAATACTATCAGAGTTTATTAAACAATACTACTTTGATAGTATGCAAATTCCAAATAAAATTATGCTCCAAGAAGAAATTGAAGATAAAGAATTGATTGAAGAAATTTTGTCTGAAAAGTCAGGTAAAAAAGTCCAATTAAGAAATCCACAAAGGGGAGAAAAATTGCGTTTTGTTGAGATGGCACAAAGAAATGCGAAGATAACTCTAGAAAATAAACAAAAAGATAAAACAGAAATTTTGATGGAATTAAAAGAAAAACTTAAATTAGATAAAATGCCAAGAAAGATTGAATCATTTGATATTTCAAATATTTCTGGAAACTTTATTGTCGCTGGAATGTGCGTAATGCAAGATGGAGAAGTTAAAAGAAATTTATCAAGGAGATTTAAGATAAAAACAGTTATTGGACAAGATGATCCAAAATGTATGGAAGAAGTTGTAACAAGAAGAATTAAACATTCTTTAGATAATCCTAAAGGAGGCTTTGGAACATTACCAGATGTATTTTTTGCAGATGGAGGAATAACACAAATAAGAGCAATTAGAACAGCAGAAAATAAATATAATTTAAACATTCCTATATTTGGAATGGTAAAAAATGATAAACATCAAACAAGAGCACTTATTAATGAACAAAGAGAAGAAATTGAAATTTCTGAGAATTTATTATTAGCTATTACAAATTTTCAAGATGAAGTTCATAATGTAGCAATTGAATATCATAGAAAACTTAGAGACAAAGAAATGAATAAATCTGCTTTAGATAATATAAGTGGTATAGGACCAAAAAAGAAGCAAGAATTATTAAAAGCTTTTGGAAGTGTACAAAAGATAAAAGATGCAAGTATAGAAGAACTTTGCAATATTAAGGGAATAACTGAGAGTTTAGCAAAAAGAATTAAAGAAAGTCTTGAAAATTAGAAGAATTTGTATTACTATTTTTGGCATATAACTAATAAACATATCATAGATTTATTATATAGCTTATATATAGAAGGGATTGATATGTTAATGGAAATTGCAAAAAAAAGTAATATTGGTGTTAGATATGGTGGGACAAGTAGTGTAAATATACATAAACATAAAGAAAAATCAATTTGGGATAATAAATTTTTTGTTGCAATACTTGTATTTACGGTGGTTTTTAGCACTATTAATATTATATTGATTATTGAATTTTTTAAAATATTTGCAAATTTATAATAAATAGAATTTTAAATAAAGTAAAGGGGAGCAATAAATGAACCTAGCAAATAAATGGAAAGATTATGAAATAATAGATATGGCAAATGGAGAAAAACTGGAAAAATGGGGTAACATTAAATTAATTAGACCTGATCCACAAATTATATGGAAAAATAAAAGTTTTCCGTCTGAGTGGAAGAAAGCAGATGCCATTTATAATAGGAGTAAAACTGGTGGTGGAAGTTGGACATATAATAGAAAATTGCCACAAAATTGGCAAATTAAATATGGAGAATTAACTTTTAATATAAAACCTATGGGATTCAAACATACAGGGCTTTTTCCAGAACAGGCTGTTAATTGGGATTGGATGGAGAAAAAAATAGGAGAAGCTGATAGACAAATTAATGTATTAAATTTATTTGCATATACAGGTGGTGCCACAGTTGCCTGTCTTCATGCTGGAGCTTCTGTTTGTCATGTTGATTCGTCAAAAGGTATGGTCAATTGGGCAAAAGAAAACGTTATTTCATCTAAATTAAAAGATAAGCCAGTTCGTTTTATTATAGATGATGTTGTTAAGTTTGTTGAAAGAGAAATAAGAAGAGGAAAGAAATATGATGCTATTATAATGGACCCTCCTTCCTATGGAAGAGGAGCAAAGGGGGAAGTGTGGCAATTTGAGAATAACATTGCAGATTTAGTTAATTTGTGCACAAAAGTTCTTTCTGATAATCCTTTATTTTTCTTAATAAATTCATATACAACAGGTATTTCATCACAGGTGTTATCAAACATTTTAGAATTAAATATAAAACATAAAGGAAAAATAAGTTGTGGTGAAATAGGGTTACCAATGAAAAAATCAAAATTGGTACTACCATCTGGAATATTTGGAAAATGGGAGAAATAAAATTATATGCAAAAATTAAATGTTTTATATGAAGATAATCATATTATAGTAGTAGAAAAAATGGTAAATGTACCATCACAGGGGGATAAGACTGGCGATATAGATATGATAACTATAATAAAAGAATACTTAAAGAAAAAATATAATAAACAGGGAAATGTGTATTTAGGACTTGTTCATAGGTTAGATAGACCTGTTGGTGGGGTAATGGTTTTTGCAAAAACGTCCAAAGCTGCATCTAGACTTAGTGAATATGTAAGAACAAAGCAATTTGAAAAAATTTATCTTGCAATAGTTGATGGTAAAATAGAATCTAAAAGAGAGATATTAGAAGATTATCTTTTAAAAAATGAAAGAAATAATTTGAGTAAAGTTGTTGAAGAAGGTACGAAAAATTCTAAATATGCGAAGTTAGAATATGAATTAATAAAATATCAGGAAGATATAAATTTATCTTTAGTAAAAGTTAAACTATATACAGGAAGACATCATCAAATAAGAGTACAATTTGCAAGTAGAGGCCATAGCCTTTATGGAGATCAAAAATATGGAACAAGAGGCAGAGGAAAGCAAATTACACTATGGGCATATAGTCTTTCTTTCCCACACCCAATTACAAAAGAAATAATGACATTTAAATGCTTACCAGAAATAACAGGTTCTTGGAAAATATTAGAAAGTAATTAAATTAAATTAGAATAGAAAAACTAATTTTTAATTAATTTTTCTATTCTAATTTAATTATAAATATATTTCTAATTGTTGTGTAAAAAATTTTTCATTTTTAGTTGTAAATAAATTCAAATTATTATTTTTATTTAAAATTTTACGTATTTCCCATAAGCCTAAACCAGAATTATGAGGTTTTGAAGTATAGGCTTTTTCAAAAATTTTTTCTATATCAACATTCTTATTTTTGTAAGTATTTTCAATAATAAGCAATTGCCTATGATTCTTTTCATCCATTTCAATATCAAAATTAATTACCTTTTCATTACACTCACTTGTTGCTTCAATTGCATTATCAAGTAATACACCTAAAATTCTAGTGAATTCATATATATTTATATTAAGTTTTTTCAAGTCTAAAAAGATATTTATATTAAATTTAATTCCTTTTGAATCAGCTAATTGATATTTATTTGTTACAAGACTATAAATTGCAGGATTATTTATTAAATTAGGATTTAATGCTGTAATAGTGTTAAGCTTCTGACAATCATCTAATAGATGATGAAAATACTTTTTTAGTCCTTCAAAATCATTTGCCTGAACATAGCCTAATATCGCTTGAATAATATTACTAAAATCATGTTTAAAACAACGTACATTTTCATTTAAAACTAATAGTGTTTTGTTGTACAGTTTTGATTCCTCTAAGCTTTCATAAGTTGTTTTTAGTTCTACTGCTTTCTTATAACTAAATATTGAAAGCATAAATATGGCTAAAATATTTATTATATTAAAAATTGTTATAAATATTTGCAACATTTGATTATAATTAAAAATTAAATATAACTGTGAAAATATTAATATAATTTCAATTGGTATAGTAATAAAAAATAATATTTTTACAAATTTACTCAAAACTATAAACCTCCTATTTACAATAAATAAATCAATAATTTATACTTAAATAATTTCCTTAATTTTCCAGCAGACAATAATATAAACCTTTAATAAAATCTTGTCAAGAAAAAAATAAATTTAATTTATTTTGTATGACTTAAATGGAAAGAAAAAGGTTTTGATTTTTTGATAATTATATAGTACAATTTATTGGAATAAGGAGAGAAGAAAGATGCTATCAATTAATGATGTTAAAAAAAGATTGCCAAATGATTTTATAGAAAAGTTGTATGAAAATTATTCTCCACTTATTGTTGATAAAATCTTAATTGGAATGAATAGTGATAGATACACTACATTGAGAGTAAATAGCATAAAATATAATATTCAAGATTTAATGAAATATTTTAAACAAATTAATATAAAATTTGAAAGAGTCCCATGGTATAAAGACGCATTAATAATAAAAAATGCAAATGAAAAAGAAATACAAACATTAGATATATACAAAAAAGGTTATATATATTTACAAAGTTTATCTAGTATGATTCCACCAATAGTTTTGAATCCAAAATCTGGAGAAAGGTTATTAGATTTAACAGCTGCACCAGGAAGTAAAACCACACAAATGTCAGCTATGATGCAAAATAATGGTTATATCTTAGCAAATGAATTAGATAAAATAAGATGTGAAAGGTTAAAATATAATATAGATATTCAAGGTGCAGATATTGTCGATGTAGTAAATGGAAGAGGAGAAAAAATATTTGAAAAATATAATGAATTTTTTGATAAAGTGTTGTTAGATGCACCTTGTAGTGGAGAAGGTCGTTTTTTAACAAAATCACCAGGAACTTATAGAGATTGGTCTATCAAAAGAGTGAATCAGTTAGCAAAAATGCAAAAAAAACTATTTGAAAGTGCATATAATAGTTTAAAAGCTGGGGGAGAAATGGTTTATTCAACTTGTACACTTAATATGGAAGAAAACGAAAATATACTAAATTGGGCAATTAATAATTTCAATATAAAGCTAATAAAAACGAATATTGAAATAAGAGATACTTTGCCAAATTTAGATAATAAGTTGAGTTATGCAATAAAAGTGTTGCCAACTAAAACTATGGAAGGGTTTTTTATAGCAAAATTAGTAAAAAACTCTAAAAATTAGAAACTTTTTTCATATTTTTGAAAAAACTTGACCATAATACAAAAGAAGATATATAATTATTATATAGATGGAGGCGAGATGTATGAAAAAAATAAACAGAGAAAACTACTTTTCTATATTAAAAAATTTTAAAGACCAACAAATAATAAAGGTAATTACTGGAATTAGAAGGTGTGGAAAATCAACTTTACTTGAAATGTTTCAGGATTACTTAAAGGAAACTGGCATAGATGAAAAACAAATAATTTCAATAAATTTTGAAAATTCTGATTATGAAGAATTACAAGATAGAAAAAAATTATATGAATATATAAAGGAAAGATTAGTGCAAGGTTCTAAAACATATATTTTTTTAGATGAAATTCAAAATGTAGCTGAATTTGAAAAAACGGTAGATAGCCTATTTATAAATAAAAATATTGATTTATACATAACCGGCTCAAATGCTTATCTATTTTCTTCTGAATTGGCAACATTACTTACTGGAAGATATATAGAAATAAAAATGTTACCGTTGTCGTTTAAAGAATACATTTCTGCTTTTGAGGATAAAACGGATTTATCAAGAAAATTTAGAAATTATTTAAAATATAGTTCATTTCCTCAATCTATTGAAATATATAAAATAAATCCAGATAACATAAATATGTTTTTAGATGGAATTTATAATACAATTTTGTTTAAAGATGTAATGCAAAGAAAGGGAATTACAGATAAAAATGTTTTAGAAAAAGTTACAAAATATTTATATGATAATATAGGAAACAGAACAAGTATAAAAAGTATATGTGATAATCTGGAAGGAGTAGAAAAAAATTCATCTTATAATACAATTTCAAATTATGTTGATTCATTAATAGATAGCTATCTAATATATAAAGCAAATAGATATGACATAAAAGGAAGAGAATTGTTAAAAACACAAGAAAAGTATTATGCTGTAGATATAGGACTTAGGTATTATATGTTGGGACAAAAATCTGGTAGGGATATGGGACATATTTTAGAAAATATTGTATATCTTGAACTATTAAGAAGAGGTTATGAAGTATTTATAGGAAAATATGATGATTTAGAAGTGGATTTTATTGCTAGAAAACCAGATAATATTATTTATTATCAAGTTGCACTAACAACTAGAGGAAATAACGAAGAAAATAATAAAGTTTTGGAAAGAGAATTAATGCCTCTAAAAAAAATAGATGATAATTATCCTAAATATATTCTGACACTGGATGACGATTTAGATGCAGATTATGATGGTATAAGAAAAATAAATGTGATAGATTGGTTGCTTGAAGAAGGAAATAAAATCTAAATTAATTGAATATAAAGTTATTTTAAAGCTTGTATTTTCGGAATTTTATGATATAATATAAAAGCTAAAATGCAAAAAAAGTTTGGAAGGATTGAAATAAATGAGTATTAAAGTTGAGAAAACAAAGAATACAAATGAATTAAAATTAAGCTTTACTATAGAAGCAAAACTATTTGAAGATGCAATGAAAACAGTATATGCAAAAAATGCAAAATATTTTACAATACCTGGTTTCAGAAAAGGAAAGGCACCATATAATATTGTAGAAAAACAATATGGAAAAGAAATTTTCTATGAAGATGCTTTCAATGAATTAGTACCAGAAATATACGAAAAAGAAATTAAAGAAAACAATATTGATGCTGTAAGCAATCCAGAAATTGATATTAAACAAATGGAAAAAGGAAAAGATTTAAAATTTACAGCTGTTGTTCAAACTAAACCAGAAGTAAAAGTTGAAAAATATAAAGGTATAGAATTAAAAAAGATAGAGTATAATGTATCTGACGAAGATGTAAATAAAGAAATTGAAAAAATGGCAGAACAAAATTCTAGATTAGTTACTGTTGAAGATAGACCAGTAGAAGACAAAGATATAGCAGTTATTGATTTCGAAGGCTCAGTAGATGGTGTACCTTTTGAAGGTGGCAAAGCTGAAAATCACGAATTAACAATAGGAAGTCATTCTTTTATAGAAGGTTTTGAAGATCAAATAATTGGAATGAAAAAGGGAGAAGAAAAAGATATTAAAGTAACTTTTCCAAAAGAATATTTTGCTAAAGAACTAGCAGGAAAAGATGCTGTATTCAAGGTAAAAGTTAATGAAATAAAGAAAAAAGAATTACCTAAAATAGATGATGAACTTGCAAAAGATGTTAGCGAATTTGACACATTAAAAGAATTAAAAGCAAGCATTACAAAAAGACTTCAAGAACAAAATGATGAAAGAGCAAAAAGAGAAACAGAAGATGCTGCAATAAAAGCTGTTACAGATTCAGTTGAAGTTGAAATACCTTCTGGAATGATTGAACATGAAAAAGACCATATGATTGAAGATATGAAAGCAAGATTAAGCTATCAAGGATTAAATTTTGAACAATATTTACAAATTGTAAATAAAACAGAAGGCGAATTTAGAAAGGAATATGATGAACCAGCTAAGGAATCTGTAAAATCAAGATTAGTTCTAGAAGCAATTAGCAAAGAAGCAAAAATTGAACCTAATGAAAAGGACATAGATGAAAAACTTGAAGAATTAGCTAAATCTTATGGAAGAAAATCAGAAGAGTTGAAAGAAAATGCAGAATTAATTAAATACATTACAGATACTTTAAAAATAGAAAAAACAATTGACTACCTTGTAGAAAATGCAAAATTTAGTAAATAATTTAAAAAAGGAGAATTAACATATGATTAAAAATAGTTTAGTACCTTATGTTATAGAACAAACAAGCAAAGGCGAAAGATCTTACGATATTTTTTCAAGATTATTAAAAGATAGAATTATATTTTTATCAGAGGATGTAAATAGTGCTTCAGCAAGTCTAGTAGTAGCACAAATGTTATTCCTAGAGTCTGAGGATCCAGATAAAGATATATCATTTTATATAAACAGCCCTGGAGGTTCAATTTCAGATGGTATGGCTATAGTTGATACAATGAATTATATTAAATGCCCAGTTTCAACAATTTGCGTTGGCTTGGCAGCAAGCATGGGTGCAGTACTTTTAACATCAGGAACTAAGGGAAAAAGATTTGCAACTCCAAATTCTGAAATATTAATTCACCAGCCATTGATTTCTGGGGGATTATCAGGACAAACTACAGAAATAAAAATCCATGCAGATCACATGGTAAGAACAAGAGAAAAATTAAATAAATTATTAAGCGAAAGAACAGGGCAACCATTAGAAGTCATAAATAAAGACACAGAAAGAGATAACTATATGACAGCTGAGGAAGCCTTAAAGTATGGGTTAATAGATGGAATCATAGATAGAAAAGCTTAAATAGTTTGTTTCAAATAAAGGGGTGCGCTTATGCCAAAAAATGATAAAACAATAAGATGTTCTTTCTGTGGTAAGACACAGGAAAATGTAAAAAAAATTGTTGCAGGACCAGGGGTATATATTTGTGATGAATGTATAAAGGTTTGTGGCAATATTTTAGAAGACGAAAACTATGATGATGAAACAGAATATGAAACAAAAAATGATAAAATTCCAACACCTAAAGAAATAAAAAAGGTTTTAGATGAATACGTAATAGGTCAAGAAGATGCAAAAAAAACATTAGCTGTAGCTGTATATAATCATTATAAAAGAATAAATAGTATGAAGGAAATTAGTGATGTAGAAATACAGAAAAGTAATATTCTTTTATTAGGTCCAACTGGTTCTGGAAAAACATTGTTAGCTCAAACACTTGCGAAAGTTTTGAATGTTCCATTTGCAATAGCGGATGCGACAACATTAACAGAAGCAGGTTATGTTGGGGAAGATGTTGAAAACATATTACTAAAATTGATTCAAGCTGCGGATTTTGATGTTCAAAAAGCAGAAAAAGGAATTATATATATAGATGAAATTGATAAAATTTCTAGAAAATCTGAAAATCCTTCTATTACAAGAGATGTTAGTGGAGAAGGTGTTCAACAAGCTTTATTAAAAATTGTTGAAGGTACAGTAGCATCAGTTCCGCCACAAGGTGGAAGAAAACATCCACATCAAGAATTTATACAAATAAACACTGAAAATATTTTATTTATATGTGGTGGAGCTTTCGAAGGGCTTGAAAATATAATAAAAGATAGAATAGGTAAAAAGACAATTGGATTTGGTGCAAATGTTGAAAGCATTAAAGAGTTAAAACGTTATGAGGTATTTAGTGAAATGCTACCTCAAGACTTATTAAAATTTGGATTAATACCAGAATTTGTTGGAAGATTACCAATTATTGCAACATTACATGAATTAGATAAAGATGCATTAATAAAAATATTTACAGAACCTAAAAATTCGTTAATGAAACAATATAAAAAATTAGTTGAATTAGATGATGTCGAATTAGAATTCGACGATAATGCATTAGAGGCTATAGTAAACAAAGCTATTGAAAGAAATACGGGTGCCAGAGGTTTACGCTCAATTGTTGAAGATATAATGAGGGATGTAATGTTTGATATTCCTTCAAATCCAAATATTGAAAAATGCATAATTACACGTGAGACTGTTGAAAATAATGAAGCACCTAAATTAATTTTTGCTGATAACAATGAACAAAAAATAAAAAGTAAAGTAGCTAAAAAGGAAAATGCTTCGTAGTAATGCATAATTATTTATTCGCATAATATATTTATATATATTATATTAGTTGTTTCTCTAATAGATGTCTAGAGAGGAGACATATTAATGAAGGACAAAAAACTAGAGGATTTCATTAGAGATGGAAAGAATTTTCTTTACAGTGAAAATCAAGAAAGTGAAATGGAAAGCAAAGAAAGAATAATAAATTTTTGCAAAAAAAACGGTCTTGATAAAAAGTTCGATGAACTCATTGCAAAGGAAAAAGATTGGAAAGACTTGTCAGAAAAAGTGGTTGCAGATTATGTGGTGTGTGTACCAAAAAAGTGTGACTTTGTAACATCAATTGAACTGATGACGTTCGATATGTCTTTTAAGCCAACACCGGTAATAAAAATAACTGCAAAAAACCACTTTCTGCTGTGAGTCCTTTTAATCGATAAGGGAAGACCGTGATATGGCATAATTGCCGTATTGCGGTTTCCCCTATTTTTTATGTAAAAAATATCAAATAATGGTTGACATTACTAGTATTTCTAGTGTATAATAATTAAGCGTATGGATTTGCGATGAAGCAGAATGTGGCTACGTTTTTACGGAGGGAACTTCTGCAGAGTATGTCTTGGCTTAGACCAGGCGAAAGTTTGAATAAGGTATCCAAAACCTAAGTTTATTCAAACTTAGGCATAAAAAATGGTAATATAAGAAACACCAGGATGCGTTGTTGACTTGCCTGAAATTTATTTTAAGGAGGGAAATTAATGGCAACATCAAACAAATTAGTAGGAAGTGACAAAATAAGAATTAGACTAAAGGGATACGATTATGTAGTTTTAGATCAGTCTGCTGAAAAAATAGTAGATACTGCTAAGAAAACAGGAGCAAAAGTATCAGGACCTATTCCACTTCCAACAAAGAAAGAAATCGTAACAATTTTACGTTCTCCACATAAAGACAAAGATTCAAGAGAGCAATTTGAAATGAGAACACATAAAAGAGTTATTGATATCTTGTATCCAACACAAAAGACAGTAGACAATCTAATGAAGTTAGATTTACCTGCTGGTGTAGAAATTGAAATAAAATTATAAGGTTTAGATTTCTAAAATTCAAACCAAGCTGGCAAAGAAAGTCAGCCAATAGTTAGGAGGAAAAAATGATGAACAAAGCAATTATAGGCAGAAAAGTCGGAATGACACAAATATTCGACGAAAAAGGAAATGTAATCCCTGTTACTGCAATTGAAGCTGGACCATGTACAGTTGTTCAAATAAAAACAGTTGAAACAGATGGATATACTGCAGTAAAATTAGGATTCGGAGAAGTAAAAGAGAAAAAAGTAAACAAACCTGAAATGGGAGCGTTTAAGAAAATAAATGTAGCTCCAAAGAAACACTTAAGAGAATTCAGATTAAGTTCTGTAGAAGATTTAAAAACTGGAGCAGAAATAAAAGCAGACGTTTTTACAGCTGGAGATAAAGTTGACATTCAAGGAATAACAAAAGGAAAAGGATTTCAAGGTGTAATTAAACGTCATGGACAACATAGAGGACCTATGGGACATGGTTCTATGTATCATAGAAGACCAGGTTCAATGGGACCAACATCAACACCAGGTAGAGTATTTAAGGGTAAAAAATTACCAGGACATATGGGTGTTGAAAAAGTTACAATCCAAAATTTAGAAGTAGTTAAAGTTGATTTGGATAAAAATGTAATATTAGTAAAAGGTAGCGTTCCAGGAAATAAAGGAAGCATACTAAAAATAATGAATACTGTTAAAACAGCAAATTAGGGAAAGGAGGATAAACGATGCCTAAAATAGATGTATATGATATTAAAGGAAAAAAAGTTAGCGATATAGAGCTAAATGAAGAAATATTTGGAATTGATCCAAATGAAGATGTTGTACATAGTGTTTTAGTTAATTATTTAGCAAATCAAAGACAAGGAACACAAAGTACAAAAACTAGAGCTGAAGTAAGCGGTGGTGGAAGAAAGCCATGGAGACAAAAAGGAACAGGTAGAGCAAGACAAGGAAGTATTAGAGCAACACAATGGATTAAAGGTGGAATTGCTCTTGGACCAAAACCAAGAAGTTATAAATATAGAGTTAATAAAAAGGAAAAGAGACTTGCTATTAAATCTGTATTAAGTTCTAAAGTTCAGGAAAATCAATTAATTGTTGTTGATAAAATGCCTTTTAAAGAAATAAAGACTAAAAATATGCAAGATGCATTAAACAATTTAAAAGTTGAAGGGAAAACATTAATTCTTTTACCTGAGAAAAATGAAATAGTACAAAAATCAGCAAGAAATATTGAAGGTGTTAAAACTTCTTTAGTTAATACAATCAATGTTTATGACTTATTAAAATGTAATAAACTTGTTGTTACATTAGATACTGTTAAGAAAATTGAGGAGGTGTACGCATAATGAGACCAGAAGATATAATTATTAAACCTATAGTTACAGAAAAAAGCAATGCAGCTTTAGAAGAAGGAAAGTATACCTTTAAGGTAGCTAAAAATGCTACAAAAATTCAAATAGCATCAGCTGTTGAAAAGCTATTCAATGTTAAGGTATTAAAAGTTAATACAATTAATATGAATGGAAAAACAAAGAGGGTTGGAGTTCATGTAGGTAGAACTTCAGACTGGAAAAAAGCAATAGTATTTGTTGATACTCAACCACAAGATGGAAAATATTTAGGAAAAGGCGGAAAAGAAGTTAAAGTATCAAATAAATATAAAGAAGGAATCGATGAATTTACAGGAGTTTAGTTATAAATTCAAACGAAATTATCTAGAAACAAACTAGGAAAATAAAGTATAGAAAGGATTGAAAACAAAATGGGAATTAAACATTATAGTGCAACAACACCATCAAGAAGAAATATGTCAAGTTCTACATTTGAGGAAATTACAAAAAAGAAACCTGAAAAATCTTTAATTGCTAATAAAAAGAAAAATGCTGGTAGAAATTCTTATGGTAGAATAACAGTAAGACATCAAGGTGGTGGAAACAGACAAAAATATAGAATTATTGATTTTAAACGTATGAAGGATGATATGCCTGCAACAGTAATAGGTATAGAATATGATCCAAATAGAAGTGCAAATATCGCACTAATAGAATATGAAGATAAAACAAAGGCATATATATTAGCTCCAATAGGACTAAAAGATGGAGATAAGGTTGTATCTGGTCCAAATTCAGATATTAAAGTTGGCAATTGTTTGCCAATTGAGAATATACCTGTTGGTACAATGATTCATAATATTGAATTAAATCCAGGACAAGGTGGAAAAATGGTTAGAGCAGCTGGACAAGAGGCTCAGTTGATGGCAAAAGAAGGAAAATATGCACATATAAAATTACCTTCAGGAGAAATGAGATTAGTTCTTTCAAGATGTAGAGCCACAGTTGGAACAGTTGGAAACTCAGATTATGAAAATATTAAACTTGGTAAAGCTGGTAGAACAAGACATTTAGGAGTAAGACCTACAGTTAGAGGTTCTGCAATGAACCCAGTTGATCACCCTCATGGTGGTGGTGAAGGTAAGGCACCAGTAGGTAGACCAGGACCATTAACTCCTTGGGGCAAACCTGCATTAGGATATAAGACAAGAAATAAGAAAAAGCAATCAAATAAATTTATTGTAAAGAGAAGAAAATAATTATTTGTTAAAGCTATGTAATAGTTGAAAATAAATAACGAATAGTGAATAATTAAAAAAGGAGGAAATACTATGTCAAGATCTAGCAAGAAAAAGCCTTTTGTTGCACCTGAACTATTAAAAAGAGTAGAAGCAATGAATGAAACAGGAAAAAAAGACGTTTTAAAAACATGGTCTAGAGCTTCTACAATATACCCACAAATGGTAGGACATACAATTGCTGTTCATGATGGAAGAAAACATGTTCCAATTTACATTTCAGAAGAAATGATTGGACATAAATTAGGAGAATTTGCTCCAACAAGAACATTTAAAGGACATACAGGCGAGAAAACAACTGATGTTAAATAAATGAGATTTTAAATTTTTATTAGGAGGGGAATACAGTGGCAGAAGTAGAAGAAGTAAGAACAGAAGCTAGAGCTACATTAAATTATGCTAGAATTTCAAGTAGAAAAGTTAAAATTGTAGCAGATTTAATTAGAGGTAAAGATGTTCAAGAAGCATTAGCAATAGTTAAATTTACACCTAAGGCTTCATCTGAGATTTTAGAAAAATTATTAAAGTCAGCAATAGCAAATGCAGAAAACAACCATGCTATGGATGTTAATAAACTTTATATTGCTGAAATATATGCTAATCAAGGACCTACATTAAAAAGAATAAGACCTGCTGCAAAAGGTTCTGCAGTTAGAATTAGAAAAAGAACAAGTAAAATAACAATAGTTTTAAGAGAAAGAGATAAATAAGAAAGTAAGGAGGAAGAAAAAGCATGGGACAAAAAATGCATCCACATGGATTAAGAGTAGGTATAATCAAAGACTGGGACTCAAAATGGTATGCAGATGATAAACACTTTAGTGATTATCTTATAGAAGATTATAATATTCGTAAATTGCTTAAGAAAAAATTATATGCAAGTGGTATTTCAAAAATTGAAATTGAAAGAACACCAAAGTTTGTAAAAATTAATGTATATACAGCTAAACCTGGATTGGTTATAGGAAAGGGCGGAAATTTAGCAGAGAGTTTAAAAGCTGAATTACAAAAAATGATTAACAAAGATGTTAATTTAAATATTGTTGAAGTTAAAAATATTGATATAGATGCTCAATTAGTTGCTGAAAATATTGCAACACAATTGGAAAAAAGAATTTCTTTCAGAAGAGCTATGAAACAATGTATGCAAAAAGCGATAAAAGCAGGAGCATTAGGAATTAAAACATCTGTATCTGGAAGATTAGGCGGAGCAGATATGGCTAGAACTGAATTTTATAAAGAAGGTACAGTTCCATTACAAACATTAAGAGCAGATATAGATTACGGATTTGCTGAAGCTAATACAACATATGGAAAAATTGGTGTAAAAGTTTGGATTTATAAAGGAGAAATTCTTGGCACAAAAACTGAAACTGCGAAAGGAGGAGAAGAATAATGCCTATAATGCCAAAAAGAAGTAAATATAGAAAAATGCAAAAAGGTAGAAACAGAGGAAAGGCTTTAAGAGGAAATAAAGTTACTGATGGAGAATATGGATTACAAGCGTTAGAGGCAGGATTCATTACTTCAAACCAAATCGAAGCAGCTCGTGTTGCTATGACACGTTTTGTTAAAAGAGGTGGAAAAGTTTGGATTAAGATCTTCCCTGATAAGCCAATAACAAAGAAACCAGCTGAAACTCGTATGGGTAAAGGTAAAGGAGCTCCAGAATATTGGGTTGCTGTAGTAAAACCAGGAAGAGTATTATTTGAAATTGCTGGTGTACCAGAAGAAACTGCAAAGGAAGCTTTAAGACTTGCAATGCACAAACTACCTGTAAAATGTAAATTTTTAAGCAAAGAAAATGAAATAGGTGGTGATAATGATGAAGATAAATAAAATAACTGAAATGTCTTCACCAGATTTAGAGAAAGAATTATCAGAATTAAAAACAGAACTATTCAAGTTAAGATTTAACTTAGCTACAAGTGGATTAGATAACCCATTAAGAATAAGAGAAGTTAGAAGAGATATAGCTAGAATAAATACTGTGTTAAGACAAAGAGAATTAGAAGAAAGTAAAAATGTATAAGCATTTTTTAAAAATGAAGAAAGGAGAATTTTAAAATGGCAGAAAGAAATCTTCGTAAAGTTATGATAGGCACAGTTGTATCTGATAAAATGGATAAAACTGTTGTCGTAGCTGTTACAACTAATGTAAAGCATAAATTATATGGAAAAATTGTTAAAAGAACATATAAATTAAAGGCACATGATGAAGAAAATGCTTGTAAAGTTGGAGATAAAGTTAAAGTAATGGAAACAAGACCTCTATCAAAAGATAAGAGATGGAGAGTTGTTGAAATTATGGAAAAGGCTGTTATTAAATAAAAAATAAAGAAGGAGGCTAAACAAAAATGGTACAACAACAATCAATATTGAAAGTTGCTGATAATACTGGAGCTAAAGAGATTATGTGTATTAGATGTTTAGGTGGTTCACATAGAAAATATGCAGGTATCGGTGACTTAGTAGTTGCTTCTGTCAAAGATGCTACACCTGGTGGCGTTGTAAAAAAGGGCGAAGTTGTTAAAGCTGTTGTAGTTAGAACAAAAAAAGGTGCTAGAAGACCAGATGGTTCTTATGTAAAATTTGATGAAAATGCAGCAGTTATTATACGTGATGATGGTAATCCAAGAGGAACACGTATATTTGGCCCAGTAGCAAGAGAATTAAGAGAAAAGAATTATATGAAAATTCTTTCACTTGCTCCAGAAGTTTTATAATTAAATGTGTATTATATAAACAAATAAAAGTTAAAAGAAGGAGGAGAATCCTAAATGAACATAAAAAAAGGCGATACAATTCAAGTTTTATCTGGTAATGATAAAGGTAAAACAGGAGAAGTTATTGAAGTTATGCCTAAAGATGGAAAAATCATTGCAAAAGGTATTAATGTTAGAAAAAAGCATGTTAAGCCAAGAAAAAAAGGCGAAGAAGGCGGAATTCTTAGTGAAGAATGTGCAATAAATGCTTGCAAAGTTAACGTAGTATGCCCTAAATGTAAGAAACCAACAAGAATTGGATACACAATTGAAAAAGATGAGAAAGTTCGTGTATGCAAAAAGTGTGGTGCAAAAATAAAATAGAAAGGAGGCTATTATAGTAAATGGAAATATTAAAAGAACAATATCAAAAAGAAGTAGTACCAGCATTAATGAAAAAATTTAATTACAAATCAATAATGCAAGTACCAAAACTTGAAAAAATAGTAATTAATATCGGATTAGGAGATGTAAGAGATAATCCTAAATCTTTAGATAATGCAATGAATGATTTAAGCCAAATAACAGGCCAAAAGCCAGTTGTTACAAAGGCTAAAAAATCAATTGCAGCTTTTAAATTAAGAGAAGGTGCAAATGTAGGCTGTAAAGTAACACTTAGAAGTGGAAAAATGTATGATTTTGCTTACAAATTATTTAATGTAGCACTTCCAAGAGTTAGAGACTTTAGAGGACTATCAAGCAATTCTTTTGATGGAAGAGGAAACTATTCAATGGGAGTTAAAGAACAATTAATATTCCCTGAAATAGAATACGATAAAATTGATAAAGTTAGAGGAATGGATATTATATTTGTTACAACTGCTAAAACAGACGAAGAGGCAAAAGAATTACTTACTCTATTAGGTATGCCATTTAAAAAATAGAAATAATATATTAAAACCTTGAGAAAAGGAGGAAAAGGTAAAACATGGCTAAAAAATCATTGAAGGTAAAACAACTAAAGACACCAAAATATCAAACAAGATATTATAACCGTTGTAAAATATGCGGAAGACCACATGCTTACATTAGAAAATATGGAATTTGCCGTATATGTTTTAGAGAATTAGCACATAAAGGCGAAATACCAGGAGTAAAGAAAGCAAGTTGGTAATTTAAAATAAATAATATAAGAAAAAAAGGAGGGCAAAAGAGTGAATACAACTGATCCAATTGCAGATATGTTAACAAGAATTAGAAATGCAAATAGTTCAAAGTTTAAAACAGTTGATATACCAGCATCAAATATGAAAAGATCAATTGCTGATATATTATATAAAGAAGGATATATAAAATCTTTTGAAGAAATTCAAGATAATACTCAAGGAATTATAAGAATTAGCTTGAAATATGATGAAAAGGGTGCAAGAGTTATTTCTGGTTTAAAAAGAATAAGTAAACCAGGTTTAAGAATTTATGCATCAAAAGAAGAATTACCTAGAGTATTAAATGGTTTAGGTATTGCTATAATTTCTACATCAAAAGGAATTATGACTGATCGTGAAGCTAGAAAAGAAGGTATTGGTGGAGAAGTATTAGCATACGTTTGGTAAAATAATTAGGAAAGGAAGGAAATTTACAAGATGTCTAGAATAGGAAATAAACCAATTGTTGTTCCAGAAGGCGTTGAGGTTAAAATTGATGGTAATGTTATTACAGTAAAAGGTCCAAAAGGCACTATAACAAGAACAATACACAAAAACATTAAAGTTGATATGGATAAAAATATTATAACATTAACTAGACCAAATGATGACCAAGAAAATAGAAGCTTACATGGATTAACAAGAACATTAATAAATAACATGATTATAGGTACTACAAATGAATTTACACGTGAGCTTCAAGTAAATGGTGTAGGATATAGAGCTCAAAAAAGTGGAAACAAATTAGTATTAAACTTAGGATATTCTCATCCAGTTGAAATGGAAGCACCTGAAGGAATTACATTTGATGTGCCAAATCAAAATCAAATTATAGTAAAAGGAATTGACAAAGAGTTAGTTGGTCAAACAGCAGCTGTTATAAGATCTAAAAGACCACCTGAGGTATATGGCGGAAAAGGTATTAAATATGCTGAAGAGGTTATTAGAAGAAAAGAAGGTAAAGCTGGTAAAAAATAAAAATAAATGAGGTGAAATGGAAATGATATCTAGCATAGATAGAAAGTTTCAAAGAGATAGAAGACATAAAAGAGTACGTAGAAAAATCTCTGGAACTACTGAATGTCCAAGATTATGCGTATACAGAAGCAACACAAACCTTTATGTTCAAATAATTGATGACACAAAAGCTGTAACATTAGCTAGTGCATCAACATTAGATAAAGAAATTAAGACAAAGCATAGCAACAAAGAGGCTGCTAAAGAATTAGGAGCATTAATTGCAAAGAGAGCTTTAGAAAAAGATATAAAAAATGTTGTATTTGACAGAGGCGGATACATATACCATGGTGTTGTTAAAGAGTTGGCAGAAGCAGCAAGAGAAGGCGGATTAGAATTTTAAAAAAAGGAGGGAATTTAAATAACTATGGAAGATAATTCACTAGAATTAAAAGAAAAAGTAGTTGCTATAAATAGAGTTGCTAAAGTTGTTAAAGGCGGTAGAACATTTAGATTTAGCGCTTTAATAGTTGTTGGTGACGAAAAAGGTAACATTGGTGTGGGAAATGGAAAAGCAGCCGAAGTTCCTGATGCAATAAAAAAGGGAATTGAAGATGCAAAGAAAAATTTAGTTAAAGTTCCTATCGTTGATGGAACAATCCCACATGAGTATATAGGAAAATTCGGTAGTGCAAACGTATTATTAAAACCTGCTGAAAAAGGTAGTGGACTTATTGCAGGCGGAAGCGTTAGACCAGTTCTTGAACTTGCTGGTTACCGTGATATAAAAACAAAGGTTATTGGAACAAATAACCCAAGAAATGTAGTTTATGCTACATTAGATGCTCTTAAAAATATGAAAACAGTTGAAGAAATTGCTAAAAAAAGAGGAAAAAAAGTAGAAGATATTATATAATAAAACTACAGTAGAAATTTAACAAAACAAATAGGAGGTGCAAGTTTTAAATGAAATTAGGTGAATTAAAACCAGCAGTTGAAAAGCAAACAAGAAGAAGAGTGGGACGCGGTGTAGGTTCAGGTCTTGGAAAAACTTCTGGAAAAGGTCATAAGGGACAAAAAGCTAGATCTGGAGGAGGAACAAGACGTGGATTTGAAGGAGGACAAACACCTTTATATAGAAGATTACCTAAAAGAGGATTCACAAATATCCATGCAAAAAATTATACAGAAGTTACATTAACTATGCTTAACAAATCAACACAAACAGAAGTAAATGCAGAAACATTATTAAAAGATGGAATTATATCTAAAGTTAATGATGGAATTGTTGTGTTAGGCACAGGTAACTTAGAGAAAAAATTAAATGTATCAGCTATACGTTTTACTAAATCTGCCAAAGAAAAAATTGAAGCTCTTGGTGGAAAGACAGAGGTGATTTAATGTTTAAAACATTATGGAGCGCAATAAAAACAGCTGACATTAGAAAAAAACTTTTATATGTTTTAATTCTAATAGTTGTTTTTAGATTAGGTTGTTTTATAACAGTACCAGCTGTAGATACTATTGAATTAAATGAACAAATGTCTTCACAAGCTAATGGTGTTACAGGTGTAATAGATATTCTATCTGGTGGTGCTTTTTCTAGATTTTCAATATTTGCAATGTCAATTGGGCCATATATTACAGCATCAATTGTTATTCAATTATTAGGATTTATAATTCCTTCTTTAGAAAAAATGATGAAAGAAGGAGGAGAAGATGGTAAAGCTAAAGTAAATAAATATACAAAATTGCTTTCTATTGCTTTATCATTAGTTGAAGGAATCGGTATATATGCTGCATATCAACATAGCGGTATATTTATAAATCCAGGTTTCTTTACAGGTTTACTTGTTGTAATGTCATTTGTAGCTGGAACAGCATTTTTAATGTGGCTTGGTGAACAAATTACTCGACAAGGTCTTGGAAATGGTATATCTATGTTAATTTTCATAGGTATTTTATCAGGGTTACCAGGATTTATAAGTACAGCTTATGGATTAGTTTTGGATAATGGATTTAGTGCAACTGGACTAATTACAGTTATTGCATTAATAATAGGTGCAATTATTTTAATTGCAGCAGTTATATTTGTAACACAATCTGAAAGAAGGATACCAGTACAGTATTCTAAAAAAGTTGTTGGAAGAAAGATGTATGGTGGACAAAGTACACATATTCCATTAAAACTAGCAATGGCAGGTGTTATGCCTATAATCTTTGCTTCAGCATTTATGACATTTCCAGCAATGTTTATACAAATTTTTAATCCTCATATTGCTGAACAAACAGGATTCTGGGCTGGAGTGTATAAGTTCTCAATGGCTACATCAACATCACAAGGTGTGCCATTATCATATACATTAATTAATGCACTTGTATACTTGCTATTAATTGTTGGATTTACATTCTTCTATACATTTGCTACATTTAATCCAGCAGAAGTATCAAGCAATATTAAGAAAAATGGTGGATTTATTCCAGGAATAAGGGCTGGAAAGCCAACTACAGATTACTTATCTTCAATAATGAAAAAGTTAACTGCATTTGGCTCAGTATTCTTAGCACTTATTGCAATATTGCCAATGCTTTTAAGGTTTACAGATTTCAATATCACATTTGGTGGTACTACAATCCTAATTGTAGTTGGTGTTGCTATGGAAATGATTCTACAATTGGAATCACAATTGGTTATGAGACACTATAAAGGATTCTTAGATTAAAATTATTATGAAATATATTAATTAGGGCAAACGCTAAACTTTATTTTGGTTTGCCCTAGCTAATTTTTATATATGTTGTTTATAAAGCTGAACAATATATAAAAGAATTAGAAAAAAAAAAGGAGTGCAATATTTTGATTATAGTTATGTTAGGTGCCCCTGGAGCAGGCAAGGGCACAATTGGAAAAAGACTTGCAGAAAATTTAGATATAACATATTTAGCAATTGGCGATATATTCAGAGGATTGGCTAAAGAAGAAACTGAAATTGGCAAGCAAATTAAAGAATGGATAAATAAAGGAGAACTAATTCCAGATGAACTAGCAATGAAAACATTTGAAGACGAGTTGATAAAACACAATTTAAATAAGGGAATTATACTAGATGGCTATCCACGAACACAGTCTCAGGCAAAGCATTTAGATAAATTGTTAGAGAGTTTAAATTTAAATGTTGGAATAGCTATAAATATAGATGTTTCAGAAAAGCTAATTGTAGATAGGATTGTAAATAGAAGAATTTGTCCAAATTGTAAATCAATTTATAATTTAAAATATGGACATAAACCAAAAGTTGAAGGAAAGTGCGATAAATGTGGAACTGATTTAATACAACGCTCCGATGACAACGAAAAAACAGTTCAAGATAGGTTCAAAACATATTATAAATCAACAAAACCACTTTTAAAATATTTTGAAAATGCAGGTGTATTATATAATTTACATTCAGATGAAAATACATCAATAGATGAATTAGTAAATACAGCAATGGAACATTTAAAATAAAAATTAGAAAGAAGGATTAAAATTGGTTGATATTAAATCTTCAAGAGAAATTGAGTTGATGAGAGAAGCTTGCAAATTAACATATTTAACACATGAAGAGATAAAAAAACACATTAAACCAGGAGTTTCAACTAAACAGCTTGACAAAATTGCAGAAAGATTTATTTTAGAACATGGAGGTATACCTGCACAAAAAAATTTCCCTAGCGGAGTAAGAGGGGTACCTAATTTTCCAGCAACTTTATGTATTTCAGTAAATGATGAAGTAATACATGGGATACCATCAGATCAAGTTATATTAAAAGATGGTGATCTTGTTAGTATAGATTTAGTGGTTTTAAAAGATGGATTTAATGGTGATGCTGCGAGAAGCTACGTTGTTGGAAAAGGAAGTAAAGATGCTTATGATTTATTAAATGTAACTCAACAGGCTTTTTTCGAGGGGATAAAATATGCAGTTAAAGGTAACAGAATAGGTGATGTTTGCCATGCAATAGGAGAATATATTCATAGTAAGGGATATTCAGCAGTAAGAGAATTTCAAGGACATGGAATTGGAAGACAAATGCATGAAGATCCTGGAATACCAAATTACGGAAGGGCTGGAAGAGGTATTAAATTAGAACCAGGTATGACACTAGCAATTGAACCTATGGTTATTGCAGGAAAACCAGATATTTTAGAATTAGAAGATGGATGGACAATTATAACAGAGGATGGAAGCTTGTCAGCTCATTATGAAAATACAATTTTAGTTACAGAAAAAGAGCCAGAAATATTGACATTGTTTTAAATTTGTTATATACTGTATAAGCTATATTTTGTTGCGTTGGGCTGAAGAATAATCTTTATACCCAAAAAATAGCATATTGCTAAAAAAGAAAAGCAATAAAAATCTCTATATAGGAGGAGGAAAAGTTTGGCAAAGGAAGATGTTATAGAAATAGAAGGTACTGTTGTTGAAGCATTACCAAATACAAATTTCAAAGTTGAATTAGAAAATGGACATCAGGTTTTAGCTCATATTTCAGGTAAACTAAGGATGAATTATATTAAAATTCTTCCTGGTGATAAAGTGAAATTAGAACTTTCACCATACGACCTTTCAAGAGGACGTATTATATGGAGAGATAAATAAGTTTAAATATGCAAAATATTAAAAATTATTTGGAGGTGTAGAGAATGAAAGTAAGACCATCAGTAAAAAAGATGTGCGACAAATGTAAAGTAATTAAAAGAAAAGGTGTTATAAGGGTTATTTGTGAAAATCCTAAACACAAACAAAGACAAGGTTAGTTTTTGGTATTAACACAAATTGGTAGCGGCTGAGGAGTTTTATGTATAATATAAAACTTTCATATCTAATTTGTGTTTATATATATTGTCTAGAATTTTTAAAGTCATTTCAATTTAAAAAGGAAAGACAACTCTAAAAAAATATTATTGGAGGTGCGAACATATATGGCTCGTATAGCAGGTGTAGATTTACCTAGAGAAAAGAGAGTTGAAATAGGACTTACATATATTTATGGCATTGGATTACCTAGCTCTCAAAAAATACTAGCAGAAGCTGGTGTTAATCCAGATACAAGAGTAAAAAATTTAACAGATGATGAAATTAACAATATAAGAAAAGCTATGGGTGACTATAAAGTAGAAGGCGATTTAAGAAGAGAAGTAGCATTAAATATTAAAAGATTAACAGAAATAGGATGCTATAGAGGATTAAGACACAGAAAAGGATTACCAGTAAGAGGTCAAAGAACTAAGACTAATGCTAGAACAAGAAAAGGTCCTAGAAAATTAGTTAGCAAGAGCAAAAAGTAATTAAAATACTATTTAGTTTTCTTTACATTTAAATAAGGAGGGAAATAGAAACAATGGCTGTAAAAGGTACAAAAAAGGTAGCAAAAAGAAATAGAAAGAACATTGATAAAGGTTCTGCTCATATTCATTCTAGCTTTAACAATACAATAGTTACAATTGCTGATGTTCAAGGCAATGTAATTTCATGGGCTAGTGCTGGTGGACTAGGATTTAAAGGTTCAAGAAAAAGTACACCATTTGCTGCAGGACAAGCGGCAGAAACAGCTGCAAAAGCTGCAATGGAACATGGATTAAAAACTGTAGAAGTTTATGTTAAAGGACCAGGTTCAGGTCGTGAAGCTGCAATACGTTCTTTACAAACTGCAGGGTTAGAAATAAGCATGATTAAAGATGTTACTCCAATTCCACATAATGGTTGTAGACCACCAAAAAGAAGAAGAGTATAAAAACGATATATAAATTTTATTTTGAAAGAGGTGTAATTGTTACATGGCAAGATATAAAGATGAACAATGCCGTATTTGCCGTAGAGAAGGACAAAAATTGTTCTTAAAAGGTGAAAGATGCTACACAGATAAATGTAGTATAACAAGAAGAAATTATGCACCAGGTCAACATGGACAAAAAAGAAAAAAACTTTCTGAATACGGTACACAATTAAGAGAAAAACAAAAAACAAAAGCATTCTATGGAGTGCAAGAAAAGCAATTTAGAAAATATTTCGAAATGGCTTCTAATAAAAAAGGAGTTACAGGTGAAGAGTTATTAACAATATTAGAAAGTAGATTAGATAATGTTGTTTATCGTTTAGGCTTTGGAACATCTAGAGCTCAAGCAAGACAACTTGTTAATCATGGACATTTTGAGGTAAATGGAAAAAAAGTTAACATCCCTTCATATTTAGTTAAAGCAGGGGATGTTATAGCTGTTAGAGAGATTAGAAAAGATAATAAAACAATAAAAGCAAATGTTGAACAAAACAATTCAAGACCAGTTCCAACATGGTTAGAAAAAGACAATGAAAAAATGACTGGAAAAGTAATTCGTTTAGCATCTAGAGAAGATGTAGATATTCCAGTTGAAGAGCACTTAATAGTTGAATTATATTCTAAATAGAATCTACAAATTAATGTTGGTATATTTTTATATAGAATAGGAGATAAAAGATGATTGAATTCGAAAAACCAAATATAGAGTGCGTAGAGGAAAAAGAAGATATTAACTATGCTAAATTTGTATGTCAACCATTAGAACGTGGATATGGTATGACAATTGGAAATTCTTTAAGAAGAATTTTATTGTCATCACTTCCGGGAACAGCTATTACAAGCATTAAAATTGATGGTGTATTACATGAATTTTCAACAATACCAAATGTTGTTGAAGATGTTCCGGAATTAATTGTTAATTTGAAAGGTGTTAGATTAAAGGCTTTAGATGAGACAGATCTTTCTGAAAAAATAATGCACATTGATTTCAAAGGACCTGGAGAAGTAACTGCTAAGGATATTATAACAGATGGAACTCTTGAAGTTTTAAATGGAGATTTACATATTGCAACTGTTGAAGAAGGCGGAGTTTTTCAAGTAGATTTAACAGCTGATAGAGGCAGAGGATATAACACTGCAGACAAGAATAAGAAAGACAATCAAGATATAAATGTACTTCCAATTGATTCAATTTATACTCCAGTAAAAAAAGTTAATTATTCTGTTGAAAATACAAGAGTTGGTCAAAGAGTTGACTATGATAAATTAACTATCGAAGTTTGGACTGATGGAAGTTTAAGACCTTATGAAGCTCTTAGTTTAGCAGCAAAAGTAATGACTGGACATTTAGAATTATTTGTTGATTTATCTGATAAGGCTAAAAATACTGAAATAATGGTAGAAAAAGAAGAATCTAAGAAAGTCAAAATACTTGAAATGCCTATTGAAGAATTAGAATTATCTGTAAGATCATATAATTGTTTAAAAAGAGCAGGAATTACAACAGTTCAAGATTTAGCAAATAAGACTCAATCAGATATGATGAAAGTAAGAAATCTTGGTAAAAAATCATTAGATGAAGTAACAAATAAATTACATTCATTGGACTTAGATTTTGCCGAAGAAGATGTATAATATTAACGAAAAATATTACAAGGAAGGTGAAAATTGTGGCTAAAAATAGAAAACTTGGTAAGAAAACTGACCAAAGAATAGCAATGCTAAAAAGCCAAACAACAGATCTACTATTACATGGGAAAATAGTAACAACAGAAGCTAGAGCTAAAGAAGTTAAAGCTATAGCTGATTCTATTATTGCTTTAGCAATTAAAGAAAAAGACAATTTTGAAATGGTTGATGTTAAAGTTGTTAAGGCTAAATTAGATAGCAATGGAAATAAAGTTACAGAATTAACAAAAAGCAAAAACGGAAATGAATTTCTTAAAGTTGTAAAAGAAGAAACAACAGAGTCTAGACAAAAAGATAAACCTTCTAGACTAAATGCTAGAAGAAAGATTATGACTAAAGTTAATAAAGTTAAGGATTCTGATGGAGTAAACATTGATATTCCTTCAAAATTATTTAACGAAATAGCACCAAAATACGATGGTAGAGTTGGTGGATATTCAAGAATATACAAAGTAGGTCAACGTAGAGGAGACGGAGCAGAAGTTGCAATACTTGAATTAATATAAGGAACATTGTTGTTTTACAAAAAAAGCTTAGAAGTTATAAAAAAATGATTTCTAAGCTTTTTTTTGTGAATTCTATGTGAAAAAATGGAAATATATATTGACATTTATTTCAATAGGGTATAAATTATTAGCAGTCGATAAAAACGACTGCTAATTTGTAAAGGAGGAGTTATATATGATAAAACCATTAGCAGATAGAGTTTTAATTAAAATGATTGAAAGTGAGGAAACTACAAAAAGTGGAATTATACTTTCTTCTGGTTCAAAAGAAAAACCACAAATTGCTGAAGTAATTGAAGTTGGACCTGGCGGAAATATAGACGGAAAAGAAATAAAAATGGAACTAAAAAAAGGCGATAAAGTTATTGTAAGCAAATATGCTGGAACAGAAGTAAAATATGAAGGAAATGATTATATAATTGTAAAACAAAGCGATGTTCTTGCTACAGTTGATTAATAATTTATTTTAGGAGGATTGATATTATGGCAAAAGATATAAAATTTGGAGAAGATGCTAGAAAGGCCTTATTAACAGGTGTTAATAAATTGGCAGATACAGTTAAGGTTACAATTGGACCTAAGGGAAGAAATGTTGTATTAGATAAAAGTTTTGGAGCACCTTTAATTACTAATGATGGTGTTACAATAGCAAAAGAAATAGAGCTTGAAGACCCTTATGAAAATGTTGGAGCAAGACTTGTTAAGGAAGTTTCAACTAAAACAAATGATGTTGCTGGTGATGGAACAACAACAGCAACTTTACTTGCACAAACATTAATTGGTGAAGGTGTAAAAAATGTAGCTGCTGGTGGAGATCCAATGGCAATTAAAAGAGGAATGGATAAAGCAGTAGAAGAGGCTGTTAAAGGATTAAAAGAAATTAGTTCATCTATTAGTGGAAAAGAAGATATAGCAAGAGTTGCAAGTATTTCTGCAAACAATAAGGAAATAGGAAATTTAATTGCAGAGGCAATGGAAAAGGTTTCAAAAGATGGAGTTATAACAATAGAAGAATCAAAAACTGCAAATACTGAACTTGAAGTTGTAGAAGGAATGCAATTTGATAAAGGATATATATCACCATATATGGTAACAGACACAGAAAAAATGGAAGCTATTGTGGATAATCCATATATTTTAATTACAGATAAAAAGATAAGCAATATACAAGAAATTTTGCCTCTATTAGAAGCTTTAATGCAACAGTCAGGAAAATTAGTTATAATTGCAGATGATATTGAAGGAGAAGCTTTATCTACATTGATTTTGAATAAATTAAGAGGTGTTTTAAATGTTGTAGCAGTTAAAGCGCCAGGATATGGAGATAAGAGAAAGGAAATGCTTCAAGATATTGCAGTTTTAACTGGTGGGGAAGTTATAACAAGTGATCTTGGTTTAGAATTAAAAGATACTACAATTGAACAACTAGGAAGAGCAAGACAAATTAAAGTTCAAAAAGAAAATACAATAATTGTTGATGGATCTGGAGATAAAGAAAAACTTGCATCAAGAGTTGCTATGATTAGAAAACAAATAGAAGAATCTAAGAGTAGCTTTGATAAGGAAAATTTACAAGAAAGACTTGCTAAATTAGCAGGAGGAGTTGCTGTAATTGGTGTTGGAGCAGCAACAGAAGTTGAAATGAAAGAGAAAAAATTAAGAATTGAAGATGCATTATCTGCAACAAAAGCAGCAGTTGAAGAAGGTATTGTTGCAGGTGGTGGAACTGCTTATGTAAATGTTATACCAAGAGTTGAGAATTTATTAAGCAAAGTTGAAGATGATGAAAAATTAGGTGTTAAAATTATTCTTAAAGCACTAGAAGCACCAGTTCAACAAATTGCAAAAAATGCAGGCTTAGAAGGAGCTGTAATACTTGATAAAGTTAAAAAGAGTGAACCAGGTGTTGGTTTCGATGCTCTAAATGAAAAGTATGTTGATATGAAAGCAAGCGGAATTGTAGATCCAACTAAGGTTACACGTTCTGCACTTCAAAATGCTGCAAGTGTTGCATCAATGGTATTAACAACAGAAAGTGTTGTAACAACAAAACCTGAGCCACATAACCATGAGGCAGGAGCAAACCCGGCAATGGATGGAATGTATTAATACAAAAGCACAAGAAGAATATGATGAAAAATATGGTAAAGATGAATAATCGATGATAAAAACCTGCACAACCAGTATGGCTAAAGCCGTGTTGATTGGGTAGGTTTTTATTTGTTCTTATCAAAAGTTAAATTCTAAATACAAAAGAAGTAGATTTTTTGTTTTATATTGCATTATTTGATTTGTTAATATAAAATAAGATAAAATATACTAATGGGAGTTTACAAATGAACAAAAGAAACAATAAAATTAAAGATATATTGGAAATTCAAATAAATAACAAAACAGTGATTTTAATTTGTACTATTTTAATAATTATTTTAACAATGTGTTTTGTTATTAAATTAACAGGTTTCGACGAAAAAATTAACTTGTTTTATAAAGTTGCTTCAGGACAAATCAATATAGAAAAAGAGATAGAAGATAATGATAAATTAATGGGAATTACAAATGTTTCTGGACAAGGAGTAATATTAAATATTGATGACGGTGGAGACTTAATGCATCAGGAAGATGTAATTATACTAATAGATGAACTAAAAAATGCAGGAAGTCAAGCTATTTCAATAAATGGAGTAAGAGTTGTAAATTCAACTTATTTATTTTGTGATGGAGGGGTAATTTTAATTGATGGCAAGAAAATTGGAAATCCATTTGAAATTAAAGCTATTGGAAATAAAGAATTGATATATGGTTCTTTAACTAGAAATAATGGATATTTATCAACATTGACAAATGATAAAATTGAAGTAAATGTTGAAATGAGTGAAAATATCCAAATTCCAAAATCAGAAAAGCAGGAATTTGAGCAATATTTAAATACAAAAAATAAAATTCAAAAACTTTACCTGTCAAATAGAATAGTTGGTAAAAGCGATAATGTTGGAAATGGACTTGAAATTGTTATATTTGAAGACAAAACCAAATTATCTGCATTAACATTTATACAGTTGGTAAATGATTTAAATTCTGCTGGTGCAAAGGCCATTTCGATTAATGGAAACAGAATTACAAATATGACAGATATGATGGATATAGGAAAAAAATATACTGTAATAAATAGTAATTTGATAACAGCTCCTTATATTATTGAAGTAAATGGAGATACTGAAGAAATTACAAAAAAAATAAATGCAACTAACTCATATTTTTCAAAAGTTTACGGATATGGAGATAATATTAGTATTACACATAAAATTATCCGAGTAGAAAAATATGAAGAAAAAATTGACCAAAATAAAATGCTAATAGATTATTTACAATAAAGGTTAATCGTAAAAAGTTTCATATTTTAGGTAAAGTTTTTAAATATTTGAACTTAATAAAAGGGAGGTAAACAATTGTATAAGTTAATCGCAATAGATTTAGATGGAACTTTATTAAATTCGTATGGAGAAGTTTCTATTGAAAATAAATTAGCTATAAAAAAAGCTATAGACAAACGGAATTTATGTAGTTTTATGTTCTGGAAGAATAAGTAATTCTGTCGAAAATATAGCTAATGAGATAGGAAGCAACAAATATTTAATTGGTGGGAATGGGGCCGAAATATATGATATTCAGAATGGAAAAATTATATATAATAAATATATGAGCAAAGCTTTAATTTTAAAATTAATTGAAATATGTGAGAGAAATAGTATTTATTATAGCATTTTTGCACAAAACACAATTGTTGCTTCTAGCCTAAAATATAATGTTCTTTTTTATAATAGCGAAAATTCAAAAAAAACATCTGATAAAAAGACAAAAATAAATATAGTTTCTAATATATATGAATATGTAAAAGAATCTAATATTGAAAACTTCCTAAAATTGACAATTTGTGATGAAAATAGAACTATATTTAGTGGAATAACCAATAAGTTTAAAAATATTAGTGGAATAGAAGTTTTAGATGTTACACATTTGTCAAATAAAAGAATTAAAAATGGTACTTCGATAGAAGATATTAATTATTATTATACGGAAGTAACGAGGAATAATGTTAATAAATGGGAGGCTATTAAATATTTAATTAATTATCTAAATATAAATCAAAATGAGGTAATGACAATTGGAGATAACATAAATGACATTGAAATGATTAAAAATGCGAGTCTTGGTGTAGCTATGGGAAATAGTGCACCAAGTGTAAAAGATATTTGTAATTTTATAACTAAAACAAATGATGAAAACGGTGTAGCTTATGCGATTTTAAAGAATAATAATTTGTAATAATATGTCCAACATTGCACAGCTAAGGCTGTGAGTGTGTTCAATGGAACTTTGTTGCTTTCACAATAAAATTACAAAAATATTACATTTATATTACAAATGTAATTTATGTTGTTTTAGAGAAAAAAGTATTGTATAATTAGATAAGTAGATAAGTAGTAATAAAATATCAAATTATATGTAGAACATATAATTTAAGGAGGAGAATAAAATGGCAATTAATCCAATGCAAAGAAAAGCAAGAAATTCATTTTTAATAGGATTCCTTATACCAACATTAATATTGGGTGCTGTAATAGGAATTTTAATTTATCAAAAAGATCAAGAACAAAAGGAGCAAGAGGCAAATTCAGAGAAAGTTTATATGCTAGTTAATAATATTGAATCTGGAGTACCAATTACTGCAGCTGATATAAAACAGGTTAAAGTTTCAACAGATGAAACAGATGTTAATATGGATAAAGGAAAAGTTGCAACTTTAGATTACATTACTGAAAATAACATTGCTAGAATAAATTTATGTAAAGGAGTAATTTTATCTACAGATATGCTTACAAAAGCTGACGAAAATACTGAAGATTTAAAAATTCAAGAATATAATATGGTTTTATTACCAACAGACTTAGCAAAAAATGATTATGTAGATTTACGTATAAGATTTGCAAATGGTCAAGATTATATTATTGTATCAAAAAAGAGAGTATTAAGTTCTAGCGCAAATACTATATTTTTAAAAATGACAGAAGCTGAAATACTTACAATGAGTAATGCTATTGTAGAATCATACATGGCAATTGGTTCATTAATTTATGCTGATAAATATGAAAATGCTGGAACACAACAAGCTGCTACACCAACATATAATGTAAGCAGAGAAGTCCTTGGGTTAATTAATGAAAATCCTAATATAACAAATGAAGCAAGAGGACATTTATGGGAAAGATATAAAACAGATAGAAGAGCAGAAATTGATAATATTTTAAGTACTGTAGAAGATAAAGCTACAAGTGTAAGTGAAGGAATCGAACAACAAGTTGAAAAACAAGAGGCAGAAAGAGCTAGATATATTGAATCATTAGGTGTAGGTGCAGATTATTAATAATATAGAAAGTAGAGAGGACGCATATGAAAAAAATAGGATTTATTGGTGCTTTTGATAAGACAAACGTAATTCTATACACTGGAAAAATTTTAACCGAAATGGGGAAGACAGTTTTAATTGTAGATACCACAATAACGCAAAAAGCAAAGTATGTTGTGCCGGTTATAAATCCTACTAAGACATATTTTACACAATTTGAGGATATGGACATAGCAGTAGGGTTTGATTCGGAAGATGGAATAAAAGGTTATCTTGGACTTGAAGATAATGAAGAATTGTCTTATGATTTTGTTTTAATAGATATTGATTCTTCTGAATGCTTTAACAATTTTTCAATGGAAAAAGCAGATAAAAATTATTTTGTTACTTCTTTGAGCTTATATTCTTTAAAAAGAGGGTTAGAAATTTTAGCTGGACTAAATGAGAGAATCAATATGACAAAAGTCATCTTTTCAAAATATAACTCAGTTGAAGAAAATGAATATATAGATTTTTTATCTGAGCCATATAATATAGAGTGGAATAAAGATAGAATAGCCTTTCCATTAGAACAAGGAGACGAATCAGCTATAATTGAAAATGAAAGGTCAGCAAAAATCAAGTTAAAAAATTTAACCCAGCAATATAAGGATTCTATAGCAATTATAGTAAGTCAAGTTAATGGTGCACAGGATTTCTATGAAATTAAAAAAATTATTAAAAAGTTAGAAAAAGGAGTGTAATATAATGGCTATTGTAACATTTTGGAGCAATGGAAAAGAAGAAACAGCAAAAACCATGTCAATTGTTGCTGTTGCTACTAATATGGCAATAGAACATAATTATAGAATTTTGCTAATGTCTACAAATTATAATGATTATAGTTTGGAAAATTGTTTTTGGGAACCACAAAAAGAAAAAACACAAAAAATGTATCAACCTGGAATGGGACCAAAAAGATTAAATATAGATTCTGGAATTGAGGGCTTAGCAAAAGTAATAACCGCCAATAGAGCAACTCCAGAAATTATAACCAATTATACTAAAATTGTTTTTAAAAACAGATTAGAAGTATTATTAGGAATAAAATCAAAATCTTATGATGAATATGAAAGATTAAGGTCTTTATATAGTGAAATTTTAAAAGTTGCAAAAAATTATTATGACTTAATTTTTGTTGATGTTAATAAGGGCTTTGATAACGAATTTATCAAAGAAATTTTGCAAATGTCAGATTTAATAATAACAAATTTATCGCAAAGATTACAAATTGTTAATTCCTTTATGGAAATTCGAGAAAATGAAAAAATGTTTCAAAAGAGAAACAATATGATTTTAATTGGAAGATATGATAAATTTTCAAAGTATAATGCTAAAAACATTGCTAGATATATGAACTATAAAGGAGATATTGCAGTTATTCCATATAATACATTGTTTTTTGAAGCGTGTAATGAGGGAAAAACAGCGGACTTTTTTTTAAGATTTAAGACTGTTAGCGAAAATGACAAAAATGCTGTTTTTATAAAAGAGGTTAATAAGGCATCTGAAATGATAATTTATAAATTGCAAGAATTACAAATGAAAATGTAATTTCAGGGAAGGAGAGGCAAATATGAATCTTACCAATATAATAGCAATGATAGCTGTTGTTGTTTTAGCGGTTGCTTTTTTTGCATATCTTATCACTAAAAAGAAACAAAAAGAAAATGAGGAAGAAAATGAAGGAAACACAAGAGAAGAATTAGATGATAAAACATTTACTATAGAGAAAATGTCAGGATTTGTAAAAAGAAGATTAGATGAAATCACTAAGATTAACTTATATGATATTGGTTTATCAGAAGAAGAACTTAAAAGAAGAAAGATGAAAAAATATGAGTTGAAGAAAGCTTTAAAGGGATGTACCTATGGAGACGTTAATGATAAAAAATATGTAAAAGAGTTAATATTTGATTTATTGTCAAAAGAATATGGTATAGATGAGACAAATATATCTAAAGCAATTCCATTTGATATTCCTTCATTATTAACAGCACAAGATAAGTTTGATGTTCTAATTTATATGTATAAAAAAGACTTTGGATACGAAGCTTTAGCTCAATTGATAAGAAAATATAACTTGGATGCCTTAAAGTATGTTTCTGGAGATGCAAAGCCAAGTTATGTTATTACAGCTGAAGAAATATCTAATATTTATGAACAAGAAAAATTAGTTTTAACATTTAGTGATAAACTTAATGTTGTTGTTCAAAGAATTTATCAACATTATAAAGGATATAGTAGTATTGATGAAATAAGAGATATGAATATAGATGGTGTTTCTGGTGGCGTATCAGGATTGCCAGAATCTTTCTTGAGCCAAGTTGCTCAAACATCGGGAGATTATTTGGGACAAATTATGGAACATAAAGTTCCACGTGCTTGTGATAGCATTTGGATTATGTTTCATGGTAAATCTATTCGTTTGGCATTTTTATCTTTTGGAAATGAAGCCGAACTAAAAAGAGTTTGTCAAAATATTTACAAATACAACAATCCAGGACAGTTATCTGATACTAATGGATATAAAATTAATGAAATGAAGGATGGATCTCGTGTAGTTGTTGTTAGACCTAGTATGTCTGAAACATGGGCATTTTTTGTAAGAAAATTTGATGTTCAACGTGCTTCATTAGAGCAAATTATTAGATTTCCTGGAAAAGAACAGGCTATTGATTTGTTAAAATACTTGGTAAAAGGTGCTAGAATTATTTCACTAACTGGTGAACAAGGTTGTCGGAAAAACAACAATGCTTATGGCAATGATTGAAAATATTTATGAGACAATGAACCTTCGTATTACTGAAACTGCTTTCGAGCTTCACTTAAGGAAAATATACCCTACAAGAAATATTTTGTCTATGCGTGAAACTGAAACAGTTTCTGGACAAGACTGCTTGGACGTTCAAAAGAAAACTGACGGTTCTGTAAATATTATCCGGAGAGGTTGCTACAGACCCGGTTGCATCTTGGATGATACAATCAGCCCAAGTTGCATCTAAATTTACATTATTTACACACCATGCTAAAACATTTCCAGATTTAGTTACAGCCTTACGTAACTCTATGTTAAGAGCTGGTGTATTCAACAGTGAAAAAACAGCTGAAGAACAAGTTGTTAGTGTCCTTAACTTTGATATTCATCTTGTAAAGGACTTTAGAGGAAATAGATATATTGAAAGAGTAACAGAGTGTATTCCAGTTGAAGATAAAAACGAGTATACATATGATTATCAAAATGAAAAAACTTTAGATGGAAAAATTGGTAAATTCTTAGATAATGCAACTCAATATTTTGCAAAATCTACAAATAAAGAATTATATAAATATGTTAATATATTAGAATATCATGATGGAAAATATGTTTTAACAAACAAAATATCTGATAAAAACATTCAGGAAATGAGAAATAATATGGATGCAGCAGATGTTGAGCTATTTGATGAATATATTGAAGCAAATTGGGGTAGCTCAAAAAAAGTTGCTACAAAAAAATAGATTAATAAGTTCCAAAAGACAAGGAGGTAAAAACTAGATGTCTAACCAAGTGTTATTGTATATGATTATTGGTATTGCTGTGTTGTTTGCTTTTGTTGCTATAGCATATTATATTATGTGGCAAAAAAGTCAAACTAAAGGCATGAAAAAGATACAACAATTAAAAGAAGGCACAGAGGAGAAATCATTTTCTTTAGATATTTTTTACCAAAAATTCTATTTGATACTTATTAAGATTCCTTTTATAAAAAGATATGCTTATAAATTAAGAAGAAGACTTGAAATTATTAATATTGAAGATGAATTTGTAACCAGAAGACAAACTGCAGCTATTATGACTAGAGCTTTAGCAATTGTCATTCCACTTACAATTGCGATAATTTTAATTACAAAACAGAATACTCTATTAATGTCTATTCTATTAATTTTTGAAGTATTCTTAATTGAAACAGTAATTAATGGAATGGCAGATAGAATTGATAATAAATTATTAAAACAGCAAATAGATTTTTTCGCAGAAATAAGACATGCTTATCATGAATACAACATGGTTGAGGAAGCAATTTATGAGGTTGCACAAAATGATGAAGTAGAAGTTTCAAGACAAGCAGAGAAAATTTATGAAATTCTAATTTCAGATAATCCAGAAGATGAATTAGAAAAGTATTATGATGTTGCACCAAATAGTTTCTTAAAGGAGTTCGCAGGTATTTCTTATCTTACAAGAGAATTTGGTGACAGAAAAGTAGATAAAGCTTCTTTATATTTAAAGAATTTAAATAATATAACACAAGAAATGCAATTGGAAATTTTAAAAAGAGATAAATTAAATTATGTTTTTCAAAGTTTATCTGTCATTGCAATTCTTCCAATACTATTTTTAGAACCAATAAAAAACTGGTCTGTTAGTCAGTTCCCATTTACAGATTCATTCTATAGTGGAAAAGTTGGGTTAGTTGTTCAAATATTAATTATAATAACAACATTTGTTTGTTATCTTTTAATTGGAAAGTTAAAAGATAATTCAAGTAATTCAGTTGTAAGAAGCGATAATCCTATTCAAGCTAAAATTTATAGGATTCCATTTGTAAAGAAATTTTTAAATTTAGTAATGCCAAAAAATGGTTCTGCGGAACATAGAAAGATGTCTAGGTTATTAAAAGATTCTGCATCTAAGAATAAAATGGAATGGCTGTATGTAAATAGAGTTTTAATTGCTGTTTTAGCTTTTGCTGTAACAATGTTTGTATGTATTCAAATGCACAGAATATCTTATGAATATACAAGAACTGCACCTACATCAGAATATAATATTTTAGGCGATATGAGTGCTCAGGATAAGAAAAAAGCAAATGAATTAACAGAATTAGATAATAGAATTATGGACAAGCTTGCAAAAAATAGTAAAACTGAAGTTACAAAAGAAATGGTGAAAATAGAAGTAAAGCAACAGGATTATTATGATGGTGCAACTGAAGAAGAAATTGATAATGCTACAGAAAGAATTTATGAGAAGTATAAAAAGATACATAATGAATATTTACATTGGTTTGAGCTTTTATTAGCATTCGTAATTGGAGCTGTTTCATATAATGCGCCTGTATGGGTTCTTAAATTTCAAAAGAAGATGAGACAATTAGAAATGGAAGACGAAGTAATGCAATTCCAAACAATAATTTTGATGTTAATGAAAATAGAAAGAGTTAATGTTGAAATGATTTTAGAGTGGCTTGAAAGATACTCAAACATATTTAAAGAACAAATTTCAACATGCTTAAATAACTATGAAAGTGGTGCATGGGAGGCTCTTGAAGAATTAAAAAATGATTTAACATTTACACCACTAATAAGAATAGTTGAAAGTCTACAAGCAGCAGTTGAGAAAATTCCAATTGCTGATGCTTTCGATGAATTAGACACTGAACGTGCATATTATCAAGAAAAAAGAAAAGAATCAAACGAAAGATTGATTGCTAGAAAAGGTAGAATTGGCAAGATAATTGGTTTTGCCCCAATGATTATACTTTTTGTTGGTTATTTAATTGTGCCATTGGTTGTAATTGGATTGTTAAATATGATGAATGGTTTCTCAAGTATGACATCTATGATGTAAGGAGGAAGTTATGGAAAGTGCTACAAAAGCATTGGCTATGGCAGGAGGAGTTTTAATTGCTGTTTTAGTTATAACTATTCTTGTATATAGTGTTCAACTTGCAGGTCAAAATAAGCGTGATACAGAAATCATAGAGAAAAAAGCACAAGTTGATGCTTTTAACAAAGAATATGATTCATATAATAAAAAATTAATGCGTGGAACAGACGTTATGTCTGTTACTAATATGGCGAATAATAACAATGATAAGTTTGCCTATGATGATAATAATAAAAAAATTGAAAATAACTACATTAAAGTAAAAATTAAATTAACTAAATTGAACTTAAATATTGAAGATAAAGAAAACAATGTTCAAGAAACAATGAATACTGGAATAGCTTATATTTGCACTGATAAAAATGAAAAGGGATATAAGATTTATCAAACAATTTTAAAAGATAAAAAAGCATCGACAGACTTTAAAAGAAGATTTTTTAAATGTACAAATATGGAATATAATCCTAGAACTGGAAAAATATGTTTGCTAGAATATGAGGAAATGGACGTTGGAGATATTCCTAATTACTAATATGGAGGTGTAAAGTTTTATGAGTGAAAATGCTTCTACTGCACTTTTAATGGCTGGTGGGTTACTAATAAGTGTATTAATTCTTACAGCTGGTGTATTTGCTTTTAGATCATCTGCAAACTTTGCACAAAATTACGAAGAAAATGTTGAAGAATCTGTATTAAGAATGTTTAATGAAAAATTCGAAGTTTATGAAGGGAAAGCTTTAACAATGCAAGATGTTATTAGCATAGCTAATATGGCACATGATATAAATGAAAAAAAAGATGGTTATAATATAACAGTAGTGTTAAGGGATAAAGGTATAAATCTGGAAAAGTATAAAAGAACTGATCTTATAAAACTTATGAATGATATTGATTATGGTTATCCTGGAAGTGGGAAAAGTGAAACTGAGCTTTATGAGTGCAAAGTTGGTTATGGTGATGACAATAATAAAAATGGTATCCATAGGGTAAATAAGGTTACAATATATAAGTCAAATGATAAAAAAATTATAACATCAGATGAATATCAGATGGATATTAAATAATAAATTAAAAATATATTGCAAAATTCGTCAATTAATATTATAATATACTATAGGGAGTTTGTGAAATTGAAAAAAAACTTGGTTGTTTTTATTATATTATTTCTGATAATAATTGCTGTTTTTTATACTATAATGATAAATTATCGAAGTAATGAAAGGGAAATTCAAGCTTTTAATAAATACTATGAAGAAAATTTAAATAAAACACTTTTGGGTTCTGATGTCGCAACAACTATTAATAAAGCAACAAACAGTAATGAAAGAAATGGTGTTACAAAAGGTGATAATGGAATGTATATAGATAACGAAACAAATTCTATTCGTGTTTTTGTTAGGTTGTCAAAATATAGAGACTATTATCCAATGGAAACAATAACTTCTCATGATATAACAGAATTTATGAGAACATTCAATTTGGCAGATTTCAATTGTACAAAAATAATATATCATGATAAAACAAAAAAAGTTGCTGAAGTTTATTTTGATATATTAGAAGATTAAGTTTTTAATTTTTAGATTTTTAAAATCTAATAAAAAAATAAAAAAGAAAATTCTAAGGAGGAAAATTTTATGGAGAACGCTACAAAAGCATTAATGATTGCAGGAGCAGTCTTACTTGTAATTTTAATAATAGGAATTGGTATGTTAATATATAACAGATCAAATGATGTTATAGGACAAGGAACAAAAAAATTAGATGCAATAAAGGTACAACAATTTAACAGTACATTCTCACCTTATGAAGGAAAACAGAGTGGAAGTAATGTTAAAGCATTAATTGGAGAAATTATTACTCATAATGCAAGAATGACTCAAGATGATACAACAGAATACTTAATTGAATTAGAATTAAAGGGCGGTTCAGGTTCAAGTGGCTCAGGCTCAAGTGGCTCATCAACCTCTGATTCTAAGGCATTGGCAGGATATAGACAAAGTATTGTAAGTGGTGCAACATACAATGTTACTTATGAAACGGGAGATTCTGGATTTATTCAAAAATTTACTGTAGAAAGAATTGATAACACTAAACAGAGTAAATAGAATTTTTTTGTACTGAAATGCTAATTTAGGGGATTGATGTATAATGGAAAATGCTGTTGATGCCTTGAAAATGGCATTTGCTGTTTTTGCCTTTGTTATGGCATTGACAACTGCAATGCTTGCTTTTACTCAGGCTAGGGAAACATCTGAACAAGTCTTTTATATGACAGATAAAACAAATTTTTATGAATATTATGATGATAGCAAAGAAACAGAAACTAGAATTGTATCTGCTGAAACTATAATTCCAACCTTGTATCGTTACTACAAAGAAGATTTTAATGTTGTAATTTTAAATAATTTAGGCGATAGAATTGCTGTCTATAATTTGGAAGAAGAAATTAAAACTCATGATACAGATCCCAAGGGACCAAAAGACTATCCTTGGGTTGGAAATCCTAATGTAGATACAAAATTAAGGATTGATTATGACTTGGGAAGAACAGGTGACACAAAAGGAGATAAGTGGATTAATAATGAAAAATACCATCCAGCAATGGGTGGAAAATTGAGAGAATATTTAGAAAATCACAAGTTTAAGGAATATTTCTTAGAACAACGATATAGTGGCAAAGAGGTACATTCTACAGATAAAGACAGTGCTTCTCTTGAGTTGGTAAAGGGAAACTCTAAAATTTGGATAATTTACCAGCAAATTTAAAATACAGAAGATAGAAAATATTTTTATTTATGTAGGAGGAGAAAATGGGAGATACATTAACAACAATGATTGCAATTTTTATATCTGCAATTTTAATGTTTATATTTCCACTAATGTCTATTTCTGAAAGAAGTGATGATATTACTCAATTGGGAATACAAACAGCAACAGTTGATTTTGTTGATAAGATTAGATCAACTGGTAAGATAACAGAAGAGGATTATGATTCTTTTATTTCTACATTAAATGCTACAGGTAATAGTTTTGATGTTAATATGGAAGTAAAAGTATTAGACGAAAACCCTGGAAAGAAAACACAATGGGCTGTTAAAGATAAAATAGGTGAAAATATCTATTATTCTGTATATGATACTCAAATAAAGGACGAGCTATTTTCAAAAAATGGAAATGGTAGTGGTCAATACTTATTAAAAGAAGGTGATATTGTTTCTGTTAGTGTAAAAAATACTAATAAAACAATTTCACAATTATTAAGAAATGCTTTCTATAAGATAAGTGGAGACGATACATATCAGGTAGCAGCTCAACATTCTGGAATGGTAATGAGCAACGGAACAACGACCAATGGAATAAAGTAAACAAAAGCTGGTGAATAAATGAAAATACAAAATATGGCAATAATATTGGTAATTATTTTAATTCCAATTATAATAAGTTTGTCTGCATATACGAAGGCTCAAATTGATACAATTGCAATACAAACTCAATATAAAACTAAACTAAGGGATGCAACTTATGATGCTGTTACTGCATTTCAATTAAATACTGAGGAAAATTCATATTCCACAATTTCTGACTCAATGAGAAGAGATATTAAGGCTGCAATACAAACTTTTATTAGCAATTTTGCAAAAAATATTGGAATGAGTGCTGCAACAGAAGAAAGGATAAAGCCATATATTCCTGCCATTGTTTTTACTCTATATGATGGATATTATATATATTCTCCAACAATTAGTTATTCTGATTTAATTAATTCTGAATCTCTTTCTGACTCTGATTATCAATCAACTGGAAAAACGCAAAGAGTAACGGGTGAAGATAAAAAAGAATATTATGTTTCACAAAATCAACCACAAATACCTACAGATGATGTTATAGAAAAGTTAAAGCAGGGTAGAAATGAAAATAGTGGAACTTATGAACATGTTTTAAAACCATATATTTATTATACTGTTAGATATGCTCCAGAAGATAACAAAAATTATGACTTTGTTGTAAATTACTCTTTAGATAACTATGTTGTAATTTATGGATTGGTTGATGGAGAATATGTTACAAGGGCAGGATATTTAGTTGCAACTAATAGAGATGTTAACACATCTGAAAAATTACATAAGAAATTACCTGTTACAAGAGTAATTTTTAAAGACGACCAATATAATAAAAGTAAAATTAACAATATGTCAGACTATGGAATTGGAATGAGCAATTTAGAGGTTACAAACGATTATATGAGTTTAACTAGAATTAAAAATGGTGGACCTATTTCTGATATAAAAGAAATAAATTTAAATGGAGATGAATATATTTTAGGTAATCCATATCTTGTTGGAAATTCACAATATATTGATACATCAACTGGAAAAACAAAAAGAACAATGCAAGCTTCTGGAAAAGTATTTAATCCTCCTTTTGAGGACCCTGATAGATGGGGATGGTATGTATCACCTAAAACTGATGATTACTATGTTGATCCAAACAGTGCTTCAAAGTTTTACTCTGATGCAGTAAAATTTACTGAATGGGTTAACGAAAATTTAAGTGAAATTAAAGCAAGTGATGCTGTTAAAGTTAATAGGAATTCAAGTGAAAATAAAAATGAAACTGTTAGTTATACTAAAAAAACTGTTGATGGGCATGAATATAACATTTTTGGTGATGATTTAATATTCAAAATTGATGGAAATAATGATCCCGAAAATGACGAATCAGCATTTAATGAACATAAAAGAGAAGTAATTAAACTTTCAATAGAAGATAATTTGTCTCAGGCTATTGCAAGTTATAATAAAAGATCTCAAGCTTTTGATGTTACATATAATTTTAAATTACCTAACTTAACTGAGCCTGAATGGGATCAGGTATTAAAAAATGTTTGTATGATTACTTTTGTACAGGGATTAAAAGGTGGAACAAAGATCTTTAATGATTATACAATTGTAACTAGTACAAAAAATAAGGAATATATTTCTCCTGCTTCAATTTATTATGTTAATGAAGATTCAAATGGAAATCCAGCAGGTGACACATCTTCGCCTGGATATGGAAAATATCATAAATTAGGTTGTAAATATCTAGAGAATCAGAATATAATTGGTTATCTAAATACTGAATTTGATAGATCATCTTATGAAGAGCAGGTTTTTGATAAAGATGAAACTGGAGCAATTAAAACAGATAAAAATGGTAATGGAGTGACAACTGATAAGAAATATTATTATAATATGCATGAATATGGACCTTGCTATTATTGTATGGTTTCATCAACCGATGAAAGTGATGAAGTAAATGTAAGTGAAAATTCAGAAAGATTAAAGGCATATTACACTGCACTTGCAAGAGAAAGATATAACTTCTATAAAACAAATAAATATTTAAATGATGAGATAAAAACAGGTGAGATAAAAACAAATGAATAAAAAAATTAGTTCTATAATTTTTGTATGAGCATGATACCATTGCTTTTATGAAAGTTATAGAACTATTTTTATGGTTTTGTTATCAGTTAGAGTAAAATACTTGAAAATTTCGCATATTTGTTATATGATACAAGTATTAGCTTTTAGCTGAAATTTATAAAAAGGATTGTGTGTATGGAAAAGGAAATACCTTTATTTAATAATTATAGAGAATTGGTAGAATATTCAACTGAAAAATATAAAAATAATATTGCATATAAATACAAAGAAAATATAGCTGTAAAGCCTCCAAAATACATAGAAAAAACTTATGGACAAGTTGGCAGAGATATTAAGGCTTTAGCAACTTCATTTTTGAATTCAAAAATAGATTTTAAAAGAGTTGCGTTAATTTCTGATAATAGATACGAATGGGTAATAAGCTATTTTGCAGTAAATTGTAGTGGAAAAGTAATTGCTCCAATGGATAAATTATTACCAGAAAATGAAATTATTTCATTAGTTGAAAGAAGTGAAGTGGAAGCCGTTATTTTAGACAAAAAGCATTTAGATATATTTAAAAAAATTAAAAAAGATAATTCAAATAAGCTTCGAACAATAATATGTATGGATGATGTAGAAGATGGAGATGTAATTAAATTTAGTTCTTTGATTGAAGAAGGACAAAAAATTATAGAAAATGGAGATAAAAAATATGATAGTGTAAAGATTGACGGTAATTCAATGTCAATAATGCTGTTTACATCTGGTACTACAAGTGCAGCGAAAATCGTTATGCTTTCTCAAAAAAATATTTGTTCAAATATTAGTGCATATCCAAATCATTTTACTATGCTACCATCAGACACATTGTTATCTTTTTTACCAATTCACCATACATTTGAATCAAGTATTACTATTATATATGGATTTTTTTGTGGTTCAACAGTAGCTTTTTGTGATGGATTAAGGCATATTGGAGAAAATTTAAAAGAATACCAGGTAAGTATTTTTGTTGCAGTTCCTCTTGTACTTGAAACAATGTATAAGAAAATAAATAAGGGTATTGCAGATAAGGGTAAGACAAAGGCAGTAAATACACTAATAAAATTATCAAATATATTAAGAAAATGTCATATAGATTTAAGAAGAGTTTTATTTAAATCAATAATTGATAATTTTGGTGGAAAATTAAGAATAATTTTATATGGTGCAGCTTCTTTAGATAAAGAAACAATTATTGGATTTAATAATTTTGGTATTGATTCTATACAAGGATATGGATTAACAGAAACATCTCCAGTTCTTGTAGCAGAAAGTACAACAAAGCATAAACCAGGTTCTGCAGGTTATCCTTTAGATAATGTAAATGTGAAAATTAAAGATCCTGATAAAAATGGTGTTGGAGAAATATTAGTTAAAGGGCCTAATATAATGCTTGGATATTATGGAGATGAAAAGAAAACAAAAGAAGCTTTTGAGAATAGCTGGTTTAAAACAGGTGATTTTGGATATTTGGATAAAGATAATTTTCTATTTATAACAGGTAGGAAAAGTGACATTATAGTATTAAGAAATGGAAAAAACGTTTATCCAGAAGAATTAGAACTTTTAATAAATAAATTACCTTATGTATCAGAGTCTATGGTGTTTTCAAGAGAAAAAGATAAAACTGATACAGTTTTAGTTGCAAAAATTGTTTATGACAAAGATGAAATGAAGAAGAATTTTGAAGATAAAAATAAAGAAGAATATAATGATTTAATATGGAAAGATATAAAACAAATAAATAAAGATTTACCAACATATAAACATATAAAACAAATTATAATAACAGATGAGCCGATGAACAAAACTACAACTCAGAAAATAAAGAGATATGAAGAGATTGAAAAAATAAGGCGAGGAGAATAATTTTGAGTAGACTATTATTAATTGATGGAAATAGTATTGTAAATAGAGCTTTTTATGGAATTATGGGAAATAAAATGCTATCAACTGCAGATGGAACATATACAAATGCAATTTATGGTTTTTTAACAATATTGTTTAAAAATTTAGATGATTTGAATCCAGATTATTTAGCTATTGCATTTGATTTAAAGAGCCCAACATTTAGGCATAAGATGTATGATGGATATAAGTCAAACAGAAAAGGTATGCCAGATGAGCTTGCAAGCCAAATGCCAATTCTAAAAAATCTTTTAAGAGAAATGAATATTGCAATAATTGAAAAAGAAAGCTATGAGGCAGATGATATTTTAGGTACCCTTTCTAGAATGGGTGAAGAAAAAAATATAGATGTTACAATATTATCAGGAGATAGGGATACATTTCAATTAATTACTCCTAAAATTACTGTTAGAATTCCAAGAACAAAAGTCGGAAAAACGGAAACGGAAGATTTTAACATAGAAAAAATTAATGAAGTTTATGGTATTAAACCAATAAAACTAATTGAAGTAAAAGGATTAATGGGAGATAGTTCTGATTGTATTCCAGGAATACCAGGTGTTGGAGAAAAAACAGCATTAAATTTAGTAAAAGAATATGATACAATAGAAAATTTATATGAAAAAGTAGAAAAAGGGGAGGATAGCCTTAAAGGAGCTTTAAAGAAAAAAGTAGTAGAAAATAAAGATTTGGCCATTCTTTCAAAAACATTGGGAACAATTAATAAAAATGTGCCACTAGATGTTAAAATAAAGGATTTAGAAAAAAAAGAGTGGAATAAACAAGAAGTGCTTTCTACTTTTAGAGAGCTTAGATTTAATAGATTTATAGAAAGATTTAATTTAGATGAAGAAAATACAAAAACAATAGAAGATTTATTTGAAATTGAGCAGATTGGGGATAATTTTTTAAAAGGTTTTATTAGCAATATAGAAAAGCAGAAAGAATTTTATTATTATTTTGAAACAATAGAAGATTTAAACCAAAAAGTTGTAAATAAAAAAATAAATAAAATTAGTATTTTTTCAAATAACAAAGTATATGAGATAAAAATAAATAATGAAATACCAAAAGAATTAAAACAGATTTTTGAAAACAAATTCATAACTAAAATAGGCTATGGATTAAAAGAAGACTATATTTTGTTAAAACAAGCTAATATAAAGCCAGACAATATGAGTATAGATATAAAAATTGCTGCATATTTATTGAATTCAAACTCAAACCAATATTCTTTGCAAGAAATAGCAGGCAGTTACTTGAAAATAGACTATAATGCATATTTAAATAATAATTTAAGTAATAAAGAAAAACAAATTAGTCTGTTTGAACGGACAAGGTGAAAACGATAATAAAGTTAATTATGAAAATGCATTAAATGTATATTGTATTTTTAAATTAAAAGATATTCTAATAGATAATCTTAAAAAAATAGAAGCTTATGATTTATTTAATTCAATAGAAATGCCAATTATGGAAGTATTAGCAGATATGCAATATACAGGAATATATATAGATAAAGATGAATTAATGAATTATGGAAAAGTTTTGCAAGAAAAAATTCGTGATTTAGAAAAACAGGTTTATGAACTTTCAGATGCTGAATTTAATATTAATTCGCCAAAACAATTAGGAGACATATTATTTAATAAACTTGAATTACCTGTATTAAAGAAAAATAAAACAGGATATTCAACTGATGTAGAAACATTAAGTAAATTAAAGAAGTATCATCCAGTAATTGAAAAAATTTTAGAATATAGACAAGTTTCAAAAATAAATTCAACATTTGTAGAGGGATTAGTTCCATATATAAATCAAAATACAGGGCGTATACATTCTAATTTTCATCAAACAGTTACAGCAACAGGGAGAATAAGTTCAACAGAACCAAATATGCAAAATATTCCAACTAGAATGGAAATTGGTAAGCCTTTAAGAAAAGTATTTAAGGCAAAAGAAGGATATACATTTATTGATGGAGATTATTCTCAAATTGAATTGAGAATATTTGCACATATTGCTCAAGACGAGGAAATGATAAAGGCTTTTAACAATAATGAAGACATTCATAAACAGGTTGCTTCTAAGGTGTTTGGAGTTCTAATAGAAGATGTTACATCTGAAATGAGATCAAAAGCAAAGGCTGTAAATTTTGGTATAATTTATGGAATTAGTGATTTTGGATTGGCAGAGCAAATTGGAGTTTCAAGAAAACAGGCAAAAGAATATATACAACAATATTTAGAAAAATATAGTAACATAAAAAAATATATGGATGATATTATTGAATTTGCAAAAGAAAATGGATATGTAGAAACATTATTTAAAAGAAGAAGGTATATACCAGAACTACAATCAAATAATTTTAATGTAAGACAGTTTGGACAAAGAGCTGCAATGAATACTCCAATACAGGGAACAGCAGCTGATATAATGAAAAAAGCTATGATAGAAGTTTACAATGAGTTAAATGAAAATAAGCTTGAATCAAAAATTGTTCTCCAAATTCATGATGAACTATTAATTGAAACTAAAATAGAAGAAACAGAACAAGTGAAAAATATATTGAAAAACTGCATGGAAAATGTTATAAAATTAAGTATACCTTTAAAAGTAGATATCAATATTGGAAATAGCTGGTATGATGCAAAATAATATAAAATAAGAGAGGTTTTGATTAAAACTAATGAAAAGATTTTTAGGCATAATTCTAATAATACTTTTTTTGTTTGGCACAATGAAATTATTTAAGATAGATAATATTATATTAGAAAAAATATACCCAATAAAATATGAAGAACAAGTTGAAAAATATTCAAAGGAGTTTGGAGTAGATAGGTTATATGTATATGCTATAATCAAGGCAGAAAGTAATTTTAATGAAGAAGCGAATTCAAAAAGCGGTGCGAAAGGTTTAATGCAACTAATGGACGCAACAGCAGAAGACATAGCAAAAGAACTTCAAATGAACACACAAGAAAATTATGATTTATATAATCCAGAAAATAATATAAGATTTGGGACAAAATATTTCTCAAATTTGTTAAAATTATACAATGGAAACGTAAGGTTAGCACTAGCTGCATATAATGCGGGAAAAGGTAATGTAAATAAATGGATTGAAAAGGGGATAATAAAAGAAGATGGCTCAGATATAGAAAACATTCCATTTAAAGAAACAAATATATATGTTAGAAAAATACTGCAAAGTTATAATATTTATCAAAGATTATATGATTAGAATATATAGCAATATGATAATAGATGCCAATGAAAAGGATGAATTTTTATGAAAAATGGAAGTAGAATAGGTTCAATCGTATTTTTTATAATAGCAATTATAGTTTTAATAAAAGTATATGGAATTTATGATTCACGCGATTTTAATGATTTTGTAAGAGCTGAAAAAAATATAAATATTTCTGATTTTTCAAGGGATAACAAAATAACAACTTGTGATTATCCCAGCTTTAAAATTCACTCAGATGAATTTAATGATGCAATGTTTTTTGAAACTGTAAATGTAACTCCAAACACTCCATATAAAGTAACTTGCCTTGTAAAAACAGATAATATACAAAAACTAGATAGTGGCAATGGTGGAGGAGCTCAGATTTCAATAGAAGGAACAACTGAAAGGTCAAAGGCAATTAGTGGAACAAATGATTGGACAAAACTAGTTTTATATTTTAACTCTAGGAACAGAACAGAAGTTAATATAGGATTTAGATTAGGCGGATATGATAACGAGGTAACTGGAACTGCATGGTTTTCAGATATAACTTTTGAAGAAGGAACGAACAATAATAACAATAATACATCTACATGGAATTTTGCGTGCTTTATTATTAAAAATTTAGATGCAAATATTAATGTAGATGGAGCTATAAAAAATTATAAATTTAATATAGATGAAAAAGATATTTCATTAATAGAAGAAGATATGGCAAGATTTAAAAACACTTGTGAAAGATTCTCAGAAGGAAGAATGAAAATAAATTATAATATGATACAGATAAACCAACCATTAACTTCTTTATCTTATGATGAAGAGAATAAATACTATGTGAATCCAACAGATGTTGAACCACTAATTGATTCATATATTACAAATAAGGAATATGACCATATATTTATAGTTGTTCGTATGGGTGATATTTCAAAGATGGAAGAAATTCCTGTAAATGACTGGATTGGTTTAGGTGCTATGGATTACCACAATATAGGTTTTGCCAATATAAGATTACCGAATAATCAAGATAGTTATATTTATAGGTTTGATTCAAGAATTAACCAATTTCCAGAAGAGGTATTTCTTCATGAATTTTTACACACACTTGAAAGAAATTTAACTGAAAGTGGATACGATATTCCCGCTTTACACGATTATAATAAATATGGTTATGAAAGTGACGGCTTGTATAGTTTAAGGGAATGGTATAGAGATTATATGCAAAAGAAAATAAATTACAATGGCACTCAAATTGGATTAGATTCTGTTTGCTATAGTATGAAACCTGTTCATGAAAGCGATTTTCAATTTTCATACAAAAAGGATATTGTAAATGAACCAAAGAATATTATAGAAGAAATTAGAGCAATTATAAAACATATTATAAATCTAATTACAGTTGTTAAAGAAAATGGAATAGAGAATATACATTTATAATAATAAAAATGGGAAAGGAAAAAAAATGAAACTTGAAGAATTTGACTATTTTTTGCCAAAGGAATTGATAGCACAGCACCCAAGTCAAAAAAGAGATGAAGCTAGATTAATGGTGTTAGATAGGAAGAATAAAACAATTGAAGATAAAATTTTTAAGGATATAATAGATTACTTAAATCCTGGAGATTGCTTAGTTATTAATAATACAAAGGTAATTCCAGCAAGATTATATGGAATAAAGGAAGATACAAAAGTATCAGTGGAATTTCTTTTATTAAAAAGAATTGAAAATGATATATGGGATGTAATGGTAAAACCTGGTAGAAGACTTAAAGAAGGTGCAAAGGTGATATTTGGAGATGGTATTTTAGAGGCTACTATACTAGAGGTTTTACCAAATGGAGATAGAAAAGTTGAATTCAAATATGATGGAATTTTTAATGAAATATTAGATAAAATAGGACTAATGCCTCTTCCACCATATATAACAGAAAGCTTAAAAGATAAAAATAGGTATCAAACTGTTTATGCAAAATATGAAGGTAGTGCTGCAGCACCAACTGCAGGATTACACTTTACAAAAGAGCTTTTAAAAAAATTAGAAGAAAATGGAATTATAATTGCAAATGTTACTCTTCATGTTGGTATTGGAACGTTTAGACCTGTAAAGGTTGAAAATATTGAAGAACACGATATGCACTCAGAACATTTTTATATTAAAGCAGAAGATGCTGATAAGATTAACAAGGCAAAAGAAAATGGAAAAAGGGTTATTGCATGTGGAACAACTTCATGCAGAGTACTTGAATCTGTAGCAGATGAAAATGGAAGAGTAAAACCAATAGAATCAGATACAAGTATATTTATATATCCTGGTTATAAATACAAATGTATTGATGCATTGATTACAAATTTTCATTTGCCAAAGTCAACTCTTATTATGCTTGTTTCAGCCTTAGCAGGAAAAGATTTTATAATGCAGGCATATAATAGAGCTGTTGAAGAAAAGTATAAATTTTTTAGTTTTGGAGATGCAATGTTAATTTTATAATAGAAAGGAAAATCTAATGGAAGCAATAAGATATGAATTAATACACGAATGCAAACAAACAGGAGCAAGAAGAGGAAGAATATATACACCTCATGGAACAATTGAAACGCCAGTTTTTATGCCAGTTGGTACACAAGCAACTGTAAAATCAATGACTCCAGAAGAACTAAAAGATGAAGTTAAAGCACAAATTATATTGTCAAATACTTATCATTTATATTTAAGACCAGGTCATGAACTTGTAAAAGAAGCGGGAGGTCTACATAAGTTTATGAATTGGGATAGAGCTATTTTAACAGATAGTGGTGGATTTCAGGTATTTAGCTTAGGAGATTTAAGAAAGATTACAGAAGAGGGTGTTGAATTTAAATCTCATTTGGATGGAAGCACACATTTTCTTTCTCCAGAAAGTGTAATGGAAATAGAAGAAGCCCTTGGAGCCGATATAATTATGGCTTTTGATGAATGTGTTGAATACCCATCAACTTATGATTATACTAAACAATCAATGGAAAGGACTACAAGATGGGCTGCAAGATGTAAAAAAGCACATAAAAATGTTGAAAAACAGGGATTATTTGGAATTGTACAAGGAGGAATGTATAAAGACTTAAGAGAAAAATCTGCTAAGGATTTAGTAGAAATGAATTTTCCAGGATATGCTATAGGTGGACTAAGTGTAGGAGAACCAAAAGAATTGATGTGTGAATTGCTAGAATTTACAACTCAATTTTTACCAAAGGAAAAGCCTAGATATTTAATGGGAGTTGGAACACCAGATTATTTAATAGAAGCTGTTTTAAGGGGAATAGATATGTGTGATTGTGTTTTGCCTACTAGAATTGCAAGAAATGGAACAGCTTTAACTTCAAAAGGAAAAGTTGTGATAAGAAATAAACCTTATGAAAGAGACTTTTCGCCATTAGATGAAAATTGTGATTGTTATACATGTAAAAATTATACAAGAGCTTATATTAGACATCTAGTTAAATCAAAAGAAATTTTGGGCATTAGACTTTTGTCAATTCATAATTTACGATTCTTGACGAAATTAATGGAAAGAGTTAGAATAGAAATAGAGAATGATAATTTGGTATCTTTTCGAGATGAATTTTATAAACAATATGGATATATAGAATAGTTAAAGGGGGAAAGCCAATGGAATTAATTGGACAAGAAAAAAAGGATAATAATGATGAAAAAATAAAAAAAATATTAAAATGGTCAATTATTTTTACTGTAATAATATTTTTTATTGTTCTTATTGTAATGTTGTATTTTGCACATCTTGAATCAAAACAATTAAAACTTGTTATAGACAAAAAAAGAACAAATATACCAGAGAATTTATTTGTTTTTGATTCAAATTCAAACAAAGTTTATGTATCAATTCAAGATATAGCAAAAATGGTAGGCTATGATTATTACAATGGGGACTATAACCAATTAAATGAAGATCAAAGTCAATGTTATGTAAATAATCAAAAAGAAGTTGCTGGATTTGAATTAGGATCAAATAAACTATATAAAGTTGATCCCAATGCTGAAAAGCATGACTATGATTGGTTTGATTTAGATGAACCAGTCAAAACAATATCAGATAAGCTATATGTAACATCAGATTCTTTACAAATGGCATGCAACCTTAAATTTAACTATAATAAAGAAAGAAATTTAATTACAATTTCAACATTACCATATTTGGTTTCAGTTATTGAACCTACGGTTATTAATAATTATGGATTTTCTGGCTTAGATAGTGAATATAAAAGTCAAAAAGCGATATTACATGATATGCTTGTTGTAAAAAGACAAGAAAGTAAAGATAAGTTTATTTATGGAGTAATTACAAAAGATAATAAACAAATAATCGGACTTAAATATGATAAAATAGAATATATTGAAGTTGCAAATGATTTTTATGTAACAACAGGAAAAAAATGTGGAATATTCTCAAATGAAGGTTCTCAAAAAATTGCACCAGAATATGACGAAATAAAAGTATTAGATAATGATACAAGATTATATTATGTAAAAAATAATAATTTATGTGGTGTCTTAGATAAGAACGGAAAAAGGATAGTTTATATAGAATATAATCAAATAGGAATAGATTCTACTTTATTCCCAAGTAATGGAATAACAAATAGTATGTTTTTATTTGATAATTGTATTCCAGTTATGAAAGACAATCAATGGGGATTAATTGATAAAAATGGAAATGTTATTGTTGATGTTGCTTATGATAGTTTAGGATACATCAATGGTGCTAAAAAAGATGCCAAAGGAGAAAATTTATTAACTATAGATTCAATAGAGGGTATAGTTACCTGTAAAAATAATAAATATGGAATAGTAAATTCAACTGGTAAATTTATCGCTCCTGTAGCATTTGATAAAATTTATGCTATAACTAATTTAGGAGAAAAAAAGGTATATTTAGAATATAATGGACAAACATTATCTTTAGAAGAATATTTAAAAATGAGTGGTAATGACACAGGTACTTCTACTCAAACAACAGGAAATGTTATTGAGGAAAGACCTTCAACAGATCAAAATACAACTAATACTAGTGGTACTGATTCAATATCTGTTAATGCTGCAACTATAGATGAGGTAAATCCTACTTCAGGTGGAACAACGGGTGCTGTAATTAATATGAATACAATTCAATAGTAAAAAGTAATAATTCTTAAAAATAGGAAGTTATGTCGAAAAACGACATAACTTCCTATTTTTCTTTGCAGGAAAAATTTACCAAAAATAGTATAAAATAACTATGTGAAGGGGGTAAAAAATGAATACTAAGTATGATCCAAAGGACAAGCTACTGTTTATAGAAATTACTGAAGAAATTGATCACTATACAACAGAAAAAATAAGGAGGAAAGCAGACTATGAAATTCAAAGATATATGCCTAAAAAAGTTATACTTGATTTTAATAAAGTATCTTTTATGGACAGTTCAGGGATTGGAATGGTAGTTGGAAGATTTAAGTTAGTAAAAATGATTGGAGGACAACTATTTATAGAAAATATAAATGAGAATTTGGAAAAAATTTTTAAAATGTCAGGACTTCAAAAAATTATACCAATAAAAAATGATGCAATAAAAAATTAGAACAGGAGTGAATTAAATTTGAAAGATTTATTTGAAAATGAGATGAAATTGGAATTTGTAAGTAAATCGTCTAATGAAGCATTTGCAAGAATAACTGTTGCATCTTTTGCAGCACAATTAGATCCTACAATAGAAGAATTGGCAGATATTAAAACTGCGGTTTCTGAAGCTGTTACTAACTGTATTATTCATGGATATGAAGACAAAGAGGGAATAATAAAAATTATAGCAAAAATCTATTCTGGTGGGATTCAAATTGAAATTTCAGATAATGGAAAAGGAATAGATAATATAGAAAAAGCGAGAGAACCGTTGTATACATCAAAACCGAATTTAGAAAGATCAGGGATGGGAATTACAATAATGGAAAGCTTTATGGATGAGATGAAAATTGAATCTATATTAGGTATTGGTACTAAAGTTACAATGAGAAAAAACATAAAAAAATATGCTCCAATTGAGGAATTTACTTCAATGAAATCATAAAAGTTTGAACAAAGAGGAGAACAATTTATGTATGAAACTAAAACAGAAGATATTGTTCGAGCTCAGCATGGAGATAAAATAGCAATGGAAAGGATATTACATATAAATAATGCTTTGACATGGAGCATTGTGAAACGATTTGAAGGAAGAGGATATGAAACTGAGGATTTGTATCAAATAGGCTGTATGGGATTTATTAAAGCAATAAAGAGGTTTGATACTTCTTTTGATGTTAAAATGTCAACATATGCTGTACCATATATATTAGGAGAAATAAAAAGATTTATAAGAGATGATGGTCCAATTAGAGTTAGCAGAAGTATAAAAGAACTTGCAAACAGAATAAAAATTGTACAAAATGAATATTTAATAAAAGAAGGTAGGAATGTTGGAATTATTGAACTTGCAGAAATATTAAATGTAACAAAAGAAGAAATTGCTGTTGCTTTAGATTCAACAAAGAAAATTGAATCAATTCAAGCTGATGCATATTCGAATGATAATGAAGAGTGTAAAACAAGTATACTGGATAAATTAAGTTCGGAAACAGATGAAGCCAGTAATATTGTTGATAAACTATGTATTAAACAATTGATTGATAAGCTAGATAATAGAGAAAAAGAAATTATTATGCTTAGATATTTTAAGGAAGAAACTCAAACAGAAGTGGCAAAAATACTTGGAATTACTCAAGTTCAGGTATCTAGAATTGAAAGAAGGGTATTGGATAAAATGAAAGTTAAATTAATTGGATAAATGGGATAGTATTGTCCATCATAAGGAGGAATAATTGAAAAGAATATTAGTTTATTTTCTCTTTTTAATTTTATTTTGCTTTTTAATTCCATTAATTTTTACAAAATCTTTTAAATCAGAGGAAGTTTCAAGTCAAAATTTATTAAACGAGGTTGAAGCTTCAAGTATTGTTCAGTATAATTATAAAGACTTTAATACCATAAAGCTCTTACATAAAAGTACAAATCAAGTTGAAACTTTAAATCTTGATGAGTATTTACTTCGGTGTTGTTTCTGCAGAAATGCCTGCTGAATATGATATTGAAGCTTTAAAAGCACAAGCAATTGTTGCGAGAACATATACTTTATATAAAATAATTCATAGCCCACAAAAACATGGAATAGCTAATATTTGTGATGATTCCAAATGTTGTCAAGCTTGGATTTCTAAGGAAGATAGGATGAACAAGTGGGATGAAAGCAAAAGAGAAGAAAATTGGAATAAAATTTTAGAAGCAGTGAACTCGACAGTTGGAAAAATTATTACTTATAATGGAGAACCTATAAATGCCTTTTTTCATTCTAATAGTGGTGGAAGAACTGAAATTCCAATAAATGTATGGGGAGGTAGCAATTTTCCATATTTACAAAGTGTTGAAACATCTGGAGAAGAAAATTATGCTCAATATTCATCTGAAGTTGAATTAACAGAAAACGATATTATTGATAAATTAAAGCCAAAATATAGTGACATTAAAATTGATTTAAATAAAGGCGATGACATAAAAATTGTTGAATATACTGAAACTGGAAGAGTTAAAACCTTAAAAATAGGCAATGTAAATATATCTGGAGTGGAAGCAAGAACAACTTTTGGATTAAAGTCTACAAATTTTCAGGTAGAGGTAAATAATGGTATTGCCAAATTTTATGTTAAAGGATATGGACATGGAGTTGGTCTTAGTCAAACAGGAAGTGATAGCTTAGCAAAACAGGGAAAAAACTATGAAGAAATAATTAAACATTTTTATCAAAATGTAGAAGTAAGTCAGTATTAAACTTTATATATAAATATTAAATAATTTGTATATTTTACAAGTTTTGGGTAATACTCCTAATATATGAAAAATGTTTGTTGCTGTAAGTAACATAGATATTTTAGGAGGTTAAAATGGGAAGAAATAATGATTTTGGGCAAGAAAGTAGTAAAAAAACGCTGTTTTATGGAATTGGTTCTTTATGTATAATTGTTTTACTTGCTTGTATTGCTTTTTATATTTTGTTAAATGGTGGACCTGCAAAAGAAGAAAGTCAATTTAGTACAGCTAAAATAGATGGTTTAGTTCCAAACAATGAAATTTCAAATAATTTTAATTCGACACAAGAAACAAGTATTTCAATTGGAAAAAGTGTAAATGAGGCTGCAAACAATTTAAGCACTGTAACTAATTCAATAAAAACTGAAAATACAGTTGTTACTAAGCAATCACCAAAAAATGAAATAAGCTCAAAAAAAGATAACAGTTTATCTAAAAGCAATAAAGAAAAAAATGTAAACGAAACTGAAAACAATGTTCAAACATCAACAAAAGTAGAGGAGAAAGATCCTGTTTTTGTAAAACCAGTTGAAGGAGAAATAATAAAAGAATATGCCAAAGATAAGTTAGTATATTCTGATACACTTAAAGAGTGGATAACTCATCCAGGTGTTGATATAAAAGCTGAAAAAACAAGTGTTGTAAAAGCAGCAGCAGATGGAAGAGTTAGTGCTATAAAAAATGATCCAAGGTATGGATTAACAGTTGTTATTGAACATCAAAATGGATTTAAAACAGTTTATTCTAATCTTTTAACAGCAGAGTTTGTAACTGAAGGTGAAGAGGTTACTAGTGGACAAACAATAGGAACTGTAGGAAATACAGCAACTTTTGAAGTAACTGATACAGAACATTTGCATTTTGAAATTTTAAAAAATAACGAAAATGTAGATCCTTGCATTTATATACAATAAATTAAATATGTTGTATAAAAATCTCCAATTTATATAAAATAACTTATATAAATTGGAGGTTTTTTTATGTATAATTTTAGAACAGATTTAGCAGATGAAAGAAGAGAAATTTATAAAAAAGCAAATAAAATGGAAAATGAAATTCCTGGAATAGATACAGAATATGATGAAAGAGAAAATATGAAAATTACAAGAGTAAAAATTAAGGAGATTGAGGGAGCAAAGGCTTTAGGAAAGCCAATTGGAACATATATTACAATTGATATAAAAAATTTGCATTTGGCACAAAATGAAGAAATAGATAAGGCTGCTAATTGTGTTTGTGACGAGCTAAAAAAAATATATTCAAATTATGTGTCAGATATTGATGATATTTTAGTTGTAGGTTTAGGAAATATGCACGTTACACCAGATGCTTTGGGACCTAAAGTAATAAATAGTATTGATGTTACAAGACACTTGCTAAAATATGTTCCAGAAGTATTAGAGCCAAATACTAGACCGGTTAGTGCTATTTCCCCAGGTGTTTTAGGAACTACTGGAATGGAAACACAAGAAATTTTAAAAGGTATTGTTGATAATATTCATCCAAAACTAATTATTGCAATTGATAGTTTAGCTTCTACTAGCATAGAAAGAATAAGTAATACATTACAAATCGCAGATACAGGAGTATCACCTGGTGCAGGTGTTGGAAATAAAAGAAAAGAGTTAAGCAAAGATACTTTGGGTGTGCCAGTTATAGTAATAGGAGTACCCACAGTTGTAGATGCTGCAACTCTTACGGCTGAAGGATTAGATATATTAATA
>CAZAZX010000002.1:89122-125290 GCA_964489885.1 uncultured Lachnospiraceae bacterium | reverse complement strand
TATGTTTATAAAATTTATATTAAATAAACCTTATAAACATATTATACGAGGAGTTTTTTTAATGAAAAAAATTGGTTTACAATCAATAAAATTTGATAGTCCACCATCAATTTCTGAAGTTGCAAGCATTGTTGGACCAAAAGAATCAAATGGTCCTCTTGCAAGTTATTTTGATAAATGCTTAGATGACGAATTCTGTGGTGAAAGTTCATGGGAAAAGGCTGAAAGCAAAATGATTAAAGAAGCTACTAATTTAGTTATTAGCAAATCCAAAATTCCATTGCACGATATTGATTATTGTTTTGCAGGTGATTTATTAAATCAATGCATATCTTCAAGCTTTGGCCTTAGAGAAATAAATCTTCCTTTTTTTGGTGTATTTGGTGCATGTTCAACGTTCGTTGAAAGTTTAATTTTAGGTTCTATTTTTGCTGAGGGAACTGGTAGCAAAAATATACTTTGTGCTGTATCAAGCCATTTCTGTAGTGCCGAAAAGCAGTTTCGTTTTCCACTTGAACTTGGGAATCAAAGACCACAAAGTGCACAATGGACAGTTACAGGCAGTGGTTGTGCCATAATTTCAAAAAATCGGTAATGGTCCATTTATAACTAACGTAACTCCAGGAAAAATTGTTGATATGGGAATCAAAGATTCAAATAATATGGGTGCTGCAATGGCCCCTGCAGCATTAGATACTCTCATAACACATTTTAAAGATACTGGAAGAAGTCCCAATTATTATGATGCAATATTTACAGGAGATTTAGGATATGTTGGAAAAGATATTTTAATTGAATTAGCAGAATCAGAAGGATATAATATAAAATCTAATTATAATGATTGTGGAGTATTAATTTTTGATAAAGAAAAACAGGATACACATTCTGGCGGCTCAGGATGTGCCTGTATTGCTACAGTATTTTCAGGCTATATTTATAAGCAATTAAAAGCAAAAAAACTTAAAAGAGTATTATTAATTGCTACTGGTGCTTTAACAAATTCGACAACAACCCAACAAGGTGAAACAATTCCAGGAATTGCTCATGCAATTAGTATAGAAATTTAAAGGAAAGGATTTAGTATGGATTTTTTTAATCAATTAGATTATATGATGCTTTTAAAAGCCTTTATAATAGGTGGAATATTCTGTATAATCGGTCAAATATTAATAGACAAAACAAAGCTTACGCCAGCCAAAATACTTGTTATCTATGTGACCGTTGGAGCAATACTTGGTGGTCTTGGAATTTATCAATATATTATAGATTTTGCTGGAAGTGGTGCTACAGTTCCACTAACTGGTTTTGGAAGTAACCTTGCTAAAGGTGCTATCGAAGATGTTGACAAATATGGATTTATTGGTGCATTCACAGGGGGAATTTCAAATTCTGCAGGAGGAATCGCTGCAGCAGTTTTCTTTGGATATATAGCTGCATTAATTTCAAAGCCAAAAATAAAAAAGCAATAGAAAAATACGCCAACAACAGAGTCTTAGAGTAAGTGAGCAAATTGGGACGGAGGATTTTTGCTAATTAGAAATTAGCAAAAATCCTCCGTCCCAATTTGCTCACTCTTTTATAAATCTTATAAAATTTCCACCTCAAAAATTGACACTATCCCATTTTTAAAATTATTTGACATTTCTATTGTATTCTTGTATAATAATTATAAATAAGAGTGAGATACCACAGAAATGTGGCGGTCGTAATATATTATTTTAATAAATACATCTCTAACGGCCAGGCAGAGATGTGTTTTTTTTGCTGTCTATTCTTCTTATTGTAACAACCAATGCTACAAATAAAGCAATAGCGACAACAGTTACTATTGCAAGTTCTATAAATAGTATGTACATAATTTGTAAATAAACTTGTTCTAATAACATACGCACCGCCTCCTCTCAAAGTAGGATAACGACACGCCACATTCTGCTTCTCTCAACTCCAAAAAGATTATATATAGTTTGTGTTAAAAAAGCAAGTAATTTTTGCAAAAAACAGATTATTGTATATAAATAAAATTAGCAAAAATCCTCCGTCCCAATTTGATTGGCAAAGCAAAATATTTGCCAATACTCTTTTATTTTTTTATAAAAGAGTATTGGCTATAAATATAAATTTTATAAAATTTTCACCCCAAAAATTGACACTATTAAAGTATAGAAATTTTATTGTAAAAAATTAAAAGTTATGTTAATATTTAATTATAAGAATCTTGTTGTTTTACAATAAAAAATATCGAATTTTATAAAATTAAGAGGAAAAAATGCAAGCAATAGAAATAATTAAAAATGAAGAATATACAGAACAAGTAAAAAGTCCACAAAAAACGAAAGTAAAACTTATAGTAATAACTGTACTAATTTTGTTTGCCATGATAGGGATGTTTTTAACAGCTTTTTCACTTTTTTATATTAAAGGTAATAAAATAATACCTGGAGTATCCATTAGAGAAATTGATGTAGGCGGTTTAACACAGGAAGAAGCAGTAAAAAAAATAGAAGAAGTTTTGAATAAAGAATTAAAAAATGAAATAATCTTACAATATGAAGGATTTACTTCGTCTATAAAGCCAGAGCAAATTGACTTTGAATATAATATAAATGAAGCAGTAAAAAGTGCGTATCAAAAAGGCAGAGAAAATGGTATTATAGAAAATAATTATAAAATAATAAAAACTTGTTTTAATAAGATAGATATAAACTTAACATATAATTATAATAGTGAAAAACTTAATACAATTATTGCAGAACTTGAGCCCCAATTACCAACTGTAGTACAACAACCTACTTATTATATTGAAAATGGTAATATTATATTAAATCCAGGAAAACAAGGAACTTTAATAAACAAAGAAAAATTAAATGATGCACTAATAGAAGCAATCTTAAAAAAAGGTGAAAATGAAAAAAATATTCAAATCCCAGTAGATGTAGTACAACCCTCTTCAATAGATGTTGATAAATTTCATGAATTAATATATGTAGAACCTCAAAATGCCTATTATACTAAGGATCCTTTCGTAATACATCCAGAAGTAATTGGTGTGGATTTTGATGTAAATAAAGTTAAGCAAATGTTACAAGAATATCAAGAGCAATATATAATAAAACTTAAATATACAATACCAGAATTTACAAAAAATCAAATTGGAACAGAGGCCTTTCCGGATATGTTATCAAGTTTTAGCACAAAATATCATTCGTCAGATAAAAGCAGAACTACAAATTTAAAAATAGCATCTAGCAAAATAAACGGAATAGTTTTAATGCCGGGTGAAGAATTTTCATATAATAAGACATTGGGTCCAAGAACAACCGCAACTGGATATAAAAATGGAAAAATATTTTCAAACGGACAAGTTGTAGATGGAATTGGAGGAGGTATATGTCAAATATCATCTACTTTATATAATGCAGTACTATATGCTAATTTAGAAGTAACTGAAAGGAGAAATCATCAGTTTGTACCTTCTTATTTAAAAGCTGGGCTTGATGCGACAGTTGTATATGGTAGTCAAGATTTTAAATTTAAAAATTCACGAAATTATCCAATAAAAATCGTTTCAGAAGTAAGTAATGGAATTGCTAAAATAGAAATATTGGGTATAAAAGAAGATATAGAATATGAAATAAAAATACAACCAATTATATTGAAATCCAATTCAAATAACATAAAGTCAGTAACTTATAAATATAGATACTTAAATGGAAATCAAATAGATAAAATTGAAATTTCTAGAGATACATACAAAAAAAGCTAATCTTAATTTGATATTGAATAAATAACCTCCAGACTATCTGGGGGTTTTAGAATCGAAAAAAGACGCCAACAACGGCGTCTTTTAAAATAGATTTTACTTGTTTTCTTCAATTGTATTTCTTAATTCATCTGCACTCATCAATCCAGTTACCCTTTTCAATTCAATTCCATTTTTATAAAAAACTATTGTAGGTACTGCTTGAATGTTGTTATCAATTGTTAATTCTTGATTTTCATCTATATCAACTTTTGCAAAATTAACTCCTTCAGTATACTCACCTGCAACACTTTCTAATATTGGTCCAAACATTTTACAAGGGCCACACCATGTTGCAAAAAAATCAACAACTGATAACTTATTTTCCTTTATTAAACTAGTAAATTCATCTTGATTTGGATGTAATATTTTCATATTTAAAATATTCCCTCCCTTATTTTATAACATATACTATTCCTAACACTATAGTTAAAATAGCAAAAACAATTCCCATAATAACAGTCCATCTTTTCATAGAGCCCTCTTTAGTTCTGCCCTTATTTTTTTCATAGAAGTTTCCAGCTCCTGCTGCTGTTGCTGTACCAACTATTGCGCCAGAAAGACCTTCCTGTCCCTTCTTTTGTAATAATGTTAATATAATAATTGTTAAACATACTAAAATATAAATTACCCCAAGTATATATTTTATTATCTCCATTTTATTTCCTCCAATGCTTATTTTATTCAATTCTTAAATATTCTAGCATATATAAATAAAAAAATCAATTATTTTCAATAGAAAAATTAATAATAAACTTCCACTAAGTATAATCCTTGAGGTGGTAATGTTCTTCCTCCTAGTTTTCTATTTTTTGCCTCTATTATTTCAGGAATTTGTTCTGGTTTAATTTTTCCGTAAACCAACATCTAATAAAGTACCCGAAATTATTCTAACCATATTATATAAAAAGCCACTTCCTGTTAATTCAATATATATTCTTTCTCCTACTTCTTTCACTTCTGCCTTAAAAATAGTTCTAACACTATTTTTTTTGCTTGTACCACTAGCCTTAAATCCAGCAAAATCATGTGTGCCAACAAAAAATTGTGCAGCCTTTTTCATATCTTCTACATTTAACGGCATTGATTCATGAAACTCTAATCCTCTATATATTGCACTTCCCTGTTGACTGTTATTTATAATATATCTGTATTTTTTTCCTTTACAATTATATCTTGCATGAAAATTCTCATCAACTTCTTCAGCAGATTTTATTCTAATGCTCTTTTTTAATTGTGAATTAATTGCATAAGGAATTTTTTCTATTGGAATGTTACATTCTGTTTTAAAATTAGCAGTTTGCCCTATAGAATGAACACCAGCATCTGTTCTACCAGATGCTGTTAAATTTACTTCTTCTCCTGAAATATGTTTAATAGCTTGCTCAATTTCTCCTTGTATATTCAATTTATCAGGTTGTTTTTGCCAGCCATTGAAGCCTTTTCCATCGTATTCTATTATTAATTTAATGTTTCTCAAATCCTGTTCTCCGTTCTGTTTTAAGATTTTTATAGATTTATGAATATTTTTATTTTTTTTGAATAAACTATTGATTATTAACTTAATTTATTGTATTATTAAGTTAATAATATATTATTAGAGACTGTTTTGTACCCCTTGTGGGTGCAGAGCAGTCTCACTTTTTTATTTTCTTTTAAATATTTTTATGAATTTATCTTTATCTAGTAAATATATTTTGTCTATCCATACAAAACCATCTGAATTATATATTTCTTTTATTTGCTTTATTATATCTTCATTGCTTACACTATGAGCCGTATTATCAATAATAAAATTATTAGCTTGTTTTTCTTTGCCTTTTAACACTGTTTTTACACAATCATTTATTCTTTTACTAATAATTCTTTTTAAATCAGTTTTTTCCCCTTTATATAGATAATCTGGACTTTTTATTCCTTGCGGATAATTTATATTTGGTAATATTTTTACATTTCCACCAAAAGTTTTATTTAATAATCTTGCTACTTCAAATTCTCTTTCATCATGTTTATAAACAACATTATGTCCATCTATTTTATATTGCTTTCCATTATCTTCAAAATAGTTCTGCTTTTTTACTAATCCTTTATTAGGCTTTGCATTATTATACATTTTTTCTGTAATATCTATATAATTCATTGTATCTTCCTTTGTTGTTATATTTTTTAATGTTTCTCATTTAGTTGTTTCCTCAGTTTTATTTTTTGAATTAAATTTATTTTTCATTTTTGATGGTTGTTCAAGTCTCTTTGTTACAATATTTTTAATTAAAATTTTCTTCAATGCTTCTTCTTTTACATCAGCAATAAGAGTTCCATCTTTTGCAACAGATATTTTACCAGTTTCTTCTGAAACAACCACAACGATACTATCAGTTTCCTTTGACATACCAATCGCTGAACGGTGCCTTGTTCCAAGTTCTCTTGCAATGTCCTTATCATCAGCTAAAGGAAGCATACAAGCTGCTGCCTTAATTTTATTTTCACTAATTATAACTGCTCCATCATGAAGTGGAGTGTTTGGCGTAAAAATATTTACCAATAATTGTGGTGAAATTTCAGCATTAAGCTCTACTCCAGAGCTAATAATGTCCTTAATTTCAATATCCCTTTCAAATACAATCAAACCACCAGTTTTAGTTTTTGAAAGTTCTGTTGCTGCGATTACAACTTTATAAATATCTTCTTTTGTTTTTGTCGCAATATCTTTATCAATTCCAAAAAACCTTGTAAGTTTACTTGTTCCAAGTTGCTCTAAAGCTCTTCTAAGCTCTGGTTGAAAAATTACAATCAAAATTAAAACACCATAAGTCATTAATGAATCTAATATAAAATGTAAAATATTTAAATGGAATAAACCACTTAAAGCATCTGCAATTATTAAAAATACAATTCCTTTAAATAATTGCCAGGCTCTTGTATGCTCAACAATTTGCAAGAGTTTGTATCCTAAATAAATCACAATTGTGAGATCTATTATTAACAATATTAATTTGATTGGATATTGATAAAGAGATATTAAATATGCTTGCACATCTTGTTCATAAAAGTTACTAAATATTTTTCCAAAATTTTCTAACATAACATCGCCTTCCTTTCTAGAAAGCTAATTTTTAGCCGTTAAATAACATATATAAAAGTGTATATGCTGAACCTCCAAGCATTGAAAGTATAACAACTACAGCTACTATCTTTTTTATAATTTCATCTTTTTTCATAAGTTATCAATCTCCTTTTTACTGAATTCTTCAATAACAAATAAATGATAACACAAAAAAAAATAGAATTCAACATTTTTTGTTGAATTCTATTTTAGTAAATCATAGAAAATTTGAGTAAAAAAAACATATATAATTATTTTCTTAACTCCGCTCCTATTTTAGCAAGCTCATCTAAAATTTGTTCCATAACTGAATTTATTTCTTCTTCAGTCAATGTTCTATCTTTTGATCTAAATTTTAATGCTATTGCTATGCTCTTTTTATTTAAGCCTAATTTAGGGCTTCTATATATATCAAAGACTTCCATACTTTCTAATATTTTCTTTCCTTTAGATTTGATTGCCTTCTCTATTTGTGCAACTTCAATTTCCTCATCTACAGTTAAAGCAATATCTCTTTCTACAGCAGGGAATTTTGGAATTGGAATATATTTTTTCTCTTTTCTAGCATATTTTGTAAGCTTATCAAAGTTAATTTCTGCCATATATATTGGCATATTTACTTCATAATTTGCTTGTACATATGGATGAATTTGACCCAATACTGCAATTGAATCATTTCCTATCATTATTTTAGCAGTTCTTCCAGGGTGATAGCAAGATTCTTCACTATCTGAAACTACATCATAACGTGCAATATTTGAAACTTCTAATACATTTTCTACAAAACCCTTCAATGTATAAAAATCAACATTTTTTCCTGTCAAAGCAAGTGTTACAATATTTGTTTCTATAGGAAGTTCCTCTTTTTCTATAAATTCATTTGTATCTTGATATACTTTCCCATGCTCAAACAACATAAGTTCAGTATTCTTTTTTGCAATATTTGAAGCAACTACTTTCATCATAGTAGGGACAACAGTTGTTTTCATTATTGAATAATCAACACTCAATGGATTTTTAATCTTTATTGTATAATCATATAATTTATTTCCTTTATGGATGTTTACTTTTTCAAGCTCTTCAGGATTAATAAATCCATAAGTATATACCTCGGAAAATCCATTTGAAACTAACATTTCTTGTATTTTATCACTTAATTTTTGAATTTCAGTTCTTGCACCTAAAGTTGTTTCAGCATTTATTAAAGTGCTTCCTAATTTATCATAACCATAAATTCTTAAAATTTCTTCAGCAACATCTGCACATTGCTCTATATCTTGGCGATAATAAGGTGGAATACAATAATTTCCATCAACTTTAATCTCTAATTTATTTAGTATTTCTACCATTTCATCTCTAGATAAATTAATACCTAATAACTTATTTATACGTTCAGGATTAAATTCAACTTTTTGTATTTTTTGTTTTGTAGGATATACATCTATTACTGCATCAACTGCTTTACCTGCGCCTAATTCTTCAGCAAGTTGAACTGCTCTATTTATGGCTCTTTCTGCATTTTCCTGAGGCAATCCCTTTTCATATCTACTAGATGCCTCTGTTCTTAATCCTAATTGTTTAGCTGTTAATCTAACACTGCCACGTTTGAAAATAGCAGATTCAAATACTACAGTATTTGTATTTTCTTCTATGCCTGAATTAATTCCACCCATAACCCCAGCTACTGCAACGGGTTTAGTGTTATCTGCAATAACTAGCATTTCATCTGTTAATTCTCTTTCCTGTTCATCAAGTGTTGTAATCTTTTCGCCCTTTTTTGCTCTTCTAACTGTAATTTCTCTTCCTGATATTGAATTTATATCAAATGCATGCATTGGTTGGCCCATTTCAAGCATAACATAATTTGTAATGTCTACTATATTATTTATACTTCTAACTCCGCATGCCATCAATCTTTTTTTCATCCATTCTGGAGATGGACCTATTTTAACATTTTTTATTACCCTTGCCATATATCTATAACACAAATCTGGGGCTTCAATATCAACCTTTAGCCCTTCTATTTCATCTTTTCTTGGAACTTTCATGTCATTTAGACTTTTGTTAACATTTTTATATTCCTTACCAAGAGAAACAGCTACTTCCCTTCCCAGTCCTTCTACTGCTAGACAATCTGGTCGATTAGGTGTAATTTCAAATTCTATTATATCTTCTTTAAGATTTAACACATCAACAATATCTTTTCCTAAATCCTTCTCATAAATAGAATTTAAAATCATGATACCATCTTCAATTTGATCTGGATAATCTTCGATTTTTAAATTTAATTCTCCAATAGAACACATCATTCCATTAGATTCCACTCCTCTTAGTTTTCCTTTTTTTATTTTTGTCCCGCCAGGTAATTCTGCACCAATTTTTGCAATTGGAATAATATCTCCTTCTTTTACATTTTTTGCTCCTGTAACAATCTGTAAAATTTCATCTCCAACATTAACTTTTGTAACAATTAATTTATCTGCATCAGGATGTTTTTCAATTTCTAAAATTTTACCTACAACAACATTTTTTATATCATCACCTTTAGATTCATATCCTTCAACTTTTGAACCAGTCATTGTAAGAATTTCAGATAAATCTTTTAAAGAAACATCAATATCAGAAAATTGTTTAAGCCATTCTATACCTACTTTCATTATAAAACCTCCTACTATTAAAATTGTTTTAAAAATCTTAAATCATTTTCATATAATAAACGCAAATCATCAATTCCATATTTTGCCATTGCTATTCTTTCAACTCCAAATCCAAAAGCAAAACCAGAATATTTTTTAGGATCAATTCCACAGTTTGTCAATACATTTGGATGAACCATTCCGCATCCTAAAATTTCAATCCAACCTTCTTGCTTACATACACGACAGCCTTTGCCCCCACAAACAAAGCAGGAAACATCAGCTTCAGCACTTGGTTCTGTAAAAGGGAAATGATGTGGTCTAAAACGAACTTTTGTATTTTCTCCTAAATAAGTTTTAGCAAAAGCCTCAAGAGTTCCCTTTAAATCTGCCATTGTTATATTTTCATCTATAACTAGCCCTTCAATTTGGTGAAACACTGGTGAATGCGTTGCATCAACAGAATCTGAACGATAAACAGCACCTGGACAAATAATTTTAATAGGTGGTTTTTGTTTTTCCATTACTCTAGCTTGAACAGGTGAAGTTTGAGAGCGCAACAAAATTGAATCTGTAATATATATTGTATCTTGAATATCTCTAGAAGGGTGATCTATTGGTGCATTTAATTGATCAAAATTATAATGTGCTGTTTCAATTTCAGGTCCATCTTCAATTTTATACCCTAGCCCAATAAAGATTTCTTTAACATCATCAATTACTCTAGTAATTGGGTGAACTGAACCTATCTCCTGTTTTTTGCTCGGCTCCGTAACATCTATTTTTTCATGTTTTAACCTTTCTTCAAGTTCTTTTTGCTTTAATTTTTTTTCTGTATTGCTAATGAAATCTTCAATATTATCTCTAACAGTATTTACTAAACTTCCTATAATAGGTCTTTCTTCGGCTGGAACTTTACCCATTTCTCTAAGAATTGCTGTTAGTTCCCCCTTTTTTCCTAAGTATTTTACACGTATTTCGTCCAATGTCTTTAAATCTGTAACTTTCTCAATGCTTTCTTTTGCCTGTTTTTTGATTTCTTCAATTTTTTCCTTCATGTTTTCAAAATCCTCCCTTATTTATTAATAATGGCATCAAAAAAACCTTTCATCCTATTATATAGGACGAAAGGATATATTTCCGCGGTACCACCTAATTTATTAACTAAGTTTGTTAATCACTTAAAATAGCTATAACGTTGCAAACGTTCTTGCCTACTTTATTTTAGCAAGTCCCTCCAAAGTGAAATTTCAGTAAATAAATATGCATAGGCTCTCAGCTTCTAACCCATTTCTCTGTCTCATATTTTGATATTTACTTACTTTACTTCTTCAATGGTTTCTCCATTGGTAATTAGTTTATCACTTTTTTTAAAAATTTACAATACATATTGAAAAAATTTTCCGTACATGATAATATTTTAGTTGGAAATTGATTACAGAGGAGGAAAATATTTTGAAAAATAAAAAAGTAATTATAATTTCATTAATAGCTATAATTGCAGTTATCGCTATTATTATATGCATAGTTTTATTTGCAAATAACTCAAAAAAATCAAACGAAAATAGTCTAACAAATGAAACTGCATCTACAACTAATACAAATGTTGTTCTTTCTGAAGGTGCTGTACCACAAAATAATTCGTTAATGAAATATGTTCCACCAATAACCGCAGGAACAATTGGTAACACTGTTGAAACAGATAAGGGTGTATCCATAAATGTTTTAAACTTGCAGTTAGAAGAATATCAAGCTTATATTGCACTATCTCAACAATATGGATTTACTCTTGAAACAGATACAACATCAAACACAAATACAATTCTTTATTCCGCAAAAAATGCAAATGGTATCTTAATGAGAACAAGTTATTCAACTGATTCAAAGAAAATGTCACTAGTTGTGTCACAGCAATAAAAAGCCTATATAATGAAGTTAGCCTTATAATAAAAGTTAGTTTTAAAGTTAAATTTCATTATTAGATATGATAATCGAAAGTTACCTCTATAATTTACCAAATTCACGTGCAGGTAATTTATTTTTCGTTATTGCTTGCATATTTTTTACAATTGTGGTACAATACTTAAAGCAAAATTTACAATTGGACTAAGAGGAGGTGCTAATTAAATGCCAAATATTAAATCTGCTAAAAAAAGAGTTAAAATTATAGATAAAAAAACATTAAGAAATAGTAAAATTAAATCTGCATATAAAACTGCAACAAAAAAATTTGAAAAAGCTGTAGCAAATGGAGATGCTGATGCAAAAGATCTTTTTGTTGTAGCAACTAGAAAAGTAGATCAAGCTTGCTCAAAAGGTGTAATCAAAAAAAATACAGCAGCAAGAAAAAAATCAAAATTATCTAAATTAATGAATACTGTAAAAGCTTAAATATAGCTTTTTAAAACCTGCCATAATGGCAGGTTTTCCTTTTGAATGGACAAGAGAACCGTCCCCTTGTCCATTTCCTTTTATTTCCTTTGTTTTTTTGTATTTTAAATGCTATATTATATATAGAAACATTGTTATATTAAAAATCGGAGGTTTTTCAGTATGTTAAATCTTTTAAACAATCTTTTTGAGATTGATAAGTCTTTTCTAAAACTGATAAAAATTGGACTTATAATTTCATTCTCTATATGTTTAGTCGCAATCATATTTGTCACATTATACAATAAATATTACATATCTCATGATTTATATGAAGCTAGCATAATTCTACTTAAAACTGGTTTAATTTATGCAGTACAATTTATAGTTTGTGGAATTGCCACAAATAAAATACAAAAAACAATGGAATAATAAAATCCATTGTTTTCTTTGTTTTATTGTGAAACAACAAGGTGGGGTAGGTTCTTATTTATTTAATTCATCTTTAAACATTTTGTTCAACATTCCTGGATTTGCTTTGCCTTTTGTTGCCTTCATTGCTTGTCCGATTAAAAATCCTAAAGCCTTATCCTTTCCAGCTTTATAATCTGCAACTGATTGTTGATTATCTTCCAAAACTTTCATTACGACAGCTTTAATTTCACCCTCATCTGAAATTTGAATCCATCCTTTTTCCTTAATAATCTTATTTGGGTCTTCTGGTTTTTCGAATAATTCAATAATTACTTTCTTTGCAATACTAGAACTTATTGTTCCATTTTGAACAAGATTTGCTAATTCTCCTAATTCTTCTTGAGTAAATGGAATATCCTCAGGTTCTAGTTCTTTATCGTTTAATACCCCTATTATGTCAGACATTATCCAATTGCTAATCATTTTTGGATTATTGCAAACTTTAGTTGCACCCTCAAATAAATCAGAAAAATATTTTGAAGAAGTAAGAATATTTGCATCATACTCAGGTAATTTAAAATCTTCAATATATCTATTTTTTCTACTTTCAGGTAATTCCGGTAAATTCTTCTTTATATTTTCAATATATTCATCAGAAATTTTAATTGCAACTAAATCAGGATCTGGAAAATAACGATAATCTTGTGCATCTTCTTTATCTCTCATTGTAAAAGTTTTTCCAGATACATCATCCCATCTTAACGTATTTTGTTCAACTTTTCCGCCATTTTCAAGAATATCAATTTGTCTATCAACTTCATAAGCCACAGCTCTATTAATAGAACGAAAAGAACTCATATTCTTCATTTCCGTTCTTGTTCCTAGTTTTGTATCGCCTTTTTTGCGGACAGAAACGTTAACATCAGCTCTCAATGAGCCCTGTTCCATTTTGCAGTCAGAAACATCAATATACTCAAGAATTGATTTTAATTTCCTTAAATATGCTTCAACCTCTTCTTTTGAGCTTAGATCTGGTTTTGAAACTATTTCAATTAAAGGAACTCCAGCTCTATTTAAATCAACAAAACTTCCTCTTCCATATTCATCATGATTTAACTTTCCAGCGTCCTCTTCAATATGTATTCTTTCAATACGAATTTTCTTTTTTCCATTTGAGGTTTCAATTTCTACATATCCATTTTTACAAAGTGGCATATCAAATTGAGAAATCTGGTACGCTTTTGGTAAATCTGGATAAAAGTAATTTTTTCTATCATTTTTGCTTACTTTTGCGATTTCACAATTTGTGGCAATTCCAGCTTTTACGGCATATTCTACTACCTTCTCATTTAAAACTGGAAGTGTTCCTGGCATCGCCATACATACTGGACAGCAATGTGTATTAGGCTCTCCACCAAATTCTGTAGGACATGAACAAAATATTTTTGTTTTTGTAGAAAGTTCACTATGTACTTCTAAGCCAATAACTGATTCATAATCTCCCATTATATTATTCCTCCTATTTCTTTAACCCATTTAACAATCTTTCTTAAAAAGTCTCGAACTATATTTGTTATTTTCAACTGTATTAAGGTTTTATAACTCTGGTTTATAATTTTCTCTAAATTTAATTTCTTGTTCATACGTGTAAGCAGATCTAATTAGTGTCTCTTCATCAAAGTGTTTTCCAATTAATTGAACACCAATTGGCATACCCTGTTTATCCACTCCACATGGGATTGACATTGCAGGCACCCCACCAATATTAATAGAAACAGTACAAATATCTGCTAAATACATTTCAAGTGGGTTATTTGATCTTGTTCCAATATCAAAAGCAACAGTTGGAGAAGTTGGTGTTAATAACACATCATATTTTTCAAATAATTTTGAAAACTCATTTCTAACAACTTGTCTAACTTTTAATGCCTTTTTATAATATGCATCGTAATATCCAGAACTTAATACATAAGTACCTAGAATAATTCTACGTTTAACTTCTTTTCCGAATCCTTCACTTCTTGAATTACGATAAATATCTTTTAAATTATTAAAGTTTTCTGTTCTGTATCCATATCTAATACCATCAAATCTACCTAAATTTGAACTTGCCTCAGCACAAGCAATTATATAATATGTAGCTAAAGCATAATCTGTAGCCTTCATTGAACATTCTTCAACAATAGCTCCCATTTCTTCATATTTTTTTGCAGCAGCCATAACAGCTTCTTTTACTTCTGGATTTATTCCTTCGCCAAAATATTCTTTAGGTAATCCAATTTTTAAGCCTTTTACGTCTTTTACTAGACTTTTTGTATAATCTTTTTTTGGCATATTTTCTGATGTTGTATCTCTTCTATCATGTCCTGCAATTATATTTAAAAGCATTGCACAATCTGTTACATCTTTTGTCATTGGTCCAATTTGATCCAATGAAGAAGCAAAAGCGACTAAGCCATAACGAGAAACCAAACCATAGGTTGGCTTTAATCCGACAATGCCACAAAATGAAGCAGGTTGTCTTATTGAACCACCTGTATCACTTCCTAACGCCCAAGGTACAAAATTTGCAGCAACAGCAGCCGCAGCTCCACCACTTGATCCTCCTGGAGTTTTTTTCAAATCCCATGGATTTCTTGATGCACCAAAATATGAATATTCTGTTGAAGCCCCCATTGCAAATTCATCCATATTCAATTTTCCAAGTGACATTATTCCTTCATTATCTAATTTTTCTATAACTGTTGCATTATATGGTGACACAAAATTTTCAAGCATTCTTGAACTACAAGTTGTTTTTACACCCTTTGTACAAATATTATCCTTTATTCCAATTGGGACTCCTGCAAATTCTGAAACATCTTCTCCTTTTTCTCTTTTTGCATCAATTTCTTCTGCCATTTTTAACGCATTTTCCTTTGTTTCAGTTACAAAAGCTTTGACATCTTTTTCTTTTTCATCCATTCTTTTTGAATAACTTTCTACAATTTGTTTAGAAGTTATTTCCTTTTTTGCTAATTTATCTTTAAGTTCATGTACAGTCAATTCATATAATTCCATATTGCATCCTCCCTCTTTTAATTTTAATGTAAAGTCTAATTTATTACCTTTGGAATTCTAAACATTCCTTCATCTTGCGATGGAGCATTTTTTAATAATTCTTCTCTATCATAAGATTTTTCTATCTCATCTTTTCTAAATACATTAGCTTTTTCACTAATTCCAGTACCGCCTTCTACATTATCTGTATTCAAATTGTTGACAGTATTTGCAAAATTTAAAATATCTTCCATATCATTTGTATATTTATCTATTTCTTCATTTGTTAAATTTAAGTTTGCAAGTTTTGCAATATGAATTATTTCGTCTTTACTAATTTGCATATCATTCATCTCCTTAATTTCATAAAAATACTTTTTCATTATATAATTAATTTGCAAAAAAAACAAGCTTTTACAAGCCTGTTTTTTACTAATATGAAATTTATGATAAATAATAATTAAAAATTTTATATAATATTTCATATTAAGTTTTCAGTAAATTTTGAAAATTCTACTTTTTCTCCATATCTTTCTTTGTATGTGATAACTTCTAAATCTGTTTTTGCCCTTGTTAACGCAACATAAAATAAACGTACTTCTTCCTCATATTGCATAAATGATTCGTCTTTTTCATCTTCTACTTTGTCAACACAAGGAATAATTCCATCTATTGCATCAATTATCAATACTCTGTCATATTCTAAGCCTTTACTTGCATGAATTGTTGAAAGAACTAAATTACTTCCAGAATGTTTTCCAAATTTTGTATCCTGCTCTAATTTATTCAAGCACTCTAAAAAGTCCTTTATTTTATGATTTTGCTTTGATAAGCTATATAAAGCACTTATTTTTTGCAAATTATTCGATGAATCAGCTTTTTTCTTTTTCAAATAAATTTTATATTCCAAATCCTCAAAAATAGACTTTAATATTTTATATGAGCTTTTCTTTTTCCAGGAAATTAATTCATTTTGTATTTTTTTTAACTTTTTTCTTTGCCAAAAAACCGTTTCATCTAAATATATTAAACCACTTAAAGCATTTGAATTCCCTTGTTGCAAAAGCCTTTTTTCAAGCCTATCCATATGCTTCTTACTAATTCCACAATTAATTTTGTAATATATTTTTTTAAATAATTCAATATTATTTTGATCTATATAAAAATTAATAAAATCTTTTATATCACTAACAATATAGTGGTCAAAAAAGCTATAATCAGATTCTTTAATTGTAAAATCAATCCTATTTTTATTTAACATATTGACTATTGGAATAGCAGAATCATTATTTCTATATAGTATAGCCATTGTTTCATTTTTCTTTATATTTTTTGCAGTTTTCAAAATATAATTATACTGTTCTTCAATACTCTTTAATTTTAATAATTGTATATTTTTACCTTTTTTCCTAAATGGAACTATCTCTTTGTTCTTTCTATTTTTATTTTGTTTTATAAATTGATTTGCCACATTTAAAATTTCCGGAGTACTTCTATAATTAGTTTCCATTAATAATACTTTTGAATTTTTATATATTTTTTCAAAATTTAATAATGCTTGTGGATATGCTGCTCTAAATCCATAAATACTTTGATCTTCGTCTCCTACCATAAACAAGTTATCTCCGAACTATTAATCTAATAATTTCATGTTGAAGTCTTGATGTATCTTGAGCCTCATCTACATTTATATATTCAAATTGTTTTTTGAATTTATTAAGAATTATTGGATATTTTTTTAGAATCTCATAAGCATATTTTAATTGATCATCAAAATCCATCAATTTATTTTGAATCTTATATTTCCTATATGTAACAAAAACTTTGTAAAAGTCGATATTGGTATTTTTTATTTTCTTTATTTCTTCTAAATCAATCATGTTATTAATACAAAATGTAATTTGATTTAACAATTCATTTATAATAATTTCATTTGCAAATTCGCGTTTTATAGATAAATAAATTTTTGCCAAAATTTCATTTTGATTTCTAATTAATTTAAAAATTTCTCTCCCAGTTTGTCTTTCAAACTCTTTTAGAACCATTACACAAAAACTGTGAATGGTTCTAAAATTCAAACTATTTTCTTCTCCAAAAGTAGCTACATATCTTAACTTCATATCTCTTGCAGCAGAAACACTATATGTTAAAGTTAATATGTTCTCTGGTAAAATATTGCAAGCATAAATCATATAAGCAATTCTTGTTACTATAACAGTAGTTTTTCCGCTTCCCGGCACTGCTAAAAGTAGTGTTTTTCCCTTAATACTTTTAACAGCTTCCATTTGTTGTTCATTTAATCTAATTTTCTTTTTTCTTAAAAATTCTTCTACTTGCATAAACTCCTATCTAATAAATCTTTCGTTCTTAACATTGACAATTTATTAAAAAGTTTGCTCTTTATTTCTAGCTTTCTCTCTTTCTTTTCTTTCTTTTTTTATAGCCTTTAATTTACGGTATCTTATATAATCTAAAACTAGTAATTTAATAATTGCAATTATAGGTACTGCTAATAGCATACCAAGGAAACCAAAATATGCTCCACCAACAGTTACTGCAAAGATAATTAAAATAGGGCTTAATTGTAATGAATTACCTACTATTTTTGGATTTATTATATTAGCATCTATTTGTTGTAAAATTATAGCTATAATTGCCAATGCCAATGCTTGTCCAATTCCCCCTGTAAAAATAGTAATAAGTACAGCAACAATAACACCTATTATTGCTCCAAAATATGGGATAATATTTAAAAGTCCTATCATAAATCCTAATAAAATTCCATATTTAACTTTCATTATAGTTAAAGCAATTGACATTAATATTCCAACAACAACAGCATCTAATACTTGACTTGAAATAAATTTATAAAATATTTCATTTGTTTTTGAAAAATATCTTCCAACTCTTGCATAAGTTTCTGTTTTAAATACTGCACCTGCCAAACTTTTTAAAAATTCTAATATTTGTTTTCTTTCAAGTAAAATATAAATTGAAACAATTAATGCAACAAAAGAATTAAATATAAAGCTGGTTGCACTGATTATACCTTTTGTGGCCATTCCAGATATATTTTGTGAATTTACAATATTAGATAAATTTATAGATTTTAGCCATTCAGTAACTCTGCTTAAATCAATCCTTGCAAGCACTGAGTTATCAGGAACATTATTTAAGTAATTAATTGCACTATTAAAATATCCAGGTATATTAGTAATTAATTCCTTTATACTATTTGTAATATTAGGCACAACATATTTTGCAACAGCAAATATAATTACAAATAAAATAATATATATACTTAAAACTGAAAAACCTCTTGCCTTATTTTGAATAAATTTTATAGGCGCTTTTTTGTATAAGTTTTCCATCTTTCTTGCAGGTATATATAATATATATGCAATCAAAATTGCAAAAATAAATGGCATTAACACATTGATAGCACTTTTTAAACCATCCATAAATGCAGAAAAACTATCAAGCATTTTATATATTATAATAAGAACAAGCACTAAACTAAACCAATACACCCATTCTTTCCACTTCTTTTTTTCCATTTTTTCCATTCCTTTCAAAATTACATTTCTATATCTAATTCCACAGGGCAATGATCACTGCCCATAATCTGGTCTAATATTTTCGCATCAATTATTTTATCTTTTAATCTATCTGAAACTACAAAATAATCAATTCTCCATCCAACATTCTTTTCTCTTGCTCTCATTCTATAAGACCACCAAGAATATGCATTTTCTTTAGTAGGATATAAATAACGGAATGTATCAACAAATCCAGCATTTAAAAGTTCTGTAAATTTTCCCCTTTCTTCATCTGTAAATCCAGCATTTTGTCTATTTGTTTTTGGGTTTTTTAAGTCAATTTCCTCATGTGCAACATTTAAATCACCACACATAATTACAGGTTTAATCTTATCTAAATTATTAAGATATTTTCTAAATTCATCTTCCCATATTTGTCTGTATTCCAAACGTTCTAGTTCACTTTTTGAATTTGGAGTATATACAGTTACCATATAAAAATTATCATATTCTAAAGTGATAACTCTTCCTTCTTGATCATGCTCTTCTATTCCAATTCCATATACAACATTAATAGGCTCTTTTTTTGTAAAAATAGCTGTACCAGAATATCCCTTTCTAACAGCACTATTAAAATATTGAAAATAGCCTTTAAAACTAATATCTAATTGACCTTCTTGCATTTTTGTTTCCTGTATACAAAAAATATCTGCATTTATTGCTTTAAAAATTTTTTCAAAATCTTTTTTCCATATAGCTCTTAAGCCATTAACATTCCATGATACTAATTTCATCCTTCTTCACCTTATATTAATTATACTTTATTGTGCTTATTTTGTAAAGATGAAGTCTTACAATACAAGGGCATTGTATGATATTTTTGTTACATTATTTGCTTTATGTGATGAATATAATATCTTTTGTGATAAAAATATATTTCAACAACATCAAATCTTGTATATCTTCCTTCCATACAATTAATTTTCAAATATAATTGTGCTGTTCTATATAGATGCTTTTTCTTAATTTTTGTTATACTTTCGGAAGGCTCTCCATATCTATTATTACTTCTTGTTTTGACTTCAATAAAAACAAGCTCGTCATTATCTTCAGCAATAATATCTATTTCACCATTTATATATCTAAAATTTCTTTTTAAAATTCTATACCCTAAACTTTCAAGATAAAAACAAGTCAATTCCTCTCCTTTTTTCCCAAGTTCATGATATTTGTACATAAAATCCACCTGGATGCTTTTCAACATAGCCTTCAAGTTCAAGCATAAACAATTCTTGACTAACCACCTGTATTGGTTTGCCAACTTTTTTTGCAATAATATTAATATTACTGCCGTTTTTATCTATACAACTATATGTATCCGCATAAATTGGAGGTAACTTTTTTATAGGATTTTCAACAATAAATTCATCTAACGTGTTTAAAGAATATTTTTCTAATATATCATTTGGGGTTGTCACAAGTTTTGCCCCATTTTGTATCAATCTAGCAGTTCCAACACCTTTATTACTTTCGATGCTACTTGGTATACAAAAAATATCTCTTTTTTGTTCAAAGGCAAATCTAGCAGTAATACTTGTACCGCTTCTAAAAGCAGCCTCTACTACTAAAATCCCTATACTTAATCCACTAATTATCCTATTTCTTGCCGGGAAATTACCATATTTTACTTTCTCATTTGGGGAATATTCGCTAATAACTAATCCATCACGTTCTAAAATATTATTAAACAGCCTTATATTTTCTTTAGGGTAAATATTGTTAAATCCACCACCTAGAACAGCTATAGTTTTTCCATTTGCATTTAAGCAAGATTTATGAGCTGCAGAGTCAATTCCAATTGCCATACCACTTACGATATTTAAACCTCCTAAAGTTAAAGCTTTAGAAAATTTTTTAGCTTGTCTTTCGCCATACTCAGTGCACTTTCTAGAACCAATTATAGCAAAATTTTTACCCTTAAGTAAATTTATATTTCCTAATGCATATAATGCTTTAGGAGGATTTGCTATTTTAGCTAATAACTCTGGATATTCATCATCTTCTAAATTGATTATTTTAATATAAAATTCCTCCTTGTTATCAGTTTATCTACATTAATATAATTAGTAAATTCGGTATATAATACAACATAATTTAATTAAAAAATTTTCTATCTAATGTTCTGTATTGAATTGCTTCAACTAAATGACTAACTTGTATATTTTCCGACTCTTCTAAATCTGCAATAGTTCTGGCAACCTTTAAAATTCTACTATGAGCTCTAGCACTTAATCCCAATTTTTTAAATGCATCTTCTAAAATTTTTATACTTTTATCATCGAGATTGCAATATTTTTCTATAAGTTTTGGTGTTAATTCTGCATTTGAGTAAATTCCATAATTTTTATATCTATTATATTGAATTTTTCTCGCTTTATTTACTCTTTTTCTTATTTCAAAAGATGTTTCAACCTTCTCTTTGCTACTTAATTTTTGATATTTAACTGATGAGACTTCTATATGAATATCCATTCTATCTAATAATGGTCCACTAATTCTGCTCATATATCTTTTTATAGAATTTGGTGTACAGGTACACTCTTTATCTAAAGAGCCATAATAACCGCAACAGCATGGATTCATACTTGCTACCAACATAAAATTACAAGGATATGTTAAGCTTGCATTTACTCTACTAATTGTTATTTTTCTATCCTCTAATGGTCCTCTTAAAACTTCTAAAGTCTTTTTATTGAATTCTGGCAATTCATCTAAAAACAAAACCCCACAGTGAGCCAAACTAATTTCACCAGGTTTAGGTATACTTCCCCCACCAACTAATGAAACTGCAGACACTGTATGATGAGGATTCCTAAAAGGCCTTTCTGTAATCAAGCCCTTATCTTTAATTTTTCCCGCGATACTATGAATTTTAGTTATTTCTAAAGCTTCTTCAAAGCTTAAATCTGGTAATATTGATGGAAGCCTTTTTGCCATCATTGTTTTTCCAGAACCTGGACTACCTATTAATAAACAATTATGTCCTCCAGCTGCAGCAACTTCTAATGCTCTTTTGATATTTTCTTGACCCTTTACTTCTGAAAAATCTAGATTATAATTGTTAGATTGTGATAAATCTTGCATTGTAGTTTCTATTGGTTTAATATCTTCACAATTATTTAAGAAATCAATTGTTTGTTTTAAACTCTCAACGGGAATTATATCTAAGCCTTGTACAATAGAAGCTTCTTTAGCATTTTCTCTTGGCAGAATAATTCTTTTAATACCAAGTTTTTTAGCTTCAATACACATTGGTAAAACTCCATTAACATGATGAACTTTTCCATCCAATGCCAATTCACCTATAAATATTGTACTTTCTAAATCATTATTTTCTATATTTTCTGTTGCGACTAATATTCCTATTGCAATTGGAAGATCTAAAAAAGTACCACCTTTTTTGATGTCTGCTGGTGCAAGATTTACAATAATTTTTCTACTAGGAAATTTTATATCTGTATTTTTTATTGCTGCTCTAATACGTTCTTTTGATTCTTTAATAGCAATGTCTGCCAATCCGAACAATATCCCATGCTGGCAATCCTCCAGAAACATCTACTTCAACTTGAATCAAATATCCATCAAGCCCATGAAGTGCCATGCTCTTAACATTTGCTAACACTTTTCCTCCTTATGAATTTTTAAATTCTATGGAAATTAAACTAAGATTAAAAACTTTTTGAATTAAAATTTAAACTATATTACCATATTTTGGTATTAGTGTCAATAAAAACTTTTCGACAAATAACGACGTTTAAAAACAGAGGCTTTAAAAAGCCTCTGTTTTATTAAAATTCATATATATAACATTCTAAATTTTTTCTACCAAAAATTTTACATTCATTGTAAGTATCCATATAAACATCAACTCTGTTGTTTGATATTGCAGAGCCTCTATCTTGAACTACAAACCAACCACCATTTGGCTTATCTGCAAAATATGGAATATACATTATTGTTCCAACAGCATATCCCTTTCCTGCAGCAACTGTATACCAAGCTTGTGCTTTTTTACCAGACGCAGTAACTCCATATCCGCTATCTGTTGCTGTTTTTCCACAGGTAGAAGCAGTATATGCAGATGCATTTAAAGTTACAACCTTTGGATCCATATTTTCAACCCTTTGAGCAAGTGATACTGCTGATGTATTTACTGTTGCTGTAGCTGTTCTATCGATACTACTTCTTGAAACTTGTTTTTTGTTTACTTGTACTATCTTTTGAACTGGCTCTTTAACAACCTTTTCTTCAAGAACTAATCTATCTACTTCAATATCGTCCCTATAAGTTATTTTATAAGTAATAACTTTTAATCCATTTTCTCCCTCTTGAATAATTCTAGTTGTTGCTTCTTCCGTATCAGCAATTCCTTCAACATCTTTTGTAATTGTTTCATAAGGTATCTCTACCTCTAATGTTTCAATTTTTTCAACTACTGTTGAATAAGTATCTTTAATATCATTCATCTGTAGTGTTTTTTCTTCATCTATTTCTTTTGCTACATTAGTTTCAACTTTAGTTATCTGAATTGTTCTGTTATCACCTATTTGCTCATTTCGACCAGGTGTAACAACTTCGTTTTCCAACAATACAATGTGATTATCTTTCAAAATATCAGAAACTTTTGTTTTAACTGTTATTATATTAAGTTCATAGTCATTAGGAAAAATTATTTTTACATTAGATGCTTTAGAATTTGCTGCCATAACAACACTAATACTTGAAAATAAAACTAAAGCTATTGTAATGCAAATTATCTTTATAGTAGAAACAGATGCTTTTTCATCTTCTCTCATATAAGGTTTTATCCCTCCTTCAAGTGACGCTTTCATTATACTATTTCTTTTAAATCTTGTCAATTTATTTTTAATAATTCAATGTATCGTGCATAGCTACTGGCTTACATCACTTTATTTTGTTTTAAATAATTCATTTACCTCCTCTTTTAAAAAATTTATGTTGCTTGTACAAAAATTATGAATAAAATTTGACTATCTGCGGAATATGAGGTATTATATTATAATATAGAATTTAGATAATAAGGAGTTTTTATATATGTTATGTTCTGTTTGTAAAAAAAATTCAGCAGTAATATTTATTAATTCTATTAAAGATAATAAAACTGAAGTCGAGGGATTATGCTACAACTGTGCAAAAGAAAGAGGTATCAACCCTTTAGAAATGCTAAAAAGGCAGGCTAATTTATCTGATGATGAAATTAATAATATGTCAAATCAATTTGAACACTTGGTAGAAGATCTTTCTTCTAGCTTAAATAATAGTGAAAATTCAAATTCATTAGGTTCTATTTTTGCAAATATGTTTGGAGACAATGAAAATGAAGCAGATAATACAAATCAAGCTTCTAGCACAAATCCATCATCCAAAAACAAGGTAAAAGTAGATAAAAAATCAAAAAATAAAAAGAGAAAATTTCTAGATACTTTTGGCACAAATCTTACTAACAAGGCAAAAAAAGGTGAACTAGATGAAGTAATTGGAAGAAATAAAGAAATACAAAGAATAATTCAAATTCTAAATAGACGTTCTAAAAATAACCCATGTTTAATTGGAGAGCCAGGTGTTGGAAAAACTGCAATTGCGCAAGGTTTGGCAATTAAGATTGCTGAGAAAAAGGTTCCAGCTAAGCTTTTAAACAAAGAAGTTTACCTTCTAGATATGACAGCAATTATTGCAGGAACTCAATTTAGAGGTCAATTTGAAGCAAGAATGAAATCATTAATTGATGAATGCAAGTCATCAATTAATATCATACTAGTTATAGATGAAATTCATAATATTATAGGTGCTGGAGATGCTGAGCACTCTATGAATGCAGCAAACATTTTAAAACCTGCTTTATCAAATGGAGAAATTCAGCTTATTGGAACAACAACTTTAAAAGAATACAGGAAGTATATAGAAAAAGATTCTGCACTAGAAAGAAGATTCCAACCAGTTATTATTGATGAACCAAATGTAGAAGATACAATAGAAATTCTTAAAGGAATAAAAAAATATTATGAAGATTACCATAAAGTGCATATATCAAATGATGTTATTACTCAAACCGTATTAATGTCTGAAAAATACATTCATGACCGTTTTTTACCAGATAAAGCCATAGATTTATTAGATGAAGCTTGCTCTCGAATTAATCTAAATAATAAAGATTTAGCTGAGTTGGAAATCTTAAAAAATGAGCTTTCTGAAATTGAAACAGAAAAAGAAGAAGCTGTTTCAACCGATTCAATAGAAGATTATAAAAAAGCTGCCGATTTAAAAACTAAAGAATGCAATATAAGAGCAAGAATAGACGAAATAAATTCAAGGCTAAAAGTTCAAGAACTTACAATTGCTGATATAGCAGATGTTATAGAATCATCTACAAAAATACCTGTTAAAAAAATAACAGAAGCTGAAACACAAAAATTGATACACTTAGAAGATAACCTACACAGAAAAATTATTGGTCAAAATGATGCCGTTTCAGCTGTTGCAAGAACAATAAGAAGAAATCGTATTGGCCTTCAAAGTACAAAAAGACCACCTTCATTCATTTTTGTGGGACCTACAGGAGTTGGAAAAACTGCACTTGCAAAAGCTTTAGCTTATGAAATGTTTGGCAATGAAGATTCAATTATACGTTTTGATATGTCAGAATATATGGAAAGTCATTCCGTTTCTAAAATGATTGGTTCACCTCCAGGTTATGTTGGTTATGATGATGCTGGTCAATTAACTGAAAAAGTTAAAAGAAAACCATATTCAATAATTTTACTAGATGAAATTGAAAAAGCTCATCCAGATGTATTTAATATTTTATTACAAGTATTAGATGATGGAAAATTAACTGATTCTCAAGGCAATACAGTAAACTTTGCAAATACAATAATAATTATGACTTCAAATGCGGGCTCTAATTTAAACCAAAACACAATTGGTTTTGGAAATGAAAATTCAAGTAGATATAAAATTTCTGATTCACTAAAAGAAACATTTAGACCAGAATTCTTAAATCGTGTAGATGAAATTGTAATATTTAATCCTTTAAATGAAAAAGAATTATTGGAAATTGTAGATTTAATGCTTGATGACACAAGAAAGGCTTTAAAAGAAAAAAATATCAACTTACAATTATCAGCAAATGCAAAACAATTTATCTTAAAGAAGGGAACTGATTTAAAATATGGTGCTCGTCCTTTAAGAAGGGCTATACAAAGATATATAGAAGATGAAATTGCAGATAAATTGCTAAAAGGCGAATTTGTTAATGGTCAAACTATTTCTGTTTCTTTAAAAGATGATAAACTAAAATTTTCTGCAAAAAATACAAATGAGCAATAAAATTAAAACGGAGGATAACCTTTATGCTTAAACATATTCCAAATATTCTAACAATTTTTCGCTTTATACTAATACCAATAATATTTTATTTTGTATTAAAAAATAATTATATTTTGGCAGTAATTTTTTTAATATTATCAGGAGCAACAGATGTTCTAGATGGATATATAGCAAGAAAATATAATTTTGTTACAACTTTTGGAACTCTTGTGGATCCTCTTGCTGATAAATTTACTCAAATTGCAACACTGTTAGTTTTAGTAATTAAAAATTTAATTCCACTATGGATTTTACTTGTATTACTCCTAAAAGAAATATTAATGATATCTGGTGCATCATTTCTTTTTGAAAAGCAAACAATTGCAATTCCAAGTAAGTGGTATGGGAAAATTACTACTGTATTGATATATTTAGCAATTTTTTTATCAATGATAAAAAAACAAATCGGACTTGATTTTTCTATTGACTTATACTTATATTACATTGCTGTTATTTTTGCATTTTACTCTCTTATTATGTATTACAAAATATTTGCAGAATACAGGAAAGAAATTAAAAGCAAATAATTGAATGTTAGAAAAATCTGTTTTACAATAAAATTTATACTGAGATATGTTCATCAATAGCATATCTCTTTTTTATATAGCTAAAAAGGCGGTTATCGTCCGCCTCAATAATTTCTATTCATAATCTTCTAAAGTACTATTTAATTCTTCTTTTCCAATAACCTTTATGCCTTCCTTAATTTTTTCAATATCTTCTTGTGGTAAATATTTAGTAGATATTCCTGTTCTCTCTTGTAAAGTTTCATTGTCATTTTCATCTAAAATATATACTCCAATGACATTATCTATTTCTTTTAATAAATAATGCTCATTACAAATGCCATCAACTTCTTTATATAGAACTATTTCATTTTGAGAAAATCCAATGACTTTCCAATCTTTATATATATTTTTTACATCCTCTTCTGATTTATTAACTAATTCTTCTGGTATTGTGGCATAATCCTTTGTAGTATGTCCACATTTTTTATAATATTTTTTAATAATTAAGGTACAATCTGGTGAAATTTTCTTATCAATTTCCACAGTTTCTACAGAATCTGTGTATTTTTGTGTTTCAATTTCGTTATTTTTTAATATGTTCTCATTATTATTTTTAGCTAATTCTATATTGTTATTATTGGTTTTATAAACACTTGTAAAATATAAAGCTAGTATAATAATTAATGTAAAAATTAAAGAAATAATTGAAATAATATATATTTTTTTCACTTAACATCTTTCCTTTGCCTATTTTTGTTAGTATTTATAAAAATGTCAAAAATATACATAGCTTATTTAATTTTTGGTTCTATTGAAAATTTATACCCATTTGTTTTAATTTTAATTTCTCCATTCTTATCTGTTCTATATATTTTTGCTTTGTTTTTTTCTAATCTATCTATCACTTCTTTATTAGGATGTCCAAACAAGTTATTTTTGCCAACACCAATTAGCGCAATCTTAGGTTGAACTAGAGCAATAAATTTATCCGTGCTTGAAGATTTTGAACCATGATGTGCAACTTTCAATACTGTTGATTTTAAGTTATCATCGTTTTTGATAATTGATTTTTCTGCTATACTTTCAATATCTCCAGTAAAAAATATACTAAATTTTTTATAAGTTAATTTAAAAACAAGACAATTATTATTTATTGCATTTTCTGAAATTTTAATTTTTGTTGGGAATAAAACTATAATTTTAGTATGGCTATCTATATCTAAAGTATTTCCCCTTTCTACTGTGATAACTTTTATTTGTTTCATTTTTGCCAATTCAATGAAATCTTGATAATTTTTACTCCATTCAGGCTGTGTTCCTATAATTATATTCTTTACTTTAATTTTCCTTAAAACTTCAAACAAACCTCCTACATGATCTGTATCAAAATGGCTTATAATTAAATAATCTATTTTCATTGTTCCTTTAGCTAATAAATATGGTACAACAGTATTCTTTCCAACATCAAAATTGCCATCCATATTTCCCCCGCCATCTACTAATATTGTTTTATTTTTATATGTTTTGATAAAAGTACAATCACCCTGTCCTACATCAATAAAATCAATTTCTAAGCTTTTAGGTGAAAAAATATAAATAGAACTTATGATTACCAAAAACAAGCATAATACAAAAATTAATTTTGTTATTTGCTCTTTTTTATTTTCTAGTTTTTTTATGAATATAATTTCTTTTTTTTCAAAAGAATTAAGAAATTCCCAAATTTCATTTTTCGATACTATATTATGATATTTTTTTAATAGTAAAAAGAATATATAATAAAATAAACAAATCATAAAATTAGGTCTTATAACAGTTAAATTCCCCCATTCGCTTTTTCCAATTATTTCAGAAATAAATATTAACAATTGCAAAGCCCAATTTAATGGTATTGATAATATTTTCCCTATAAAGTCAAAACAAAAACCCAAAATAAGTGTTAAAATACCTAATAAAATTGTAACAACAAATATTGGTGTTGCCAAAATATTTGATATAATGAAATTAATAGAAATTTTATTGAAAATATAAGCAAAAATTGGAATAATAAAAATTTGTGATGAAATACTAAGAGAAATAATTTCTTTAAAATATTTAAATTTTGAATGTTTATTATTATATAAAAACTTAAAAATTATTGAATTAAAAAATATAATTCCTAATGTTGCAAGGTAAGATAATTGAAAGCCTATATCAAAAACAGAATATGGATTGTTCAATAAAATAATAATCAGTGAAAAAGCCATGCCAGTATAGGTATCAGCTTTTTTATATATTAATTTTGACATCAAAACTAATATTCCCATTATTGTTGCTCTCGTAATTGATGGACTGTAGCCGTACCATTATATAAAAAACAATTAAACACATACAACTTATAATATATGTTAACTTTTTTGGGACATTTAAAATATTTAATAAAATTGTTATTCCCAAAACTAAATATGAAACATGGGCACCAGACACAACCAGCAAATGAGCCAAACTACTATTTCTAAAATTTTCCTCTACTTCTTCAGTTAACCCATTTTTCTCTCCAAGAATTAATCCAAACAATAAATTTCCGGATTCATCTGGTAGCCATTTTTTTGATTTTTCAATTAAACCTTTTTTAAAATTATGAATATTAAAACTTAAGAAATTAACATCTCGCTCTTTTATTACTTTAATTGAATAACTATTGCATACAATACTGCCATACACTTTTTGACTTTTTAAATATAGCTTATAATTAAAACCATTATCATTTCTTTGTATTTCTGGTTCTCTATACTTTCCTGTCAAATGAATCTTTTGTCCATAATTAATAGAAATATCTTTATTTTTCTTTACTTTTAATATTAATTTTCTATTTTTATATTTTCCTTCACTTATTTTTATTTTACATTCATAATAATAATTCTTTTCAATTAAATCACTTTCAACTACCGCATTCAATCGAACTTTTTCATCATTTTCATAAAAGTTACTCCATTTATAATCGCTATACAAAACAAGTAAATTACCTATAATTGAAGATAAACCAAAAATTAAAAAAAAGCTTTTTAAAAAAATCTTAAAGTATCTTCGATAAATAAATTTATTGTTATTTGAAAAAAAGTATAATATCAATAAGAAAATAAAAAAAACAGGAGCTATACAAAATTTAATGTATAACCCCCATATAATTCCAAAAATTAAACCTAAAGAGGCTATAACAACTGGTCTAAAAATAATTCAACCACTTCTTTCTAAAAAGCCCCCAATATTTAATTTTATTGCGTTCTTATATTATTCTTCTTGCTCCAACGTATCTTTCAGCATAATATGAACTTGATAATGATTCTGTTATTACTCCCTTTGATGGATTAGCTGCGTGTATAAATGCATTTCCACCAATATATATACCTACATGACCTACACTAGATTTACCTTTATTTAAGAAAACAACTATATCCCCTTGTTGTAAGCTATTTCTATCTACAGCTGTTCCGTTTCCCGCCTGTCCGCCAGAAGTACGGCTTAAGCTATATCCAAAATGTCTGTATACATAACTTGTAAATCCTGAGCAATCAAAAGCACTTGGTCCATTACCGCCACTTACGTATTTTGCACCTAAATATTTCTTTGCATAAGAAACAATATTCGAACCTGTTGCACTTGTTGTATTTTCTTCAGAATTGTCAGTCGTTTCAGTTTCTAATGAAGTAGTTTCAGTTTCTACAGTTTCTGTTTTCTCTATTGTTTTAGCAGTTCTGTCTGTACCACTTCTTGATGTTGTCTTATTAGTTTTTTCATTAGAAACTAATTTTTTATATACATACCCTTCTTTGCTTCCAGATTTTATTTTGTACCAATCATCTTCTTCGCCAATGATTGTTACCTCTTTATTTAAAGTTAACGTCAAAATTGATTCTGAATTTGTTGTTGGTTTTTCTCTCATATTTGCTGTTTCAACATTTATATATCCAACTTTTGTTTCTGATTTTTCTGTTTCTTTGTCTTCTTGTACTGTTTCATCAGGCTTGTTATTTTCATCTGCTTCTGCTGTTTCTGTTACTTCTTCCAAGTTTTGTTTAATAATCCAGCCTGTTTCTTTTTCTGTATTAACATATACCCAATTTTTTAATACTTGTATAACAGTAACTTGTTCATCTTTTTTAATATCATTAATAGCTGTTGATGATATTAATGGCATTGAATATATTTTACTATCTTTTGTTAATTTTTGTACCGTTGAAGTTTGCACTTCTTCTGTTTTAGTTTCAATTTCTTTATTTTCAACTAAATTTTCATCTTGTGTGGCATTTTCATTACTTGAATTTTCAGAACTTGTGTTTTCTTGTGTTGAATTTTCTGTAGTTTCATTAGTTGTTATATTATTGTCAGTTACGTCATCTTTTTCTTTAACATCTCCAGAAACTTTGATGTATTTAGAACTTACATATCCTTCTGTTCCATTGAATGAAATTTTATACCAATCATCACTTTTTTCTATAACATTTACCTTATCATCTTCATCTAAATTAATCAAAATACTAGAAGAAGTTGTTGGCTTTTCTCTCATTCTAACAGTTTCACCTGTAACTGTTCCAATTTGTGTAGCTAAACTAGATGTAGCTGTAAAAACTAATCCACAAGTACTTACTATTGCAAGTAAAGTTAATTTACCTCTTCGTTTCACAAAAACCTCCACTAAAAAGCTTACGCTTAAAAAAATTTTGCTTTTATAGTATACACTTAAAAGTAAAAAATGTCAAATTTTGTTTACATAAGTAGTCGCTGCAAATTTGAATTTTCTATGATTTTTTGGTATAATATATATATATATATATTATATTTTTTTACGTAAGGGGGTTATTACGATGCTGGAAAGAATAATGGGCATTCAGCCTTTGAGAAACAAAAAAAATTCCAGCAAAAACTGGAAACAGTCTAAGTCCAAGAGTTCAGATGGAGATTCCTCTTTCAAAGAAATTTTATCTTCTCTTATGAGCAAAGATAATAATTTAGAATTGGAAGGAAATAACACATTGTCCAGCACTAAAGCAACTACAGTTGCTGGATACCATGTGGATTTGAAGATTTGAATCAAATTCACCTACCCTAAAAGCCCAGGTAAAAATTTACCCGGGCTTTCTTTTGCTTATTCATTTTTTCAATTGAATTGCCTCATAAACTCCGTCATTTCTAACTTTAAACCCCCTTTTTACCACGCAAATATACTTTTTTCCATCCTTAACGTGGTAATACACATCAAATTCGCCGTCCGTTTGTTTTGCCATTGGAACAGTTACTCTCCCTTTTTCTTTAGATTCCTGTTGTCCACGAACAGCTTCATTCCGTCTAAGGGCTGCATTCCGTGCAATTCGGATTGCATCCTCTTTTGTCATTGAAGAGCCGACTTCGATAAGATTGGCACTTTTATCGTTCCAGTTTGTCATAGCCTCATAGACTATGTCCTCTGCATTTCTATCCCAAAACTGAATTGCATCAGGCTCTGTTGCATCAATGAAAATGCAGGGAACCATGATAGCCAAAAAAATTAACCAAAGCACCTTTTTGAAAAAATTCCACATTTTTGCCATTGAAAATGCCTCCTCACGTCATGTTGCAAAAATGAAAAATGAATAAGCCATGGAATATAATAATAAATGTACACTTATATTATAGCATTTTTATCAACTTTTTTCAAATCTATTGATAATAGTTTTGAAATACCTTTTTCCTCCATTGTGATACCATAAACAGTATTTGCAACTTCCATAGTACCCTTTCTATGAGTAATAACTAAAAATTGTATACTATGTGAAAATTTTTTCAAATATTCAGCAAATCTATATACATTTACATCATCAAGTGCAGCTTCTATTTCATCTAAAACGCAAAATGGCGCTGGATTTATTTTTAAAATTGCAAATAAAAGTGCAATTGCTGTTAAAGCCTTTTCTCCACCCGAAAGTAACATCATGTTTTGTAATTTTTTCCCTGGTGGTTGAACTTCAATTTCAATTCCTGATTCTAAAACATTTTCTTCATCAACTAGCTTTAATTCAGCCTTACCTCCTCCAAATAACTCTTTGAAAATTTCCTTGAAGTTTTTATTTATAACTTCAAATTGTTTATTGAATTGTTCTTTCATTATTTGCATCATATCATTAATTATTTTTTTCAGTTTGGAGATTGATAGTTCTAAATCAGCCTTCTGCTCAGTCATAAAATCATATCGTGTTTTCGTTTGTTTGTACTCTTCAATTGAATCTACATTTATATTACCAAGCTCTTTAATTTGGTTTCTTAATTTATTTACGTGTTTTTGAACCTCTCCGACATTTTCTGGTACTTCATAATCAGTGGCATTATTAGGAGTAATCTCATATTCTTCCCACATTTTGTTAATAATCTGCTCTTGTTCAACTTCAACTTTTGATTTTTTTATTTCGACTTTACTTAATTGATCTCTTAAGTTCTCCACTAATTCATACTGTTCCAGTATTGATTTTTCAATTTCATCAAGTTTGTTATTTTTTGTTTGCCTTTCATTTTTTAATTCTTCTATTGTATTGCTATTATTTTTCATTTCACTCTTTATATTATTGATTTCTTTATATTTGTTATCAATTAATTCAGCTAGTTCCTTATTTGTATTATGTATTTTTTCTATTCTTTCTGTCCTTTGATTTATAGTATTTTTATGAGTTAATATTTCTTGTTCAATTCTTTCAACAACTTCATCTATAGAAGCCTCACTTTCATTAAAAGAATTTACTGAAATTTTTAAATTAGTAATATCAAAATTCAAATCATCTATCTCAGTTTGATTTTCCTTGTTTGAATTAGTAAACTCAGTTATTTCTATATCTAATTTTTCATTTTCTAATTCAATTTCTTTTATCTGCTCTTCAACTTTTTCTCTTTCTTGTTCATTATTGGCAATTTCATTATTAATTTGCTCTATTTCATTTTTTGATTTTTGAAGTTTAATTTCAAGTTTTTCAATATTTTCATCAATAGATACTATCTTCTGTTTCTTTGTTGCATAATCAATTTGTATTTGTTGAATTAAGTTTTCTAATTCAACAGATTTTTTTAGAACATTATCTATACTATTTATATATTCATTCTTTTGTTTCTCATTTAATTCTAATTTTAATTTTTGATTTTTGATTTCTTTTTCTAGATTTTCAATTTCCTGTTTTCTTCCTAGTATATTTACTACTTTATGTGCAACAGAACCACCTGTTATAGAGCCTGAAGCACTAACAATATCACCTTTTAAAGTAACTATTCTAAAAGAATTTCCATTTTGTTTTGCAAGTTCAATTGCATCATCCATTTCTTTAACAATTACTGTTCTTCCTAGTAAAAAAGTGATTATTTGCTCATACTTTTTATCGAATTTTATTAAATCTTGAGCTATACCAATCACATTTATATTACCTTTTGTTTTTACTTTTTCTACCTTTTTCCCTTTAACAGTGCTAATTGGTAAAAATGTTGCTCTCCCTAAATTATTACTTCTAAGATATTCCACTAATTTTTTTGCATCTTGTTCTGTGTCAGTAACAATATTTTGCATTGATGCACCCAAAGCCATTTCTATTGCAACTCTATATTCTTCAGGAACTTCTAAAAGATCTGATAGAACTCCATGACTACCTTTTGATAAATTGTTATCTCTATCGCAAGCAAGTAATAAAGCCTTAACGCTTTTATTAAATCCTTCTTTTTCCTTTTCAGTTTCAATTAAAAACTTTAATTTTGACTCATTAATTCTTTTTTGAGATTCAATATTTCTATTCGTTTCTTCAAACTCATGTATTTTTTTATTTGCATCATCTTTTTGTTTTGAAATTTCTTGAAGTTCTTTTGTTGCTCGATTTTTTTTATCTTCTATTTCATAAAACTCTTTAGCAAGTTCTTCTTTAAGCATTCTCTGATTGTCTAACTCTTTAGCATTCTCATAAATCTCATTATTTAATGTTTTTTTACTCTTTTCAAGATTCTCTTTTTGTACCTTTTGGGTATTTACAAAAGTTGATTTTTCAAATTTTAAATCTATATTATTGCTTAATTTTGATTTTTTTCCTTCAATTTCTAAAGCTTTATCAGATAATTTTCCAGAAAGTTCTTTTAGCCTTGATTCTTTTTCAGCCAATTCCTCTTGAAATTTTGATTTATCATTAAACATAGATTCTTTTCTTGATATTTTAACATTTTTTTCTTCTACTAATTCAGTTATTTTGTTCTGTAAGTCATTGATTTCATCAGAATATCTGTGTTCATTATCTTTATTTGTTTCTATCCTCTGATTTGCTAGACTAATATCGTTTTCCAATTTTTGTATTATATTTGAAGTTTCAAAACCCTCATTCTGAATTTTCTCTATTTCTTTTGTTAATTTATCAATATCTTCCCTAAGTTTACTTTTTCCATTTTGTAAATCTGTTGATTTTTTATTTTCATCATCATATTGTTCTTGTAAAATTTTCAAGTCATTTGTTACTTCAACTAACTTTTGTTTATAATTTTCTATTTGCTTAACAAACAACCCAACTTCAATTTTCTTTAATTCTTCACGCAAATCTAAAAACTTTCTAGCCTTTTCAGCTTGTTTTTTTAGTGGTTCAATATTTGTCTCTATCTCGGCTAAAATATCATTTATACGAAGTAAATTAAGTTTAGTTTGTTCTAGCTTTCTTTCTGATTCCGCCTTTCTAATTCTATATTTAACAATTCCTGCTGCTTCTTCAAATATGCGCCTTCTATCTTCTGATTTATTACTTAATATTTCATCTATTTTCCCTTGTCCAATAATAGAATAACCATCTTTTCCAATACCAGTATCCATAAAAAGTTCCAAAACGTCTTTTAATCTACAAGGTGCTTTATTAATAAAATATCCTGATTCACCGCTTCTATATATCCTTCTTGTAACTGTAACTTCATTGTATTCAATTGGCAATTTTCCATCAGAATTATCTATTACTATTGATGCTTCAGCAAAGCCCAATGATTTTCTATTTTCAGTTCCTGCAAATATAATATCTTCAGATTTTGTTCCCCTTAAAGACCTCATGCTTTGTTCACCAAGTATCCACCTAATACTATCAGACACATTACTTTTTCCAGAGCCATTTGGTCCAATAATAGCAGTAATTCCAGGTCCAAATTCAAAAACAGTTTTATTTGCAAAAGATTTAAAACCATGTAATTCTAATTTTTTTAAATACATTTCTACCACCTTTGGTCACATTTATCTATATTATATAATATCTTAAAAAAAAAAAATTAGCAAGTAAAATAGCTAATCTTGTAATATTATATAGAATAT
>CAZAZX010000002.1:0-89022 GCA_964489885.1 uncultured Lachnospiraceae bacterium | reverse complement strand
AAAAAAAAAAAATTAGCAAGTAAAATAGCTAATCTTGTAATATTATATAGAATATTCAAATAGTATATCTTTTCTTAGTATCATTTAAGGCAAACTAAAATGAATGTTTCCCGTTCTATACAAAAAACATTCTATATTAGCAACCCATAAAAAACTAACCAACGTTTTAGTGGCAATACATAAAATATTTTTTTACTTAAATAGGTTTGAATGTGTTTCTAAATCCAGTAATAACAATGTCAATTTTTCTTTTTCTATTTTATAAATTAAAACTAAATCAGGTAAAATATGACAATCATAATAATCTTTATATTTACCTTTCAATTGATGATTGTTATATTTTGCTGGTAATATTTCCCCATTCGATAATTTTTCAACCACATTATATACTAAATCAACATCAATTCCGCCTTTTCTTAGCTTTTTTTATACTTTGCTTAAATCTGTTCGTTACCTCTATTTTATACACTATTAATTATTCCCCTTTCAATGTTTTTTTTAACTCTTCTACATTATCAAAGGTTCTTCCATCAATATCTTTTTCAATTTCTTTAAAATTTACATTACTGTAATCATGCAAATGACCATATTCGCATATATATGAGCCATATCCATCATTCAATTCTACAATTTTCCTTCTTTTTAATTCAAATGGTATACCATTATTTAATTTAATTTGATGTAAATATATATTTATTGCCTCACTTAAAGACAACCCTAAATCTTCTAAAATAGGCATAACCTCTTTTTTTATATTATCATTTATTCTAACTGTTGACATTTTTATCACTCCCCTTATTGTTTAATCTATATATAGTATATTACAAATTGTATACATTTGTCAACATTTTGTATGCATTATTGTTTATTTTTCTCATATTTTTATAAAATATTCAAAAAACAACAAGATTCTGAGTAACCCATTCACGACTTTAGCCGTGCTGGTGGGTGAGGTTCCTATATAACACTTCTTAAGTAATAGATAATATTTATTTCATAAGCCAACTATTTTTTAATATATATTACTAGGTGGTTTTATTGAAACATTTAATAACAAATTTTATAATTTTATCTATTAAAAAAATTATTATTCCGTCTATCTTTTGTTTGTTTACAGTTTTTCTAGTTGTATTTTCAAATACCAATTTACAGGCAAGTAAAAATGGGCTAATTTTATGGGCAAATTCAGTAGTTCCATCTCTTTTTCCTTTTTTTATTGCAACAGAATTACTTTCACATACAAATGTAATATATTATTTAGGAAAAGCTTTAAACCCACTTATGCGCCCCCTATTTAATGTTCCAGGTGAAGGTTCTTTTGCACTTTTAATGGGAATAATAAGTGGTTATCCAACAGGTGCTAAAATAGTTGCAGATTTAAAAGAAAAACATATATGTACTGATGATGAATGCGAACGTCTAATAGCTTTTACAAATAACTCAGGTCCACTTTTTATAGTTGGAACTGTTGGTACAAGTTTATTAGGTGATACAAAAACAGGTTTTCTTCTTCTTTTTACACACATTTTAGCCTGTTTAACAGTTGGAATAATCTTTAGATTTTGGAAGGCAAAAAAAATAAAATACAATAGAATTTCTCGGATCATACGAAGGCAATACTGTTGAAATTTCAAATTTAGGAGATATTATTTCATCTAGTATTCTATCTGCAATCCATACTACTCTAATTATAGGTGGTTTTGTAGTACTCTTTTCAGTTATAACATCAATGCTTCATAATAGCCATATTTTTGAAGTTCTTTCTATTATTTTTTATCCTATTTGCAATTCTTTAGGAATGGATGATAAATTTGTAGAAGGCTTTTTTACTGGTATTGTAGAACTAACAAATGGTGTTAAACAAATATGTTCTATTCCCTGTAAAAATTTATCAAATGTAATAATTTTAAACTCATTTTTACTTGGGTTTGGTGGATTTTCAGTTTTATTACAAGTACTTAGCATAACATCAAAAAGCAAAATTTCAATAAAGCCATATATAATTGGCAAGCTACTACATGGAGTTTTAGCCGCAATTTATACTTTCCTAATACTTGAAAATACCTATATATTTAATTTGAATATATAGGCAAAATAATATACATTTTTTTAGACAGCCATAAAGCTGTCTAAATTTAAGTTATTTATCATTTTTTGATTCTTCTAACTCTTCTTCTAATTCCTTATCCTCTTCCTTTGCTTTAATTATACTGTTATATCCAATAAATATAGCTGCAACTATCATTAATGCAAACGAAAGTGCTTTCCAAAGTCCACTATCTAATAAGATTATAGCAAACATCCCAAATGTTGCACTTATTCCATATAAAATTAAAACAGCTTGTTTTTGCGTATATCCTTTTTTTAGCATTTTATGATGTAAATGTCCTTTATCTGGCATTACTATTGCTTTTATTGATTTACCTGTTACTAATCTTCTAACTATTGCAAAAAGTGTATCTACAACAGGTAGTGCAAGAACTATTAATGGTGCAACAATAACAATAGCAGTATATGTTTTAGCAACACCGTAAAATTGAAATTACGGCAAGTGAATATCCTAAAAAGTTAGACCCAACATCTCCAATAAATGTTTTTGCAGGGTTAAAATTAAAAGGTAAAAATCCCACTAGTGCACCAGCTAATGCAGTTATTAATATAATTGACATTAAAGGTGAATAATTCAATGAAAAAATAACTAAAAGCGAAATTGAAGCAATTAGAGTAATTCCAGTAGCAAGTCCATCTAAACCATCTATTAAATTAATTGCATTAGTGATTCCAACTATCCATCCTAATGTTAATATTGTATAAAAAGTTTCTTTCCATGGTAAATTGTTAATAAAATCAATGCCTATATAGTCTATCCTTACTCCACAAGCCATTGCTATTACTGCTGCGATTAATTGAGCTGTTAGTTTAACAAGAGGCGGTACACCTTTTGCATCATCTATAAAGCACACAATGCCTAAAACTAATGCTCCTAATGCAAAGCCAGTTAATTTGATATAGTAATTGTCTTCAGCAAATAAGTTTATCGTACCTTCTATACTCATTATTATAAGTAAGTATGTTATAGAAATAAAAAATCCTGCAATTACAGCAATTCCACCTAGTCTTGGCATCGGTTTTTTATTAATTCTACGTTCATCTTTTGGAAAATCAATTGCACCTACTTTTGATGCTAATCTTATTGTATATGGTGTTAAAACAAAGGTTGTAATAAAAGCTAGCATAAATGCTATTGCGATATCTCCCCACATTATAATTACCTCTATTTCATATTTTCTTTTTCTATTTCAGAAATCATATTAATACGTTTTTCATGTCTTTCCCCTTCAAATTGAGTATTTATCCAAATATCAACCATATCAATTGCATCACTAATATTCAATTGGCTTGCACCTAAAGCAATAATATTAGCATTATTATGTAATTTAGCAAATTTTGCGGTATCTAAATTATAACAAACAGCACATCTTATTTCTTTAAATTTATTAGCAGTTATTGACATTCCAATTCCAGTGCCACAAATTAATATTCCCTTATCACATTTATGATTTTGCACTAATTTTGCAACTTTTTCTGCAATTATAGGATAATCAATACTTTCCTCTGAATCAGTACCACAATTTATACACTCAAATCCTTTGTTATTTAAAAAATCTATTATTTTACTTTTTAATTCAATACCTCTATGGTCTGAACCTATTGCAATTTTCATTTAAAATATTATCCTTTCTTTTAAAATAGCTCTTTTAAATATAACACATTTTACTAAATAATACAACATATATGGCAATAACTTGTTGTTTCACAATAAGCAAAAAAATAAGTGGATGCCTTAAACATCCACTAGTTATTATTTATTTTATTAATTTTTTATTTTTAATCTTTTTAAAGAATACTATAACAGACACGGTAAGTAATATTACAACAGCAATCAATATAGCTATAAATACTCCAACATTTCCTTTTGTTTTTTCAGCAGTTGCCTTATTATTTGTATCTGCTGGCATAGTTTGTTCTTGTTGTGCCTCATCTGATGAATCTGAAGTTTCTTCTTTATTGTTAACTGTTGGAGAAACGTTATTGCTATTATTATTATTATTATTACTTGCTCCATTATTGCTACTACCTTGTTTTACAGCACCATTATCTTCACTAGTTACTGTTTCACCAGTATTTGATGTTTCATTTACATTTGTTGAAAATTTCAAATTTACTTCTGGAATATAAATATCTGCTGTTCCACCATCTGCAACACTTCCACCAGACATTGTTACATCCTTTAATTTTACCAAAGTTTCATTTGCACTTAAATTATTCTTTGTCTTTAAAATAAAAGTTAGGAATATGTCATTTGAATTTGATTTTTTCATTTTTTGTAAAATAATACTTCCTGTTTCATCATCATATAGTGGGCTCCAACCGTTTGTTGCATTTACAACTGTTGCAGATTTATCGAAAATGTTTTCATCATATTCTAGTGTAGCCATAATTGTGTCTATTCCATCACCTGTATTATTGTTTACTATTGATGCATTAATGGTATAAGTTCTATTTGGTTCTAGCATTGTAGAATTTGTTGATAAATTCATTGAAACATTGTAGGCATTTACTTTTGAAGTTAATAGAATAATAATACAAAATATTATTATTGAAATAATACTTTTTAGCTTTTGTGTTTTCATTGTTAATCTCCTTTACATTTTACAAATTTCTAAATCTTATGTAGCTTATTATACCACTAATTGCAAAAAATGTCATTGCAAATAATAAATAAATATTTTCATTTTCACCAGCATAAGGTAAAACTCCTTGTGCTGTGTCCTTTTTTTCTTCTTTAACTTCTTGTTTCGTCTCTTCCTTTGTCTCTTTTTTAGTTGGTTCTGTTGTTGGTTCTGGTGTTGGCTCTGGTGTTGGTTCTGTTGTTGGCTCTGGTGTTGGTTCTGTTGTTGGCTCTGGTGTTGGTTCTGGTGTTGGTTCTGGTGTTGGCTCTGGTGTTGGCTCTGGTGTTGGTTCTGGTGTTGGTTCTGGTGTTGGCTCTGGTGTTGGTTCTGTTGTTGGCTCTGGTGTTGGCTCTGGTGTTGGTTCTGGTGTTGGCTCTGGTGTTGGTTCTGGTGTTGGCTCTGGTGTTGGTTCTGGTGTTGGTTCTGGTGTTGGTTCTGGTGTTGGTTCTGGCTCTTCTGCTGGTTTAACCATTGATAAATTTGTTCCATTTATTTCTATATCTCCAGTTCCACCTTTTTTCACACTTCCACCTGAAGCTTCTAAATCTTCTAGGCTAATAACTGTTGAATCTTTTTCAATATTATCTCTTGCCTTTAACTTAATTGTTAAAAACTTTGAAGGCTTACTTACTTTACGACCTCTATCTAAAACAAATATGTTAGATTCTTCATCAAATGTTGGATTCCATCCATTTGTAATATCAAAATCTTCTACAGCTCTTTCAAATATCTCTGTATCATAATTTATTTTTCCCATCATAGTATCTATTCCATCTCCAGCATCAATATTAGTTATTTCTGCTGTTATAGTGTAAACTTTCCCGGGTTCTAATTTTTTTGAATCAGATGATAATTTAACAGAAATAGAATATGCATATACATTAATACTTGCAAGTATTATACATAATATTAAGATTAATGATACTATTGGTTTTAAATATACTTCTTTCATTTTTTTATTTTATACAATATAAAAATTATATTGTATTCCCCTTTCACTAAATTTAATTAGGGTAAATTTTCTGCAAGCAAATCTTTATAAATCATTTTGCAGAAAATTCACTCTTAGATTATGCTGTTTTTTATTTTTACTTATTTTTTTTCTTTATTCTGGCTTGTTCTACTAACAGATGTTTCTCTTCTGAATAATCTTGAAGTGTTATTTTTCCATCTTCGTTTGAGTCTACGGCTATTATTTCAGCTTCAGTAAATTTAATCTTCTTAGCCATAAAATGTTTTAAATCTGAATAATCTTGAAGTGTTACCTCACCATCTTCAGATACATCTCCTCTTACTGATATAGTTAATTCAATTTTCTTATCTCCCTTTGTTACTGTTAATTTCATATTTGTTCCAACATAATCTCCTAAACCTACTGCTGTTCCATCTGATTTTGTTACAGTTGGAGTGCCATTTGTATCTAAGTTACTTAAGAAATCTGCAAGTGTTGTTCTTGGTTCTACTTTTGAAATAATTCTGTCTCCATCTTTATATTCTGTTTCTGTTATAGATCTTGTCCAGCCATCTGGCTTATCTCCAATTACATATTCTTTTGATTTCAAGTATAAGTCATCTTCTTTAGATAGATAATTTAAAATATCTACACTAAAGCTCTTGTCAATTGGACTTGGTGTTGGTGTATTAATTCTTAAATAATTAGGATCACTTGATGTTGCACTTTCAAACCTTAATTTACCATTTTCATCATATTCAAAATCAATTGTTAATATTAAGTCCTTCTTTATTAAATCGTATCCTTCTGGTGCCACAACCTCTCTAAATATGTATTGTACTTTTCCTGGTCCTGCTGGTTGGTTCATATGTGTTAATCTTACAGAGTAATCTTTATCTTGTTCAACGAAGCAGTAATCTAATTTACCTGGTCCTAATACAGTTTGTGATGTTTCAGTATAAACTGCTGTATTCAATTTATCTGGTAACCAAACCTTAAATAAAGCCATATTTGCTATTGGTTGATTTGTTTCAGCATCAACTTTTGTAATATCTAGTGAATATTCATCATCTTGTAATTCGTCTACCGCATAATCAAATACTTGTAATAATATATATTGGTTTCTTGCTATTAAATTTACATTTTTATTATCTGTTTCTGCTTTTTCAATTATTTTATTATGTTCACTGTCTTCGCCAACTTTTAATTTTATAATAATTGGTGAATTTAATACAGCATATCCAGCTGGCGCATTTGTTTCTGTTACTTTAAGTATATAATCTCCACTTTCATCAGGTAATTTCAAGCCGGATTGTAAAAACTTACCATCTTTTGTATCATAAGTTCCTATTATTGATTGGTATCCTGGGTCTGACTCTGTTGCCTCTTTTATAAATTCAAATCTAAACCTTGCACTACTATCTGTAATTAATTCTTTAGTTTTATTTGCAAATTTATTAACTTGAATTGTATACATTCCAGCTTCCTGTCTATCAACAGGTTTTAATATTGCTTTAACAGGTTCACCTTTTACATAATCCTTATCAGTAGTATTAGTTAATGTATAGTTAACATTTGAACTTATTTCTTGTAAGTTACCTGTTTCAGGATCTCTATACAATCTTGTAATTCTTTCTGTATCATCTATTACATACCCATAAGGTGCTTTAAGCTCTTTAATTTTAACAGTAATATATCCAAATCCATGGAATACTAAATCTGGTATATCTATTATTCCATTTGCATCTGATGTTTCAACAAATTTTACATCTTCTGTTCCAGCATCTTCCTCATGTACTAATACTTCATATGTAGCTCCAGGAAGAGTTCTTTCATAAGCATTTAAGTCAATGTCCGTATCTAGTGTATGTTTTTCAATCATAACTTTATAACCTGGTATAGGAGTATTACCAATACTTACTGATAAGAACTGATATCTAGATTCAATAGCAAATGGATTTTCATCAGTAGGTCCTTTTAATTCTATAATTTTTCCTTCTTTATCTTTTCCAAGAGCTATTGCCTTTGTAATGATTGGGAAGCCTTCAGGGTCTTTATCAATTGTTATCTTAAATTCTATTGGATCCTTTTCAATTACATATCCACTTGGTGCTTCTGTTTCTGTTAAAACTAATTTATATTCTCCTGGTTCTGTTGGTAATTGTAAGTTTTCTTGCATTAGGTTACCCATATCATCTGTTTCAAGTTCCTGTTCAAAGTTATATTCATATTTTAAATCTCCAGTTGCTTCATCTTCCTGTATTATAGCAGCTGTAAATTTAGCATGGTTATTTTCAATATTTTTACCTGTTAAAGTTGAATATTTATTTAACTTTAATGTAAATTTATCTCCGTCTTGTTTATCAAATGGTTGCAATACAACTTTTACTGGTTGTCCAGTTGAATACAATGGACTATCTGTATTTATAAATTTATAGCTAAAGTTTTCAGTTGTACTTATTTCTGTCATATTACCTGTTACAGGATCTCTATAGAATTTTAATACTTGTGGTGTTCCATTTAGTTCATATCCATCTGGTGCAATTATTTCTTGTATAGTTACAGTTATGTTTCCAGTTGCTGTAAAATATTGAGAAGGAACATCAATTAAGCCATAATCATCCGTTGTTGAAGTGAATTTAGTATATTCTTTTCCTCCATCTTCTTGATGCACAATTACTTTATATGTTGCTCCAGGTAGAATTCTACTAAAGTCTGTCTTTTCAACTCCATAATCAATAATGTGTTTTTCTACTTGAACTTTATAATCAGGAATTGTTCTTCTATTTTTAACTGTTAGGTAAATAACCTTTCCAAGTATTAAATTTGGATCTTTTAGTGATAGTTCTATTGGATTTACAACTGTTGCCATATCATTATTGTTCAACAACATACAACTTATTACGTTTCCATTTGCATCAAATTGAACTTGTAATTCAATATCATTTACCAGTGGCTGATATTCAGCAGGTGTATTTTGATGTAAGGTATAAATTAATGTTTGTCCTGCATAAGGTACTCCTGCATTAAAATCTACTTTTCCATTTTCATCTGTTGTTGGTGATGTTACCTTCAAATCTGTTGGAACAATACTAGCTGCTGTTGTTTTTACTGAAGTAACAACATAATATACATCTTTTACTGGACCTCCAGTATTGTAATCTAAGTCTGTTATATGGAAGGCTACTTGTGGATCATCATATAAGTTGATTATTATTTCACGTTTTACACTATCAATAGAAACATCTAAACCATCATTATTTATTAGTTTTAAATCTACATTTGCATCAAAATTTGCTGGATCTAGTGTATATTTAGCTTCTATTTGAACATTTCCACTTGTCTTATTACCTCCAATTATATATCCAAGTGGTGCTTTTGCTTCACTAACTTGAATATTTACAGTGCCTTCATAATCAATATTATCAATATACGCAACACCTGAGTCAGCTAATATAATCCCTCCTTCTTTCACTTCTTTATCTGTATGAATCTGTCCATCTAAGCCTATATTTGAAGTTTCAATTACTTGGCCATTTTTTCCTGATGCTTGCGTCTTTGGTGTAATTGGAATCATAATTCCATTCTGATCAGTAATCTTCATTTGAATTCCAGCTCCGTTTACAGTTTTACCTGTTTGAGCATCTTTTTTATAAACTTTAACCTTATATCCTGGTGGTACTTCACCATTATATATAGTAGCAACTATACTTCTACAATTTTTGCTGTTATGGTTAACTTTTGAATCAGTATGAATTATTGATGAGTCCATTCTTAAGGATGTTGATTTATCTAGTGTTACTCTTCCGTATTGATCAAATGTTGCAACAATTTTTGTCTCTGGAATAAGGTTGTTATATCCTTCTGGTGCTGTTATTTCTTTAAATGTGTATACCCATTTTTGTGATTGTGGTGCTATTCCTAAATCAAAGTGTAAATTGCCATTTGCATCTGTTGTATCATCAACACCTGTTGTTGTTATTGTAATTGGTTCACCGATATTATCTCCAGATATTGAATTTACCTGTTGCGCTGTTATTTCAAATTGAGCTCCTTTTAATGGTTCAAGTGTTTGGAAATCCTTTTTAAATACAGTGATTTCTAATTTTGACTCATTTTTAAATGTTACATAAACTTTACCATGTTCTTCATCTATTTTTATTATTGCTTTAGTTATGGTTGTCTTAGTATCATTTAAAATTACTTCTTTAGTTATAGTTGCATTCTTGTTATCTACTTTACCTTCTTGTGTATCATCAAGATCTAAAGAATATACTTCTTGACCTTTATTTAATACTACTGTTGCCTTATTTGTTAAGTTTGTTGCATATCCATCTCCAGCTTCCTTTTCAGAAATATTAATTGTTAATTTACCTGTATCTGTTATTTTGCTTAAATAAGTTTCGCCATTAGAATTTGTTTCACTTGGTGTATATGCTATTCCATCTATACTTACATCATATTTTGTTCCAGTTATTCCAAATCCTGCATAATTAGCATCTTCATCTTTTATTATTAAATCAAAAGCATTATCATTAGGTACATTTAATATCATATGAACTTTTTCACCATTAAAGCCTAGTTTTGTATTTACCTTTGAAACATTTATACTTGCTTTAGTATTCTGTATTCCACCATTTGACAAAATCGCACTTGAATACTGTATACTTCCATCAGTATTATATATTACTATAAATTCAATATTTTCCATTGTTCTATATGATTTTGGTGTTTCTATTTCTTCTATAGTATATTTATATGTTTGGACATTACTTCTTTCTTCAAACTTATCTATGGTGAATAAAATATTACCATTTTTGTCTGTTATTAAATTATCGTCAAATTTAATTTCGGTTTTTTCACCTGAATTCATATTAGTTTTTGTAACTTTAAACTTAACAGAATCCATTGGCTTATTTGTTATTTCATCAAACTTATATAGACCCATTTTAACATCTTCTGGCATATTAGTTAACTCTAAACCTATATTACGGCCACCATTAATTAAATTAACTGCAGCTGCATCTTTATATATTTTTCCATCGCTAGGATTCGTCTTCCAAAATGCATTAAATCCACCTTTTACTGTTGATGCATCTTTTACAATTTGATATCCATTAATTTTTCCTTCCTTATTAAAGGTTACTTCTAACTCGATTCTTCCATCCATTTGGTAATATCCATTAGCCTTACTAATTTGTTCAATATAGTAAATTACTGTTTCATCTGGATATACTGGACTTGCAAGAACATCTACATAACCCTGTTTACCAGTTGTTTGTGGATTTCCAATTGCCTGGTCACCCTTACTATTTGTAACATTTATTTTTACATCTCCTATTCCATCATCTTTATAGAATTTATCAATTAATCTTAAGTTTAATTCAAATGCCGCCTTATTTTTAACCTTTAATGCTAAATCAGGTGAATTTGTTTTATTATTATTTTCTGTTGTAGCAGATGTTCTTATTGTTTCTAAATAATTTTTTGAATCACCTTCAGGGATTGAAATACTGTTCGTTGTAATATTGCCATTTTCGTCAAAGCTTACTAGATAATCCAATGAATTTTCAATTGGATAATATCCTTCTGGTTCTTCTGTTTCAGATAAGGTATATTTTACTGTCTCATTTTTATATACTTTTCCTAATGCTTTTATTGCAGGTGAATTTATATTAGGTGACATAGTTGTTTTTACTCCCTTATTGGAAATCACATTAAATACAGCTGATAAATTAATTGTTGGATCATAGAAGTCAAATTTTTCTAACTGTGTTATGAATTGTCTACAATATAATATATTAACCCAAATTTCACCTGTTTGAGAATTCCATTTAATATCTGAGGTTGTATCATCTCCCCATAAATCTTTTGCAGCTGATGTTACAGCAGAAATTCTACCATCCTGGTCATAAGTTACATCTAGTTTTGAATAATAATCAAATGCTGTTCCTTTACCACCTATGTCAGCTTTTGTCATATCATCTGGTAAGAAATATCCATTATAATCAGATCCTAATCTGCTAGAACCCCAAATATATCTATCTTGTGTATTTGGATCTGCAGCACCCCAATATACTTGGTATACATTACCTGAGCCATTTGTATTTCTATCCCCTGTTGTACCATATTCATAACTTGTATTTGTTTTATATGTATTGTTTACAAATGGATACATTTTAATATTTGATAATGGTTTACCAGAAATATTATCAACAGCTGTAACATGAATTTTTGTTGTTAAGGCATATCCAATTGAAACTGTTGTTGTAGTTTTTGCAGGATGTTGTGTATAGGTATAATTATATTCCTTTAAATTATTGCTTGATAAATATCCTGTTCCACTTTCATCAAAATAAATTGGTATCGTTGCACCAGTATAATTTCCAGAATTATCTGTTAAATATCTTGTAATTGAATGGTCATAATCAATTTCACCATATTCATCAAACACAATGCTTATTATAGCTACCATTTTTTGATCATAATAAATACTATATCTATCATCATATTTTTGATAATTTGTTGGTTCTTTGTCTTCATAAACATAGAACAATCTAGTATAATTATTTTCTATTGGTACACACAAGGTATTATTATCTTCATATCTATGTCCTGATACTGCAATACTACCTGGGGATAAGTGCGCAGTTGAATTCCACTTGTCACCACTCCAATATTCACTACTCCAATGTCCTGTAATTATGCCATTCTTTCCGCTATGTTCTGGAATCCATTTATCATTTTTCCAGTGACCTCTTACAACTGTACCATCTGTATCTGTATATTGTGCTACCCAGGCATCACTTGCGAACGAACAAGATTCTGGATAACCAATATATCCCGCTGTAACAAATTCATCTAAATAACTTCCTCCTATAGAATGTCTTTGTGTACTAATTGTATAACTTCCTCCACCAATCTTTAAATTATTTCCATTTGCACCCTTCACATAGTTATCTATTGCATCTACATTTAGTTCTAACATTGGGAAGAATTTCATTTTTACATTTAAAGTATAATTCGTGTGTGATACTTCAAGATATCTATCATCTGTTAACCAACCAATATATTGATTCAATCCGCTTATTATATTTGCACCTGTAATTTTTCCTTCATCACTAAAGCTAACACTTATTAACCATTGATATTTTACTGTTTGATATCTTGAATCCCCAAAATATTCTGAGCCTCTATAATGACCCACATTTTTACCTGTTTTACTTCCATCTGCACTATCTAGATAATATCCTTTTGGTGATGAATCATTTTTTACAACAAGTCTTAAGATTCTATTATATCCACCTGTTGTGCCTTCATTACCTGGAACACCTTCAACTATATACTCACCCATTGTTTTATAATCTTCTCCATAAGCTAAATCTGGAGTTCCATCATTATCTCTATCTGCACCTGTTAATAAAGCATCATTTCCTACAAATTGATGATATCCATCTGAAACATAGCTTGTACTTCCGTCAGTTAAAAATGCTTCGACTTTCATCTGATTTATTTTTTTATCTGAATCATAGGTATCTTGTGTTGTTAAATGTATTCCAAATTCTTGGATTTCATCATTATAAATTGTTAAATTAATTTCAAAATTATCTTTATCAAATGATTCTACTACAACATCTTTATCTCCAACTGATACACTTGGTGTACCATCAATTTTTCCTTTTGCATCATACAAAACTTTTAATTCAACAGGATTTGTTTTTAACCATTCGTACCCAACAGCTTTTTTAATATGTGTAATAACATATTTCATTTCTTGATTTTCTAGTGTTCTGTCCATATAAGCTGTTACCTGTCCATTTATATCAGTATAAAGACTATCTGATTTACCATTTGTATTTACTTTATTTAATGAAGATGCATTAGTATATTTTGTAGAATATTTAGTTCCAGATACCTCTTTGTCTGTATATCCCTCTACTGTATACGCATTATGTGGTATTTTAGTTGAAGTATTCAATCTATCTACTGATGTAATATTTATCTTCAATAGAGGATTATTTAACAATTGTAAATTAATTTGAAATTTTCCTGTATCTCCACTAATTGTACTTACCTTAGCAATATTGGTAACTTCTACATTATCCTTGTCTTCAAGATATGCATTTTTTACATATCCATCTGAATCAAATTCAACTACTACATTTATACTTGACTTTATAGTTGGGTATCCAACGTTATTAGCAGGTGGATTGTTAGAATCTTTTTCAGTTCCAATTGTTTGGTATCCATTTCCTGGTGTGTTTTCTATAATTGTATAAGTCACAATAGTATCAAATTTTGTTCTATCTAAATGTGCTACTCCCAAACCTGTACTATCTGTTACAACGCCATCTGTTTTCATAAAATCTACATCTTTATTATTATATTCATATTTCGATGTAACTTTATATTTAGTTCCTTCAATTGGTGTAGTTTCATCTCTTCTGTCATAATCAAAAATATTAATTTTAAATTCTGGATAGTTTTTTACTTCAATTGTTACATCATCAGGTTGAAACTCATACGCTGGTGTATTTGGATCATCCGCATCTGGATTGTCTATAAAACCTACTTTAAGAAATCTATTTGGCGTAATTTCAGTTCCTGTTTCGTCTGAAACAACCACTTTTGTTATTTCTCTATTGCTATCAAAATCAACTTTTATATAAAAATCTTCTACAGTTGCATAACCTGTATTCGCCTTTGATGCAGTAATTTGTTCAACTTTGAATATTTTGCTATTATCTTCTCCATACGTTGAATTTAACATGTTTGTGAATCCATTAGCATCAGTTGTTCCTTCAGAAGACTCTTGTTTTTGTTGTTCAGTAATTTTAAATTTTGCCCCCTGTAGTTGTAGGTTATCAAAATATCCTAAATTAGTTACTTTAAATAAAACTTTAGGCTCCGCATATACATCTATTTCTACATATTTTGAATTATTATTAGTATCTGTTTTAATCTCAATTTTCGGAGCTTTCTTATCAGTTGGAGTTGTTCCAACTAAAGAAGCCTTATTTATTTCCCCATCTTTATATTCTATCTCAAATTTAGTATCATCAATTTTTTCATGTCTAGCATCTATGTCAGTCTGAGTTAATGTATAATCTACAGTTCCATCTTCAATTTTGTATCCTACTAACATTTTAGCAATATAATTTTGCAAATCATTTTTAGCACTACCAGTTCCATCTAATTCATTAGATGGAGTAATTTTGTATGAGGCATCCTTTATTACTTCATCAGTTATTTTATCTTTTTCTAATACTCTTACATCTAAAGGTGGTTGATGTTCAACTGTAATTTCTAGTTCAAGATTTCCCTCAATTGTCTGTGTTAAATTTTTAATTCTCCATGTTTTATTGTAATTACTATCTGATTGATTTGTAGGATCTTTCGTTGATGAAACATCTACATTGCCATTCGCATCAAAAACCACATTAAGTATAATATCATCTTTAATTTTTTTATAATATTGAGCTGTTTTATTTGACTTAATCGTATATTTAACAACAGTATTTGCAGGACTTGCTCCTATAGTTCTATTCTCAAATACTGGAACATCCTTTTCTTCTACACCTTGATCTGTTGATACATCAAAAGTAAATCCATTTACATTATTTTTTTCTGCATCTACAGTCTGAATTTGCATATTAAATGTTTGTAATAAATTATCATATAAATCAATTTCATAATTTTCTTTTATATTTCCAGCAGCATTAACTCCTGCAGCTAATTGTTTTAAAGTAGCTCTTGAAGGATTATAAGAATTGTCAATATGTTCCATTTCAAATGTTTCACATTTTGATGGATCTGAATCGAAAACATCAACAGATTTAACTTCAAAACTTTCTGTAGCTTCATTTAGTGCATAGCCTGTTGGTGCTTTTATTTCTGTTAGTTGTATAATACTTCCCTTATATACATTAAGTCCTGTAAGTTCTATTGAATCGCTATTATCTCCATTGTCTATTTTTATTTTCTTTCTAACAATACTATTATCTGGGTTTAGTATTTTAAGATCATATTCTGCACCATCTAACTTTATATCTTCTTTACCTGTAGCACTATTTTTAATTTTAGTAAATTTTTTTAGGTCTAATGAAAGGTTTCCAACATCATCATAGTTTGTATATAAATCGATTTGTATATTTGATAAGAAAACACCTAGCTCATTTTGTTTTTGAATTCCTTCATTAGAATCTGATGCACTTGAAAAATTTTTATCTATAACTAATCTATTGCCATAAATAGTTTCAACATTTGTTAATTTAACATCACCATCTTTATTTCTAAAAATTAATCTAAACTTAACTTCTGTATTTTTTTTCTTTACATATGTATTTCCGCCATCATTAGTAGTAAGTTCATTAACTTTAAATTCATATACTCCTTCTTCATTTATTTTAATTTCTTCTGGTATTTTAATTGTAAATGAATCTGGTATTTTTTTCATATAGTCATCATAATCATAAACAATTGAACCTGTTACTTCTTTTCCTCCAGCTGTTTGCGAACCTGTTGCAATTATTGAATCTAGTTTAGCTCCACTTCCATCTAATAATTTTTCACTTTCTACCTCTAGCATTAATCCATCAACATAAGCTTTTTGCGTATCTTGTTTTGTTAATGTTAAGTTTATATAGGTATCAGATGAATTTCTTCCTCTATTGTAGTCGTAATATATTACTTCTTTTTGATTTGAATCAACAACTGCTCCTTTTGGAGATGTTGGTGTTTGATTATTAATAACAATTTTTCCATTAGATAAACATGAAATATTAAATTCTTGTTCTGTATAATCTAATGCATATCCAGGTTTTGCAGTTACTTCCTTAACTTTGACAGTTATATTTCCAGATTTAGGTATTATTGTTGATAATTTACCAAAGCTATTTGTTGCTCTATTTACTAATTTTTTTGTTCTTGTTACAGTTTCTCCACCCTTTGTTGTTTCATATTCTATATCAATATTATATTTTGCGTTATCAAGTGGTGTTGTCATGTTTTTCTCATCTCTAAGTAATACTGTGAATTTTATTGTAGCATCTTCTCTTACATAATATCCAATTGTCAATTCATAAGTATTCTCAATTAATTTATTGCTATTTACAATTTCGAAATTTTGTGAAATTACTGATGAATATGTTGTTGAAGTTTTAGTAGCATTTGTAATTATGCCATTATTATCAAAAGTTACATCCAAATTAATTGGTGTTTCAATTTTTGATGTATCATATTCTGCTGGTGCAGTCATAGTTTCAGGAACTAAAGTATATTTATATGTTCTTGGCTCCCTATTGCCTATAGTAAATTTTAATTCTCCATTTGAATCAGTTCCCTTCATACCACAACTTACATTATTTTCATCAAATAATTCATATACTATTTCTTCACCTGCAGGTAAATACGTTTGGTCTGAATCCACAATTTTTAATTTTATAATGTTTTGTTCTGTCTTTTTCTTACTTGTTAAGTTTACTTTTACACCTATTTGATTTCCTCCATCAAGTACATATCCTGTTTTATATGCGTTTGTATTATAGATGCTTGTTGGTGTACAACTTAGAATTGTAACTTTACCATTTACATGTTGCAATATAATTTCTTTTTTATCCTTAGTTTCTTCATAACCTACTTTTGTTGATTTTTCTTCAATTTCAAGTGTTAAATAACCTGTTCCATATCCTTCTATATTAATTTGGCCATTTTCATCTGTTACGGCAGGTTGTGTTATTGGGAATCCTTGTGAATCAGTTACTGTAATATTATATGTTACTCCATCTAGTTTTATAGTGTTGTCATCTGCATCAGCTACATTGATTTGTATTTTAAATGGATCTTTTTTTAAGCTTTCATCTCCTACAAAAACTTTAACAAGATCTGTATTTGATGTTTTAGAAGAAGCATCAAGGACTGCAGATACAGCATCATTATATAAAACTTTTAATGAGTCTGAGTTTGAGCTTGGTGTTACAATTCTTCCATTTTTAAATTCAATTTTTATCATTGCCAAATCTGTTACTTCATATCCATTAGGTGCAGAAACCTGTCTTAAAATATAATTATATGTACCGTCTTTTGTCATGACTGTTGGATTAAAGTGTAAAACACCATTATCATCTGTAGTACCATATAATACTGACATCTCATATTTACTATTTAGCTTTGGTTGAATTAACTCAAATTTGCATTGTGGAATGTTTATATTAGAATTATTTAGTTCTTGTGAATGAATTTCTAAATCTAATGTTAAACTTTTTATAGGTATTTCAACTTCGACTGTTCTTGTTGATTCAATTATTGCATTCTTTATTCCAGAATATAAATCATCAAAAATTAATTTTTTGCTTGCTTTATTATTATCAATTTCAAAACTCATTGAATCAGAAGATGTATATCCCACAAGATTATTTGTATCCATTGGAGTTATAGTATATTTTATTTTTCCATCTCTTCTTAAGGCTGAGGAATCATCTGGTGTAATTAAAACATAGCCATTTGAATCTGTAGTTTTTTCAACATTACATATTTCTTTTCCATTTGTGTCTACTCCCGTAATATTTACTTTAACTCCTTCTACTGACAAGTCACTATTTGCATCACTTACAGCTTTAATTTTTAATTTATATCCTTCACAAATTTTAACAACTGTTGCCTCTGTTCCTTCTCTTTTATCTAGTCCATCCATTGTTACTTCAATATCTGTATTATATTTTTTATATGTAATACTTTGTTTCTCATTTGTATATATGTCCTCAAATATATATTTTGAATTAATAGGCATTTTGTTTAATTCAGAATCAGATTTTAGTTTTATAGAAAATGTCAATGTTTTAGATTCTTGTAATTTTAAATTACCAACATTCCAATCATATCCTATTATTTTTCCATTCTCTTCTTTAGGTGTTACAGTTGTTCCCTCTGTTGCTGAAAAATCAGAAGAAGAAATATCAAAGTTTTCTATTATACCTTGGTCAAAGAAGTTTTCCACCTTTACGCTATTTGCAGCTAAATTTACTTCATCATATATTTTATTTGGATCGTATATTATAACGTCTTTTGGTAAAATATCGCTTTCATTAACAGAAGCTGGTAAAACATATACTTCTCCTTCAACTGGTTTTGCAGTATCCAAATCTAAATATGAAGAACTTGTTAAATCAACTAAAACACTTATTAATTTTAAACTAGGATCTGCCTTAACTATATCTTTCATTTTCTGAGAAACATTATCTGTTGAATCTGTAAAATAAATAATCATTTTATTTAATGTTTTTCCAGCAGGTGCAGCTCCACTTAGAGAATCATAAGCTAATTGAAGCCCATTATTACAGTCTTCAGATTCCCCTGTTGTTAATCCATTTATAGCATTAGTAATTAATGTTACATTATTTGTTAATGCACATTTTTGCCCGTTATTACTAAATACACTCATCTGCAAATTTGCTGACTTTGAAAGATTATCAAAAATTCCTTGAGCTAATGTTTTAGCTTCACTTTTTGCTTTACTTTCTGAATCATTAGTTTGCATACTATATGATGTATCAACAACCATAGCAATTTGTGTTATGCTGTTTTCTCCATTCTTATTTGAAACTGTTACCTCATAATTTAATGTTTCAGTGTCAAAATTTCCTTTACCATCATCTTTAATTTTTTCTGTAATTCTTAAATTGTCATCTTTTTTAGTATTACCTTCACTGTCAGCAGTAGCATGTTCGACATCTAAAACATAATATCTACTACTATCAGAAAATACTTTTGAGACTAATGCAACAGCTGCAATTATTGCAATACTCAAAATTAAAACTATTTTTAAAATCTTCTTACTCTTCATAACTGTACTCCTTTTTTAATATTAATAAAACTATAGCATTTTCTTTTTTTCAATACAATAGCTGTTTTTACCAGTTTTTAAAAGCATTCTCTAACACGCTACGGGACTACATTTTTCGTCTTTTTTTAAAATTATGTTACATTTTTATTAATATTTGTCATGAATTTTTGTAAATCTGTTGTATTCCTACGCATACCTGAGTTATAGATTTTTTGCTTTTTTCACATTCTTCTATTTTTCCACATGGTTAACTTTAAATATTAGTTTATATTTCTAGGTAAATGAGATAAAAAAGAATGATTATCTTTTTTTGATAATCATTCTTTAATCTTATTCATTAAATAAATCTTTTAAATAGTAATACAGCACTTCCGATTAATTGTATTATTGCTGCTCCAATTCCTACATGTATAGGTTCAATTCCAGCATAAGGTAATTTATCTGGTTTTGTTTCCTTAGTAGGTATTGTATTCGTTTCATCCTTTGTTTCTGTTCTTCCTTCTGTTTTTGTCTCTTCTTTTGTATTATCTTTTGTTTCTTCTCCTGCTCCTGCTTCTTTCGGTGGTTTTGTTTCATCTTTTGAGTTGTATAAAATACTGTTTGCACTATCAAATGTTACTGTTCCATCCTCATTAACATTAAATGAATATAATTTTGTATCTAATTTATATCCAGTTGGTGTTTTTGTTTCTTTGTAATAATATGTTCCTGGTTCTAAGTTAACTATTGTTGTAAAATCAACCTTTCCTTTTGAATCTGTTGTTAATTTTAATTCTTTGTCATCAGCTTTTAAAATAGTTCCCTTTGAATCACATAGAACAATTTGTGCACCAGCAATTGGAGTTGTAGTTCCTGTAACATATTTTGTAATTGTAACTGTTCCAGGTTTTGCTGTCATTCTTGAATCATAAATTTTTCCATTATTTTCATCAAATTTAACTGTTACATCATTTTGAATTGTAAATGAAAACTCTGTTTCGTTTACTTTATATCCAAATGGAGCCTTTGTTTCTTTATAATAATATGTTCCTGGCTCTAATCCTACTGCTTTTGAAAAATCTGCTTGTCCCTTTTCGTCTGTTGTTAATATTACATCTTTGCCATTTTTATCTTTCATAACTTTATGTTCTGAATCATATAGTGTTATTTCCGCACCCTTTAATACTGTTTCTGTTCCTTTTTTGTATTTTGTAATTACTACTGTTCCTTCTTTTGCTGTTATTCTATCATTGTATAAAATACTATTTGCACTATCAAATGTTACTTTTCCTTCTTCACTTACTGTGAATGAATATTTTGTATCATTTTTAATATATGTTTCTGGTGCTTTTGTTTCTTTATAGAAATATGTTCCTGGCTCTAAAGCAGTTGCTTTTGAAAAATCTGCCTTTCCTTTTGCATCTGTTTTTAATACAATATCCTCTCCATTTGCATACTTCATTACTTTGTTTTCTGAATTATATAAGGTAATTTCTGCTCCTGGTACAGCAATTGTTGTGCCCTTTTTGTATTTTGTAATTACTGCTGTTCCTTCTTGAGCTGTTATTCTATCATCATATATTTTTCCATTTGAAGCTCCAAATTCAACTACACAATCTTCACTTACTGTGAATGAATATTCTGTTTCATTTAGCTTATATCCCAATGGAGCCTTTGTTTCTTTGTAGTAATATGTTCCTGGCTCTAATCCTAATGCCTTTGAAAAATCTACTTGTCCTTTTTCATCTGTTGTTAATACTACATCATTTCCATCTTTGTCTTTCATTATTTCACGTTCTGAATCATATAGTGTTATTTCTGCTCCTTGAAGTGGTGTTTCTGTATTTTTTCTTAATTTTGTTACAATTGCTGTTCCTTCTTCTGCTGTCGCCCTATCGTTGTATAATTTACCTTCTGCACTATCAAATGTTACTGTTCCTTCTTCACTTACTGTGAATGAATATTCTGTTTCATTTAAAACATATGTTTTTGGTGCTTGTACTTCTTTATAGTAATATGTTCCTGGTTCTAATCCTACTACTTTTGAAAAATCTACTTGTCCTTTTTCATCTGTTGTTAATACTATTTCTTTTTCGTCTTTATCTTTCATTGCATTATGCTCTGAATCATATAAGGCGATTTTTGCTCCTTGAAGTGGTGTTTCTGTATTTGTTTTATATTTTGTTATTACTGCTGTTCCTTCTTGAGCTGTTATTCTGTCATCATATATTATTCCATTTGCATTATCAAAATCTACACTTGCATCATTATTTACTGTAAATGTATATTCTGTTTCATTTAGACTATATCCAGTTGGTGCTTTTGTTTCTTTAAAATAGTAAGTACCTGGTTCTAATTTTACTACTTTTGAAAAAATAGCGTTTCCATTTTCATCTGTTGTTAATACTGCATCATTTCCATCTTTGTCTTTCATTATTTTGTGTTCTGAATCATATAAGGTTATTTCTGCTCCTTGAAGCGGTGTTTCTAAACTTCTTCTTAATTTTGTAACTATTACAGAATCTTCTCCTGCTATTACTCTTTCATCGTATAGCTTACCTTCTGCACTATCAAATGTTACTGTTCCCTCTTCACTTACTGTGAATGAGTATTCTGTTTCGTTTAGTTTATATCCTAATGGAGCTTTTGTTTCTTTATAATAATATGTTCCTGGTTCTAATCCTACTGCTTTTGAAAAATCTATTTGTCCATTTTCATCTGTTGTTAATACCACATCTTTGCCATCTTTTTGTATTGCACTATGCTCTGAATCATATAAGGCTATTTCTGCTCCTTGAACTGGAGTTTCTGTGTCTGTTTTATATTTTGTAATTACTGCTGTTCCTTCTTGAGCTGTTATTCTATCATCATATATTGTTCCATTATTAGCCTTATCTTCAAAAGTTACTGTTCCATCTTCATTTACTTTAAAGCTATAAATATTTGTATTTAAACTGTAACCAGTTGGTGCTACTGTTTCTTTATAAAAATATGTTCCTGGTTCTAATGTAGTTTCCCTTGAAAAATATGCTTTTCCATTTTCATCAGTTGTTAATTCGATTATTGCTTTGTCTTCATTTGTTGTATCTTTATTTGTTGCATCATCTCTACTGCTATATAAGGCAATTTTTGCACCTTGAAGTGGTGTTGCATCTGATGATTTTACTTTTTGGATTACAACAGTTTCATCTCCAGCAGAAATTCTATCATTGTATAAAATTCCATTTGCTTCATCAAATGTTACTGTTGAATCTGCATTTATTGTAAATGAATAAACTTTATCATTTTTTACATATCCTAATGGTGCTGCTGTTTCCTTATAATAATATGTCTTTCCTGTCTCTAAAGTAGCTCTACTAGCAAAATCAACTTGTCCATTTTCATCTGTTGTTAATTTTGCAAGTGCATTTTCTCCTGCTTTAGCATTCTCTGCTGTTTTATATAAAGCAATTGTTGCACCCTCTACAACATCATATGTATCTGTTTTATATTTTGTAATAATTACGCTATTAGCTGTAATTGCCTCATCTTCAATTATACCCTTTGTGTTTGGTGCATTAAATGTTACATTTCCAGCCTTGTCAACATCAAAAGAATATACTTCTGTATCTGCTTTATATCCTGTTGGTGCAGCAACTTCTTTATAAAAATGTGTTCCTTTTGTTAAATCTAATAATGTTGCTAAATTAACTTGTCCATTTTCTCCTGTTGTTAATACTGCACTTTTTTTTGATTCTGTTTTTAATATATTTCCAAATTCATCTACTAAAGCAATTTTTGCTCCAGCTAATGGTGTAGTTGTATCTTTTATACGTTTTGTAACAATTACTGATGTTGCAGGTGTTGGTGCTGTTTCTGTATCATATATAATTCCTTCTGTGTTTGGGCTATTATATGTTACCTTTCCTTCTGAATTAACACTAAATGAATATACTGTGTTATTTACATCATATCCATCTGGTGCTTTTGTTTCTTTATAAAAATATGTTCCTGTCGTTAAACTTGTTGATTTTGCAAAATCAACTTGTCCATTTTCTCCTGTTGTTAATACTGCAAGTGCATTTTCTTCTGAGCCTGTTTCCGCTTTTGTTTTTGTATCATATAAGGCAATTGTTGCTCCATTTAAAACTGCCTTTGATTCTTTATCTTGTTTTACTATAATTGCTGATGTTGCAGGTGTTGGTGCAACTGTTTCTTCTTCATCTTCAATTATTCCCTTTGTATTTGGGCTATTATATGTTACATTTCCTTCTGAATCTACACTAAATGAATATATAGTATCATTTGTTACATAACCATCTGGTGCTTTTGTTTCTTTATAAAAATATGTTCCTGTCGTTAAACTTGTTGCCTTCGCAAAATCAACTTTACCAGTATCTTGTCCATCTGTTCCTGTTGTTAATTCTGCAAGTGCACTTTCTCCTGCTTGAGCATTCTCTGCTGTTTTATATAAAGCAATTGTTGCTCCATCTAAAAGTGTTGTAGTATCTTTTTTAAATTTGCTAACAATAGCTGATGTTGCAGGTGTTGGTTCAGGATCTTGAGTTGCCTTCTTTAATGTAACTGATACAGGGTCAAGATAAATATCACCAGTGCCTCCAGCTTGAGTTTTTCCTCCAGATACAGAATAGTCAAATATTCCTGAAGAATCTATTGATATTGTCGTACTATTTACATCTACACTATCTTTTGTTGTTAATGTTATAGTAAATACTTCAGTTTCAGTATTATATTTTTTATTAGACTTAGTATCTGAAATAAATGAAATTATAGTAAATCCATTCTCATAAGTTATAGTTTGTATAGAAGGAGTCTGCCATTTTTTTGTATCATTAAAATAATCATCTATATCATCTTTTGACACATTAAATACATCTGTTTCAAATTTTATCGATCCCTGCATTGAATCTATTCCTTCTGTTGTTCCAACATCAGTTGGGTTAATTTTCAATGTCAATGTATACGTTTTTCCTGTTTCTAATACAGTGGAATCTGATGTTAAGCTTGAAGTTGCTGAATATGCATATATACTTAACCAACTAAAATTACTAAATAATATAGTTATTATTAATAGCATACTCACAACTGCTTTTAATTTTATTTTTTTCATTTTTTCCTCCTTTCTAATAAATATATATTCGATTTTTTTGCTGAGTTGTCCATATATTTATCCTCCTATGTGATTAATTTAGTCATAATATAGCATTTTAAAATTTGAAATACAATAGAGCTTTTTTCCATTTTTTCAAAATGACCTCTATCCCTTTACGGAACTAGCTTTTTTGACATTTTTTAAATTAATGTTACATTTTTAGCAACTTTTTGTAACATTACAAGCATAAAACAAAACAAAAGCTTACGCAAAGCCCATTTTAAAACTCATAAAAAATCACTTAGGTCTTCGTATATTTCTTTAAAAATTTGTTAAGTAAGTACCCAATCCACAGAATAAAATTCTAAAATAATCACCAATTGACTTTTTTTCTATGGTTTTTCCACATCTTATATTGATATTACAAATTTCTTTACCATCAACTTCCAATTTAATTATTCCGACTTCAGTATTTTGGTATATAGGGGCTTCTAAAAATTTAAAACTTTCTATTGAGCAATCAATATTTTTCTTATTACTCTTTAATATTGGATATTTTTCATAAGGAATTTTTTCTATATATGTTTGTATCTTTTCTTTCTCGCCTTTATTAATATAAATTTGAGGCTCTTCCTCACTTTTCCATAAATTATATTTTTTCTCTATAATTTTACCAACATCTATTAGTTCAAAATCTTTATACGCATATTCTATTAGTTTTATACTGTCATTTGTTCTAATCTTCTTAGTATCTGCACCTAAAACGACACAAATAGTTTGCCAATTATTCCTTGATGTAGAAGTAACAAGACATCTACCTGCCTTATTTGTAAAACCTGTTTTTACACCATTTACACCATCTAACACACCAAGTAGTTCATTTGTATTTTTTAAATTTTTTTCTTGGTTATTAATATGTATTGTATAATACTTAGTATTTACTATTTCGGCAAATTTTTTATTATTTAATGCATAGTCTGTTAATAAAGCTAATTCATAAGCAGTAGTATAGTGTTCTTCATTATCCAATCCATGTGGTGTAATAAAGTGCGTATTATTTAATCCTATGTCTTTTGCTTTTTTATTCATTAATTCTGCAAAATTCTCAACACTTCCACTTATTGTTATTGCAATTTGTACTGCAGCATCATTTCCGTGAACGCAATAAAAGGCCATAAAGTAAATCGTTTAAAGTTAATTTATCACCTTTTTTTAGGCCTAAGCATGATCCACCTATTCCGGCAGCTTTAGGAGATACTTCTATTTCTTTATTCAAATTTCCATTTTCTAAGCAAACAATAGCAGTCATAATTTTGGTTGTTGATGCCATTGGTCTTTTATCATTCTCATTTTTCCCAAATAAAATTGCCTTAGAATTTCTATCTATTACTACTGCTGCTCTAGAATTTACGTTTGGCAAATTACTTTCTTTTGCAGATGTTTGTCTAATATCTTCCCAAATTTCAAATTCACTTAACTGTTCAAAATCTTCGTCATCTGCATAAACAAAGCTTGTAAAGCATAAAACAAAAATTACAGCAAATAATACCTTTTTCATTTAACCCACCTATATTCTTTCATAAATCTAAAATATCGTAATGTTCTTAGAAATATACGTACATTTATATATATTCTTTCAAAAATAATCTATACAAAATATTTAATAAATGTTATAATTTTTAAAAAGATATACTTATTTATACGGAGGATAAAATGTCAGATAATTTTAATTTTTATAGTCCATTAAATTTAAAGTCATATAATTTGAATGAAGATATTCGATATCAACTAAATACCTTATCAAACTTAGACGTATTTATTAGAAAACACTGTGAGAATGTTGGGGATTTAACAATTAGATTATGCCAGACCTTACATTTAAATAAAAAATTTTCAGTTTATTGTGCAAATTGTGCATACATACACGATATAGGGAAAGTATTCATACCCCCAAGTATTTTGCAAAAGCCTGCAAAACTAACGGACGAAGAATTTGAAATAATGAAAACTCATACAACCATAGGTTATAAAATGTGTTTAGAAAACCCTAAGCTAAGACCATATTCAGCTGGTCCTTTATATCACCATGAAGGTTTAGATGGTTCGCGGATATCCTAATGGAGTAACATATAAAGAACTCCCATTAGAAGCACAAATCATACGTGTTGCAGATGAATATGATGCCATTACAAGCAAAAGGCAATATAAAACTCACATAGATATTTCAGACACATTGAAAATATTGATAGATAAAACAAAACCTTCTGTTAATGATCCAAAAGCAAAAGATAAAACAGTTAGTAAAATGAATCCCAAAATAGTAAGAGCTCTTTTGAAAATAGTTAAAATAGATATTGAATACGAAATTGCGTGTGTATACGATTACGTCGACCATATAAAAAAACAAATTAAAAGGCTTGAAACAGTAGATAAATGGTATGAGGAAATGCAAAATTTTACATCTGAAAAAGATAAGAATTATTATTTAGAATCTATAAATGCATACCTGGATCCACCTGAAACAATAGAAAATTATAAAACAGTTTTAGAAGAATATAAAAATGCCCTAGAAATTAGAAAAGCAAATATAAAATCGCTTTATAATGAAATAAGTAAAATAAAAAAAATGAGATGCTAAAACATCTCATTTTTAAGTTTTTAAAGCTCTTCTTTTATTAATTATATATGTACTTCCAGGTGTAGTTTTTGCTAAGTGCTTTACCTGTGCACCAAATTCACCAATTTCAAGTATATTGTGCAATACTCTTCCCTTTGTATCTACTACTCCAATAGATATTGAAGTAAGTGGAAATTGTTCAATTATATTTCTCCTATTTGCTACCTCTAAGTATCCTCTTTCTCTATCTTCTTCGGAATAATAATCTAAAATTTTTGCATCAAAATTTGCTATAATATCTTGGCATATTTTTTCGTAATTACTATCAGAATCAACAATTGCTACAAAATCATCTCCACCTATGTGTCCAACAAAACAATTTGGGCAATCAGATGCATGTACAAATTCAAGGATTGTTCTTGCAGTAAATTTTATAATTTCATCACCCTTTAAAAATCCATAAACATCATTATACGCTTTAAAGTTATCTAAATCAAAATACAATACAGCAAAATCTTCTTTATTAAGTAATCTCTTTTTTAATTCTGCGTGAATCTGAACATTTCCAGGTAAACCAGTTAATGGACTAACCCTCCTATTTATATACATAAATCTTACTATATTTTTTATTGTATAAAACAAATAATCTTTATCAATTGGCATTATTATATAATACTCTATTGACTTTTTTAAAACCTCTAATCTATGGTTTTTATCTCTATTTGATGAGCAAACAATTACAGGAGTTATGTTATTATCGTCATCTCCCTTTATTTTAGAACAAATATCTAAAACATCCATATTAATAGTGTCTTCATTAACAATTATCAATGATGGTATATTAATTAATGCATATTCAAGTTCGTTATCTTTAAATCCCTTTATCTTAAAATCTTTTTCAGTTTTAAACATTTCTCTTATCTGTTCTAAAAGTTCTGTAGTATTATCTATTATAAAGACTTCTTGTACCATAAGTTTTATCTCCTTTTATCCTATCCTTCTGGTGCTGGTGTGTAAGTATAATTTCCTTCGTACGTTCCAAGTATTCCATTAGTGCTATATGCTTGAACTGATAAGTTATTCACTCCTATATCCATCTTTTGACGATATTGCATTATAGGCCCAGGTTCTATTTGAATACTATATTTTTTGCCATTTAATGTATATTCTATTCTTTCAACTGCTATTTCATGTTTTGCTGTAATAACAAAACTGTCTCCATCAACATATACTTCAACTGTAGGTTTAGTTACACCATTGATAGTCTGTGACCTTGTTGATGTATTGTTGTTAGAATCTACTGCACTAATAGTAAATGTATTTTGTCCTTTTCTAATTTCAACCTTTGTTTCAATTTTTGCACTATCATTTCCATTTGGGTGAACAATTTCTTCTGCTTCATCATTCCAACGATAAGTTATATATGAAAGTTCATAATCATCTGTAGCCACAATAGCTAAATAATTTCCATCTACACTTATATTAATCTTTGGTTTTTGTATATCTTTATCAACTGTAATCTGCTTAGATAATTTATTTTCCTTTCCATTAACATCAGTTGCATATATGCTACATATATTATTTCCTATTGGAGGTTCTATTTTTTCTTTTATCTTCATTCTATTTGCTGTATCAATTTTTATATCTTCAGTTCCATTCCAATTATATGTTAAATTAGCAATTTCTCTAATATGTGAAACTACTATATAATATCCATCTGCATCTAACTCAACAGAAATTTGAGGTACAGCATTTTCAATAGTTTTTTTATAGTTATTATTTCTTACAACTGAATAAGCTCCTACAGAACATAATGAAATTCCAAAAATTATAAGAAAAATAGAAAAAACTAATACTACTTTTTTTATATCTAAAGGTTTATTTGATTTTCTTCCTTTGTTTTTTTCAACATACAGGATTTGATTCATTTGATACTCACTCCTATATAAAGTTTTATTAAAAGATTATATCATAACGTTTTTTTGTTGTAAAGAAAAAAGAAAAAGAAAGTGTGTCAATTGAACACACTCACATTGACACACTTTTTCTCTTAAATTACATATTTTCTAATAAGTACAACTCCACCAATTACTAATGCTAAAGTCAATCCAATTAATCCAAAGTAAATAACTGTTTTTCCACCTGTGCTAATTGATAAGGCAACTGGTGCATCATCAATATCGTCTTCTCCAGGCACTTTATTATTTGGTGTTGAATCTATATCAGGAACTCCATATTCATTATAGTCTTTACTAATTTCGGCTGTGTTGATTTTAACTCCCATATTTTCACTATTGTTTATCCATGTTAATAAAATGTAAACTTCTGCACTTTCACCTGGTTGTAATAAAGTATTTGCCAATAAATCTGTTGTAACCTTTCCATCTACTTCTGTCCAACCTGGATTATCTTCTGCTACAAATCTTAGGCCTTCTGGTATATAGTCACTTATTTCTTTTGCATATCCAGCTATTTCGCCTTCGTTTGTAATTTTAATTGTATATCCAAATTTAACTGTTGTACTATTTAATTTCTTTCTGTTGATTTCTTCCTTAACAACAGGTTCTGGATTTTCAAGACCTGTATGTCCTGTATCTCTTTCTGTTGTTTGTCCATCAACAGTTGTAATTACCTTACTAACCCATTTTAGTAATGATAAATCAAAGTATTGAACTTTTACGTATTCTTTATCAATATCATCTTCTTTAAAATTATGATTTTCATCTTTGCCTTCTTCGTTTTTGTTTCCTGGTGTTGAATCTATATCATCAACTGGATTTCCATTTTTATCTGCATCTTCTGCAATTTCTGCTGTATTAATTAGTATTTTGTCAGATGGTAAATTCTTTCCATTAACTTTGAATGCTATTTTTACATCTTTATAAGCTGGTGTTTGCATTGTATTTTTATCAAAAGCAACAATTAAATTTCCATCAGCTTTTTCTTTAGATAAGTAATCTGTTGTTAAAGATTTTCCATCTTCTGATAATTTCCATCCATATTGCATATTTATATCATTATCTGGAATAAATTCTAAGTTTTGTGGAACATCATCATATATTACTTGTGCGTATCCATCAATTGTTCCTTCATTATATACTCTTATTGTATATGTAACAACATTACCATCTGCAACTAAAATTGGATCCTTAGGATGAATATAAATGAATCTTCCTTTTTCTTGGTTATATGTTGGCTGTGGTATTCTTGTTGTTATTTCATTACCATTAACAGCTGTAATAAATTTTCTTAATGCTAAATCAAATTGTTTTAATACTAAGTAATCTTTATCAATATCATCTTCTTTAAAGTTATGATATTGGTCTTTTCCTTCTTCATCTTTATTTCCTGGTATTGAATCTATATCATCAACTGGTTTTCCGTTTTCATCTGCATCCTCTGCAATTTCTGCTGTATTTACTACCATTCTTGTAGAATTGTTTGGTTCTGTTACTTTAAATGCTATTTTTACATCTTTATAATCTGGAGTTGACATTTTTGTTCCATCAAACGCATTGATTATATTTCCAACATCTTTTTCTCTTGATAGGTAATCTGTTGTTAAAGATTTTCCATCATTTGATAATTTCCATCCATATTGCACATTTATATCATTATTTGGTAAAAATTCTAATCCTTCTGGAACATCATCATATACTACTTGGCAATATCCGTTTATTGTTCCTTCGTTATATACTCTGATTATATATGTAACAACGTCTCCATTTTGAACTGAAACTGGTGATTCGTCCTTCTTATGACGATATGAGAATTTACCTGCATCTGTCATTACTGGATTTGGCTCTCTATCATATTTGTCACCATTTTTAATTTCATTACCATTAACAGCTATTATGAATTTTCTTAATGCTAAATCAAATTGTTTTAATACTAAGTAATCTTTATCAATATCATCTTCTTTAAAGTTATGATATTGGTCTTTTCCTTCTTCATCTTTATTTCCTGGTATTGAATCTATATCATCAACTGGTTTTCCGTTTTCATCTGCATCCTCTGCAATTTCTGCTGTATTTACTACCATTCTTGTAGAATTGTTTGGTTCTGTTACTTTAAATGCTATTTTTACATCTTTATAATCTGGAGTTGACATTTTTGTTCCATCAAACGCATTGATTATATTTCCAACATCTTTTTCTCTTGATAGGTAATCTGTTGTTAAAGATTTTCCATCATTTGATAATTTCCATCCATATTGCACATTTATATCATTATTTGGTAAAAATTCTAATCCTTCTGGAACATCATCATATACTACTTGGCAATATCCGTTTATTGTTCCTTCGTTATATACTCTGATTATATATGTAACAACGTCTCCATTTTGAACTGAAACTGGTGATTCGTCCTTCTTATGACGATATGAGAATTTACCTGCATCTGTCATTACTGGATTTGGCTCTCTATCATATTTGTCACCATTTTTAATTTCATTACCATTAACAGCTATTATGAATTTTCTTAATGCTAAATCAAATATTTCTAATTTAATTCTTTCAAAATCTGTATCATCTTCGTTAAATCCGCCATCTGAATCTCTTGTTTCTTCATCTTTATTTTTTGGTGTTGAATCTATATCATCAACTGGATTTCCGTTTTTATCTTTATCTTCTGTAATTTCTGCAATGTTTTCTAAATAATCCTTTGTTGTTGAATTTGGTTCTGTTACTTTTAATGCAATTTTTACATCTTTATAATCCAAAGTTTCTTTTGTTCCACCAAAAGCTTTCAATAAATTATTATCATCTCTTACTTTTGAAAGATAATCTGTTGTGATTGTTTTAGAATCGCTTGCAAGTTTCCAACGATATTGAATATTTAATGGATCATCAACTATAAATTCTGTTCCTTCTGGTATGTAATCTGTAATTTCATCAGCATATCCTGAAGTTTCACCTTCATTAAATATTCTAATTGTGTAAATTACTTTATCTCCATTATGAACTGTAACTGGAGTTTTTGGATGTGTATATGTTATTTTACCATTTGCATCGATATTAACTTGTGGAATTCTTGAATCTATTGTTGTATCATTTACACCTGTAATAAATTTTCTTAATGCTAAATCAAATTCTTTTAACTTTACATATTCCTTATCAATATCATCTTCTTTAAAATTGTTATATTTATCTTTTCCTTCTTCATTTCCATTTCCTGGTATAGAGTCTACATCATCAATAGGATTGCCATTTTCATCAGCGTCATCAGCTATTTCTGCTGTATTTACTACTAATTTTTTATATGAATTTGGTGCAGTTACTTCAAAGGCAACTTTAATGTCTAAATATTTAGGTTCTGACATATTCTTTTTATCAAAGGCTTTTAACAATGTTGTATGCTTTGAATCATCTTTATCATATTGTAAATAATTTGTTTCTATTACAGTTTTTCCATTAACTGTAGCTTCATGCCATCCATATTCCTTGTTAATTGAATTGTCAGGCAAGAATTTTAAGTAATCAGGAATATCATCTCTTATAACTTGAGCATATCCATTAACTGTTCCTTCGTTATATATACGTAATGTATATGTTACAATATCTCCGCTTTCTACTGAAACTGGAGCTTCATCTTTAGGATGTGTATAAATATATTTTCCATCTATGATATTAAATTTAGGTTCTCTTGTATACTTATCTCCTGTTTTTAATTCATTTCCATTTACAGCTGTTATAAATTTTCTTAATGCTAAATCAAAATTAGAATCGATTCCCTTTTTGATTTCTTTTGAAATTTGTTTTTTATCAATTATAGCAATTGGTTGTTCAGCATCTAAGTTTGCTCCATCAACTTTCCAAAATGTTGCAGTTGTATCAAAGTATTTTTGTTCTAAACTTAATGTTATTCCTGTTGTTTTTGAATTTGCTGGTAATACTACATAAAAGTCTTTTCCAATTAATGATTTCATAACATCTGATGTTATTTTACTACTTTCAATAACAGTTGTTGTTTGTCCATCTTCAGTATATGCTATTGAATAATTAGTAATTTCATTTTCATCTTGATCTTTGATTACTGGTGCTGTTAATGTATAATCTATATTGCTATTATTTAATTTTAATCTAAATGGCCCTATTAATTTATTTTCATTTTGAGTTTGTAAAGTTAATGTTGTATTTTCTAAGCTTATTGGATCTACTATTGTTGCTATATAGCTATTTGCATTTTGCATTGCACTATGAACTAAATATGTAAATAAAATTTCTGCCTCTATTTGTTTATCACTTGATGAGCTAAGTTCAAATCCTGTAAATGATGTAGAATTTGAAGGTGTTAAAGATGTTTGAATTGTTCCAATATTTAATAAGTAATCTTTTGAATTTCCACTATTGAAAATTCTTAAATTATATTTCATATCTTTATCAGTTCCATCATCTGTATATGAAACTACATCATATTTAGAAATGTTTGTATTAGTATTAATAACCTTATTGTTTGTAAAATGCCATAAAGCTAATTGTTGAATAACTTCAATATCATCATCTGTTAATTCTAATTGTTCTTCAATAGGTTTTGCACCTTCTGAAAAATCAACATATCCTTCATATTTACTAAATGCTGCTTTTAAAAGATTAGTTTTCATTTCTTTTTTCATTGCATCTATTACAGATGAACTCGTTCCTTCATCTGTTAACTTTGTTAATTTAGGTAAATACATATTATCAAATAACCATAAAATTGCATTATAGTTATTGTATGGTACTGTAGTATATACTGGTTTTATTTTGCTAGAATCTGATGTGTCAATTCCTGTACACATTTTTACATTTTTTACATTAACATTTAGTTCTTTTAATAATGAAGTATCTTTTGAAGAATCTACGTTTTTCATATCACTCACATATGTATAAGTTTTTGTTGTAATTGCATTATTTACTCCATTTCCAAATCCAACTCCACCTCTTATACAATAAATATTGTTTCTGAATTTATCAAAATTTGTTTGATTATTCTTTACTTCAATAATTTTCCAAATGTCAGTTTCTTGTCCCCCAATATTTATTCTGTAAGCTAAATTTGTGGCTTCACGATTTTGAACTATTGACAAATCTTTTGTTTCAGCTCTAACACTTGATTGTGACAAAACTAAAACTGAAGCTATCACAATTAAAAATACTAATAAAACTTTACTTCTTTGTCTCATATTTTTTACCTACCTTAATTAAACTATTTTTATTTTACTATATTTTCTTCTTTAGTCAATAGCATTTTTTAGGGAATCTACCCATATTACAACATATTTAAAAGTTTCCCCTACGGAAATACTATTTTGCAAAATTCTCACAATACATTAACAATTATATTACATTTTTGTTTTTTTTTCAATATATTATGTAAATTTTATCTTATTTTTCTTTATTTCCGTAGGTTTTTAACATTTCTTGTATAAATTGTTTTCTACCTATATATTAATTTTTAAATTTTAAAAACAATCCACAATGCTAAATCCGTTGGTGGGTTCCCCAGAACCTTGTTGTTTTGCAATTAAAAACCTCCTTAGGGCAAATATCCTAAGGAGGTTTTATATATTCTGGAGGCGCCAATCGGAATCGAACCGATGAATCAGAGTTTTGCAGACTCGTGCCTTACCGCTTGGCTATGGCGCCGTATATTAAATTATATGCAAAATCTAATAAAATAGTACTAAAAAAAATGGAGCGGGAAACGGGGCTCAAACCCGCGACCTCTGCCTTGGCAAGGCAGCGCTCTATCAACTGAGCTATTCCCGCACGAGATTACTACGGTTATTATAATAACAAATATTATAACAAAAGTCAATGCTTTTATTAAATTTACTTTTTAATTGACAAAAATATCGTTTAAGAAATATTCCTAAACGATATTTTGACTTACTTACCAATAAACATTTGAACATATATTTTTCCATATTTTGGGCTAGAAACTACTCCTAAACCTGTATAATTAAAACTATTGTTTAAAATATTTGCCTTATGTCCAGATGAATTCATCCAAGCATTAACTGCAGCTTGATTGCTTGAATTACCGGCGATATTCTCTCCAGCAGTTCTATAAGTGATTTTAAAGCTATTCATCATATCAAATGGAGAACCATAAGTCGGAGAATTATGAGAAAAATAATTATTATTCACCATATCTTGTGCTTTAATTCTAGCCACTCTCTGAAGTTCATTGTCGATTTTTAATTCAGAAAGTCCAGCCTTTTTTCTTTCTTGATTAATCAAATTAAAAGTTTCCTTTTCATCTGCAGTTAAATTAGATGAATTCGTTGTGCCCTTTGTAGTAACATTTTGCTTATTTGATTCTGTATTATTTGATGTGTTAGGATAAATTGGTTTTATATACTGTTTATTCACAGCACCAACATAGTCCGAATTTGTTTGAATAATATACCAATTACCAACTTGAGCAAAAACTCTTATATATTCATTTTTGTTAACTTTGGTAACAATTCCATATGCAGTACTAGGTCCGCTTCTAACATTTAACAAACTTGCAGTAACTAAACCTGTTACAAAATCAACTTTTTGATAAGGTTTAATAGCAAAAGTACTACAACTGATAAAAAGTATCATTAGTAGAGTTGTAAAAAATAAAGTATATTTTAAATATTTTTTCTTTAAATAAATCATACAATACCCCTATTAAAATATATATTAAAGTAAATTTAAAATATACTTTTTATTTATACTTTATTTACCAATAAACATTTGAACATATATTTTCCCATATTTTGGACTATCTATAACAGCAATTCCAGTATAATTATAATTATTATTTAATATATTAGCTCTGTGATTTTTTGAATTCATCCATGAATCAACAGCTTTTTGATTATCAGAATTTCCAGCAATATTTTCACCTGCAATCTTATAGATAATATTCTCTTTTTTCATCATTTCAAATGGTGAACCAAGTGATGGAGAATTATGGGAAAAATAGTCATTTTCAACCATATCCTTAGCTTTTATTCTACAAACATTTTGTAAATCATCATCAATTTTAAAAGCATCTAAGCCATTTTTTTCTCTTTCATGATTTATAGCATCAAAGATATACTGTTCATCACTTGTAAGTTCAGTTGTATTTTCTTTATCGCTTACAACAACATTTTCACAAACTTCGTTTGAAGCATTTTTTTGATTTGTACTACTATTTTCAACATTATAATCCGTTTCATCTACTTTTTTTGATACCGTTTCTACACTTTCCATATCAACATCTGAACTGGTTTCCTTTGCATCATTGTTAATTGGTTTAATATAGTTTGCATAAACTACACCTACAATGTCCTTATCTGTTTGAATAACATACCAATTATCAATTTTTGCAAAAATTCTAACGTATTCATTTTTATGTACCTTAGAAATTACTTTGTAAGTTATTCCGCGGACCACATCTCACATTTAATGTTTTTGCAGTAACAAGGCCTGTCCCAAAATCTAATTTTTGATAATCCTGCATAGCAAATGATTTGTTATAAAATCCTATAACACTTACAATTAATATTGAAATTAAAAACAATAAAAAATTTCTTTTATCCTTCCTTTGTATTCTCATAAAAAACCTCCCTTATTTTTGATAATTACTTTATACCCATTTTTTTATAAGTTATACATAAATATAAAAAAAATTGTTATTTACATTTAAATAATGTTAATTTCAATCAATTAATATTATTTGTGTGTAAATAACAATTTGTCTATAAATTAAAAGTTACTTTAAATCGTGCTATAGCATTATCAAGTTCTGATTGCCTTGTTTCTTCTTCTCCAGTATAAGATTTTAAAATTCTAATATCATTAAATCCTAAGCTTTTTACCTCAAATTTCTCATCATAGAATCTCATAAAAGTTAACTCAAATGTCTTTGTTTCTCCCTTATTTACTACAATAGGCTCTAAATACATACCATAACGTTTTCTAGCTTCGCCATCAACATTTAAGCTAATTTCTTTAGTTCCACTTTGATCATCTAAAACAACTACACCATCTGTTTTATTTCTTACATTAATTGTATATGTCATTGTTTCGTAATCAATTTTTACACTTTCCACCTTTATTTTAATATAATTATCTTCATACATTTTATCAACTTTTTTGTTATCAATAAAACCTCTGATAGAAAGTTTTAAATCATTATCTTCATTTTTAAAAACAAAAGTTTCTTCATAAGTTTCAAGGCCTGTTTCATTTGTTAGACCTGTTACCATTATATCTTCCAATATAGTTACTGTGTAAATATAAATACCATTTTCAGAATCATTTGAGAAATCTTGAATATTGTATATCTTTTTTTCATCAAATACGGAATCTACATATTCTTTAAATGTATCTATATCCTCAAAAACGTTGTCTCTACATTCTTTGCTAAGCATTTCATAAGCATCATCATACTTTTTTTCATTGCAATTTTTTATAAATTCATTAATTTTATTTTCAATAGGGTCTTTTAACTTTTCAGGCACACTTGTACTATCCATAACTGACTTATGAGGTTCATAAGTTGTAATTCTTTCTTGTTTTTCTGGTCTATGTCCAACAAAGTAATTAATTAATAAAATTATCCCCCAAATAACAAGAACAATGAGAATTATACTTCCATACTTTTTAAAAAAATTTCTTATTTTTAATCGCATTTCAGGAACCATTTATCAAACCACCTTTGTAAAAATACAAATTTTGTAAATTATATTACTTGGAAAGAAACCAAATAATCATTAAAATCCTTCTCAAATAATATAATTTTTTGTTGAACATTACTAAAACTTAATGATGAAACACTACTTTTTATTGTAACTGTAACAATATAATATTCTCCCTGTCTTTCAATACCATCATATTGAAGAGATATAAATGCAGGATATGTTTTTTGTACATAAGATGAAAAATTATCTAAAGTAGGAAAATACTGTTGTTTAAAATCATCATAAAGCCTATTATATGCCTCCTCATAATCTTCAGCTTCTATTTTTGAAAAGAAGTCTCCTACGTATGTATACATTCTATCTGCCTCACCCATACTCTTTAAATCAGTAAGTTTTTCATCTGCTATTTCTTCATCACTCATTCTAGCTTGCTCTTCATCTATTTCAGTGTTTTGAGCTATTATATTTTGTTCTCTTTGATTATATTCTTGTATAACCTTTTGGTTGTCTGAAGCAGGTGTAAGAAATTTATTATTATACAATATTAAATTACACATAAGCAAAATTACAACTACAATAGCTAACAATATATTAGTTTTATCTAACATAAAATCAATCCCTTCTTATTTATACACAAAGCAGAAACAATGTTTGTTCCTGCTTTGCAACTATACTACTTAATTACAACTATTGGTGTATCTATATGATCCTTTTTGCTAAACAAAACATTAAATATAATTGTTTGTCCATTATCATAATTTATCTGAACTTTAAAACTATCATATACATCTTCGCTTACTATATATGAATTTTCTACAATTTGTGCTTTTTCAAATTTAAGATTTTCGTTCTTATAAATTTGTATTTTTTGTACAAAATTTATAAAATCATCTATGTCTGTAATACCTGTTTCATTTGCAATTTCTGTTTTATTACTTTCTAAATAGTTGTTAAGTTCTGTTGCATTCATTCCTTTTGTGTCGTTGCATAAATTTAATAAACCACCTTCAACTAATTTTTTAATTTTTGTATTTATGTAACCGTTTGGAATTTCTCCCTTATAATTATTTGAAATAATATCAATATTATCTAGAATCAATTCATTTTCAACTTCATTTCCATTAATTACACTATTTTTAACTTTTTTATCATATTGTTCTTTTGAATACTCTTCAAAATCTACATTTTGCACTCCTGGATTAATCAAAAGGTATATTAATGCGACAACATTTAATATTATTAATAATACTAGCAATAATCTTATTTTTTTCATATAATCAATCACATTCCTTAAAAATTTATCTACTACCAAGTAACAGCAATATCAATTTGATCTAAAGTAGTTTGTGCTGATTGGCAATGATCAACAACCATAGCTCTTCCTAAAGATGTTTCTAGAATTGTTCCCTTTTTACGATCTGGTCGATATGTATTTGCTGCACACATAACAAATTCTCCATACATTTTAACACCATCCTCACGAACCCAATAAGGTAAATCAATTCCGAACTCATTTTTCATAATTTTCACGCATTCAGACATATCCATATTATAATATGTTTCTTTTCCTGAAGGTCCTTGTATTGTTCCTATTACAGGATTTAATTTTTCTCCATTCCAATTTCCTCCAGAGCTTATTGGCAAATATGCGCCAGGTTTTAAAGAATTTCCTTGTTCATCTTTCATAGTTACTGATATGTTCTGTCCTTCAACAGTTACACCTAATTTTTGTCCCTTTGAAACACTCATTCCTTTTTTTATAGATGGATCAAGTTGAAAATGTGCAATTATTATTCTCTTTCCATGAAGATTTTTTTGTTTAAGTTCTATTTCAATAATATCATCTGTTCCATTATCAACTATTTTTACAATATCACCATTTCCTGGAGATATTACATTTTTATTTGCCTCAAATCCAGTAAAATCTCCTGCACCTTTGTAATGTAAAATTAATTCGTTTCCATTATCTTCTTCTGTTACTCCTGACATTCCACCTTCAATAATACTTCCAAGTGGTTTAGCTTGGTTTCTTGAGCCTCCTCTTCTTGACTTTCCCCTCATATTTGTATCATCTTCAGTATATGCTACTCCACCATATTCTAAGCTATTATACTCTTCATCAATTTCCTTGTCTGCATTTTCTCTTTCTTCAATAGTTTTAGAATCTGTCATTATATATCTATCTGTAAATATTATTCCTCTTTTGGTCAAATAACGTTTTAAATCTCTTAAAATACATTGGGCATCTTGTGAATGTGTATTTTCAAGCATACTTATTGCATATTTTATAGAATTACCCATCTTGATTACACTTTCTTCTTCTGAAACACCATTTATTCCGTCTGCAATATGATATTTCTGTTTAAATAGATTATCTAATCTATAGCCTTCATATCTTCCAGTATAATTAAATGGACCACCTGTGTAATTACCTCCTGAACCTGGTGTAAAATTTTTTGGTGTTTGAGCTGGTATTGCATATCCAACTACATAAGATAAAAATTTACTAAAAGTTTGTGTACATGAATAATTTCTTTCATCTCTATCAGTTGCTGGATCTGATACAAGAACAGTTCCATCATCTTTTACACCAAGTAACACAACATAATGTCCTCCTGATGTCCAAAAATTATCTGGGCTGTTAACCATTAATGTTATGACAGGTTTTCCTTCATTTAAAGCTTGTTGTATCTCGGTTGCGTTATGTCCATCATGCCAAGTTGCTGATACTCCATTGCTACCTAATGCTACATTTGCAACATCTGAGTCAGTTCTTAGTACATTTCCCATTGAAGCTGCCACTTCTCTAGGGCTTTTATCTATTCCATATCCAGAAAGAACTATTGCTGATGATGTAGCAGAGCATCCTGAACTAGCTACATTTTTTGTGGAGTTGCCAGAAACAGTAAATGGAACATCTTCAAAATTAAATTGCTTATAACTTGTGTAGGTTACTCCATTTACAGTAACAGAATTTGATGCTCCATTTACAAGAGAAGGTTCTACACTATAAGCTAATCCATTACTTTGTACACTTGAATTTGTAGTATTAGAAGCCGTGTCTGTCGCTTGAGTTCCATTTTTAACACTACCATTACTAACCTTTTCTTCATCAACATTATCTACTTTTCCTGCAAGTGCATCAGCTAAAACACCTTCTTCAGTTACTTTTGGTTCTTCTCCAACAATTCTTGGTTCACTAATTTGAAAAATATCTCCAGAAGTTTGTTTTTCTACAATATATTTTTCATATTCACCATAAGTTTTTTTACTTTTACCTACAACATAACATTTTGAAAAGTCCAAATCTCTAAACCAATGTTTTTGTACTGCTCTAATATATGGTTTATAATATTCAATAGATTGTTCGTCTTCGTATTTTCTTGCTTTTCTTACATCATCCATATCGATTCCATATACATCAAGTAATGTCTTTGGTGCTTGTCCTGCTGCTGTATTTATCGCATTTTCAGCATTTAAACGTACTTGTGCTTTTGGAAGGAATTCTTCCCAAGTTTCACCTTTAGTATCATCTCTTTTTGTTACATACATACCTTTATACTTTAATCTAACTTTTGATTCAACCTTGTGGAATTTAACACGAACTTTTGTATCAAATTCTTCAGATGTTGCGACTTTATAAGCAAAATCAGGTGCCATAGTTCCTATATGTAAGGCTAATAAAAATTCTATTGGCTTACCATAACGTCCCATCCAGCCATCTAAGTTATATTCATAAACCAAGCTTTTTGAATCATCATCTGATGCCTTTTGTTTCATCTTTATTTTTAAAAGTTGTTTTTCCCTATCTACTTCTACATTTCTTGAACTAAGATTATCCCATAGCTTTATATTTAAAACTATCATTCCACTGCCCCATTCGCCATCATTTGGGTCAAGTTCAGTTATATTGTTAAAAAACTCTCTTAAATTGAAATTCTGATTTGCAATCATATATGTTTTATTTTCAGCGACTAAATATGCTGTTAAATATTTACTATCTACATCTGTTATTTTTCCATTTTCATCTCTTTCTGCCTTTCCAAATCCATATCCTTCAAGTTTATAACCCATATTGTCTAAATAACCTGCAACTTCAGTTACTTTTTCTTTATCAACTTGAACTTCAGCATAGCCAATAAAGAAACCTGTTACACCTTTCCATATGTCATCAGCCATTTTTACGAAATGTGCTCTAATAGTTTCTGGTCCCATCAAAAGAAATGAAATAAAACCAACTAGTAAAACTAATAGCAATATCGCAGCTATAACAACTGCAACAATAACAGCTACTTTTGAGCTTACAAGCAAAACTGCCCTTTTAGCAACTCTTGCTCCAAATTGCTTAAATCTGTTTGGAATAAAACTTGATATTTTACTAGATGCATTCCTTAATTTTGATCCAGTACTCTCGTTAGATTCGTCGTATATATTTTGTACTTCACTTTCGTCATTTGAATCATCTTGATTTGCCATTAAATTTCACCTGCCTATTGATTAGATTTTTATTCATCTGGTTCAATTTCTCCTGATTTTATTTTTCCTAGTGTATCATTAAATTTCTCATTTGATTCATCATTATCTTCGCTTTGTTCATCAAAAATTGACTTCATTGCATGTAAACTCTTAGCATATCGTTTTCCGCTTCCCTCTGCCATTTGATTAATTTGCTGAGAATTCATATTTCTGAATTTTTGTGTTTCCTGTGCCATTTGATCATCATCCAAATTGTTTTCTTCCTTATAATTTCTATATGAAGTAGCTAATTTTCTTTGATGTCTTTTTGTTTTTATAGATTGAACTGCATTTCCAACTTTATCTTGAACAGCATTTCCAGCCATATATCCTGCAACAGCCGCTCCACCAACTTCAGCTGCTCCTTTGTCAGAAACATAGGCTGATGTAGCTCCAATTATTCCCATTGCTGCACCTAATCCATTTACGGCTTTAAATGTACTCCAAGCCTTACCTTTCCATGTTGATTTAGGCTTTGTAATAGTTCTCTTTCCTTCATTGCTTGGTTCTGCATTTGAAGCTTCATTTACTTCATTTTGTGCCATTTGTTGAGTTCTTGTTGTATCATCTACTGGTGTTTGAACAGTTTGACTATTACCGCTTGTTAATGGTTGTCCATTTGGTCCAAGTATTATGCCACTTCCTGCACTTTCATTTGAAGCTAAGTTTCCTATTCCATTTCCATTTGATGCTAATCCACCTACTCCATTTCCATTTGGTGTTAAAATTCTTCCTCCATTTGTTTGTGCTATTACACTTGTCATTTTATCATTTATTGTTCCACCTTGAGCCAATGTACCATTTCTTAGTTGTTCATTAAATTGAACTGTAGATTGTCTATATTCTGCAGTTCCAGGTAATATAATTCCTGAATCTGTTTGATTTGTTCCTCCATTTGTTGGTACATTTTTTATAACACTTTGATCTGGACCATAAATTGGTGTTTGTCCCTTATTGTTATTATCAACATTTTTTGAATTATTTTCAGCTGTTCTGCTTTGATTACTTGGTTTTGCTGCAGGAGTAGATGTTGAAGTACCTTTATTTACATTGCCTGTTGCACTTCCAACATTCTTACTTTCATTTGATTTAGCCTTACCTTTATTTCCAACTTGTTTCATTTTATTTCCAACAGAACTGTACACACCATATGCAAGTCCAGCAGCTGCTCCCATTGAATTTCCATTAATATCTCTATCTCTAAATCCAAATATGTCTTTTACAATAGATTCTGCCTTTAATGTAAATCCTAGACATAATACTGTGAAAAATCCTGATGCAACTGTGCCTAATTTTGCTATACTAACTGCTGCAGTTGCAACAAATACTATATATATTATACAGTGGAATGGTTGTATCAAAACTGCTTCCATAAATTTCCTAAACCATGTATTTAACGCCTGTGACTTTCCATCACCTAATTTATCAATAGAATATGTAATGGTTATTATTGGTGATATTAATATTAAAAAAGCTACAGTTATCATACGTCTAATGTACATTATTAAAAATATAAATGTTAATACTACAATTGCCACATAGGTTATTAAATATGACCAAGCTTCAATTCCTGAAAGAACTGTAGTTATACTATCTATTGCTAAACCTGTAGTATAATTAAAGAAGGTGTCATTATCTTCATGGAAAGCTGCTTCTTTTGCATTAAACAGAATCTCTACGAAACTATTATTAACACTAATTATCGTTATTATTAAGTAATGTAATACAAAAAGTATGCACATACTTAAAAGCCAATTCCAAATCCACTTTTTATATTTTGCCCTATCTTCAGCAACAGTTGCTGCCGCAAGCCTTACTCCTACGTAAATTAATGCAATAAGTAAAAATATGATAGCAATTACTCTTAAAGCATAGTACCAATTTGCAATTGCTTTTCTTATAGCTTTAACTGGATTATCCTTGCCTTCTAATGTTTTTTTATTACTTCCTACTCCAAATGTATCTCCCTGAAAGAAATTAATATCTGTAATTGCAAGTTGATTAAATAATATTTCATCTGGTGTAACCATATTATAGCTTTCATCTACTTCTCCAGTAGAATGTGCAACTGCTGTAGCTAATCCTCTTAAACCAGTTGCAAGTGTTACAACTAAAACTCTTAATCCTAATGTAGCAACACCTATAATTCCATCTGCTACATCTCCTACATAGTCAGACAATGTTTTTGATTGTTTTTCCATCAAGTCTTTTTCTTGTTTTTTTGCTGTTGGATCCCCTACTTTATCTCCAGGATTTTCTTTACTTCCAGATGTTCCAGTAGAAGGAGTTGGTGTTGGTGTTTCCGTAACTGCCAACACAGAGCTTCCTATGCAATTCATAACTAAAACAATTAATACCATCATTGACAGTATTTTATTGCACATTGTTTTCATTTTATCACCAAACCTTATTGCTTTATAAATTACTCGTAATTTTTATTAATCTTTTGCTCTTAAATTAAATACATAAGTAAAAATCTTTTCTCCTCGTGATAGTCCCATAAAGAATGCAACAGCTATAATAGGGACTTTTTCTGCAATCGAAGAAGCAGAAACCATAAATATACTATAAATTAGCGCATCTATTACCTGTATAAATACTATTCCAATAAATTCTCCGATTAAATTATTTTTAACTTTTCCTTCATCAATTGTATACACAATAGTGACAAGCGGAGAAATTATAACTAGAAATGCCACTTTGAAGAAACGAAATAGATACTTAATGAAAAATTTAACTTGATAATAAACTAACAAGCATAGTGTTATTAAAGCAGTAAATGCCTTTAATATTCCTTCTGCACCTAAATCTTTAGATATTATATCTGAAAGTTTTGCTTCAAATCCGCCTTCAATATCCTTTTGTGGAACCAAGTTTAACATAGCATTTTCTATTTGTATTATAAATATAAATATATATGGAAGTATCATTAAAATAATAACACTTTTTACCCAATTTATCAGCATTTGCTTATATTTTGCCTGATCTGAGGATATAGTAGAAGCTGCCATTCTTACACCAGTATAAATAAGCATTATCAAACTTCCCATGATAGCAATATCTCTTAACATATAATAGAAGTTTGCAGTTTGCTCTTTTATTTTAATAGTAGGATTGTTAGCATCTCCAGTACTAAAATCAAATACATTTATATCAAAAATAGAAATTTTTCCAAATACAGTTGCTTGTATACTATACCAATGAAAATCACCAGATATTTCAGAAGTATCATATGGATTAGTAAAAACAGATAGTAATAATTGAATACCTTGAGGAATTAAACATAGAATTCTAATTATTATTTTAATTATTGTTGAAATTACTGAACCATTTTCTACGCTCTGCTCTTTACCACCATTTACAGTAATATTACCAGAATCGGTTAGCCCTTCTGTATCTTGGACACCTGACTTTTCTACATCTGAAAAGTTTTCAAATATATATCCACCACCACTACTAGTTGTTGAATTAGTTGTATTAGTAGTATTAGTTGTATTGGTCGTATTTGTTTCATTTGTTGTATTAGCTGTATTGGTCGTATTTGCAGTATTCGCCGTATTTGTGGTAGCATTTGTAGTGTTTGTTGTATTTTCTGCGTAAATATCACGTGGAAGAAGTGCATTTAACATAAGTATAGTTATTAAAATTATAATTGTAAGTTTCTTTCTCATATACACACCTTCCATAAAATTATCTTCTACTTTTAAAATAAATGCTATATTCTTTAATTTTTAGACATTATCTTATTTTTTTCTTGTCTTCTTTTCTTAAAACATTTAAGTTTGTTTCTACAAATTCAAATTCTTTTTTAGTTGGTTTAATTGCAATAATTGCAGTATCTTCTCCAACTTTTAATAGCCCTTCACCACGGCTACATGTTGTTAGAAAATATGCTTCACCTTCACTTAGTTTAAACACTTCTTTTATATAATCAATTTCAGATTTATCCTGTGCTAAAAATAGTTTAGTATCTGATGATGTTAAAACTGCTTGTACTTCAGGTTTTTCATAAAAATCTTGGAATTTTTGTGAAATAACTGCTAGTGAAACATTTCTCTTTCTTGCACGTCTAGCCATTGTATTTAAGAAATCAACAGCCTCAGGGTATGGAAGTAACATCCATGCTTCATCAACAAGTACTCTTTTTTTAGCAGCCTTTGATCTATCCTCACTATTTTTCTTTACATATTTCTCCCAAATCCAAGAAAGCAATATTTGTTGTGCAAGAGGTCTTGCAAAACGCTCTTCCAAATTTGAAATATCAAGATTAATAAATGGAACACCATCAAGCAATTCAAATGTTGATTGTCCATCAAAATATGCCATTTGGCCGTCATATTCTCTTACATATTGTTTCATAACCTTTATTAAATAACTATAGTGAAAACGATAATCTGGGTTTGTATTTGTTTGTGCTAACTTTGAAATCCTCTTATACCAAGAACCTATAGTTGGCATTTCTTTCTTTTGTCTACCTAAAAAGTTTTTATTTACAATTGGTCCATCATTTTCATATAAACTTTCTATATTATCAGTTATACCTCTTGAAGCATATTCTTCTGCAACAGCTTCAGCTATAATTTGTTTAGTTAATTCGTTAACTTCTTGACTTCTTGTGCTTCCTCTTGCCATTGTTAATAATGCTTGAGTTACATCTTCTACTTTATTTTCTATATTTAAAATAACTCTTTCTTTTCCTGTAATTTCATCTCTAACAGTTTCTGGTTCAACATCAAATAGATTAATAACTGTTTTTGAGTTAGGACTTATTGTAACATTAATTCCACCTAAAGCATCTGCAACAATTCCATACTCACCTTCAGCATCAAGTGCTAAGCTTTCAATACCTTCTAAAACAGAAGAACGTGCTGTTAATGTTTTAATTGTAACACCCTTACCTGCACCAGACTTTCCAAATATAACCATATTATAATTCGCAAGTGTTGGGCTAAAATTATCAAATAAAATTGGTAACCCTGTTTGTCTATTAAATGCCAAAGGTATACCTTTGTCGTGACCTACCTCAGATTGGAAAAATGGAAATACTGTTGACATTGATCTTCTGTCAAAGTTGTGTTTTTTATTTATTTTATCTTCACCAAATGGTATATTACTACGGAAAGCTTCATCTTGTAATGCCCAAGCAGGCTTTACACCTATTAATGTTTTTGACATTTCTGCAGAAAGCATTTCTGTGTATTTATCAAGTTCTTCAAGACTATATGCAAACAATGTGCACATAATTGATGATTCAAATAATTTGTTAAATCCACTTGCTATTTCATCTCTTAGAGCTTCTGCTTCAGCTCTTTTTTGAGCCAATATTCTTTCTCTGTTTATATCTCCTCTGTCCATAGCAACAATTCTTTCAGATTCAAGTTCATTAATTGTTCTATTCAAATCTGTTTGTGATGAACTTTCACTTACAGGATTAATAAATACAGAAACATTTACATCTCCAAAAGTGTACATTCCTCTTAAAAACTCTGGAAATGTACACATTCTAGGAATAGTACTTACAAGCATAGTTCTAGCATATCTTGTAGTATTTGATATGATTTCCAAATGATTAACATTTCCTGCATTAATTCCAGCAGGTGCAATTAAATCTTTTATATTTTTTACATTGCCACTTATAAAATCTTGTTTTTTATATTCAGTTTTTACAATTGGTTCAACACTTTCTTTTTTCTTTTTACTTCCAAACATTAAACTTCCTCCTCTTTGGTCTTTAATTTTACTGTCTATTATTCAGCTTTCTTTGGTCTTCCTTTTCTCTTCTTTGGTGTACTAGCCTCTTCTACCTCTTCATCTATTTCCTCTAATTCTTCATCTTCTTTTGTTTCGCTTGTCTCATTCTTAATCTCTTCTAATGTTTTATTATATAGCTCTGGCTCCATTTGGCTTTTATATTCATTTACAATTCTAGTTGCTTTTTGTCTTAATTTTTTATCATGTTTTGCCTTTTCTTCTTTTTCTTTTTCAAGTTTTTCATCAGCACTTATAATGCTCTTTGTTGCCAATTCTACAGCTTCTTCTTCTAATTTTTTATCTAATAATTTTTCTCTCTTTTCTAAAACGTCTTTTGAAGTTGAATATAAGGCATCATACTCTGCATCTAAAGCTTTTGATAATTGTAATAATTCTGCATCATCCCTGTTATATGCAATATATAAAAGTTCTGCCAATTCTTCTGAATTTAATATTCTTCCTGATACTTCACATGAAGCAAGTGATCTAATAATAGCTTGTGCTCTTGTATATAATTCTGAGAAACACATATTATCTATTTCTTCCTTAGAATAATTTGCAACTCCACCTAATTCACTTACAAAATAAGAAACTACAATGTATGTTTTTTGTTGTAGTACATTTCTATTTAGACTCATTCTTCCTATGTATTCTGAAATATCCCTTCCATATTCAAGGATATTTATTTTTCTTCTCTCTTCAAATTTTAATCTATCAAATTGAGCTGTATTTCCACTATTTGCAGCTATTTGAATTTTTGCTCTTAATTGTTCAACTTCTTTTTGTATAGTTCCAACTTTTTTATTATATTCTTCAATAATATCTCTTAAATTTAAACTTCTTGTTTGAACATATAATTGAACTTGAAAGCGAAGTGTGTTCAAAAATTGAACAAAACCTTCTTCAACTGCAACCTTTTCAGCCTCTGACAATAAGTCATAATTAACACCTTGACATTGGATTACCATAACATATTGTGTTCTATTTTTTCTTATTATCATATTATCCTTAATTTCATCAAATTCCATAAACTTATATATAGAATCTTTTGTTAATCTTCCATCAATTGGTGATACATATTCTGAAGAATTTTTTCCTTTTTCTGTTGCTTTAATTTCTTCCTTAGTTTTGTTTTTATTTCTATACCAAACAAAAAAGTATAGCAACCCTAAAAACATAATTATAAAGACTAAAACCACTAATACAATATTTAATAAGTTAACAGCATTATCCATTTTTATTTTCCTCCTTTGTACGTACTGAATCTTTTGTATAATATGTATAAATCTTTCTATTCATTCTAAACTTAATATATCTTCTAATTATTTCACTTAGTGGTTCTCCACCAATTTTTTTTGTAAATGGTAATCCGGCAACTGTTGGTATTTTAATTGTACCAATTCCAAATCCAATTAAGGCAAACACTGCCATTGTAATAATTCCTGCCACTTTAATTCCCATTGCTGCAAATAAAAAATAGAACACAAGTCCAATTACTCCCCCAATTGCAGTTGATATTAGAGATTTTACAGTAAAAATATATAGAATTCTTGTTTCACCTCTAAGATTACGCGGAATATAATAAGTTCCCATATTTTCTCCTCCTTTGTATTTTATTAATTAAGATTAGTGACATCAGCCATAAAGTTATATGTAATTGTCCAAATTGTATATGCTCCAAATATTACAACTGCAGCAACAACAACCCATATTAATCTTTGTTTTATATCTGCCTGTGCTCTTGCATCTGAAGATGCCATATATTTAATTCCCATCACTATTGTTACTATAACTAATATTATTGCTCCAAGTCCAACTAAAAACTGACCTATTGGCAAAACAATTTTAGATACATCCTCTTCTTTAACTATTCCAGCATCTTTTCCTTTTCTTATCCAATCATTTCCTTGAGATATTATTGAGTCTGAGCCTGTAAATGTATCTGCTCTTACCTCAGAAGTCATTGGATAAAAAAACATTAAAATTAAAAAAATTAATGAAATTATTCTAATAATTTTATTCATTATATTTCTCCCTTTCTTATTTATACAAAATATTATGTTTTTAACAACATATAACTAGTTTACAGATATATTAATTATACCTTATATTCATCTATATTTCAACAAAAATAGTACAATTAAAACTTATTATTGCAAAATGTAACATATTCGTAATAAAGCAAAAATTTATTAATTAAAAATTCCTTACGGAAAGAGTTTTTTTAAGTTTTTGAAATTTTTTTGTAAAAAAAAAGTAAAAAAAAAGATAAATAATCTTTAAATTATTTATCTTATGCAACCATATTAAATTTCATTAGTATTATTTTATTTAAATATGTTTGAGGCAAAAGTTCCTACTATTCCAATTATATTTATTGCGCCAAAAGTCAAAATAGCACCAAACACAAATGGAATCAATTGTTGCTTAACTTGTGCCTTTTCGTCTGGGCTAGCAATCATATATCTAATTCCAAGCATCATTAAAAATATTACAGATGCAACTCCTCCAACTGCCCATACAATTCCTATTACCTTATTTCCTGCACTCCTTAGCTGACTGTTTGTTCCCCATGGGTTATTAATTCCAGATAGCGAACTTGAACCTGGAGGATCTGCAAATACAGGTATTGATAAGGCAAATGTAATTAGCAATAGAGTTAATAAAGTTGTAATTATCTTTTTTTTCATTTTACATCACTCTTTTATTATTTTATTTTGTTATGTCATTTGCAAAAGTATTTATAATTCCTAGTATATTTACTGCTGCAAATAAGAATATAGCTCCAATAACATATATAAATGAAGATTGTTTAATGTTTGCTTTTTCATCTGGTGCTGCTACTATATATTTAATTCCTAACCAAAGTAGCATAACAACAGCTACTGCTGTTCCTACTACTTGAACTATACCTATTATTTTATTTCCAGCTGTTTTAACTTTTCCAGAAGCCTCTGTATCTTCAGCTTGAACTCCTGAAAGTGGATCTCCTGCAAATGCAGGCTGTGCAACTAAAAAATAGGCCCCAAATATAATTAACAATAAAGCAACAACTTTTAATACATTCTTTTTCATAATAATTGTATTCCTTTCTAAAAAATTAATTAATAAATTAAATTTTCCTTTTTAATAAAATTAGGTACGGTATCAAATGCCGTACCTACCAAACTTTTATTGTATATTAAATTAAGATTATTTAGTAATGTCTTGTGAAAATCTTTGAAGAATTGCCAATATATTTGATGCTGCGAAAATAAATACTGCAGCTATTATATATATAAAGGCAGATTGCTTAATATTTGCCTTTTCATCTGGTGCTGCTATAACATATTTTATACCTAACCATATTAACATAACAATTGCAACTGCTGTTCCTACAACTTGAACTACACCTATTATTGTATTAGATGCTGTTCTAAAATTATCAGCCACCCCTCCAGATGTTTCAGGATCAAAAAATTCATCCGGATTGTCTACTGCAAAAGCTGGAACAACCATTGTAAATAATAATAAAGCTGTTAAGACTGCTACTACTCCCATTAATAATTTTTTTGACATATTATTGCCTCCTTTTTATTTTACTCATTTTTTTCCATACTTATAATTTAATTATAAACTATGTTTTTATAAAATGCAATAATTTTAATAAAAAATGTTAGTTTTTTGCGCTATAACACCTTAAAAAGCATATAAATTCTTGATTTTTATTGAAAATTATAGTATAATTTTATTAATCGCAATGTGTTCTACTTAAAAGGAGGAGGAATGACTTATGTTGCGGAAAGTTGTTAATTGCTTTTTAGCTGTGCTTTTCGCCTTCATGATGGGTGCAAATTTTGCGCCATCTGAGGCTGAAGCCAGCAGCCATCGTTCCTTTTGGGACGATATCAAGCGAGAGACCCGCTATGAAGCCGTAAGGCTATACCGGCAAACTCTGCGTGAATATTCAGATCAGTTTTTGCGGTCCATTAAGGATCGTAATCGCTGGGAACGCCAGCGGCGAGAAATTGCTCGTCGCAATGGCGGGCGGTATGAGCAGCCCAATTACGTTTACGTAATTGCTGCTCATGGTCAAATGGGGCAGAACATTGAACTCGGCTCAATGTCTACTTCAAAGCCATTGGATGTCCGGGAGGAAACGGCTCTTCAGAACATTGCAAATGCGATTTCTTCTGGTGAACCAATATACCTTCCAAAAACCGTTGACAGGGCGCTCTACCGTAGGCTCGCAAGCGAAATGGGTCTTAACGTTATTACGGAAAATAGAGTTTATCTTTATTTTTCGCGCTAAAGTCAGCAACCTCAAAAAGAGGCGGTCATTTATTGACCGCCTCTCTATTTTAGCTCAAGTTCATTAACTTTAATATTTCTTTATTCTCCTACGTTTTTTGTTTTTTATATTCTTCTTTATAATAATTTGCAATTAATTCATCTAGTTCAACACTTATTTGATATATTTTTTCGTAATTTTCTCCATTAATTATGCTATCATTCAATTTTTCTCTCAGCCTACATATTTCGTCATTTATCATATTCACCACTCTCCTAATGGTCAAATAAAACTCTATACATATAATACCATATTTTTACAATGCTTTCAATAATAATACAGTATTTTTCAAGAAAATCATAATTCAAATTTCTTAAATTTTTTTGTTTTTCCTAAAATATATGACTAAATATGACAGTAAAGAGTAAAAGAATCTATTATTTTTTATTGTTTTGGCTCTACAATTGATATAATCTGTTTATCTTCATTAAAAACCTCTTTTAGCAATTGTTCTGCATATTCTTTTGTAATAATATCTATTGTTTCTAAATAGTCAAAACTATTAATTCCTTTTAAATAATCTGTTAAAAACATTCTTGCTATATTTCCTACGTCATTATATTCTTTTACATAATCTCCATAAACCATTTTTTTAACTCTGTTGAAATCATCTTCATTAATTCCATTTTGAATCAAATTTTTAATTTCGTTATTTAAAGAATCTAAAATTTTGTGTGGTTCTGTAGATTGTCCACCAATTGCAATATGTGCATAATCGTATGAGTATTCATACGCAGTATCTGGCTCTTGGATTAATAATCCTTCTGAATATAGTTGCTTATATAAATTAGAACTTTTTCCAAAAATAATGTTTAATAACATATATATAGTTAAACTTCTTTTAACTATATTTTCTTTTTCAAGCTTGTCTTTATATGCAATTATAAAGTTAGGAATACTTACTTCCATTTGAACTTTTATTTCTTTCTCATTTATTCCATCAGGTTCATCTTCGAATATCTTTTTAATTTCACCCTGTCTTTGTGTTAGTACTTGTTTTTGTCTTATTATTTCTATCATTTTTTCTGGTTCAAAATCTCCACATAAAACTAGGGCCATATTGCTTGGATGATAAAACGTTTTATAGCATTTATATAAAATATCTTTGTCAATCTTAGAAATTGTTTCTTGCGTTCCTGCTATATCTATTCTAACTGGATTATTAACATACATTGCTTTCATTGCATTTAGATAGACTGACCATCCTGGGTCATCATCATACATACTGATTTCTTGCCCAATAATTCCTTTTTCCTTTTCAACATTTTCATCTGTAAAATAAGGATGTTGAATATAATCTGCAAGTTCTGAAAAGGCAGGTTCAAAATTATCAGTACATTCAAACAAATATGCTGTATGATCATTTGTTGTATAAGCATTTGCATTAACACCTAGACTTGTTAATACGTCTAAACTATTTCTTCCATTTTCTTGTTCAAACATTTTATGTTCTAAAAAATGTGCTACCCCATCAGGAACTTGTGTAATTTCAGTTTCTCCGGGTACAATAAATTTATTATTATTAGAACCATATCTAGTTCCCCAAATTGCATACTTTTTCTTTATTCCCTTTTTAGGAATAATAATAACAGTTAAACCATTTTCTAATTTTTCTATATAAGCTTTTTCTTTAACTTTTGTATTTTCAATTATTTGCATTTTCATTCCCCCAAATTTAAACAAAATTAAGCAAATCTTAATTTCTTAAGAAAAATATAGTATTGATTTGAATTTTATTGGCAATTTCCTCTATATCTTCCTTTGAAATTGATTTTATTTTTTGTTTATACTCTTCTGGTGTATAAAATTCGTTTGAAAGTTCTTGACCAAAATAGTATGTTATTTCTGTATCTTGCTCTTCTTCAATAGAATCGATTGAAGAAATAAGATATTTTTTTGCATTTTCAATATCTTCATTATTAAATTTTCCATTTTTCATATCATCAATTTGTTCTTTGATTATTTCAAGGGCCTTTTCATAATTTTCAATTTCAATTCCAGCCCTAATAAAAATACATTGCTTTGTTCTAACATATCCAGATCTTGCAGTATAAGCTAAATGTGCCTTTTCTCTAACATTTTGAAATAATTTCGAATTTGCACTATCACCCAAAATTGTATTGTATAATAATGCAGGAAAACGAGATTCTTTTTCATTAGTAAGAATATTTAAACCAATTACAAGTTTACCTTGTGCAATATTCATTTTTTCTTCAAAGTATTCTTCATCTTTTTTTACATTTTTTTCTGAAGTTTCATTATTAATATAAAAATCAGGTGTTCTATCTTGTAAATTCAAAATATTTTCATTTTCTTTAATAATATTAATAATTTTATCATTTTGTACATTTCCAGATACGAAAATATCTATTTTACTTCTTTTCAATAAATCTTCATAATATTTGTATAAGTTTTCAGAATTAATACTTTCTAAATCTTCAATATAACCATATTTATATAAACTATATGGCATATCTTTAAACATTTCTTCGACAGCTCGTGTATAAGCATAAGCATCTTTATTATCAATTTTTGCTTCAATAATTTGTTTTAAATTATTTTTTTCACTTTCTACATAATCGTTTTTAAATTTGCCATCTTCGATATATGGATTAAAAACAATTTCTAATAAAGTACTAATACTATTTTTCATTAAGTTTTCTGATTTCTTTATATATGAATCATTTAAAGATTCTAAATAAAATTTTAAAACATGATTATCTCCACTTTTCTCAATTCCACAATCAAAAGAAGCACCATACATATTTTCTAACAATTTACTAATTTCTTCTTGTGTCTTAAGGTTTTTTGTTCCTCTTCTTAAAACAGCAGGTATTAAAGCATCTTTTGTTATATTATCTCGGTTTAATTTAGAAGTAATAAAAACAGAAACTAAATTAGTTTTAAAAATTGGTGTTTCAATACAGTGCAAACTAATACCATTTTTTATTTGAGTAACTTGATTTTTCAAATTATACTTCCTCCCTTAAATTTTTATTGTTACAAATTCACTTATTTCTTTAATTATTATAAATAAATTTGCTCTATTTATTCCATTTATTGTAAATTTTCTTTAACAATCTCGTTTATTGTTCTTCCGTCAGATTGAGCACCAATTTTTTCTTTAGCTAATTTCATAACCTTGCCCATATCCTTCATACTTGTGGCCCCAACTTCTTTTATAACTTCTTTAACAATTACCGTAATTTCTTCTTTAGATAATTGTTTTGGAAGATATTCCGCAATTATTGCAATTTCTTCTTCTATTTGGTTTATTAAATCTTCTCTTCCACTTTTCTTATAATCAGCTAAAGCATCTTTTCTTTTTTTAGATTCCTTTGCTATAATTTCAATAATTTGTTCATCTGTTACTTCAATTTGTTTGTCCTTTTCTTCCTGTAAAATTGCAGCTCTTATCATTTGAATAACATTTTTTCTTACAACATTTTTTTCCTTCATTGAATTTTTTAAATCATTTAATAATTTTTCTTTTAACATAAAAACCTCCTAAATCATAACTTTGTTGCTTTCGCAATAAAAATTATTTATAAATTTATTTATATTATAGAAAAAAAGGAAGATAATTAAAGAAATTACCTCCCCCCTTTTTAATAAATCTAAAATTTTCTTTTTCTAGCAGCCTCTGATTTTTTCTTCCTCTTTACGCTAGGTTTTTCATAGTGTTCTCTTTTTCTAACTTCTTGAAGCACTCCATTTCTAGCACATTGTCTCTTAAATCTTTTAAGAGCATCTTCTATATTTCCATTATTAACTTTAATCTCTGACAATTATTTTCCCTCCTTCCGGCAATTAGCTCAAACTGTGGGATTTAATTCTGTAGGGAATTAACTTCTATTGTTTACTATCCCATGAATACAGTTATTATATATTATTTCCATTCATCTTGTCAATAGTTTCCGCACAATTAAAGGAGGCACCCATTTTGGTGCCCCCTTTTTAATGAAAAAACCTTTTTAATTTAAGCCACGTTGGAAGGCGCCATCATTGTACCCATAGATGTAGCCTTCATAGTACTCTTCCTGTTCGTGACGGCTGCTGAAATAACGGAAAGAATTTCCGTAAATCAGTCCGTTGTATCCGTCATAGAACCCATCACGGATTCCAAGAGAATACGCACGAGCGGATTCATACTCACGACGGTTCCGACGGTTTCGACGGTCCTGGCGCCTTTTTTGCCAATCTTTATTATGATTGGACAGTTCCTGGCTTGCTGAAAACGTTGACAGTTCAGCCGCTTCAACCTGTGATGTTGCCGGTGCAATCATGATAGCGAAAATCGCCACCATGAGCATTGCCACCATCTTCTTCAGTTTTTTCATTTTCTATACCCCCATTCAGTAATAATTATAAAGTAAACGGGCTATATGCATAACACATATTTGTTTATATTATACACCAAAAAGCCAATTTTTTCAATGGTTTGTCAGTTAATTACCTCCATAGCATCTGTTTTAGCATTTAAACCTTCCAAATTATAATATGTATCTGGAATAGGTCCAACAATTACTGTTTCAGCAACTAACACCTCATTGTTAATTTCACTACTAATTGTTTTTATTGGTGTTACAATATTTACCTTACATGTAGTATTTAAATAAATTCTGTGAATAGTTTGATTTATACCAGAATTTGAAAATTCACTTTTAAAATCAGTATTTACAACACCTGTTGAAGTTAATTTTATTGGAATATCAGGTCCCATATTATAAAAAATTTCATTACCAGCTAAACTTCCAATTGGTATATAAATTGTTGTTTCTCTTTCGTTTTCTAATGCTTTTTGGATTTGCAATGTCAATTCAGATGCAATTGTATTTATTGCAATTACATTTGCTTTAACCATTGTAATATTACCATCAGAATCTCTAATAACTGTAATCAAATCATTATAATTAACATTTTCTAAGGAATTTTTCGCTTCTCTATTAACAATCCTAGTTGCCAAACCCTTTGCTTTTAAATTACATAAAGAATCAAACATAGGATTAATATAATTTAGTGAAACTTTAATTGCAATTACAATACAAACAACTAATATAGCAATTACTAGTAACATTTTTTCTGATTTTGATATATGCTTTTTTTTATTGAAAAAAACTATATTAGGTAGCTTTATTCTCTTCCTTGAATATATTTTATCCATTTTGTTTACACTGATTTTTTCACATTAAATTTTGGAATAAACAATTGCATACCTTGTACAATGCTTTTTTCGTCTTCAATTGAATTTACCCTTAAAATATCATTTTTTGTGCTTCTGAATTTCTTAGCAATATCCCATAAATTTTCACCTTTTTTTGTAAAATATATAATCATACTATAATCAGAATAAGCTTTAAGTGGCTCTGAATTTAAATCATCAATTATATTTATTGGAACGACATTTTCTAAATCAGTTAAAATTTGCAACTGAATTTTACATTCAATGTTTCCATCTTGTTTAATAATAAAATCATTTTGTTTAATTTCTACTGTTGTATTAATATTTGAATTTGAAGCTAAATCTCCGAATATCAACAATAGAATTAAATTCAACTCTAAGGCTTCTTGAATCAAAATTTATAACATTATTTGCTTCAAATAAAAAATTTAATTCTATATCACCATTGTAAATTATTTTTCCATTTGCTAAATTAGCACTTAGTATATTAGGTGTAATATCAACATTATATAACCTACCATTTCCTAATTCAGGTATATTTAAAGTTTCATTTATTTGACATTCATTTTTTAATGTTCTTTTATTTGACACTACATTTAATCTTTTGCTTGTAAAGTTAATATTATATTTTGGGCTATATAAATCTTGAATAATATTTACTTGTTCTAATTTATATGCCATACAAATTGCTTCAAGTTGCACCTCAACATAGATGCTATGTTCTTCCACAGAATTTTGTTTTATAAGTATATTTTGAATTGTATAATCAACATTGCAAACATTATCTTCATTAACATTTTGTATATCTATAAAACCCATTATTGGAATTGTGCTTTTTACACAATTAATCCTATTATCATCTGTCAAATACAAAACATTGACATCCAAGTCTGCTTTTATTAAAACTTTATTATAGCTTATCTTTGTTTCTGCATTAACAATATTAAAATTTACTTTTAACACTTCCATAAGATTATCAATTTCATCAATCTTAAGATTTTCTTTTGCATATAATTTATTTGAGCCACTTCCAATCAAAGTTATAACATTAGTCGATTTATTTAAAAATTGAGCATCAGGACAATTTGTAACCTCTCCTATAATATTAATTTCATCGTTAGTATACAATTTTGTTTTGATATTTAATAAAACACTTATATTAACTTTTCTTCCATTTAAGACTTTGCATTCTATTGATTTAATTGTTATTTTTTCTGTACTATTCATTCCTTGCCTTGCTTGTTCAATATCAATTAGCTCTGTAAAATCTAAATTTGAATTTATACTATGCACACAATTATTTTCCGCATCTGGTATATACATAACATAAACGTTAATACTTCCATCTAGTCTAATTTTTCCATCTAAAATATCTTTTTTATAAACACAAACATTTCCACAACTATTAACAGCACTAATTATATCTGGTTTCGTATCTGGGATAATAATATCCTCTGAAACTTGAACAGCCAATTCCTTTTCAATAATGCTTTGCTTTACACAAAATTTTTCTTTTTTTGTATCTAATACCATAAATTCCTCCCTTTCTAACTATTAATATCAGTATTTATATATATTAAACAAATTAAAAAAAATTCCTATTTCTAGGAATTTTGTATATTTACTTATTAAATTATTTACTTATTTTTAACCTTTGGTTCTAAAGGAGGTACTAGTGAAGAATACTGCACACCATCAAAAGCATCAACTTCAACTGTTCTAGTTAGAACATCTACATAACTGTATGTTTCGCTTTTTGATTCATTTTCATATCTTACAGCAAAAAAACTTGGATACGTTTTTTCTATAGTAGCTTCTTTTTCAAAAGGTTTACTCCTTCCAGCAGAGCCTTTTACAATTATCTTTTGTCCCAATTTTTCTCCAATGTTTTCCTTTAAGCTAGTAATGTCATTTTTATAAATCATCAAATCACCTTCTTAAAATCTTAATGGAATTATATCATTGAAGGAAAAAAAAGTCAAAAAAGGATTAATGTTGTCAAAGTGCATCAAAGCATTGGAATTACTGTCTTTCGCTCTTTTATTTTGTGTTTATTACAATTGTGTTACAATATGGTTTCGTTTATATTACATTTCTTTTTTTACCTCTTACACCAACTCCTCCAATACCTGCTCTTCCCTCTTTTAACTCTTCTACTATTTGGGTAATTGTAACATATTTATTTATATCTGTTGTTGCAACTTTTTCTGCTACAATTAATGGGTCTATAAAATCAATCAAGATTCTCCCTGGAGATGATGCAAAATCAGCACCAGCTCGCATTATTGCTTCAAAATAGCTTTGACATGCTCCTGCAAATATTACCAAGTCACAGCTATTTCTTCCCCATTTTCTTGCATTTCTTACTGTATTTACAAAATGTTTTGAATTTCTGTAATTATTAATATCATTATAATCCCTGCCTTTTTTTATCATCGCATCATGCCCTGTAATTATTAACACATCTGGCTTATATCTATCTAAAAGTCCAATAATTAACTCTGCTTGCTCACTTTCTGGTATATGTTTTACAACTGCATTTAAGCCCAATTGTTTATAGTATTTAACAGATTTGCTAGTATATCTTTTATCACCTTCTAAATGCAATATGCTACCATTGTATTCAATTCGAATACCGTCGTTTCTTTTTTTACTATCTTTAATTTTCTTAATCTTATTTGCTAAATTATTAATTCTATTATCCAAACTTCTTAAACATTCATCTTCTTTTTGTTTTGTTACTAAGGATAAATCACTAATTGGAGCATCTGCAGTAATTCTTATAGTAAGTCCTTTTAAGATAGCTATATTTTCAGGGTATGTTTCTATTATTTTATCTACTATAAATACTATATCTCTTCCGTATGAATTTCTTTCAACAACATCTTGTTCATTAATTGTCATCGTTTATTCCCCCTATAAAGCATAGTAGTATATAATATGACAAAATTGGACAAAACGTGAAAAAACCTCGAATAAATTTCGAGGTTTTGTATATTCTATCTCTTGCTGAACTGAGGTGCTTTTCTGGCTTTCTTCAAACCATATTTCTTTCTTTCTTTCATTCTTGAATCTCTTGTTAAATATCCATTTGATTTTAATATTGGTCTGTATTCCTCATTAGCTTCTACTAATGCTCTAGAAATACCATGACGGATTGCACCAGCTTGACCAGTAAATCCACCACCTTTTACAGTACAAATTACATCATATTTTCCTAATGTATTTGTTGCAACTAATGGTTGTTTAGCAATAACTTTTAGTATATCAGTTCCAAAATACTCATCAATTGATTTTTTATTTATTGTAATATTTCCGCTTCCAGATACTAGTCTAACTCTTGCTATAGATTTTTTTCTTCTACCTGTGCCGTAAAACATTATTTTTTCTCCCTTTGCCATTTTTACTTTCCTTCCTCTCTTTTAATTAGAATTTCCAAACTTCTGGTTTTTGTGCTGTTTGCTCATGTTCGCTTCCAGCATATACTCTTAACTTACTTATTGATTTTCTTCCTAAGCTGTTTTTTGGTAGCATACCTTTTATTGCTAAATACATAGCTTTTTCTGGTTTTGTGTTCATCATATCTCTTGCAACTGTTTCTTTCATTCCACCAATATATTCTGAATGATGTCTGTAATACTTTTGATCTAGTTTATGTCCTGTTAAAATCGCATCTTTGCAATTTATAACTATAACATGATCACCTGTATCTATATTAGGTGTAAAAGTAGGTTTGTGTTTTCCTCTTAATAATTTTGCAGCTTCTGTAGCAACTCTACCTACAGGCTTACCTGCTGCATCAATTATATACCATTTTCTATCTATTTCATTTGCTTTTGCACTATATGTTTTATTATTCATGGTAATAATAGCCTCCATTCATTTTATTATATTTATATGAAATATAAAATTAGCCACCGGGGAGAAGCTTTTTATATTACATTTCTATTTTTTGCGTCTACTATTTTAATACATTTTTGCAAAAAAGTCAACAAAAACAACATAAATTGTTAAAATAAGTGCGTTTCGCTTGCATCATAAAAGTTATTTCTAAAACACAAAGAGGTATGTAGAAATAAAATGAAGCGAATGGAGAGAAATCTAGCGAACTTTCTTGGTCAATTTTTAGGACAAGAGTTCAGCTCGCGAAGCGATAGGTGGAAGGGAGTCCAAAAATTGACTTAGAAAGGAGCGTTGATTTGCTTGACCGAGCAAATTTTATTTCTACATACCTCTTTATGTTTAAAGCTCAATTAGTAATTTAATTATCAAAAGCAATTTTTTTATATAATAACCTAGCAAAATTTTTCAATACAATTTAAAGACCTCTTTGCAAATTGTTCATATCTCAATTTCTTATCTTTTACTTTATTTTCAAGTGGCGGAATAATTCCAAAGTTTGCATTCATCGGTTGGAAATTTTCTTGTTCAGTACTAATATAATCAGCTAAACATCCAGTCATAGTTTCTTTAGGTAAAATAAATTCTTTTTCTCCATTTATTTTATTTGCAGCATTGATTCCAGCCACTAAGCCTGACGAAATAGATTCAACATATCCTTCGACTCCACTTATTTGACCAGCAAAATATATATTTTTGTTAGTTTTTAAATTATATGTTTTGTCTAACAATTTACTAGAATTAATATACGTATTTCTATGCATAACTCCATATTTTACAAAATCTGCATTTTCCAAACCTGGAATCATAGAAAAAACCCTTTTCTGTTCTCCAAATTTTAAATTTGTTTGAAATCCAACAATATTAAACAAATCTCCTGCCATATTATCTTGTCTTAGCTGAACAATAGCATAAGGTCTTTTTCCTGTTCTAGGGTCTGTAAATCCAACAGGCTTTAAAGGACCAAATCTTAAGGTATCAACGCCTCTTTTAGCCATAACTTCAATAGGCATACAGCCTTCAAAAATTTCTTTTTTCTCGAAATCATGCAAAGTTGCAACTTCAGCATTTATAAGTTCATTGTAAAAATTATTATATTCTTTTTCATTAAATGGTAAATTTAAATAATTACTATCGGCTTTTCCATATCTATCTCCCCAGAAAGCAATGTCAAAATCAATACTATCTTTTTGAATAATTGGTGCTGCAGCATCATAAAAATATAATTTATCTTGTTCTGTTAAAAATGATATTTCTTGTGAAAGCTTTTCTGTCGTAAGAGGCCCTGTTGCTATTATAATGATTTTATCTTTATCAATTTTTGTAACTTCTTCATTAATCACTTCAATATTAGAATTTTCTTTTATTTTTTTGGTTACCTCTTTTGCAAACTCTTCCCTATCCACAGCTAAAGCCTGCCCAGCTGGTACAGAAACAGTATCAGCTATCTTAATTAATAATGAATCTAATCTTCTTAATTCTTCCTTTAAAAGACCACAAGCATTAGTAATCAAATTAGATTTAAATGAATTACTACAAACAATTTCTGCTAAATTTGGATTTGAGTGTGCAGGCGAATATTTATTAGGCTTCATTTCGTAAAGCTTAACTTTAACTCCTCTTTTTGCAATTTGATATGCAGCCTCACAACCTGCTAAACCTCCGCCAATAACAATTATTTCTTTTTCCATTTTATCATCTCCAAATACATTGTCACTAGTATTGTTTATTTTTTACTTGCTCTTTTTTTTCGAGTTGTTGCAGTTTTTTTAGCTGTTTTCTTTCTTGGTTTTGTAGTTTTTTTGGTTGTTTTCTCTGTTTCAACTTTGCCATCATCATCTATTTTTTCTCCCTGTTTTGGTTTATTCCAAGAAATATAATCACAGCTTTTTGGATTATTTTCACAAATATAAAATTTTCTACCTTTTTTTGATTTTCTAATTTGCACTTTTCCGCCACATTTTGGACATGGAACATCTATATATGTTATGAAAGGTTTTGTATTTTTGCATTCAGGATAACCTGGACAAGCTAAAAATTTTCCAAACCTGCTATATTTTACAACCATCATTCTTCCGCATTTATCACATGGTACATCTGAAACTTCCTCAGCCATTTCCACATGTTCTAAATCCTTTTCAACTTTCTCAACTTCAACTTCAAATGGTCCATAAAATTCTTCGATTATTTCCTTCCATTCTTCTTTTCCTTCTGCTATTCTATCAAATTTATCTTCCATTTGAGCTGTAAATTCAACATTTACCACATCATTAAAATTATCAGTTAACAATTTATTAACAACTTTCCCTAATTCAGTTGGTACTAATTGCTTTTTATCTTTTTCAATATAATGCCTTTCTAGGATAGTAGTAATAGTTGGCGAATATGTACTTGGTCTTCCAATTCCCTTTTCCTCTAATGCTTTAACTAAACTTGCTTCTGTATATCGTGGCGGTGGCTCTGTAAAACTTTGTTTGCTTTCTATTTTTTCCTTTTTAAGAACTTCATTTTCATCCATTAATGGCAATGAAGCATATTTTTCTTCTTTTTCATTGTCACTTGTTTCAACATATAAAACCATAAAGCCCTTGAATTTTAATATTTGACCATTTGCTCTAAAATTGTAACTATTAGCATCAATATCTACACTCATAGTATCAAAAATTGCTGCTGCCATTTGGCTAGCTAAAAACCTATTATAGATTAGTTTATATAATTTATATTGGTCATTTGTTAAAGAACTTTTTATTTCGTCTGGAACAACATCTATATAGGTAGGTCTTATAGCCTCATGTGCATCTTGAGCTTCTGCCTTTGTTTTATAATATCTATTTTCATAGTAATTAGCCCCATATGTTGTTTCTATTTGCTGTTTTGCTGCCTTTCTAGCTTCTTCAGAAATTCTTGTTGAATCAGTTCTCATATATGTGATTAAACCTACTGTTCCTCTGTCTGGTATTCTTACTCCCTCATATAAACCTTGTGCAACAGACATTGTCTTTTTCAATGAAAATCCAAGTTTTCTTGAGGCTTCCTGTTGCATTGTACTTGTTGTAAAAGGTGGTGCAGGCGTTCTTTTCTTATCTGTTCTTTTGATTTGTTTAACAATATACTCTGCTTTTTCAATTTCAGCTAGTATATTATCAACTTCTTCTTTAGATTTAAGTTCAATTTTCTTTTTATTTTTTCCGACTAAATGAGCTTCAAAGCTAACTTTCTTTCCTTCTATTTTTTTTGATAAAGTTGCATAAATATTCCAATATTCTTCTGGAATATACTTTTCAATTTCTTCTTCTCTATCCACAATTAGTTTAACGGCAACAGATTGAACTCTTCCAGCAGAAAGACCCCTTCTTACTTTTTTCCATAATACTGGGCTTATTTTATATCCAACAATTCTATCTAAAATTCTTCTTGCCTGTTGTGCATCAATTAAATCTTTATCTATTTTTCTCGGATTTTTTATTGCATTTTTTACGGCATCTTTTGTTATCTCATTGAATGTTACTCTACATACAGCATCTTCTGGTATTTCTAATAAATAAGCTAAATGCCAAGCAATTGCCTCCCCCTCGCGATCAGGGTCAGTTGCCAAAAATACTTTTTTTGCATTTTTTGCTTCTTTTTTTAGTTCTTTAATTAAACTTGCCTTTCCTCTAATATTTATATATTGTGGTTCAAAATTATTTTCTATATCTATTCCCATTCTTGATTTTGGTAAATCTCTAATGTGTCCCATAGAAGCTATTACCTTTGTATTTCCACCAAGAAATTTTTTTATTGTATTAGCCTTTGCAGGTGATTCCACGATAATTAATTTATCTACCATATTCGGCTCCTTCCATTTGAAGTTTTTTCAAGTAGAGATTATATACTAATTAATGCTAGTTGTAAAGAAAAAAATAATAATAGCACTTTCTATAATTAAATTAAGGACATCTTCATAAAATATCGTAAAACCACCATATTTTATGAAGATGCCCCTAATTTTAGCTAGAAAAAAATTTCTAAAAACATCCCATCAATAAAGATTAACATCTCTTATTTCATTTTTTAAACATATCATTTATTACATCGTTTAATGTTACAGGTGTTACTGTATTGTCTTTTAATATTTTTACAACTTTATCTAATGTTTTTTCATTTTTTGTTATATTATTTACACACATACTTTCTGTATGTATTCTATTTCCCATATATTCTTTTTTAATTATTTCTATTCCATATACTTCATATTCTTCTTTAATAATATTACTTTTCTTCGTACATGTTTTATAATAATTTAATTCAATAGGATACTTATTACAGCATTCACTTAAATCTTCGTTTTTGAGAATTACTTCTCCGCAAAAATTTTTTGTGTTTTTGTACATAAAATAATCTCCTTCCTTAAAAGCAGTGACAAATAGTAATATATACCCATTTGATACTGCAAATCAAGGAGTTTTTATCGCAAAATATAACATAAAATTACAAGATTCGACAAATTATAATTTTATTTTGCTGTTAATTGCTTTATTTTTATAAGACGTAACACAAAATTTATATTTGTGAAATTCGACCGTAACACTTTTGTTATCTTATAGAAATATTTTATACTAATTTCTTTATTTCATTATATATTTTCCCTTCAACATTTTCGATGTCTATCTTTCTTGCATTTTCTGACATTTGAATTAGTTTTTCCCTATCTTTAATAATTTCGTTTATTGTTTCATTCAATTTATCAGATGTTAATTGTGCATCTAAAATAATATAAGCAGCACCAGCTTTTTGTAAAACTCTAGCATTTTTTTCTTGATGATTATGACTGACATTAGGTAATGGTATAAAAATAGCTGCCTTACCTAATTTAGCAATTTCAGTTATTGTAATTGCTCCGCTTCTGCAAACCAATAAATCTGCAATATTCATAATATCTTCCATATTATAAATATATGGTACAACCTTAACATTTTCAATTTCATCAATATTTAAATTAAGCTCTTTAAATTCTTCCTTTATTCCTTCATAATTTTTTTGCCCCGCTGCCCACATAATCTGGTAATTTTTATTCATTTTTTTCTTTATAATTTCAATTATAACATCATTAATTTTCTTAGCTCCTTGGCTTCCTCCAAAAATTAAAACAAATGGAATTTCGGGTTTAAGACCTAGATTTTTTCTTTTCTCACGAATTTGTTCTACTGATAAATTTTGTCTTTTTATTTTTGTTGGTGTTCCTGTTACTATAACTTCTTTTGCTCGCGTTAAATTATCTTTGGCATCTTTAAATCCTACAAATATTTTATCTACTTTTTTTGAAAGTACTTTAACAGCTAATCCAGGAAAAGCATTACTTTCATGTAAAGCTGTCGGTACTTTTGCTTTATTTGCTGCGAGAATTACAGGAATACAAATATACCCACCTGTTCCAATAACTATATCTGGTTTAAATTCCTTAATTATCTTTTTTGCAGTACCTATTGATTTAATTGTTTTAATATTTTTTTTAATGTTATCAATACTAATTTTTTTACTAAAGCCATAAGCTTCTATTGTTTTTAATCTGTATCCAGCTCTTGGTACCAAATCTTTTTCAATCCCTCTTCCGAGTACCAATAAACATAATTTCAGAATTTGGTTCTTCTTCTTTTATTTTATTTGCTATTGCTATTCCCGGATTAATATGTCCTCCAGTTCCAGCAGCTGCTATTATAACTCTCATTAAATTCACCTTTCATTAATAAATTAAAATACGTTTTTTAGTAAATCACACTTTCGACATATTTCTTGAAATATTAAGCAATATACCTACCCCACAGAGCAATATTATAAGTGCTGTTCCTCCGATAGCTAAAGAATGGAAGAGGCATTCCTGTAACAGGCATTGAGCCAGTCACAACTGCAATATTTATTATTGCTTGAACTCCAACCTGCGAAGTTATTCCAACTGCAATCAAACTTCCAAACATATCTGGTGCACGCATAGCAATTACTATTCCTCTCCAAATAAATATAGCAAAAAGTAATATAACAATAGCACATCCAACAAAACCTAACTCTTCAGAAATAACTGAAAAAATAAAATCATTATGAGGTTCTGAAATATATAAATATTTTTGTTTACTTTGACCGTAAACCTACTCCAAATAAACCTCCTGATCCTATTGCATATAGACTTTGTATAATTTGCCAACTATCTCCTGTGGGATCTGCCCATGGATCTAAAAATGAGTTTATTCTCTCCATTCTAAATTCAGCACCCTGGGTTAAAATTAAGCCACCAGCAGCAACTGCACCAGCTAATCCTATTGTTAGGAAATATGATAATCTACTTCCAGCAACTAACATCATAATTGATGTCACAGCAACGATTATTAATGTTGCACTAAAGTGCTCCTGAAATACTAATAATATAATTGCAACTGGCACCAAATATATAAAGGGTAGAAAAAAACCATGCCATAGTTTTTTTATTTTATCTTTGTGATTACTTAAATACGCAGCATAAAAAATTATTAAACCCAATTTAGCTAACTCTGATGGTTGAAATGTAGTAAATCCTAAGTTAATCCACCTCTTCGCGCCATTAACTTCAGTTCCTATAAGAGGAACCATAGCCAAAATAACAACAGAACCTATATAGGCTAATTTATAAAATTTCTTATATATTCTATAATCGATTTTTGAAATAATAAACATTGCCACTAATCCAACACAACCTAATATAGCTTGTTTTCCCACATAAGTATAACTACTTCCCGATTTTGCAAACGATGATGGTGCACTAGCAGACAATACCATAATTATTCCAAAAGCAAGTAAAAGTAAAACCGTAATGCACAGAATAAAGTCAAATGGCTTTGTTGAAGAAAACTGTTTACCCTGTGATTTTGCTTTTGCCAACCTTAATCACATCCCTTCGAATATAATTCTTTTGTACTACATTTTTAAATTGCATATAATCCTATGATACATAAAACCAATGTTATTAAACTAAATACTGAAACAACCTTATTTTCCTTCCATCCTGATAATTCAAAATGGTGATGAATAGGTGCCATCTTGAAAATCCTTTTTCCTGTTTTTTTATAAAACACAACTTGAAGCATTACAGATAATGTTTCTATAATTGGTATTAAAGCAACAACAATAAGTATAAGTGGCATTTTTAAATATAGTGCTACAGAAGATATTATACCTCCGAAGCATTAATGAACCCGTATCTCCCATCATAACTTTAGCAGTATGTAAATTAAATAATAGGAATCCTAATCCAGAGCCGACAACAATAGCTCCAAAAATTGTAATTTCCTTAACATCTAACATCATTGCTAATACTGTAAAAAATGTCATAATGATTGAACAAACACTTGTTGCAAGTCCATCTACCCCATCTGTTAAATTAACTGCATTTGTTGTAGCCAAAATAACAAAAATTGCAAATGGAATATATATCCAAATTGGTAAGTTAATATATGTTTTTATAAATGGTATATATGTAGAAGTTCCTATTTTTAAAACTTGTGTCAAATAAACCACAAATACTACTGATACTAAAAGTAATCCAAGCATCTTATATGCCGGTTTCAATCCCTTGGTATTTTTTAGTAAAACTTTTTTTCCATCATCTATGAGACCAACTGTTCCAAATCCTAATGCTATAAAAACCATAGGTAAAATTTTGGTTGCAACCTCTATATCTTGTTTGGAATAATAGTAAACAAATCCAGCTATTGCTGTTAAAACAACGCTTATCATCATTATTATTCCACCCATTGTAGGTGTTCCCTGTTTTGACATGTGAGATTGTGGTCCGTCTGCCCTTTCATTTTGCCCTACCTTCATTCTTTTAAGTATTGGTATCAATATTATTGATGTAATTACAGTAATTGAAAATGATAACAACAATACTTTAAGCTGAAAATCCAAAATTATCACTCCCTACTATTTCTTTTTGTCATTCTCACATTCTTCTATTATTTCTCTAACAATAACTCTTTCATCAAAAGGATGTTTAACACCATTTATTTCTTGATATGGTTCATGACCTTTTCCAGCAAGAACAATCAAATCTTTTTTATTAGCCATTTCAATAGCTTCCTTTATTGCTTCTTTTCTGTTTTCTATACATTTATATTTTCCATTTGTCTTTTTCATTCCAATTTCTATTTCATTTATTATTTCATTTGGCTCTTCAGTACGAGGATTATCTGATGTAATAAACGTAAAATCAGCTATTTGTCCTGCTATTTCACCCATAATAGGTCTTTTTGTTTTATCTCTATCTCCTCCACAACCAAAGACACAAATTACTCTTCCTTTAGTATATGTTTTAACTGCTCTTAAAATGCTTTCTAAGCTTTCTGGTGTATGTGCATAATCTATCATTATAGCTAAATCTTTTTTGTTGTCTACAAGTTCGCTCCTTCCTGGCACTCTAACATCTAATAATGATTCTTTAATATTTTCACTTGAGACTCCCAGCTTTAATGCAACTGAGATTGCAGCAAGTGCATTATATACACTAAATCTTCCTGGAATAAATACTTTTATTCTTTCATTGTGGTCTATTAGTTTAACTTTAAAATCAGCTGAAACATTTGTTATAGTTATATCTTTTGCTAATAAATCACACGAATTATCAATTCCATAAGTTTTTATTTCACAAGGTAAATCCATTTTTTCCAACTTAATTACTTGAAAATCATCAGCATTAATAAAGGCTGTTTTACACATTTTAAATAATTTGACTTTTGATTCAAAATAATCTTCCATAGTAGGGTGTTCTTTATCACTTATATGATCTCTTAAAAAATTAGTAAATACGCCAATATCAAAATCACATCCATATACACGGTCTAATTTTAAACTTTGTGAAGAAACTTCCATTACAACTACATCTACATTTTCCTCAGCCATTTGTGCAAACAATCTTTGAAGCTCCAAGCTGTCAGGTGTTGTTCTACTACTTTCGCCCAAACATTTATTTCCAATATATTTTGCAATTGTTCCAATTAGGCCAACTTTTAATCCTTGTTTTTCAAGTATTGCTTTCGTCATAAATGAAGTAGTTGTTTTTCCTTTAGTTCCCGTTATACCTACTAATTTGAATTTGCGTGATGGATTATTGTAAAAATTGCATGCCATAATAGCTAAACTTCTTCTGGTATTTTCAACTGACATTAAAGTAACACTATCCGGAATTTTAGCTTTTGGCTTTTCTCCATCCTGTATCATAATAGCAATTGCACCATTTTCAATTGCCTGTTCTATATAATTATGGCCATCTGTATCAAATCCCTTAATAGCAACAAATAATGAATTCTTTGTTACTTTTCTAGAATCACTTTCAATATTTTCTATATTTATATCTAAATTACCTTTAGCTTTTATTCCCTCAAGTCCAGCAAGCACTTTTTTAAGCTCCATTATATACATCTCCTATTCAGAAATTTATTCATCGTATATTATATAATTAAAAATTGATTTTGTATAGAGTTTTAAAGAAAATATCTTATTTATAAAGCTACTCAAAAAAATATATTCATAAAAATAAAATTTATATCTTTAAATTAAATAATTCAGTTTCTTTATAAAAAAACCGGGTCCTGCAAAATGCAGAACCCATAATATGCTAATTTTTCATGAAATAGTTGTGGTTTTTCTAAGTAAACCCTGACGTGTACCGTTTCATTTCTAAGCCCCCCTTGGAGCGCCGCCACAGCTCTTAATGATTGATTTTAATCTGCGATACAAGCATACGTCATTCACTCCTCTCATAAAAACGCACACATAACTTCTCTTTCGAGACTATAAATATAATAACATAATTTCTTAATTATGTCAATACCTTTTTATCCAATTATATGTATACATCTGTATTTTTCAAAACTATAACTTTCTATACTTTTATTCCATGCATCATAGGTATGTGTCGCAATAAGTGTGTTTTTTATTATACATATAAGCACCCTTTTAAATATTTATATGAATACCTCTTATTTAAACAGAAACCGTAATTTTGCTTCCTTGTTTTACACTTACCCCTGGGATAGGCAATTGTTCACATATTATAGCATTTACTTTGTCAATGTCCTCATTATCGGTGTTTAATTGAATTTCCAATCCTATTTTCTTTAATAAACCTTCTGCCTCTTTAATTGATTTTCCTCTTATATCAGGCACATTGACATCTTGAGGTTCTTCCTCACCTTCTTTAACATTGTCTCTTTCTATATTTAAATATGCTACTACATCAGTTAAAACCTGTGAAGCAATAGGTGCAGCAATTCCACCGCCCTGATGCCCACCCTCACCTGTTGGGTTATATAAAGTAATTAATATAACGAGTTGCGGATTGCTAATTGGTGTTACTCCTATAAATGATGTGACATATTTACCTGTATTTACCCCATCTTCTGACGTTCCTGTTTTTCCTCCCACAGAATATCCAACTACTTGTGCTTTTCTTCCAGTCCCTTGTGCAACAACAGATTCCATCATACTTAAAACATCTTTTGCCGTTTTATCGGAAAGAACTCTTCTTTTTTCAATCACAGGATATTCTTCAACATCTCCAGTTTTAGTGTCTATTGCCTGTTTTACAAGTCTAGGCTGGTACAATATTCCTCCATTTGCAATGGAGCTAACAGCTGTAACTAGTTGAATTGGTGTAATTTTAAATCTTTGGCCAAATGAAATTGTACCAAGTTCAACAGGTCCCACTTTTTTTTCATCCAAAAAAATGCTTGAAGCCTCTCCTGGCAATGCAATTCCAGTTTTTTCTAGCAAACCAAACTTATTTAAATAATCATAATATTTTTCTTTGCCCAACTTTTGTCCTAATCCAATAAATACAGGGTTACATGAATTCATAAGCCCTTGTCTTAAACTTTCAGAACCATGTGGTCTATAATATCTCCAACATTTTATTCTTACGCCTCCAACTTCAATAGAACCTGTGCAATTAAATTCTCCTTCTTTGTCTGTTGTTGTTATACCTTCTTCAAGTGCAGCAGATGCGGTAATTAATTTGAAAGTAGAGCCAGGCTCATAAGCATCTTGTATAGCTTTATTTCTCCATATTTGTTGTAATGCTCTTGTTTGCTCTGATTTAGAAATATTATCCCAGTTTTCTTTTAAGTTTTCATCATTAATTTCATAAGGCTCATTTAAATTATAATTTGGATAAGTTGCCATAGCAAGAATATCTCCAGTTTTAGGATTCATTATAACAATGTTTCCACCTCCTGTGCATACATTATCTATGCATGCCTGTTTTAAATATTTTTCTACAATGGACTGAATCGTAAAATCTATTGATAAAACTATATTTTTGCCATCAATAGCACTTTCATATCTTTCAGCTTCGCCTTTAATTTCTCCACCTTTTGCATCAGTGGACTTTAATATTCTTCCTTTTGAACCACTTAAAATTTTATCATATTTTGCTTCAATTCCATCTAATCCTTGATTATCGCTTCCACAAAAGCCTATAACCTGTGATGCAAATTCATTATTAGGATAATATCTTTTTGTATCTTCATCTATATTAATGCCAGTTTCAATATTATTATTTATCATCCAAGTTCTTAATTCATTAGCTTTATCCTTGTCAATTTTTTTCACTATAGTTTCCATAGAAATTCTTTTATTTACTTTTTTTAATACTTTTTCATAATCTAACTGAAAAATATCACTTAACCCTTTTGCTACCAATTCTTTTTTTTCATTTGGAATTGTTGTAGGATTTATTGTTACAGTTTCAACAGTTGCACTAACAGCTAAAACATTTTTTCCAGTAGCATCATAAATTGTTCCTCTTTTAGGGTTAATTTTTCTATCTATAGTTTGTTGACTATATGCTCCTTCTTTTAATTGACTTCCTTCAAAAAATTGTATATACCCAATTCTAATTAAAATTCCAACAAGGACTATAAAAGCAATAATTAGAATAAATTTTAATCTTTTTTTCATGCTAATATTTACCATTAATGAATAATTCCTCCATTATTTTTTACAATTTTATTTATCAAAAATAAAAATATGCAGAAATAAATGAGAAAAAAATAGAGATAACTTATTATTTATAAATAAATTATCTCTATCTAACTATTTTTTCCATAGCCTGAATTAAATTTTGTAATACATTTTGATTTGGACTTCTTTCTATATGCTCAGAAGCCACTTCAACATAATCTTTTTTTGGAAGATTAACATATCTTGTCTGTTGTGTTGTTGCCTGTTGCATTCCTAACTGTTCTTTTGCCATTTGTTCAACATTATTCAAATTCAAATTATTCTCGATTGTAACTTTAAGTTGTTCGTTTTCCTTTTGTATAGTTGCTAGTTTTTCTTCAGAGTTTTTATACTTTGAAAACTCTTCGTTAATTTTAGAATTTTGATATCCAATTGCAAATAAAACTGAAAAAGCCATTATTAAATATAAAACTGCCTTTGCTTTTCTCTTCTTTATTTGTACCTTGACTTTCTCCTCCTTTTTCCTTTTTAAAGTACTACTTTTTTTTCTTTTTCTTTCTCTAGGAGGATCATATTCAGGCTTTAATTTTCTTGGGCTTGTTTCATACATATATCTATTATAATTATAATTCGGCATTTAGTTCCTCCTTTCTTAAAAACATTTATATTGATTTTTTATAGCTAATCTTTTATTACTCTTTCGAACACCCTAAGCTTAGCGCTTTTACTACGAGAATTATTTTTCATTTCTTTATCTGTTGGTATAATTGGTTTTTTTGTTATTATTTTCCCTAATTCTTTTTTACCACAAACACAATAAGGTAAATCTGGCGGACAAGTACATTTTCCAACTGCATCTTGATATGCCATTTTAACAGCTCTATCTTCTAGTGAATGAAATGTAATTATACATAATCTTCCGCCATTATTTAAACTGTTGATTGCATCAATAACAAGTTGATATAAAGGCTCAATTTCATTATTTGTTTCTATTCTAATAGCTTGAAAAGTTTTCTTTGCTGGATGACCTTCCTTAGATTTTGCATAATTTGGTATTGCAGCTTTTATTATTTCCACCAATTCAAATGTTGTATTAATTGGCCTTATTTTTCTTGCTTCTACAATTTTTTTTGCAATTTGTCTTGAAAATCTCTCTTCTCCATATTTATAAATTACATTAGCTAGCATCTGTTCTGTATAAGTATTAACAATAGTTTTTGCCGTTTTAGTTTGCGAAAGATCCATTCTCATATCTAATTGTGCATCTTTCATATAACTAAAGCCTCTTTGTCCATTATCTATTTGATATGACGAAATGCCGAGATCAAGTAATATTCCATCTACACCCTTTATATTTAAGTTTTCTAAAATTTTTCTTAGATTATCATGATTATCTTGAACAAATTCTATATTATTAAATTTTGAAAGTTTATCTTTAGCTTTTTCCAATGCTTCTACATCTTTATCAATTCCAATTAATTTGCCGGAATTATCAAGTCTTTTAGCAATTTCAAAGCTGTGACCTGCACCCCCAAGAGTACCATCTACATAAATTCCATTTTCTTTAATGTTCAAATTTTCTATTGTCTCATTTAATAAAACTGGAACATGGTTAAATTCAATTTTCATACATACTCCATCTTTAATCGAATTAAAATTTGTTTATATTCTAGCATTTTCATTAATTACAGTTATTTCTATAATTAGCAATTACAGTTGGTAAAAATTTACCAACTGTAATTGCCTATCCCATTAAATTCTTTTGTATGTTTAAAAATCTTTTGTAATTAATAAACTTTACATTAGTATCTAAATTCTGTTTTCATTTGTTTTATCTTAAGAATTTTATCTTTTGTATCTGATTTTTTTATCTTTTGTAAAATTTTATTATATGTTTTTCATTTGTATTTTTTAAATTTTTCTTTTGTTTTTTTAATTTTCTTTTGTAATTTATATAAACTTTAAAAGTTATATACCAAGCATTGTCATATTTTCTGCAATACTATCAGCAGAAATATTTTCATCGCTGTTATATTTTTTCCACTTATCACGATTCCAAATTTCAATTCTAGTACCTACTCCAATAATAACAGCCTCTTTATCTATGGAACAATATTGTCTTAAATTACTTGAGATTAAAAATCTACCTTGTTTATCTATTTCACATTCAATAGCACCTGATAGAAAGAATCTAACAAAATCTCTTGCACTTTTATTTGTAAGTGGTAAAGTTTTTAATTTTTCTTCGAAATTAGCCCATTCAGTTTGTGAAAATCCAAATAAACAGCTGTCTAATCCTTTAGTTATTATGAACTTTTCTCCCATATCTTCTCTAAGTTTTGCTGGCATTATTAGTCTACCTTTTGCATCCAAAGAGTGTTCATATTCACCAATGAGCATTTCGTTTCACCTCATTTCACGATTAACCACTTTTAACCACTTTGTTCCACCTGCAACTAAATTGTAATATATAAAAAATTTTTTTGCAAGCCTTTTTTGCAATTTTTTTAAAATTTTATACATATTTTATTAACTTTTTTATTTTAGCATTATTTATACCAACTAATTCCATATTTTGTTTGTTGACATATTGGGCTTTTCATTATAAAATATATGTGAAAAAATATATATAATATATGTAGAAAATATTTAACTTCTAAAAATAGACAAACATACATAAATTAGTTTAAATGATAATAATTGAAGTGTGTATACACATTTCATGCATATACATAAATTATTTCTAAAAAATACAAAAAGGAGAAATGAAATATGTCAAAATTACTTCATGTAGGACTTGATGTTGGTTCTACTACTGTAAAAATTGTTGTAATGAATGATAAATTAGAAAATATATATTCAAGCTATACAAGACACTATTCAGACACAAAACATACAGTCTGCACAGTTCTAGAAAAACTTGCAAATGACTATCCAGAAAATGAATTTACTATAAATTTAACAGGTTCAGGTGCAATGTCAGCTGCTAAATTTTTAGACTTACCATTTATTCAAGAAGTTATTGCATGTAAAAGGTCTGTTGAAAAATACATACCTCAAACAGATGTTGTAATTGAATTAGGTGGAGAAGATGCTAAAATAATATACTTTGACAAGTTTATGGAACAGCGTATGAATGGCACCTGTGCTGGTGGTACAGGTGCATTTTTAGACCAAATGGCTTCACTTTTAAGTACTGATACAAGCGGTCTAAATACTTTAGCTAAAGATTTTAAAACTATATATCCAATAGCCTCACGTTGTGGAGTTTTTGCAAAAACTGATGTCCAGCCTCTATTAAATGAGGGGGCAAGAAAAGAAGATATTGCTGCATCAATTTTTCAAGCAGTTGTAAATCAAACAATAAGTGGTCTTGCTTGTGGGAGACCAATAAGAGGAAAAGTTGCATTTTTAGGTGGTCCCTTAAATTATTTGCCAGAACTTAGAAATCGTTTTGTTGAAACTTTACACTTAAAAGAAGATGAAATTATTGTTCCAGAAGAAGCTCATTTACTTGTTGCAAAAGGGGCTTGTTTAAATTCTATAGACAGCAATCCAGTTTCTGTTCCAAAATTAAAAGCAAAAATTGAAATGTTTAAATCATCAAAAGATTCTACTACAAAACCGCTTCACCCTCTATTTCAAGGAAATGCAGACTATGAGCAATTCAAAAAAAGACATGATAAAACAAAAGTTCCAAGAATAGATATTAAAGATTTAAAAAGAGACTGCTTTATTGGTATAGATGCTGGCTCTACTACAACTAAATTAGCTGTAATAGATATAGACGGAAATTTATGCTATTCACTTTATCAAAATAATGGTGGTAGTCCGTTAAATAGCGTTATTAAAATGTTAAAAAAAGTTTATACAATAATTCCTGATGGTGTTAAAATACGCTATTGTGGTGTTACAGGTTACGGAGAAAAGCTAATTCAAACAGCATTAAATGTTGACTTAGGCGAAATAGAAACAATTTCTCACTACACAGCTGCTAAAGAATTTATGCCAAATGTTACAAGTATTGTTGACATTGGCGGTCAAGACATGAAATATATTAAAATAAAAAATGGTGTTATAGACAATATAATGCTTAATGAAGCCTGTTCTTCAGGTTGTGGCTCATTTATTGAAACATTCGCGAAAAGCTTAAACTTAAGTATACAAGAATTCGTAGAAGCTGCACTTGCTTCACAAAATCCTGTTGATTTAGGTTCTCGTTGTACTGTTTTCATGAACTCAAGAATAAAACAAGCACAAAAAGAAGGATATACAGTTGGAGATATATCAGCTGGGCTATCTTATTCAGTTGTAAAAAATGCTATACAGAAAGTTATGAAAGTAAGAGATGTAAATACTTTGGGCGATAATATCGTAGTTCAAGGTGGTACTTTTTACAATGATGCTGTTCTTCGCAGTTTTGAACTAATAGTTGGTAAAAATGTAATTAGACCAGATATTGCTGGTTTGATGGGAGCCTATGGTGTTGCACTTATTGCAAAAGAACAATATGAAGCAAATATGGATATGGAATATGAATCTACAATTCTAAAAACTGATGAATTAGATAAACTAGAAATTAAAACATTCCATACACGTTGTGGTCTTTGCGAAAACAATTGTCAATTAACAATAAATAAATTTAGCAATGGTAAAAAATTTATTTCTGGAAATAGATGTGAACGTGGTGCAGGAACAGTCACAGAAAACTCAAAACTTCCGAACTTATATAAATATAAATTTGAAAGACTATTTAATTACGAGCCTCTTCCAGAAGATAAAGCTCCTCGCGGTGTAATTGGAATACCAAGAGTTTTAAATATGTATGAAGATTATCCATTCTGGTTTACCTTCTTCACAAATTTAGGTTTTAGAGTAATTCTCTCAGAAAAAAGTAATCGTAAAACTTATGAAAAGGGTATGGAATCAATGCCATCAGAATCTGTTTGTTACCCTGCAAAACTTTCTCATGGACATATTATGAGTTTATTACAACAGGGCATAAAAACAATTTTCTATCCATGTATTCCATATTCTAGAAAAGAATATAAAGATGCAAACAATCACTATAATTGCCCTATAGTAATTTCATATTCAGAAGTTTTAAAAAATAATATTGATGAATTAAAAGACCCAGATATAAAATTCTTAAATCCTTTCCTTCCATTAAAGCCTAAAAATTTAGTAGCTAGAATAATGGAATTAGATGAATTTAAGCAATATAACTTTACAAAATCAGAACTTGAAAATGCTGCAAATAAGGCAGAAGCTGAGCATCAGGCATTTCGTAATGATGTACATAAAAAGGGTGAAGAAACTTTAAAATATATGGAAGAAAATAATCTAAAAGGTATTGTCCTTTCAGGTAGACCATATCACGTTGACCCAGAAGTAAATCACGGTATAGATACATTAATTACTTCGCTTGGACTTTGCGTTCTTTCAGAAGACAGCATTGCTCATTTAACAAAAGCTAAACGTCCTCTTAGAGTTGTAGATCAATGGATGTTCCATTCAAGACTTTATGCTGCAGCTGATTATGTTGGACACCACGATAATTTAGAACTTGTTCAATTAACATCTTTTGGTTGTGGAATAGATGCTGTTACAACAGACCAAGTTGAAGAAATTTTATCTAGTTTTGAAAAAATGTATACATTAATTAAAATAGACGAAGTAAACAATTTGGGTGCTGTTAGAATCCGTATACGTTCACTTTTAGCAAGTATGGAAAAACGTGCAAAAAAGGCAAAATCCGAAGATGCTACAGGTGATTATAATAGAAAAAAAGTTTTATTTACAAAGGAAATGAGAAAAGATTATACAATCTTAATGCCTCAAATGGCACCAATACATTTTGAATTGTTAGAGTCAGCAATGCACTCTGAAGGTTACAAACTTGAATTATTAAGGAACTGTACTCAACACACTGTTGAAACTGGATTAAAATATGTTAATAATGATGCCTGCTATCCATCAATACTTACTACTGGTCAGTTTATAGAAGCATTAGAATCAGGAAAATATGATAAGGACAAAACTGCAATTATAATGTCACAAACTGGTGGTGGCTGTAGAGCTACAAATTACATAGGATTTATCCGTAAAGCCCTAAAAGATGCTGGATATGCAAACGTCCCAGTTATTTCATTTAATATCGTTGGTATGGATAAAATGCCGGGATTTAAGCTAACGCTTCCTATGGCAGAAAAACTTATAAGATGCGTAATTTATGCTGACTTACTACAAAAAATGTTAACAAAAAACAGAGCCTATGAAATAAACAAGGGACAAACAAAAAAATTGTTTGATGAATGGATGGAAAAATGCAAAATTTTAGTTAAAGGTACTTCAAATAAAAAATTTAAGCAAAGTATTTATGATATAGTAAATGATTTTGAAAAAATCCCTCTTGATACTTCTGTAAAAAAGCCAAGAGTTGGAATTGTTGGGGAAGTTTTAATTAAATATCATCCTTTCGGCAATAATTTTGTAGCAGATAAACTTGAAGAAGAAGGAGCAGAAATTATACTTCCTGATTTTATGGGATTTGTTAAATTTATGCTTACACATAAAATTACTTTTAATTCTCTATTAAAAGTAAGCCCAACTAAAGCTAGAATATCAAAATTGGCAGTTAAAGTAGTAGATATTTTTGAAAAGGATGTAAAAATTGCTCTTGGCAATTCAAAAAAAGGATACTTACTTCCTTGTGATATTTGGCACTTAGAAAGTAAAGTTCAAGATGTCCTATCTATAGGAAATCAAACTGGTGAGGGTTGGTTCTTAACAGCAGAAATGATTGAATATATTGAACATGATATTCCAAATATCATTTGCGTTCAACCTTTTGCTTGCCTTCCAAACCATGTTGTAGGAAAGGGAGTAATAAAATCTATTCGTCAAATGTATCCTAATGCAAATATCGCTCCTGTTGATTATGATCCAGGTGCTAGTGAAACAAATCAAACAAATCGTATAAAGTTGTTGATGACAGTTGCATGGGATAATTTGAAAAAAGAAAAAGCAAATAATAACAATAATGGTGAAACAATTTCAAATGACAAAAAGGAACTTGTAAATATATAATTTTAACAATTCACAGTATTATTTTAAAGCCCGTTATATAGCGAAATTAAGCTAAGACTGTGAATTGTTAATTTAATTTATTTCAAAGTAAAGGTGTATTATTAATGGGAAAGAAAAAAAATAAAAAACTTTATACAAAAAAATTAGAAAAAGAATATAAAGAAAAATCACCAAAAAGAATTATTATTATTTCAACTTTTGCCTTTCTCCTATTATTTCTTTTGTTAATAAGAATTGCATGGATTGATGTTGTTGATGGAAGCAAGTATAAAGAAATGGCACTACGACAGCATACAATTGATACGGAAATTTCTCCAAAACGTGGAACAATTTATGATTCTACTGGTAAAGCCCTTGCTACCAGTGCTAGTGTTGATACTGTTTCCATAAATCCTACAGCAATATCAGATAATAATAAAGAGAAAGTTGCAAAAGAATTTAGTGAAATTTTTGAACTTGATTATAATTCTGTTTTAGAAAAAGTTAATAGCAATACTAAATTTCAAACTATTGCAAAAAAAGTTGAAAATGATAAAATAACTCAGTTGCAAACCTGGATGAAGGAAAATAAGATATCACAAGGAATTAATATTGATTCAGATTCAAAAAGATATTATCCTTATAATAATCTTGCAGCAAACTTAATTGGATTTTGTGGAAATGATAATGATGGAAGATCAGGAATAGAGTATAAATGGAATGACATTTTAACTGGTACTCCTGGAAGATTAACTTCTTCAAAAAATAGTAAATCACAAGAAATACACGATGATAATCAAAAATATATTCCAGCAGAAAATGGTAGTGATATAGTTCTTTCATTAGATTATAAATTACAAACTATTGCAGAAAAATATTTAAAGCAGGCTGTTAATGATAATAATTGTAAAAATGGCGGAAATGTTATTATGATGGATCCCTCTACTGGAGATATTCTTGCAATGGCAACATATCCAGACTTTGATTTAAATAAGCCTTTCGAACCATTTACAGACAAAGAAATATCTGAGTATTCAGCTCTTACAACATCTGAAGAGAAAAACGAATACCTAAATAAAATGTGGAAAAATAAAGCTATATCAGATACTTATGAACCTGGTTCTACTTTTAAAATCTTAACTGCAGCAATAGGACTTGAAGAAGGAATAGTTGCTCCAGATAAAGAAGGAGATTTTTATTGTTCAGGCTCTCAACAAGTTTACGACACTGAAATAAAATGCTGGAGATCATATAACCCACATGGCGCACAATCTCTTAGAAGTGCTTTACAAAATTCTTGTAATCCTGCTTTTATGCAATTAGGTGCTAGAATTGGAACACATACTTTATATAAATATTACAAAGCTTTCGGTTTATTTGATAAAACTGGGATAGCGTTATCTGGTGAAGCAAATAGTCAGTTTCATCAAGAAAACGAAGTAAATCCTGTTGACCTAGCTACAATGTCTTTTGGTCAACGTTTTACAATAACACCAATTCAGTTAATTACAGCTGTATCTGCGGTTGCAAATGATGGTGTTTTAATGCAGCCAAGACTTGTAAAACAAATTATAAACACCGATAACGGAAACATTACAAACATAGATCCAGTTGAAGTAAGACAGGTCCTTTCAAAAAAAACTGCAAATACAATGAAAGATTTATTACAATCTGTTGTTACAAATGGTACTGGTAGATATGCTGCAGTTCCTGGGTATTCTGTAGGTGGAAAAACTGGTACTTCTGAACCAATCTATTCAAGAAGTCAAGATGGTTATACTGCTTCATATATTGCAATATCACCAGTTGAAAATACTAAACTTGTTGTTTTAGTTACTCTCTATGGTCTAACTGGTGCAACTCATCAAGGTGGACAAGTTGCTGGACCTGTCGTAAAACAAATATTATCTGAAGCATTACCATACTTAGGAATACCATCTAATAATACTACACAGGCAAAAGTAACTACAGATTCAACAATCATGTTACCTGACTTGACAAACAAAAATATGGCAGATGCTGAAACCCAATTAAAAAATGCAGGTTTTAGAGTCCAAACTAAGTCCGCAACAGATAAATCAGAAGCTATAGTTTATGGTCAAATACCAAAAAGTGGTGTTCGCTTAATAAAAGATTCTTTAGTAATTCTTTATGATAATTCAGGAAGTGAAATTCCTACTGCAGCAGTACCTAATTTAAAAGGCATGACAAGAGCTCAAGCAATAAATTCTTTACATTCACTTAATTTAAACATACAAATTGAAGGGGCTGGAAAAGTAATAGCTCAAACTCCTGCTCAAGATACCTCGTTAAGTGAAGGAAGCCTTGTTAGTGTTACACTTCAAGAAGAAATTAAAGATGCACATTAAAAAATATGGGCACCCATTGTTGTTGGGTGTCCATTTTAGTTTTGTTTACGAAACATTTATTAAAAAAGGAAAATGTGATTATGAAACTTAATATTTCAAATAAACAAAAAAACACTTTATTATTTGTATTGATATTTATACTTGCAATTTATGTAAGACTTTTGAATTGGCCTTATGCAATTTCGCAAATAAACATAGATGAAGCAATGACTGCTTTAAATGCTCAGTCAATTGCACAATATGGAACAGACTTATACGGTACTAGTTTTCCCATATATTTAAAAGCATGGGGTTCTATGGGACAAAGCGTGATGTTAGCATATATAATGGCAATTCTTATAAAGATATTTGGATTCTCTTTTATAAGTATTAGGTTACCAATGCTTATAATAAGTCTACTTTCCATATTTATATTTTACAAGCTTGTGCAGGAAATTTTTGAAAATGAAAATCTTGCATTAGGTGCAATGTTTTTTGTATCTATTTGTCCTTGGCATATATTACAATCAATTTGGTCTATAGATTGCAATATGTTTCCACACTTTATGCTATTTTCTGTTTATTTTTTGCATCATGGAATTAAATATAATAACCAACCCTGTTGCTTTTGCAATAAAAATTTTTCAATATATTTTTCGATGCTTTTATTTGGTTTAACTTTATATACTTATGGTATATCAATTTTTATTGTTCCAATATTTTTATTAATAACATTCATTTACTTATTATTTACGAAAAAAATATCCATAAAAAACACTCTTATATGCTTAATAATATTTATTATAATAAGTCTGCCAATCCTATTAATGTATTTATTAAATTTCTTTAAAATTAATAATAACATATATATTGGACCTATTACCATTCAATATTTTGCAGATAATTCACGTGCTTCTGATATAATATTTTTTGCAGATAATAAAATGGAAACATTAAAAGAAAATTTAAACTCTTTATTTACACTGTTTTTTAAGCAATATGATAATTTAGAATGGAATGGAACTAAATTTTTTGGCACAACCTATTTAATATCACTAGTTTTCTTTTTCATTGATATGGTTTACTTTATTGTAAAAAAAGAAAAAATAAATTTAGGCGTTTTTATGTTCTTTATCTGGTTTATAATAAGCTTATTTGTTGGGATTATAATTCATGAGACTAATATAAATAGATTGAACATCATTTGGTTTCCCGTATTATTCTTTAGTTTACACGGAATTTATGTTACATTTCAAATTTCAAATAAGTGGATAAAATATATAATTATATCAACTTACATAATCCTTTTTATAAGTTTTATTATATATTTAAATACTATTTGGTTTAACAAAATAGATATGTCATCTTGTTTTTCAAAGAAAATTATAGATGCAGTTGAATATGCCGATAAACTAGATAAACATATTATTTATTATGTTGATGGAAATGACTATATCTATTATCAATTTCAAAATGCAATTGATAAGACTGAATCTGAACGTGTATTAGATATAAATGAATTTGAAAATATAATTAATAAAAACAATGTTAATGATATTTATATTATAGATATTAATAAATTAACGGACACTAAAATTGATTTAGAAAAATATGAATATAAACAGTTTGGAAACATAATTGTAATTGAATAACTAGCTTTTTTTGATGATTAACTGTATAAAGTAAAAGGACAAAGAATACTTCTTTGTCCACTTATTTTAATATTTAATTATTTTAATTCAACAACTGCTCCTGCATCTGTGAATTTAGCTTTAATTTCTTCAGCTTCTTCTTTAGAAGCTTTTTCCTTAACTACTTTAGGAGCTCCATCAACTAATTCTTTAGCTTCTTTTAATCCTAAACCTGTTACATCTCTAACAACTTTAATTACAGCAATTTTATTTGCTCCTGCTTCTTTTAGTTCAACATCAAATTCGCTCTTTTCTTCAGCTGCAGCTGCTGCTCCGCCTGCTGCAGGTGCTGCTGCTGCTACCGCAGAAACACCATATTTTTCTTCAATACCTTTTACTAAATCAGCTAATTCTTTAACTGTTAAGCTGTCTATTTCTTCTAATAATTTTTCTATTTTTTCCATTATAATATTCTCCTTTTTTATTTTTTATTATTTGTCAAATTAAATTTGACTATATCTTTTTTTATTAAGTACACTCATTCAAAAATAAAGATTAGTTCTCTGCTTTTTGTAAACGTACTTGTTCCAAACCAACTGCCAACTTTGAAATAGTTCCAAGTAGACCTCCAGCCAATTTTGAAAGCAATTCTTCCTTTGATGGTAATTTTGCAAGTTCAATAATTTCTTCAGCAGAAATTACTTTGCCTTCTAAAATTCCACCCTTTATCTTATATGTTTCGCTATCTTTAGCATATTTATAAATAACCTTTGCTGGTGCTGAATAATCGTTATTGTCGATTACTATAGCTGTTGGTCCAACTAATACATCGTCCAATCCTTCAATTTTAGCTTCAGCCAATGCTCTTCTTATGATATTATTTTTTATTACAGAATATTCTGCTTCTGATTTTCTAAGATCAGCTCTTAGTTCAGTTACATCTGCTACTGTAATTCCTCTATAATCAGCTAATAATACAAACTTTGCATTTTTAATTTTTTCTGCAAGATTAGTTACTTCTTCCTTTTTTTGTGCAATAATTTTTTCATTTGCCATTTTATAGATTCACCTCCTTAAATAAATTACTTTATTAATACCAAAAACAAGGCGCCTATATCGAGATATAAATGCCTTGTTTAAAACATATCATACCTCGGTAGGACTTATATATGCCTACTGTCTTCGGTTATTATTTATTTGAATTATCTTTGATTAATATATATACCAGGTCCCATTGTTGTTGTAATAGAAACTGATTTAATATATTGTCCTTTTGCAGCTGCTGGTTTAGCCTTAATTATAGCTTCTATAATTTTTTCATAGTTTTCATATAATTTTTCTGCGCCGAATGATACTTTTCCAAATCCTAAGTGAATAATATTTGTTTTATCTAATCTATATTCAACTTTACCAGATTTAATTTCATTAATAGCTTTTGTTACATCCATTGTAACTGTTCCTGATTTTGGGTTTGGCATTAATCCCTTAGGTCCCAATACCTTACCTAATCTACCAACAACACCCATCATATCTGGAGTTGCAACTACAACATCATAATCAAACCAGTTTTCCTTTTCAATTTTAGGAATAAACTCTTCTGCACCAACATAATCTGCTCCAGCTGCTTCTGCCTCTTTAGCTTTATCGCCTTTTGCGAATACTAAAACTCTTACTTTTTTACCTGTTCCATTAGGCAATACAACTGTTCCTCTAACTTGTTGATCAGCATGTTTTGAATCAACACCTAATTTAACATGTAGTTCTACTGTTTCGTCGAACTTTCTTTTTGGCATTTTTTCGATTAATTCTAATGCCTCTTTTGCATCATACATTTTTGTTTTATCAACAAGCTTTTGTGCTTCTTGATATGTCTTTCCATGTTTCATTTTTTACCTCCTTTGGTTTTAACGAACTATTTTTATAAGTTCTCCCAATTATATATTAACTAGTAAAACTAGTCTTTAACTATAATTCCCATAGATCTTGCAGTACCGCAAACCATACTTGTAGCTGTTTCAATATTAGCTGCATTTAAATCTGGCATTTTTTGTTCTGCAATTGCTCTGGCTTGTTCTTTAGTTATTGTAGCTACTTTTTCCATATTTGGCTTTCCAGAACCTTTTTCTATTTTCAAAGCTTTTTTTATTAATACCGCAACAGGTGGAACCTTTGTGATAAATTCAAATGATTTATCTTTATATACAGTAATAACAACTGGGATTATCATTCCAGGTTGATTTGCTGTTCTATCATTGAATTCTTTGACGAATTGCATGATATTTACACCACTAGAACCTAAAGCTGGTCCAACTGGTGGAGCTGGTGTAGCTTTTCCAGCTTCAATTTGTAATTTAATTATATTAGAAATTTCTTTTTCTGCCATTTTGCTGGCGCCTCCTTTTTTTATTTCTCTATACCTTTTGAACTTGAGAAAACTCTAACTCAACTGGAGTCTCTCTTCCAAACATAGATACTAAAACTTTAACTTTATTTTTTTCTTTATTAATCTCTTGTACAACACCCATAAAGTTTTCCAATGGACCACTCAATATTTTGACACTATCATTTACATCATAATCTACATTTACAGGGACTGTATCAAATCCCATTTTGCGTATTTCTTCATCAGTTAGCGGAATAGGATCTGTTCCAGAACCTACAAATCCAGTTACACCTCTTGTATTTCTAACTATGTACCAAGATTCTTCTGTAACAATCATTTTTATTAAAACATAGCCAGGGAAAACTTTCTTTATATTTGTTTTTCTCTTGCCATCTTTAATCTCTATTTGTTCTTCCATTGGAACTACAATATCAAAGAAATAATCCTCTAATTCTCTATTCTTAATTGTATTTTCTAAATCTTTTTTTACTTTGTTTTCATAGCCTGAATATGTATGAACTACATACCACTTTGGTTGATTTTTTTCAGATTCTTGAGACATATCTAAGCCTCCTTATTCTTCTACTGTATTTTCTGCACTAGTATTATCTTCTTCACTAGCTGCAGCGGTATTGTCTTCTTCACTAGTTGAATTACCGTCAAGTTCATTAATAGATTCATTTAAAGCTTCTGTCATTGCATTTCCAATAGCGTTATCAATTGCGGAATTGTCTACAGAATTTGAATCTACAACAGTGTTTTCAACTTGTTCTGTATTATCTTGTGCAAAAGATTTTATTTTTTCAACAACTTGTTTATCTAAAGAGTTAAATGCAAGGTCACAAACAAAAACAATTAGAGTAACAATTAAAATTATAAGAAGAACCGCTCCAGTGTCTTTTATCAACTCTTTTGGTGTTAACCAAGTAACTTTCTTCAATTCACTTCTTAATTGTTTAAACCAACTTTTTTTATTAGTTTTATTCTTATCCTTGTTTTTTCTTTTATCATCTGCCATTATTATTCCTCCCAAAAAGGTTATTTTGTTTCTTTATGAGTTGTACGTTTTTTACAGAATTTGCAATATTTTACTAATTCCATTCTGTCTGTATTGTTTCTTTTATTTTTTTCAGACATATAATTTCTTCTTTTACATTCTGTGCATTCTAATGTAATGTGTTCTCTTGCTCCTTTTGTAGCCATTTAACTACACCTCCATTTTTGATATATGAAGCATATATTTATTTTACGATGTGATTTAACGTGTATTATCATTACACGCTTAGTTACTTTATCATAAAATACCTAAAAAGTCAATGAAAAATCAATATTTTGTCTTATTTTTTTCTTTTTTTCTTTTGAACCGAATAACCAAATTTTCCAATCTGTTTTCCCAATGAAAAATATTTACCATTTGCATAAGCAAACAAATCACATTTACCGATATCAAATGCACCATTTTTATCAAAATACCTTTCATCAGCATTTATAGCAACAACCTCAGCAATAAACATATCATGACTACCCAATTTTTTAATTTCTTTAACTTTACACTCTATCGAAACAGGTGATTCTTCAATTGCTGGACAACTTACAAAATTACACCTTTCTTTTGTCAATCTCATTTCCTTGAATTTATCAACTTTTGCTCCAGTTTTAACACCACACCAATCGGTTGCTCTAACAAGCTGCTTTGTTGTTAAATTAATTACAAACTCTCCTGATTCTTTTATTATTTTATATGAATATCTCTCAGGTCTTATAGAAATATAGACCATTGGAGGATTTGTATTAATAATACCAGTCCACGCAACAGTTATAATATTAGAATTTTCCATATTACCACAACTAACCATAACAGCTGGAATAGGATAAACAAAAGTTCCAGGTTTCCACATAACTTTAGCCATATATATTAATACTTCCTTTCAGTTTTTTATAATATATTATAATCAATTATAAGCTAAATAAAACAAAAGCCATTAATTAAAAATACTGTTTCATGTTCTTAATTAATGACTTTTAAAATAAATAAAAAAACCTGGCAACAACCTATTTTACCAGCAGAGAAATCCGCAAGTATCGTCGGCAC
>CAZAZX010000001.1:91229-166489 GCA_964489885.1 uncultured Lachnospiraceae bacterium | reverse complement strand
TAAATATGGAGAATAGCTTAGTTTCAATTATAGTACCAATATATAATGTAGAGAAATACTTAAAAAAATGTGTAAATACATTAATAAGCCAAACATATAAAAATATTGAAATATTTTTGGTAGATGATGGATCTCAAGATAATAGTGGGAAAATTTGTGATGAACTAAAAAAGGAAGATTCAAGAATAAAAGTAGTACATAAAGAAAATGGTGGTTATGGTAGCGTATTAGAATATGCAATTAATCATATTTCAGGAGAATATTTTTTGATTTGTGACCCTGATGATTGGATAGAAATTAATACAGTTGATGATCTCTATGAGACAATGATAAAAAATGATGTAGATATTGTGGTAGGAAGAAAGAAATTGGTTTATATGGATGATCATGAAGATAGTGATGAAAAAGAATTTGCTACTTTAAATGAAGGAAAATATGATAAACTAACAAAATTTCTAGGAATTCCATGTAGTCCACATGCAAAATTATATAAAACTGAATTAGCTCAAAATATTAAATTTCCTAAAAGAATAAATAATACAGATTTTTTATTATATATTGTTTATTTATCTCGAGTTAAAAGTGCATATTATTTAGATAAAGAGTTAGCAAATTATTTTATAGATAGACCTGGGAATTCATTCAATGAAGATACTGCTATTACGGAAAAGTCAATAAAATCAAATGCAATTGTTACTAAAGAGACATACAATCAGGTTAATAAAGAATCAAATATGTATACAGATATAATAATGAGTTTGTTTATAAGATCATGTAGATATTTGGCTTTATTTAAAAAAGTAGATATAGATAATGATGAATATAAAGGTATCTTTAATAACATTATTGATAAATCTTATAAATATAGAAAATATTTAAAAAAATATATTAAAACCACAACTTTATCTAAAAGTAAAGCTTTATTAAAAATATCTATGTATAAAATGTTTTGGAATGAAAATATGAGGAAATTAGCAATTTTAATGTTAAGCAAGAAAATTAAATAATTTTTACTAAAAAGGAAGGAGAAATAGATATTCTCCTATGAAGAAAGAATTAATTACAGTAATAGTGCCTATATATAATGTTGAAAAATATTTAGATAGATGCATTAACTCTGTGATTATGGCTTATAATGACGGAAAAAATAATAATGTTGGGAAAACTATTGCACCAGGAGAATTTTAAAAAATGAAAAAGTCAATAACTAAAAATTACATATATAATTTAATATATCAAATAATAATATTAATAACTCCTATAATAACTACACCTTATGTATCTAAAGTATTAGGAGCGGAAAATATTGGAATCTATAGTTATACATTATCGGTAGTGGAATATTTCATACTTTTCGGATCATTGGGAATTGCTTTATATGGACAAAGAGAAATAGCATATCAACAAGATAACAAAGAAGAGTACTCAAAAACTTTTTGGGAAATAATAATTTTAAGATTTGGTACTATGTTATTATCTACAATTATATATTATTTACTTTTTATATATAAAAATAATGATTATTATTTGTATTATAAAATACTAATTTTAGAAATAGTAGGTAACTCAATAGAAATTGGATGGCTTTTTCAAGGCTTAGAAGATTTTAAGAGAACAATTACGAGAAATTTGATTGTAAAATTAATAAGTGTAATAAGCATATTTATTTTTGTAAAAAGCAAAAATGACTTATCAAAATATTTTTTAATATATGTATTATCTATTCTAATAGGAAATGCTTCTTTATGGCTATATTTGCCTAAAATATTAACTAAAGTTAAAATTAGTGATTTGAATATTTTTAAACATATAAAACCAACAATTTCATTATTTATCCCACAAATAGCTGTCCAAGTTTATACAATTTTTGATAAAACTATGTTAGGAATGTTAACTAGTGATATGATTCAAGTTGGAATTTATGAACAATCATCAAAAATTGTTAAGCTAACATTAACTATTGTTACATCGATGGGAACGGTTGTAATTCCTAGAATTGCAACCTTGTATTCGAATAATAATAAAATTGAAATTCAAAAAAGATTAAATAAATCATTCCATTTTGTATGGCTTTTGGGAATACCTTTAACATTAGGAATCATTGGAATTGCAAATAATATGGTTCCATGGTTTTTGGGTGATGAATTTATGGGAGCAATCCCTGTATTACAAATTGGTGCTTTATTAATAATGGCAATTGGATTTAATAATGTTACAGGTATGCAATATTTAATTCCAATAGGAAAGCAAAACCATTTTACTTTTAGTGTTATTATTGGTGCTATAATAAATTTTGTTGGAAATTATTTTTTTATAAGAAAATGTGGAGCAATTGGTGCAATGTTTTTTTCAGTAGTTGCTGAAACAAGCATTTTTATAATTCAAGTATTTTTTACAAAAAAAGTTATTGAAATTAAAAATATAGTGAATAATTCTTTACATTGTATAATTTCTGGTGTAATTATGTTGTCAATAATTTATCCATTAAGTATAGTAATGAACTCTAATGTTATTTCTACAATAATTATTATATGTATTGGAATTATTAGTTATTTTATTCCAATGCTGATTTTTAAAGATGATTTCATAATTGAAGCAAAGAGTGGAGTGTTGAGTAAAATAAGGAGAAAATAAAATGAACGGAATAAAATTTTTAGTCAAAAAGGTATTACCAAAATCAATTATTGATATATATAGAAAAAATAATTTTAAAGAGCAAATTGTAAATGAATTAAATCGAGATCATAATGTTAAATATAAAAAGAACAATATAAAATTAATTCCTTCAAAAAAATCTTATTACGAACAAACAGCTAATTTATTTCATAAAATTGATATAAAATATTCTAATAGATTTTATTTTTACTATTTAGATTATTTTCATAGGTTATATAATGAAAATATTATGATTGATAATATGCCTATTGACTATTCTATGACCATGAATTCTTTGGAAGAATTAAAAGATTATTCGAAAGAATTATATGGGAGTAATATTATTTTTGACAGTATAGCAAATTATATTGATAAAGTTGTTTCTAATTATTCAATAGTAAGTGATAGAGATAAAATTGTAGTTAAATATATTAAAAATATAAAGAATAAAAAAGTGAAACATTTTGATGAAGCATTACAACGAATTTTATTTTATAACCAATTATTATGGCAAACTAATCATAAATTGGTTGGGCTAGGAAGATTAGATAAAATTCTAATTAATTATTATCAAAATGATATAAATAATAAAGTTTTATCAAAAGATGATGCTTTTGATATGATTAAAGAATTTATTAAAATTTTACACGCGGATTATGTTTTTAAAAGTTCTGCATTATTGGGAGATACTGGACAATTAATAATTCTTGGTGGTTATGATGAAAACAATAATTATGTTTGTAATGATTTAACATTTATGTTTATAGATGCAATAAGAAAACTTCAATTACCTGATCCTAAAATATTATTAAGAGTATCTAAAGATACTCCTAGAGAATTAATGGAAATATCGTTAAAGTGCTTATTAACTGGAATAGGTTGTCCATTATTTGCAAATGATGGTGTTATTATTCCATCTTTGATTTCGGCAGGATTTGATTTTAAAGATGTAAATGACTATGTTACTTCAGCATGTTGGGAACCTATAATATTAGGAAAATCTTTTGATCAAAATAATCTCATGGATATTATTTTTTTAGAACCATTAAATAGAGCAATGAAAAAGAATGATTTAAAGTCTATAAAATCATATAACGAGTTACTTAATAAATACGAAATAGAATTAAGATTATATTTAAAAGAATTAATTAATAAGTTAAATAATATTAAATTTCAAGAAGACCCACTTATGAGTATATTTACACGTGACTGTATAAAAAATAATAAAGATATTTCTAGTGGGGGTGCAAAATATAATAATTATGGATTACTTTCTTTAGGTTTAAATAATACAATAAACTCATTGTTAACATTAAAAGAGTTAGTGTTTGAAAAAAAAGAGTACACTCTTGAAAAATTTAATGACATGAGAGTAAATAATAAGATTCTAAAAGAAGAAATTGTAAAAAAATTTGGTAAAGATGATAATAATGTTATTATTTTGACGAATAAAATAATGGATATAACTTCAAATGAATTATTAAAATGTAAAAATCCACTTGGTGGTAATTATAAGTTTGGACTAAGTTCACCTGGATATATTAGTGCTTCAAAAAATTCAGAAGCATCTTTTGATGGAAGAAAAGCGGGTACACCATATAGTGTTCATATTTCGTCTGAAGATGCTTTAGCATATACTGAGTTAATTCAATTTGCTGGAAAATTAAATTATAAACAGAATAAATATAATGGAAACGTTGTTGATTTTTTTGTATCTCCATTTTTGATAGATAATAATTTTAGTAAATTTGTTGATTTTTTAATGTTAAGTTTAAAAACTGGATTCTTTGAAATGCAAATGAATGTTGTAGGAAGTGAAACACTAATTGCAGCAAAAAAAAATCCTGAAAATTTTCCAAATCTTATTGTTAGAGTGTGGGGGTTTAGCGCTTATTTTAAAGATTTGCCTGATGAATATAAAGATTTAATGATTGAAAGAGCTCTAAAGAACGAAGGAAGGTTATAATGAAAAATATTGTTACAAAAATTCAACGATTTTGTTTGCAAGATGGTCCTGGTATTAGAACTACAGTTTTTTTTAAGGGCTGTAATTTAAGATGCCCTTGGTGTTGTAATCCAGAAAATATATCATTTGAAATTCAAAAGTACGAAGATAATGGAAAAATAAAATATTATGGAAAAGAAATCGATGAAATTGATATCTTTAATGAAGTTATAAAAGATAAGAATTTTTATGGATTGAATGGTGGTGTCACATTTTCAGGAGGGGAATGTTTATTACATTTTCCTAAAATAAAAAAATTATTAAAAAAATTAAAGAATGAAAAAATTAATATTTGTATAGAAACAGCTTTATGTGTACCAAAAGAAAATATTGATATTGCATTGGATTATGTTGATGAATTTTACGTTGATATGAAATGCTTAGAAGATGATTCTATGTCGAAAATAGGTGAGGATAGAAATATATATATTAAAAATTTAAAGTATTTATCTTCAAAATGTAAAGATATAACTATTAGAATACCAATTGTAAAAGATTATACATATACAGAAAAAAATATAGAAAAAATGATTAAATTAATAAATGAAATAAATCCAAAAATGGTTGAAATTTTTAACATACATTACCTTGCATCAAAAAAATATAAAACATTAGGAATAGGAATGGAGAAGTTTGATAGAATATCAGATGAAAAGATGGAAATTTTAAAAGAAAAACTACCTAATTGCAAGATAGTTAAAATATAAAACTATAAATGAGAATAATAAAAGATTCTAATAAAATATAAACCTATCCCACCAGCACGGCTAAAGCCGTGGGTGAGGTTTAAAAAAACTTGTTGTTTTACAATAAATTAAAAGAAACTCTGAATAGTTCAGAGTTTCTTTTCTAGTTCTTCTTTATATTTTTCATTATTACTAATTCCAAGTATGAACCAAAATGCTGGAGCAACCATAATTACACTTATACTGAAAAACGCCTGTAGTAAATAAGAGCCAATGGATAGTGCAAAAATTAAAGATATTTTGCTTTTAAACATTTTTCGTAAATTTACTTCCCATATTGAAAAAATAGCAAGTAAATAAACAATTAAGGAAGGAATACCTGTTGTTACAGCGATTTCTAAGTATTCATTATGTGATTTACTTTGAACTATTCTATAATCTTTCGCGTAAGCATAAACTCTATCTGGTTGTTCATCAACAGTTCCTTTTTGATAACAACAAGGTCCGTAACCAAAAATTGGATGGTCTATTATTCCTTGTACAGCCATTTTCCATAAATGAATTCTTCCAGAACCTAAATTATTATCTATTTCAGATGAAGCTATTGCCTTGCTTTCTTGAGCCATTGTATTAAACCTATCTAATAGTAAATTTGAATGTGTAAATACAGTAATCAATAATGTTAAAATTAAACAAAATGCAAGTATAAATCCACGTTTCCACAGTTCTTTATCCCTTTTGTAACATAGGTATATAAACATAACAAAACCTGCTACTAAAAATGCTAACCATGCACTTCTTGTTAAAGTGCAAAGAGTGGCTGCAAAAGATACAACTATGAATAATATATATTTTTTTTCTTTTGTAAATATATATAAGCACATCATAATAGGCAAAAATAAACTAATAAAGCTACCATAAATATTTGCATGAAACAATGTTGCAGAAGGTCTAATAGAGTCATAAGGTAAACCAGTAAAATAAGCAAATTTAATAGGAATTATCTTATAACTTTCAAAAATTACAAAAGTACTAATAACTGTTATTACAATAAACATTGCTGTTATGAAATTCTTAAAATATGTAAAAAAGTTTTTAGCACAGTAGTAGATAATGAGGTACATCGTTGTAACAATCATTCCATCAAATCTACCAATTTCACCAAAAATAGAAGTAAAAGTATACTTAGAAAAAATGGTACTAATCCATCCTAATAAATAGAATACTAATAGCAATTTATCTATTTTATCAAACTTTAATTCTTTTCTTCTTACTAATAGCATTAATCCAAGAAGTAAGCCAAAAGCAACTAATACGCAGGTCCTTGCAAATACAATATCACTAAAATGATTAAATTTATAATAAAAGTTGAATTGATTAAAACCAAATGTTAGTGTTGGCATTAAAAATAATATTATCATTAATATGATACTAATATTTTTATTGCTTGATAATTTAATTAGTTTTTCTTTCACAAAAAACACCTTCCTAAATTTTTAAATCTAGTAAAAATTTTATAGTAAATAAATTAATATGTCAATAAAAATGTTGTATAATGGCAAATCTTATGATAATATATGAAAGTAATTAAACTAGTATAAACAAGGAGCCTTAAAATGAGTAAAATACAAAATATAACATTCATAATAGTATCATCTGTATTACTTCTTATATTTACAGCAGCAATATGTCCAGTAACACTTCAAAATGATACATTTTATACAATAAAAATTGGAGAATACATTATGCAAAATGGAATTTCAGTTTTGCATAATGGTATAGATCCATTTTCTTGGCATAACAATTTGCCATATACATATCCACATTGGCTATATGATGTGCTAATATACAATATTTACAATATCGGTGGTTTTGCAGGAATATATATTTCAACAATTGTTCTAGCCTGTATCCTTGCACTTTCAATTTATTATGTTAATGCAAAACTTACCAAAAATAAATTAACATCGTTTATAATTACATTAGGGGTAATGTATCTGATAAAGGGATATATTGCTGCAAGAGCTCAACTTTTAACTTTTATATTATTTATATGGACAGTTTATTTTATAGAAAAATTTTTAAAAACAGGGAAAAAGAGATATGCAATATCGTTAATAATTATTCCAATAATAATAGCTAATTGCCACTCAGCTGTTTGGCCATTTTTCTTTATACTATTTTTACCATATATAGGTGAATATTTGGTTTCATTTATTCCTGACCTAGGTATATATTTTAGAAATTGGAGAATTAAGCATTTAACTAAAAAATTAAATAAAAACAAAATAAAAGAAAATAAAGTAGAATTTGTAAATAAAAAAATAGAAAGTTATATTGCTAAAAATGAAAAAAATCAAAGAATAAATGAAAAAAGAAGAGAAAATCCATATAAAATTAAGATTGAAAGAAACAAAAATACGAAATTTTTAATTGCTATAGCTTTGATTTGTTCACTTACAGGATTATTAACACCACTAGGTGATACACCTTACACATATTTAATACACACTGTTCAAGGAAACACTATGAAGAGTATTAGCGAACATTTGCCAATGACCTTGATTGAATCCAAAGATTTCTTATGTGTTATAGCTTTATTTTTAGCAATACTAATATTTACTGATAGAAAAATAAAACTATCTGATTTATTTTTTATTGGTGGTTTATTATATTTAACATTGTCTTCAAGAAGACAAATGTCAATGTTTGTGTTAATTTGCTCAATTGTATTTAACAGATTGGTATGTTCATTATTTGATAAATATGATCCGAATGGATGCAAAAAGGCAGAATTACAGATGATTAAGCTGCCAGGAATTATTGTGACAATAGCTGTAGTTCTTATTATGAGTTTATATTTTGTAAAACCTAAGATGGATGATAAATTTATTAATACAGCTGGATATCCAGTAAAAGCAGCTGACTATATTTTAGAAAATTTAGATTTATCAACTATGAGATTATTTAATGAATATAATTATGGAAGTTACTTAATCTATAGAGGAATACCAGTATTCATAGATTCAAGAGCTGACTTATATGCACCAGAATTTAATGGGGGAAAAAATATATTTTCGGATTTTATAAATACTTCAAGCATTTCAGCTTATTATGAGGACAAGTTCGAAAAATATAAAATAACTCACGTAATAGTTGGTAAAAAAACAAAACTTAATATGCTAATTTCAAGAAATAGTGATTATAAACTATTATATTCTGACGATAATTTCTGTTTATACGATAGATTGAAACGTAATTAAAGGGAGATAAAATTACAATGGATAAAAATATATTGAAAAATGTAAATATAAAACTTGCTATAGTTTTAACTTTGCTTTTGTTAATTATTACTCAAGGTATAACTATATACGTGGATAATTTACTAAAAGATACAAACAGTATGACTTTAATTGAAAATAAAGTTAATCTAACATATATAAAAAATAGTGGAGGAGCTTTTGGAATTGGAAGGGATGACACTTTAAGTTTTATATTAGTTAGTATAATAGTTATAGGGATAATAATTTATTTTTTAGTTAACCAAAGAGAAAATATGGATAAAGTTGCGGTGCTATCTCTTAGTTTAATAATGACTGGTGGAATTAGCAACTTAATAGATAGAGTTTTTAGGGGAGCAGTAATTGATTATATAGATATTTCTCAAATTTTAAAGTTCCCAGTATTTAATTTAGCTGATGTTTTTATAGTAACAGGTTGGATAATATTTATTGTTACGGTATTTGTATTTTGGAATAAAACGTCAAAAGAGAAAGAAAAAATAATAAGAAATAAAAATTTCTGAGAAAGGCAATATATCAATGGATACAAGGATATTGAAACTAACTAAAGAAGATGAAGGGAAAAGAATAGACAAACTTGTTTCAGAAAAAATTGGGTTATCAAGAAATACAATTCAAAGGCTTATAGAAGAGGAAAAAATTACTGTTAATGATAAGAAAACTAAAACTTCATATAAAGTTAAAACTGGAGAAAAGGTAAAAGTAATTAGGGAAGAAGCTCAAGAAATAAGCTTGAAACCAGAGGATATTGAATTAGATGTATTATATGAAGATAATGATATTATAGTAATAAATAAGTCAAAGGGAATGGTTGTACATCCTGGGAATGGAAACCCAGATGGAACACTTGTTAATGCAGTACTTGCAAGATGTAAGGGTAGTTTATCTGGAATTGGTGGTAAAATTAGACCAGGTATAGTTCATCGTTTAGATAAGGATACATCTGGTGTTATTATTGTTGCGAAAAATGATAAAGCACATACAGAGCTTAGCAATCAGATTCAAAATAGGCTTGTTAAAAAAACTTATATTGCACTAGTAAGAGGAGTAATAAAAGAAAATGAGGCAACAATAAATATGCCAATAGGGAGAAGCGAAAAAGATAGAAAGAAAATGGCAGTTACTAAAAAAGGAAAAGAAGCAATAACACACTTTAAAGTACTTAAAAGATGGGATAAATACACTTTATTAGAGGTAAATATAGAAACAGGTAGGACACATCAAATAAGGGTGCATCTAGCCCAAATTGGATATCCAATTGTAGGAGATGGAGTGTATTCAAACGGAAAAAACCCTTTTGGTGTTGAAGGACAAATGTTACACGCAAAACAAATTGAATTTGAACATCCAATAACAAAAAAGAAAATGTGTATTACAGCAGAATTGCCAGAATATTTTAAAAAAATTATCAAAGAATTAGGTGAATAAAATTTGGAAGAAATGAGGTTACAAAAGTTTTTAGCACAGGCTGGTGTTGCATCTAGAAGAAAGGCAGAAGAATATATTGAAGAAGGAAGAGTTTCTGTTAATGGAGAAGTTGTAACGCAACTTGGGGTAAAAGTAAATTCTAAAGATAGAGTAACATTTGATGGAAAAGAAGTTAAACTTGAAGAAGAAAAAGTTTATATACTTTTAAATAAACCTATAGGCTATGTAACAACTGCAAAAGACCAGTTTAATAGAGATTCTGTTTTAGATTTAGTAAAAGTAAAGCAAAGAATTGTACCAGTTGGAAGACTAGATATGTATACTTCAGGAGCATTATTGCTATCAAATGATGGGAATTTTGTATATCATATAACGCACCCAAAACATCAGATAGATAAAACATATACAGTTACTGTAAGAGGTAATGTATCAAAAGAAGAATTGGCAATATTAAATAAACCAATGTTAATAGATGGTTATATGACAAGTGGAGCAAAGGCAAAAATAATTAAAGAAGATAAGGATAAAAATATAACTAGACTTGCAATTGTAATTCATGAAGGTAGAAATAGACAGGTAAGGAAAATGTGTGAGCAAATTGAAAAGAGTGTAATGGCATTACATAGAACAAAAATAGGACAAATTGATGTAAAAGATTTAAAATTGGGCTCTTGGAGATATCTGACAGAAAAAGAAATCAAGTCATTATTGTAAATATGTTTTTAAAGCTGTATTCATATATTGGACAATTGGAATTTTTTATGGTAAAATATTAATAGTTTAATAGGGCGAATGTAATCAAATGATTTAGCCTATAGGAGGAATAAAAATGGTAGAGGATTCTGAAATTAAAACAACAGTATCTCCATTTGCAGTTAGAAGTGGAGAGTTAAAAACTTTTGATGGAAAAGATGGATATGTTTCTATGAACCAGATTATTTATAAAATTAATATGGGACATATTAACGACGTACATTTTAAAATAATGGAACTTGTAAACGAATTTGAATTTATGACATCAAGGCAAATTTTCCAAATGCTTCAATATTTGAAAGTTGATATTCAATCTCAAGATAAGTTAAATAATAAATTAGAGCAACTTGTAAAAAGCAAAATTTTAACAAGGTATTATTTTAATTCTGATGAAGGAAAGTGTATATATAGAATTTATTGTTTAGAAAAAATGGGAAAATATTTACTAAATTCTAAAGAAGTTGAATGCAAATGGCAGCCAACAGACAATACAAAACCAGTTTCTCTAATTAAAAAAAGACTTGCAGGAAATCAAGTTATAATTGCTTATTTAAGAAAAGTTGCTGCTTGTGATTCTTATAAAGTAAAGCCTGTTTTAAAGGCAAAACAAATTGGAAAATCATTCAAACCATCAGGTGGAAGTATTAGATTAACTAAAGCCGGGAAATCAATAAATTTCTTGCTTGAAGTTGTAAGAAGAGAAGAAAACTGGGAAACAAGATTAGAAGATAAAATGAACTTATACAAAGATTTTTATGAGAATTTTGTTCCTTCAGATAGTGGTTTTGATATGATGCCTCAATTAATAATTATTGGAGAAGATGATAGACACTTAGCTGAGATATTTAAAACAATTGTAATGAAAAAATTAGAATTACCAAAAATAAAGCTATATTATACAACAGATTTAAAACAAAATGAAGAAACACTTACAAAATCATTAATTGAATTTAAGTTAGATGAAGAAACAAAGAAATATAAAGCTGCTACAGTACAGTTAAAATTATTAGAACAATAAAAATAAGAACCCGACCCACCAACACGGCTAAAGCCGTGGGTGAGGTCCCCGGAACCTTGTTGTTCCACAATAAAGCCTTCCATAAAGGAAGGCTTTATCTATTCATCATTATCTTTTTTTAATTTAACAGATATTGCATCTTCATTTTCAAAGAAGTATCTTGAATCTGTATCATTCATTCTAATAGGGTCAACATTATCATCACCAATATCAAAATCAATAGCTTTGTAGTTGAATTTATTAGATTTTTTTAGCTTTTTATCTATACCTTCATCGTTGTACATTCCAGGAGTAAATCTAGCAAAGTCATATATTTTGTTTTCTTGTACTTCATTATATTTTGGCGCTAAGAAATCAACAAATCCATCACCGGCATCAAACCTACCTTTAATATTCTTAGTTTTAAAACCACATTCCTTAAATTTTAAGGATTGTATTTTTCCTTGATTCATAACATCTGTCCAGCCATAGGTTATGTTATTAAGTCTACTGTCATACGTTCCTTTTTCAAGATCATATCCTCTGCTACTTTGCCATTCACGTTTTTGACCAAGTTCCTTTGCCCACCAAACATTATCTTCTGGTGCATTATTACCAAAGAATAACTTAGTTCCACAATTTGCAAGAATAGTAGAACGATAGTTTAATTTAGAGTTTTCGCCATCCAATTGAGATAAGTTTTGTGCTGAAATAATGGCACCAACACGGTATTTCCTATATAAAGTAAATATTGGTTCTGTAGCTTTAGAAATGTAAATAGGAAATTCATCAATATATAAGAAATGTGGAATTCTTGTTCTTTCTGTTCCAGGTCTGCTTAATACAGAGTGTTGCATTAATAAAATGAAGAACATTCCAAAGTATTTATGTGCAACAGCTCCAAGGTCTCCTCTTCTTGTACAAACAATAGTTACATTTCCGTTTTTTAAAGCTTCGTCAAAGTTTATATTATTTGTTCTGTTACATAAAATGCTTTTAACTCCAGGATAACGCAATAAGGTATCTATTTTGTTAATTACAGTTGATACATATTTTTCTGTATCAGCTCTTCCTGAACCATCACGATAGAAGTTTTTCTTAAAGTATGAAAGTAATATTGAATATCTTTCAGTAAGTTCAGGAATTTCTTTCATTTTTTCACACATTGCTTCAACTAAATCAAAATCACTAAGCATTTTAAATAAGTCTTCTAATGTAGGTAGAATACCTTCTCTAATATGTGGGTACATTTCTTTTAACAATATTGAAATATTTTCAACTGCTTGATAAGCAATATTGTTTCTATACATATCATCAACATTTGAGATAGAATCATCATAGCTCATTCCCTTTAATACTGACGAAATAATAATTGCAACTTTGCTAGGGTCATCATAAACAAAAGGATTTAGTCCTATTGATGTCAAACTATTTGGGTCGATTAAACTTACAGGAATATCAAAATTTTTTGCAACTTGTAGCATTTTTTCTGCTGATTCCCAATCAGGTGACATATATGTGATACCTAAATCTTTGTAGACAAACTCTCCAGAACTACTATAAATAAGTTTATTCATGTATGCTTTATATACATTTTCTTTTATTGGATTTGGTTTAAGCATATTTAAAGAAAAATTTTTATTTATATAATCATTATCGTAAGGACAATTTAAAGTAGCAATTCCTGTTTTTAATGCAGTGAATCCCATTTCTTTAGCCATTTTTTTATAGAAATATTTCTTTTCAATATCTTGTGCTATCATTGGTTCAAAAACCATTGATGTTTTTCCAGAACCTGAAGTACCAACAACTATAGTTGCTTCAAATCTCTTTATTTCAGGAGTTTTAATTATTTTTCCAGTTTCTTTTTCTTTGCAAAGTGCAACTTCGCAGGTATAAGGACCAATTCCTTCAGGAGCAGGTGATAAATCAATTCCACCATAATCTAAAATAGAATCTTTCAAATCCTTTGATACATTAACACCCATATAAAGTTTTTTGAATAGTATTGGTGCTGTAACAATTGGCAAATATAACGTTGTTGCTGTAAATGCAGATCTTATTAATTCAGGAAATTCTTCTACTATTCCTGCGTAATTTGGTAACAACATCATCAAAAGCCAACATGCTCCATTTATCCATGTAACAAACATTGAAAGTGTAATGATATAAAGCGATATACAATACATATAAAAGAATGAAATTTTTGTTGCATCATTTTTTATAAATTTAGATGAACAAGAAAATAAAAAGGCAAAAACAGGGCATGCAAGAGCTATAGTGTATTTTATTGGACCCCAATAATCTGTACCAATTCCTGTAAAACACATTATTAGTATTTCTAGGGTACGATCAACTACAAAATATATAGTAAAAAGTGTTAAAATATATGTTAAAAAACTGTTTCTATCAGTTTTTAGAAATCCTAAAAATTTATCAATAAATTTCAACTGTGTTCACCGCTTTCAATTTTATTTACCTCTTATATTATCCTATAAAATTGAAGAAAAAACAAGGCTTTTTGCAAAATTTTATGTAAATTTTATGTGCGGACAAAGGGACGGTTCTCTTGTCCACATCCTCGTCCATACAAGTTTTTGTAACAAAATTGTAACAAAAACTTAATGAAAATAATATGAAGCTCTCAAACCATTGCGACTGTACACACACTCACACACACACACGGGTATATGTATTTATCGAAAAGAATATATTTGATAAAATAGGAAAAACGATGTAAGGTTGAAAAATCAAAATATAGGCAAAATTAAATACCAAAACACATCTCTACATAGAGATAAATATGAAATATAAAAACTAAATAATGGGGGAAAAATGATAAAAAATAAAAACTTAAGACACGGTATTACATTGATAGCGTTAATAATAACTATAATAATATTAATAATTTTAACACGGAGTAATAGTAAGTTATATATCAGGAAAAGATGGAATCATAGAAAAAGCAAATATGTCAGCTAATAAGTATAGCAAAGATCAAGCAAGAGAAGAATTAGAAATTGAACTTGCGAATATATATACAGATGCAATAAAAAATGGAGAAGAGATAAATTCAAAACTATGTTTAAAACTCGCAGATAAAGAGGGGTTAACAAAAATAGAAATAGAGGGAAAAGAAATAGGTTCAATAGAGATAATAGGAGCAGATGTAACAGAGCCAGCTTGTGCAATAGTAACATTTAAAGGTTTTGAATTTACGATAGATAATGATTTACATATAACAGATATGGTAGCTGTTGGTGAAAAACGAGAATTACCAAGCATGGATATGACAGCTCCAACTATTGAGGAAATTATTCAGGATACAGAATTTGCAAAATTAACGATAAAAGCAAAAGATAACATAGGAATAACAGGTTATTATTATAATACAAGTAATCAAATAGATTTAAAATCTATAAAATGGAACGATGTGGAAATAACAGATGAGCTTGTAATGAAAATTGAAAACTTAGAATTTGATACAACATATTATTTTTGGGTAATAGATGAAAGTGGAAATATAAGTAGTGAAAATAATGCAAAAACTACAAAACTTCAGAAAGACAAGTGGCAAGTTTTAGTAGAAAAAGCAGGTCTAAATCCAAACGATTATGATGATTTTAATAGTGTGTTAAATAATAATAGTGCGTTGGCTAGTATATTTAATTCTTCAGATGCAATTGAATATCTAAAAATAAGTAATATAATAATTCTTCCAGCAGCATTAAATAATAGTAATTTTAGACTATGGATTTACAATAACTATAATTTAACACAACCAATAATAGAAAATTCAAATGAAATATTAAATGCTATGAAAGCAACATCACAATATGCTGTTATAGCTTGTAGTGGACAGTACAAAAGTTTTTATAACGGAAAGGCATTTGTTTTAGGGTTTTCAACTGATGGAGTACCAGGAGGTACATATTATCCTACAAAATTTTTGAGTGGAGATTTTAATTGGTATGTAGGTGGAGCAAGTTTTGATGACAGATGGTATTATAAAGAAACAAATGGATTAGCATATAAAGTAAATAAATTTGCTTCATCTGTTTCAATAAATGGTGTATGGGGTTCGAGCTACGAATGGGGAAACACAATGTATGTTGCGTTATTTAAAATTTGAAAAAATCCTCCGTTCCTATTTGCACATAAGACAAAACAAAAGTTTGCAAAAATTAAATAAAATGATTGATTTTCAGAGTTAATTATAGTAGAATACTACTTGTAAAGAATGATAAGTAGATGATGTGTGTTTCACCAATCTTCCTCAGGTTATACTGAGAGAGGGGAGGTGATAGTCGATGGAATTGATTTTAACATTTATGTTATTTTTAACTATATCGCTAATTTTAAATATTGTACTTTTGACTATCATCTTCGCATTATGCGTAGATAGAGAAGTTCATAAGTTAGATAAATAAAAGAACACGCATCTTTCTAGCCAAAGGACGATGCGTGTTCTTACATATAAAATGTGAAACACAATCTTACTGCGGTTTCATTCTTTACACTTATTATATAACTAAAATGAATATAAGTCAAACAATAGAGGAGTTATTTTTTATGAAAATAGCTTCTTTTTTTACCTTAAGGAAGGAGATGAAAAAAATTTTGAATAAGACAATTTGAGGGCGAAGTGGACAAGAGAACCGTCCCCTTGTCCATAGTTATTTTGAAAAAGTACTTGAATAATATATATAAAAAAAATATAATACTTATATCATAATTTGAGAAAGGAATAAAGAAATGCTATTGAGCAAAAAGCAAAATAATGAAACATCACATAAAAGAGAAAGTTTTATGCAGGCTGTTTTAGCTTTAATGCTTTCACAAGTGCTAATTAAAATACTTGGTTTAGTTTATAAATTATATTTAACTAATAAACCAGGTTTTGGAGATACAGGAAATGCAATTTGCAATAGTGGATATCAAATATATGCACTATTACTTACTATTTCATCAATAGGTGTCCCAAATGCAATTTCAAAACTCGTTTCAGAAAGAACTGCAATTGGAGATAATAAAGGTGCACACAGAATATTTAAAATTGCATTTGCAACATTTGCTTTAATTGGTTTATGTGGAACTTTAATTCTGTTCTTTGGTGCAAGATATATATCAAATGTGTTTTTACAAATACCTGAAGCTGAATTAACATTAGTTGCATTATCACCATCAATATTTTTTGTTTCAATTTCTTCTGTAATAAGAGGGTATTTTAATGGAAAAGCTAATATGAAGGCAACTGCAAATTCACAAACATTAGAACAATTATTTAAAACAACCTTAACTATTTTATTTGTTGCAGTTATTGCAGTATTTTCTAATTCAAACACTGTAATTATGGCTGCTGCAGCAAATTTAGCAACAACATTTTCAACATTTTTAAGTTTTGCATATTTATATATGTTTTATAAAACTAGGAAGGCTGATATTAATGCAAACTTAGTCCCACAAATAAAAGTGAAACAGGAAAGTGTAGGAACTATAGTAAAAAGAATATTATCTGTTTCAATACCAATATCATTAAGCTCTATGATGTCTGCTATTAACAAGAATATAGATTCATTTACAGTTGTTAGAAGTTTAAAGACATTTATGAGTGAAGCAGAAGCAAAAGCACAATACGGAATATTAAGTGGAAAAGTGGATACATTAACATCATTACCCTTGTCATTTAATATTGCTTTTGCAACAGCATTAGTACCTGCTTTATCTGCAGCAAGAGCAAAAAAAGATAGCGAAACTGCTGAAAAAAGAGTATCATTTTCACTTTTAGTAACTATGTTAATAGGTTTACCTTGTACAATAGGAATGTTTATATTTGCAGCACCGATTTTGAACTTATTATTTCCAAATGCAAATCAAGGTGAATTAATTTTACAAATAAGTTCTCTTACAATTATATTCACAGTATTGGCGCAAACTGTGAATGGGGCTTTACAGGGAATAGGAAAAGTAATGGTACCTGCAACTGCTTTTGGTATAGGAGTTGCGGTTAAATGCATATTAAATATAATACTTGTACCTATACCATGGCTTGGAGCTTGTGGAGCAGCAATAGGATCTGTTGTTTGTCATATAATACATTTTACAATAGGATTTTCTGTTTTAAAGAAAAATATAAAATTAAATTTAGGATTTACAAAATTCATTTTAAAACCATTACTTGCAACAATTATGATGTCAATTTGCTCTTATGCTATATATATTGTGTTAAAAGTCTATATAGCAGAAAGGTTAGCAACAACTATAGCACTTTTAGTTGCTGTGTTAATTTACACTTTGGCACTTTTAGTTCTAAAAATATTTAACAAGGAAGAAATATATATGCTACCTTATGGCAAGAAAATCTACAAAACACTATGCAAATTGGGATTTTATAAGGATAAGGCAATTAATTAAAATTCTATTTAAAAATAGATAAAATTCAAAAAGTGTTTTAATTTCGCTATTTTTTTAAAAAAATAATAAGAAAAAAGAAGGATTTTATCTAAAATTGGCGAATATGAATTAATGTAGATGCTTTCTATCTACATACACAAATTTTAGGAGGTAATTTATAATGAACAAAGCTGAATTAATAGCAGCAGTAGCTGCTCAAACAAATGAAACAAAAAAGAATGCTGAAGCAAGTGTTAATGCAGTTGTAGATGCTATAACAGAAGCATTAGTAAAAGGTGACAAAGTTCAATTAGTTGGATTTGGATCTTTTGAAGTAAGAAAAAGAGCAGCTAGAAAGGGAAGAAACCCACAAACTAGAGAAGAAATTAAAATACCTGCATCAAAAGCTCCTGTATTCAAAGCTGGAAAAGCATTAAAAGATGCTGTTAATAAAAGATAATTTATATATTAAATAATATGAATTCATATTAAAAAAGAAGTACTTGTTTGTTTCAAGAACTTCTTTTTTTTGTAATTTTAAGAAATAATTACTATGCATATATATGTAATTGTAGTATAACATATAAAGAGATACTTGGTTGTTTCGCAATAAAATATCTATTATTTTTAATATTGTCGATTAATGTCAAAAAAAGTTCATTTTTTGTTCATATTTCTTTTATATAATACAAAACAACAATTTAGATTGTATTATATAAATAATAAAAATGGAGGAGTTTTAAATGGGAGCTATAAAAGACAAGGCAATGGAAATTGGCATTAAACATGCCATTGAAAAGATTAAGGAAGATCCAGATAAGAATTTGCCAAAATTACTAGAATATGTTGAAAAATTTGACAAGGATAAGATGTGGGAACCACAATATAAGTTTATGGAAAAAGTTGTTGCTGATAAGGATAACAACTGGAACAAATATTTAAAAGACTTGTTAAAAGATATTGATCAAAGTGTTTTAGAGAAATTTTTATGTAATTTTATTATAAATTCTGCAATTAAAGGAATATCAAGAAATCATGAAATTAAAGAAAAAGAGCACTGTGGAGCACCTTGGGCAATTGTTATGGACCCAACAACAGCATGTAATTTAAGATGTACTGGATGCTGGGCAGCAGATTATGGAAAGAGCTTAAACCTTGGTTTTGATTTAATGGATAGAATTATAACAGAAGGTAAAGAAATTGGATGTTATTGGTACTTATTTACTGGTGGAGAGCCATTAGTAAAAAAAGACGAAATATTAAAATTATGTGAGAAACATAATGATTGTATATTTGTTGCATTTACAAATGCAACATTAATTGATGAAGAATTTGCACAAAAGGTTCAAAAGGTTGGTAATTTATCATTTTCAATAAGTGTTGAAGGAACGGAAGAATCAACAGATATGAGAAGAGGAAAAGGTACTTATCAAAAAGTTATCAATGCTATGGATATCTTAAAGAAATATGGAATTCTATTTGGATTTTCAACCTGTGCTACATCTGCAAATGCAGAATATATTATGAGTGAAGAATATTTTGATACAATGATTGAAAAAGGTTGCAAATATGGATGGTATTTCAACTATATGCCAGTTGGCTGTGGCTCAGATAACAAACTTTTAACAACACCTGAACAAAGAGAAGATATGTACTATAAATTAGCAGAATATAGAAAAACAAAGCCATTATTTACAGTAGATTTCTGGAATGATGGAAGATACGTTGGTGGATGTATTGCTGGAGGTAAACATTATATGCATATTAATGCAAATGGTGATGTTGAGCCATGTGTATTTATACATTATTCAAATGCAAATGTCAAAGATATGAGCTTATTAGAAACTTTAAAACAACCAATATTTAGAGAATATCAAAAAAATCAACCATTTAATGGTAATCTATTAAGACCATGTCCATTACTAGACAATGAAGGAAAATTAGCTGAAATGGTTGATAGATGTGGAGCTCATTCAACAGATTTAGCACATCCTGAGGATGTTCATGACTTATGTGTTAAATGTCATGATATAGCAAGAGATTGGAAGGTAACAGCAGATAAGTTATGGGAAGATGATCCACATAGCAAAGAAGAAAAAAAGGAAAAAGAAAAAGTTACAGTACAACAGTAATAATATACAAAACCGACAAAAATTTGATTTTTGTCGGTTTTTTGTTGTATAATATTGCTAATGTTTAGGAGGCTTTTTATGTTTAATATATTGATTGCAGAAGATGATAAAAACCTAAGAAAATTAATTACAACATATTTGAAAAAGAATAATTATAACACTTTTGAAGCAATTAATGGAGAAGAAGCTTTAAATGTACTAGATGAGAACTATATAGATTTAATTATTAGTGATTTAATGATGCCAGATATGGATGGATTTGAACTTATTAGTAGCCTAAGAAAAGCTAAATATGATGTTCCTATTTTAGTTGTCACTGCAAAAGATAGTCTAGAGGATAAAAGAAAGGGATTCTCTTTAGGGGCTGACGATTATATGGTAAAACCAATTGATATTGAAGAAATGCTTTTAAGAGTTAAAGTTTTGTTAAGAAGAGAAAAAAGAGTTTTTGAACAGAAAATGCAAGTAGGAAAATTAACTTTAGATTATAATCAGTTAAGTGTGGAAAGAAATCGGCAAGGAGTATAAACTAGCTCAAAAAGAATTTTATTTACTATATAAGTTACTAAGTAGACCAAATTATATTTTTACAAGACAGGAGCTTTTTGAAGAAATTTGGGGCTTAGAAAGTGAATCGGATTTTAGAACAGTGGATGTACATATTAAAAGAATTAGGGAAAAATTGGCTGAAGTAGATGATTTTAAAATTGAATCAGTTCGTGGAATTGGGTATAGAAGTATAGTAGAGGAATAACATAGAATTTATTTTGCTTCATGGCTATTTCCAGTTGCATAATCAATTTCAATTCCTGGTTGGACATTATAGCAATATACATTAAAACAAATGGCTTGTCCCTTATCTTCAACAGAGTAGGCTTCCATTTCAACACCACTTGCTAATTTGTTATCTCCATCATATATAGGAGTAACTCTGTAAAGAACATGATTATCTTGATGATAGCGGATATAATCTGCAACAAGATTTTCAAAAGGTAACATTCCTTCGATATTTAAATATCTTGTTCCAGTAATTAAATTAAGTTTATTATCATTTTCTGAACTCAATTCCCATCCAATTAAATGACAGCGGTTATATAAATATTTATCCTTTATAACATTATCATATCTTTTTTGAACCCAACCAGATAAATCCCTAATCATTCCTATTTCTCCGCGTTTTTCTCCTTCTTTTGGCATTGTTTCTTTACAAATATTCGCAAAAGCAACACCACTTCTTCCAAGAGAATCCCAATCACTATATTTTTCAAAAACTTCTGTTGTTAAATCTGTTTCTGTAAAATATGGAATGTTGTTATTTATTTCAATGTAGGGAGATGAAGAGTATTCAGGAATTGAAGATAAATCTATATAAATATTTTCTGAATTTAATGAATTTTCAATATTTACTACATTTTGTATGTTGTTAGCACTTGCTATTGACTGCTTTGGAATATTAAAATTGTTTATATGATAGCTATAAATTATTAAAAATAAGCTAACTACCAATATAAGTATTTTATTTATATTTTTCTTACTTTTTCTTTTTTTCATACGTATTCTCCGATCTTTATTCTAGTCATATTCTAATTATAGCTAAGTTATCTTATTATAACATAATTTAATATGTTAGTAGCAGAAAAATTAAATTTATCTAAAAAAATTGCTTTAGAATTTTATTGATACTAAGTTATTTATTATTTTATATAATTATGATAAAATGTTGCAGAAAAAAAGAGGGATTAAATATGTTTGAAAAGATATTTGGAAAGAAAAAATCGATAAAGAGAGTGCTAATACTTAATTTAATATTGTCTGTTGCTATTGTATTTGTAATTTCATTAATTGGGTTACTAATATTTGTAAACAAAGAATCTCTTAATAGATTAATTTTACTTAATTTAGCAACTGGAGATAATTTGAGGGATTTGACATATATTTTTCAAAGATTTGTAATAATACTTATATTAAATACTGTTTTAATTAGTGCATTAGTTATCAGTGTTATAAGTAGAAAAATTATTAAACCTATTGAAAATTTATCAAATGCTACTAAAAAAGTGGCAGAAGGAAATTTTGATGTAAATATAAATCCAATTAGAGATGATGAAATTGGTGAGTTAACTAAAAATTTTAATGATATGGTAAAAGAATTAAGCGAAGTCGAAATTTTGCAAAAAGACTTTATAGACAATGTATCACATGAAATAAAAACACCAATTAGTTCTATACAGGGATTTGCTAAATTGTTAGATGATGATAACATAACAAAAGAAGAAAGAAAGGAATATGTTGGAATAATTACAGAAGAAGTAGATAGATTATTAAATTTATCTAACAAGGTTCTAAGACTTTCTAAATTACAGAATCAAGATAAAATTGAAAAAAAAAAAATATTAATATTACAGAGCAAATAAGAAGAATTATTGCATTATTAGAGCCAAAATCTAGAAAAAAGAATATAAGTTTTAACTTAAATGATATAGAAAATGATGTTTTTTATTTTGGTGATGAAGAGTTAACATATCAGATTTGGGTGAATTTAATAGACAATGCTATTAAATTTTCAAAAGAAAATGGAATCATTGATATTGAAATAAAAAAGGTTGAAAATAAAGTAACAGTTAAGATAAAGGATCATGGAATTGGAATGAGCGAAGATGAAGTTAAAAAAATTTATACAAGATTTTATCAAACAGATAGATCTCATTCTCAAGAGGGAAGCGGTCTTGGATTATCTATAGTAAAAAGAATTGTGGATTTATCAAATGGAGAAATTAAAGTAGAAAGTCAAAAAGAAAAGGGAACTTGCTTTACTATTATTTTATAGTGATTTGTAAATTTATAATTATTAACAAATAATGAATGTTTTGTTTACTTGTGTGATATAATTAAAAAAATTAAAACAAAGCAATGTTTTAATTAAAGTGATTGAAATTACTAAATAAGAATATAATTAAAGTATATGAGAGGTTTTTTTATGAATAAATCAATTGAGTTTAATAAATTTAGAGAAAAATATAAAGACTTTTATTATAACAGCTACGAAATATTTGAAGATGACAATTCTATTTATTTAAAATATAATTTTGAAATAAAGGGATTAACAGTTTTTAATCCAGAACTTAAAATTATAAAGAAAGATTTTAGAGTTAAAAATATAGAAACAAATATTATAAAGAACTTAGCATTTCACATTGGCTTAATTGAACTTATTAGTTATTGGAAAAGTACGTGTTCTCCTAATGTTATTATAAAATGTGGTTACTTAAATGATGAACAAAAAAATTGGTGGAAAAAACTTTACTTTTTTGGATTGGGTGAAATGTTTTATAGAAACAATATAGAAACATCATTAGAAGAATTTATGAACATTCAATGTACTGAAAAATCTAATGATTTAGTTTATGATAGATTAAATGATGATTTTTCTGGATATATTGTTCCAATTGGCGGTGGAAAGGATTCTGTAGTTACACTTGAAACATTAGATATTAATAAAAAAAGCGATTACTGTTTAATTATTAATCCAAGACCAGTAACTTTAAAATGTGCTCAAATTGCTGGTATGGAAAATAATGTTTTTGAAGTTTATAGAAAAATTGATCCAAATTTAATTGAATTAAATAAAAATGGATTTATAAATGGTCATACTCCTTTTTCTGCAATGCTTGCATTTGTTTCATATTTTGTAGCATATTTATCTGGAAAAAAATATATAGCTTTATCAAATGAAAATAGTGCTAATGAGTCTAATATAGAAGGAGAGAAAATTAATCATCAGTATTCAAAAAGCTTTGAATTTGAAAGTGATTTTAGAAATTATGCAAATAGATATTTAAAAGTACCTATTGAATATTTTAGCTTTTTGAGACCATTAAATGAATTACAGATTGCTAAAGTATTTTCAAGACAAGAAAAATATCATTCTGTTTTTAAGAGTTGCAATTTGGGAAGTAAAGAAAAAGAGTGGAAATGGTGTTGCAATTGTGCAAAATGTATGTTTGCATTTACAATTTTGAGTCCGTATTTATATAAAGATAAGTTGATTAAAATTTTTGGAGAAGATATGTTTGAAAATAAAAATATGTTAAAAATTTTTATTGATTTAACTGGAAATGGAGATGCTAAACCATTTGATTGCGTTGGTACTTTTGAAGAAGTAAATTTTGCAATTACAAAAACTATAGAAAATATGAAAGATAAACCTTTACCATATTTATTAAAATATTATAAAAAACATTTTGATTTAGTAGATACTTCTGATGATATAACAAAAAGATATAATAATGAAAATAATTTAACAGACGAGCAAAATGAGATATTAAGAAAAGAGGTTTTTTGTGATGATTGATGAGATGATAGAATACTTAAAAAATAAAAAAATTCTTATTCTTGGTTTTGGAAGAGAAGGGCAATCAACATATAGATTAATCAGAAAATACTTAGAAAATCAAAATTTATATATAGCAGATATAAATGAAAACTTTCAAGAAAATTTTGAAACCTTAAAAAAAGATGTAAACTTAACTTTTATTAGTGGAAAAAATTATTTAGATAATTTGGATTCTTATGATATTATTATGAAATCTCCAGGAATTTCTTTTGCTGGAATGGATACAACAAAATATAGGGAAAAAATAAAATCACAACTTGAGCTTCTATTAGAATTTTTTGATGTGTTTACAATTGGCATTACAGGTACTAAAGGAAAAAGTACTACTAGTTCTCTAATCTATAATATGTTGAAAAATCAGGGTAAAAACGTAATGCTATTAGGAAATATCGGTGTTCCTGTTTTTGAATGTATTGAAAATTTAAATAATGATACGATTTTAGTTTTAGAAATGTCATCACATCAGTTAGAATTTATGAATCATTCACCTAATATTGCTATTTTATTAAATGTATTTGAAGAGCATTTAGACCATTATGATTCGTTTGAACAGTATGCTGAAGCTAAGTGTAATATTTATAAATTTCAGAAAGAAAAAGACTATTTTTTATATAATGTTGATAATGAAACACTAAAACGACTAGTTAATAATCCAATTGGAAAAACATATAGAGTTAGTTTAAAAGGTAGCACAAAAAGTGATATTTATTTAAAAGGCGATACAGTATACTGCGAGAACAAGCCTATTTATAATAAAAATGAAGAGAGAAATCTTAAAGGCGAATATAATTTGAATAATATTATGTTTGTTTTAGGTGTGTCTGAAATATTAAATTTAGACATAAAAAAAACTAAGGAGACTATAGCAAATTTTAAAACACTTGAGCATAGATTGGAACTTGTTGGAACATATAATGGAATTATATTTTATGATAATGCAATTGCAACTATTCCAATGGCTACTATTGAAGCTGTCAAAGCATTAAAAGAAGTAGATACTTTGATTATTGGAGGAATGGATAGAGGAATTGATTATATAGAATTTGTTGAATTTTTGAATAATAGTGAAATTAGAAATATTATTTGTATGCCTAAAACTGGGCATGATATTGCAAAAAAATTGAAAAAAGATAAAGTTAATGTTGTTGAAACATTAGAAGAAGCTGTAAAAGTGGCAAAAGATAAAACTGAAAAAGGAAAGATATGTTTATTATCGCCAGCTGCAGCTAGTTATGGATTTTTTAAAAATTTTGAAGAAAAGGGAGATATTTTTAAAAAATTAGTAAGAAATAAATAGGAAAGTATCAAAAAATTAATAATTCAATCTAAATTTCTATTATTAATTTTGAACAATCAAAATGAATTGATGCAACTTCCTTTTGCAATAAATCTTTTGGCGCATCTTCTACTTTTCCATTGTATATTTCTTCATTGTTTTGTTTTACTATTATTGATTCTAAACGTATTTCTTTAATTTTCATTTATAGAAGGGCACATCCTTTCAAATCAAGTTAGCATAATTATATAATAAATAATTTGAAATAACAACATAAAAAAGTTGAACTATGAAAATTTGGAAAACTTTAATTAAACTAAAACTCATAAATTACAATCTTTTCCATTGAATGAAAACAAAATCAATTATAAACTAAAATAGGTGGTAACAAATGAACAAAAAACGAAAGTTAAGAAAAATAGAAAAATTTTATATACTTCTTTTAATTTTAATAGCATTATTAGTTATATTTGTTTTGTTTACTAGATTTTCATGGTATGCGAGTGTTCCAGTTTATGCTCAATCATACAGCCATGAAAAGAATGAAAATACTGTTCAAAATGAAATAAATGATATAAAACAAGATGATTATAATATATTTGAAATAATAAATAATAATTCTAAAAATGTAAAAAAAGAAGAAATTCTAAAAGAAGAAGAGGATTGGGAATTTACTACTGTATACAAAAATAATAATAAACTTCCAAAAGGTACAATCCAAGTTGTTCAAGAGGGAAGAGATGGTAAGCAAGAAACTATAACAAAAAAATTTTATGAGGGGGATATACTTGTAAATGAGGTTATAAATTCAAATATTTTAATAGCTTCTGTTAATAAAGTAGTCGAAATTGGTACAGCTGGATTTTCTAGTGATTATAAGGTTAAAGTTGGAGAAAAATTATTTGTTACATCAAATACTTTAGCCGTAAGACTTATGCCAGATAAAGATTCAAACAAAATAATAACACTTAGTAAGAACGAAGAGGTAAAATTACTTGAAATAGCTAATGATTGGTATAAAATTAAATACAAAAACTATGAGGGGTATGTACAAAAAGATTGTGTTACATATATTAATCCGAATGTTGATATTAGTAAGTATTCTAGTCAAAAATCTAAAGAAGAGCTTTTGGCAAGTTTAAGTAAGAATATGAGTTTAAACAAACCTAGTGGATTGAGTATTGAGCAATTTAAGAAGGTTTTATCTGGAATCAACCAAGATAAAAATAAAATTTTTGAAAGCAATGCAGAATATTTTTTCTATGCTGAAAAACAGTATAAAATTAATGGAGTATTTGTTGCAGCTGTAGCAATTCATGAGAGCAACTGGGCTACTTCAAAAATCGCATTAAACAAGAAAAACTTATTTGGATATGGTGCAAATGATAATAATCCTTATGCTAATGCTAAAACTTTTAGTTCTTATTCAGAAGGAATAGACCTTGTTTCGCGTGTTTTGGTAAAATACTATATAAATGCACCTGGAACAAATATATATGACGGAGAAATAGCAAATGGAAAATACTACAATGGATCTACTTTAAGTGATGTAAACAAAAGATATGCAAGCGATAAAAATTGGAATTCTGGAGTATATAAGTGGATGAGTTATTTATATAATAGGTTGTAATGAGAAAATAGACAAGTTTTTTTAGAATAAGATAAAAATTTGCAGAGTAATATTTGTCTTGTTAATATAAAATAAAAACGAAGAAAAGAGATGATATATATGAAAAAAAGTGGAATAACACTGGTTGCACTTATTATTACCATTATAGTTCTTTTAATTTTAGCACGGAGTATCTATTTATATTTTTACTAACGGTGGAATAATAGATAAAGCAAAAAATGCAGGAGAAACATATCAATATAAAATAGATGAAGAATCTAATATATTAAATCAATATTATGAAAAAATTGAAGAAGCAGAAAATAATAAAAGTATTAAGGCAGAAGATGTTTCATTTACACCAGAAAATAACAATTGGAAAGTTACAAATGTAAAAGAAACATTAGATTATTTATATAATAATGTGCAATAAAGATATATCAATTTAAATGGAAGATGAGCTTTTTTGTAATTCTAAAAAACTTTGCTTCCATTTTTCTAAAATCCACTAATAAAATTTTATTTTGGTATTGACAGTTTACAATAATACATATAAAATGTAGTAGTAAGTTAAAATATTTATTAATCGTAAAATATAATTAATGCAAAAGTTAATTAAATAGATATGTTTATCTGTACATTGAAAAATTAATAAGAAGAGGTGTAATTTAATGAATTTAGTATTAACAATTGTAATCACCTTTTTAATCTCAGCTGTAATCTTCATACCAATTGGAATGGTAATGCGTAAGAAAACAGCAGAATCAAAAATTAAAAGTGCTGAAGACGAAGCAAAGAGATTGCTTGAAAACGCAAAAATCGAGGCTGAAAACAAAAAGAAAGAAGAAATATTCAAAATTAAAGATGAAATGCTAAAAGCAAGAAACGATTTAGATTTGGAGATTAAAGAAAGAAGAGGCGAAGTACAATTACAAGAAAAAAGAATTATTCAAAAAGAAGAATCTTTAGACAAACGTTCTAATAACTTAGAAAGAAAAGAAAAAGAATTAGAAGACAAGTATAGAAAAAATGATGAAATTAAAGCTAAACTTGAAGAAAATTTAAAAGAACAAGATGAAAAATTGCAGAAGATTTCTGGACTAACAACTGAAGAAGCAAAAAATTATTTGCTTGAGAAAGTTGAAAAGGAGATTGTTGACGAAAAAGCATCATTAATAAGAGATTTAGATGCTAAAGCCAAAGAGGAAGCAGATAAAAATGCTAGAGAAATAATTGGATATGCAATACAAAAATGTGCTGCAGATCATACTTCAGAAACTACAGTTTCTGTCGTTTCTTTACCAAATGATGATATGAAAGGTAGAATAATAGGTAGAGAAGGTAGAAATATAAAAACATTAGAAACACTAACTGGTATCGATTTAATAATAGACGATACACCAGAAGCTGTTATTTTATCTGGATTTGATCCATTAAGAAGAGAAGTTGCAAGAATTGCACTTGAAAAATTAATTGATGATGGGAGAATCCATCCTGCTAAAATTGAGGAAATGGTTGAGAAGGCAAAAGAAGAAGTTCAAGCAGTTATTAAATCAGAAGGTGAAAGAGCAATGCTTGAAACAGGTGTTAATGGCTTAGCTCCTGATTTAGTAAAATTAATCGGTAAATTAAAATATAGGACAAGCTATGGTCAAAACGTTTTAAACCACTCAATTGAAGTATCAAATTTAGCAAGAATTATGGCGGAAGAAATCGGTGCAGATGCAAGAATAGCAAGACGTGCTGGTTTACTTCATGATATTGGAAAAGCTTTAGACCATGATATGGAAGGAACTCACGTTGAAATTGGTGTGGATGTTCTTAAAAAGTTTAAAGAAAGTCCAGCCGTTATAAATGCTGTAGAAGCTCACCACGGAGATGTTGAACCAGAAAGTATTGAAGCTGTTTTAGTACAAGCAGCTGATGCTATTTCTGCTTCAAGACCTGGAGCAAGACGTGAAACTCTTGAAACATATATTAAGAGACTAGAAAAACTTGAAAAAATTGCAGATTCTTTTGAAGGTGTTGAAAAGTCTTATGCTATCCAAGCTGGAAGAGAAGTAAGACTAATTGTAAAACCTGATAAAGTAAATGATAGTCAAATGGTAATAATGGCAAGAGAAGTTGCTAAAAAAGTTGAAAATGAAATGGAATATCCAGGACAAATTAAAGTTAATGTTATTAGAGAAGTAAGAGCAATAGATTATGCAAAATAGAAACTTTGTTGTTTCACAATAAAAAGTGGCTTTGGCCACTTTTTTTATTGCGAAAGCAACAAGGTTTCTTTTAGACCCTACTTACGGCTTTAATCGTGCTGATGGGTTAAGTTCTTATTGTGCATAAGATGACGCTAATATATAATTTTATGGCAAAAAAGCTATTATTGATTTTTACAAAAATATATAGTAGAATATGAACAATAGAGAGCAAGAGAGCATAAATATTGATGAAAGGAGGAAAACAAAAGTGCCAGATTTTGTACATCTACATGTGCATAGCGAATTTAGTTTACTAGATGGGGCAAATAGGATTAAAGATTTGCCAGTAAGAGCGAAAGAACTAGGAATGAATGCAATTGCACTTACTGATCATGGCGTAATGTATGGAGTTGTTGATTTTTATAAAGAATGTAAGAAAAATGGAATTAAACCAATCATTGGCTGTGAAGTTTATGTTGCTCCAAGAAGTAGATTTGATAAAGAAGGAAGTATAGATAAAACATATAATCACTTGATATTACTTGCAAAAGATAATGAAGGTTATAAAAATCTAGTAAAATTAGTTTCATTAGGTTTTGTTGAAGGTTTTTACTATAAGCCACGTATAGATTTAGAAATATTAAAAAAATATAGCAAAGGATTGGTATGCCTAAGTGCGTGTTTAGCGGGTAGTATAAATAGAGCAATTTTGTCAAATGATATGGAAAAGGCAAAAGAAATTGCAAAATGGCATAAGGATGTATTTGGAGAAGACTATTATATAGAATTACAATATAATGGCTTAAGAGAGCAAACTCTAGCAAATCAAAAATTAATTCAAATTGCAAGAGAATTGGACATTCCAATGGTTGCAACAAATGATGCACATTATTTGAAAAAAGAAGATGCTTATAACCATGAAGTTTTATTATGTATTCAAACAGGTAAAAAAATTACAGACGAAGATAGAATGAGATTTGAAACAGATGAATTTTATATAAAAAGCCCAGAAGAAATGTATGAACATTTTTCTGAATTACCAGAAGTACTTGAAAACACAGTTAAAATTGCAGAAAAATGCAATGTAGAATTTGAATTTGGTGTTACAAAGTTACCAAACTATGATGTCCCACCTGAATATAAAACACATACAGATTACTTTAGAAAATTAAGTAATGACGGATTGATTAAAAGATATGGAGAAAATCCACCAAAGGAAATTATTGACCGCTTCAATTATGAGATGAGTGTAATAGAAAAAATGGGCTATGTGGATTACTACTTAATTGTTTGGGACTTTATAAATTATGCAAAATCTCAAAAAATTTCTGTAGGACCTGGAAGGGGTTCTGGTGCAGGTTCAATTGTTGCTTATGCTATAGGAATCACAGATATAGACCCTATAAAATATAATTTACTTTTTGAACGTTTCCTAAATCCAGAAAGAATAAGTATGCCAGATTTTGATGTTGATTTTAGTGACACAAGAAGACAAGAAGTAATAGATTATGTTGGCAGAAAATATGGAAAAGACCATGTTTCACAAATTATTACTTTTGGAACAATGGCGGCAAAAATGGTTATACGTGACGTTGGAAGAGTATTGGATATGCCTTATGCAGAAGTTGATAAACTTGCTAAAATGATACCTAATGAATTGCATATAACAATAGCTAAAGCCTTAAAACAGAGTCGTGAGTTAAGTCAAGAATATGAATCAAATCCCGAAATAAAGAAATTACTTGATATATCAATGGGGCTAGAGGGAATGCCAAGGCAGACGTCAACACATGCATGTGGAGTAGTTATCACTAAAGAACCTGTAGTTAATTATGTACCATTATATGTAAGAGATGGACAAATATCAACACAGTTTATTATGACTACGCTTGAAGAATTGCGGACTTCTTAAAATGGACTTTTTAGGGCTTAGAACTTTAACTGTAATTGAAAATGCACAAAAGCTTGTAAAACAATGTAGAGGAATAGATGTTGAATTTGATAATGATATGAATGACCCAGAGGTTTTCAAATTATGGGCAGAAGGAAAAACTTCTGGTATATTTCAATTTGAATCAGCTGGTATGACAAATTTTATGAAGGAACTAAAGCCAGATTCATTGGAAGATATAATTGCTGGTGTTTCCTTATATAGACCAGGCCCAATGGATCAAATACCAAGATATATTAGAAATAAATTAAACCCTGAACACGCTGAATATACACATCCAGCTTTAAAACCAATATTGAAAGTTACTTATGGCTGTATGGTTTATCAAGAGCAGGTTATGCAAATTGTTCGTGATTTAGCTGGATATTCATTGGGTAGAGCAGACTTAGTTAGAAGAGCAATGGGAAAGAAAAAATTAGATGTAATGGCAAAAGAAAGAGAAATTTTTATTCATGGACAAGTAGATGAAAATGGGAATGTTGTTATACCTGGCTGTGTAAGAAATGGTATAGATGAAGTATCTGCTAATAAAATTTTTGATGAAATGGCAGAATTTGCTAAATATGCCTTTAATAAATCCCATGCTGCAGCATATTCTGTTGTATCATATAGAACTGCATATTTAAAAAGATATTATCCAGAAGAATTTATGGCAGCGACTTTAAATAGCTTTTTAGGTAATTTAGATAAAGTTCCAGAATATATAGATGAATGTAAAAGATTAAAAATTGAAATATTAAAACCAAATATAAATGAAAGTTTTACTGAGTTTACTGTTGATAATAAAAAAATAAGATTCGGACTTGGAAGTGTAAAAAACGTTGGAATTGCCGCTGTTAATGCAATAGTAAATGAAAGAGAAAAAAATGGAAAATTTAGAAATTTCAGTGATTTTTGTGAAAGAATTCAAAATGAAACTGTAAATAAAAAATGTATTGAATCCTTAATAAAAGCAGGCGCATTTGATGAACTTGGACAAAATAGAAATACTTTACTTGTATCTTATGAAAGAATTTTGGATACTATAAATAATAGGACAAAGAAAAGTATTACAGGACAAGTAACAATGTTTGATTTAGGCGAACAAAAAGATGACGCATTAGAAGAAATAAAATATAACTATACAATTGTAGAAGAACTTCCAGAGAGGGAATTATTGAAATTTGAAAAAGAAATGTTGGGAATTTATATTTCCGGGCACCCTTTAGAAAAATTAGAAAACGAAATAAAAAAACAGACAAATATAAATACTATACAAATGGCAAGAATGAAGGAAGAAAATGATTATAAATCAGATGGAAAAAATGTGCATTATGCTGGAATTATAACAGCTGTTAAGAAAAAATATACAAAAAATAATACAATTATGGCATTTATAACTATTGAAGATTTATATGGAAGTTGCGAAATTATTGCATTTGAAAATTGTTATGTTCAAGCTGCAGAATGGTTAGTAGAAGATAGTGTTGTAGTTGTAGAAGGAAGATTGAGTATTAGGGAAGATGAAGATATAAAGATAGTTGCAAAAACTATTAATCCATTAAAAGAACAAAAGGCGAAAGTATTACTAATAAAAGTTACAAATTTATCAGAAGAAAAAAAGAAAAAATTAAGAGGTGCTTTAAGATTCTTTAGAGGTGATAAAAATAATATTCCTGTTATGATAGAAAACAATGACAAAAAAACTATGAGTGGTGGTATATATTTAACTAATGAAATTTTAGAAGAATTTAGACAGATTGTTGGCCAAGATGTAAAAATAGTTGAAGTATAAAAATAGAAATTAAACAAAAAATAAAAAAAGACGGAGCAAAATTCAATTTTAGATTGTATTTTTTGCTCTGTCTTTTTTATTCAACAATATAAAATCAGCTCATTTTTCTGCCAAATTTTAAAAGTATAAAAGTAAAATAAAAAGAAGAAACTAATTATATATATAATTAATGGAGGTGTGAAATGAAAGTAATTGATACAATAGCTCTAGTATTAATCATAATTGGTGCAATTAATTGGGGCTTAATAGGTTTTTTTAAATTCGATTTAGTTGCAGCCATATTTGGCGAAATGAGTGCTTTATCAAGAATAATATACAGCCTAGTTGGAATTTCAGGCTTATGGGGAATAAAATTATTATTTAATGATAGAGATTAATCAAATAGGGACGGAGGATTTTTGCTAATTTTCAATAAGCAAAAATCCTCCGTCCCTATTTGCCACATTTATATTTCTCTATTTAAATTTGCATTTGTGTAATCTTTTCCTTCAAGCCTTTCACCGTTTACGAACAGTATCAATAACGTTATTAATTTCATTTATACTTTCATCTAAAATATCAATTCTATATATAGAGGCCTTTGTTTTAGAAGGCAAAATTGATGTTATTTTGCTATTATATATTGTTGTAATTGTTGCTGTATTATTTACAGATATTGGAAAATCAAAGTTCATTCTGTCATTTAAAATATACTCATCTTTTTCACAATATCTTTGACATTCTTTGTAGCAATGGTTTGATTTTCCTAATAAGCAATAATTTAATGTCATAGATGGTGCCCTTCCATAAACTATACTTTCTAAATTTGAAAATTGAAGTTCATTTGAATCTGCTTCTGGTAATTCTAAAGATTGGGTAATTCTATCAAATCCCAATTTAGATAATTCATTAATAGTTTGATTGTTAAAAACATTTAATGTGTAATTCCCAACAATTTTAAAATTATCTGATTCTGGAATTAAGCTTAAATCAGATAAATTTGAAATAACAAAACCTGAAATATTAAATTTTTCAGTAATTAATTTCAATGACTTTTTTAAAGATTCAATTTTGTTTTGTCTAATTATTGTAGGAAGATAAACGTAGGTTGATTTAAATTGTTTTATTATATTATAATAGTCTTTATTTAAATAATAATGTAGTGGAATATATATGTATTCAACCTCTGAAATTTTTTTATAGTCATTACTTAAGTTTAACTTATTTAGCAAGATAGAAATTTGTTTTTTATTCTGTAATTCACTTTTAATTAATGTAGATTTTTTAATTTCATTTATTTTATCTTTTGTAAATTTTTCTATTGCTTTTTCTTCAAGTTGTAATAGAGCAGTTCTTCGAAATTCATTTAATGAAGAAATAGATTTTATATAAAGCCCATCATCTAAATTTACCTCTATATTTTTAAATTCAAATTCAGTATTTCCAGTTTTCTTGAGTTGTGCTTCAATTTTTTCTACTGTTAATGGCTGATTTAGTGCTTTTTCTGGAATGATATCTGAAACAATATTTATATTTATGTTTTCATATATATTATTTTGAACTTGAACAGGGGATACTTGTAAGGTAACAGGCTTATTTGCTTTTATTGTAATAGTTGCATTAAGTTTAATTTTTTTATTTTCTTTTTGATATGAAGCTTGTGCAAGTTTAGAAAGTTTTTTACTTGATAATTTATAAACAGAATCATTTACTTTAATATTTCCCTTCATACGTCCGATTGTAACTAATTGATTTTTTGCACTAGGTATGTTTTTTCCATTTTCAGTTAATTCAGAAATTGTATATTTAGTATTTTCATTTTCAACAGAAATAGAATCTCCAACTTCAATTTCTTCTTCTGGAATTAAGGTGATATATCCTTTATTTTTATCGAATTTCTTTATTTTCCCAAGATATAGCCCAATATTATTTGGTTTTATTGAGTAAATAAGTTTTTTATTAGGTTCATTTGTTAAATGACCACTCGAAAAACCACCACGATTAAATACTTGCATTAATTCTTTAATATTATTTTGATCAACAATATAGTTTTCTTTTTTTAATATTTTATCAAAGTATTTTCTATAGATTCTAGTTACAGTTGCAACATATTCAGGATTTTTCATTCTACCCTCAATTTTAAAACTATCAATTCCAGCATTTACGAGTTCAGGCAAATTATTTAGTGAACATAAGTCTCTAGGACTTAAAAGGTAGCCTTTATCCATTAAATTTTTATCCTTGTCATATAACTTATAGGGAAGTCTGCAACTTTGAGCACATTTACCACGATTTCCAGAACGACCACCAATTAAGCTTGACATATAACATCTTCCTGAATATGAAATACATAAAGCTCCATGTATAAATGTTTCTATTTCTATATTTGTATTATGACAAATGTTGGAAAATTCAGGAATTGATAGCTCACGAGATAAAACTACTCTTTTAAAACCTAACTTTTCCATTTCGAGAGCACCTTCTAAATTATGAATTGTCATTTGCGTACTAGCATGTATATTTAAGTCTGGAAAATTTTTAATAAGCAATGTTGCAAGCCCAAAATCTTGAACTATAATAGCATCAATGCCAAATGAATATGCAGCATTTGCTAAATTTAAAGCATCATCTAATTCATTTTCTTCAACTAAAGTATTTAAAGTTAAGTGAACATTTACATTTCTTAATTTTGCATATTTAATTGCTTCTTTTAATTCTTCTAAGTCAAAGTTTTTAGCAGAAGCCCTTGCACTAAAACTAGAAGCACCAAGATATACACTATCTGCACCGTTTTGAACAGCTGCTTTTAAACATTCAAAGTCTCCGACAGGAGATAACAATTCGATTTTTTTCATAAAACTCTCACTTTCAATATTTGTTTAACAGATTAAAGCTTATTTACAATATTGTAACACTTTTTTAATCAATTGCATACTATAAAATATAAATTAAAAAGGGGGAAAACAATATGCCAGAAGAAAGAAATTGTGGATGCAACAATGGAGGAATAGGTGGGCTATTTCGTGGATGCTGTGATAGTGAAATTTTATTTTTCATAATAATTTTCTTACTATTATTTACAAATGCAGGAAGAAACTAATAAATGTGTCAATATTGAAGATAAAAACTAGAGAGAATCTTAAAAACTATTCTAAAAATGAACAGTAAATTATGATTCTCTCTAGTTTTTTATTGTGAAACAACAAGGTGGGTTAGGTTCTTATTCACCATATTTTACACTATTTTGTGCATATTTTTTTAATTTTTCATATACTAAATAATTAATTGTTCCAGCTGGAAATTTTCCATCTTTGTTTCTTTTCCCAGCTGGTACACCAGTTAAAATTTCAATTCCTTCATCTAGGCTACTAACAGCATATATATGAAAGTCACCATTTTTTACAGATTCTATTATTTCATCTGGAAGATGTAAGTTCCTTACATTTTGAATTGGAATTATAACACCCTGTTTTTTAGTAAATCCACGCATTTTGCAAATTTGATAGAAGCCTTCTATTTTTTCATTTACTCCACCTATAGGTTGAATTTCACCTTTTTGGTTAACAGAACCAGTAACTGCAATAGACTGATTTATAGGTATTTCAGACAAACTAGAAAGTAGAGCATAGGCTTCAGTTGAAGATGCACTATCTCCATCAACTCCACTGTATAATTGCTCAAAACATAAACTAGCAGTAAGAGAAAGCGGAAAATCTTGTGCAAATGTCTGACCTAAGTAACCAGAAAGTATTAAAACACCTTTTGAATGTGATGAACCAGAAAGCTCAACTTCACGTTCAATATTTGTTATGCCACTTTTTCCCATATAAGTATTAGCTGTAATTTTTGAAGGTTTACCAAAAGAATATTCTCCAATTGTCATAATTGTAAGTCCATTAATTTGTCCAACATTAAATCCATCTGTTGTAATTAATAAAGTATTTTCTTTAATTAATTCTACATAGCGAGAATCATATTTTTTAATTCTTTCAACACGTTCATCTAATGCTTTTTGTATATATTCTTTTGTTATTATTTTTTTCTTATCCATTTTAGCCCAAGTTGCTGCTTCTGCAACAATTTTACTGATTTCATTGAATTTTGTTGAAATCTTATCTTTATCATCAGCAATACGTGAAGCAAATTCAACAATTTTTGCCATTGCTTTTCTATCTACGTCTAATATTTCTGTATTTTTACAATAGTTGCCGACAAATTGAGCAAGTTTTTGAACATTCTCATCAGTTTTAGGAGCATCCTCTTCAAATTCAACTTTAGCCTTAAAAAGATTTCCAAAATCTTCATCAAGTGAAAGTAGGGTGTAATAAGTATTGGCATCACCAATTAAAATAACTTTAACATTTAAAGGAATTGACTCTGGCTTTAAAGATACAAGTACCATTGAAGAATGTTGATCTACAGCATTTTCAATATTTATTTGTTTTACACTCAAGGCTTTTTTTAGTGCTTCATAACATCCTGGATTTGAAATTAAATCTTTTGCCTGAAATATGATGTAACCGCCATTAGCTTTATGAAGTAAACCTGGTTTTAACATAGTATAGTCAGTTTTTAAAACCCCATATTGATTTTCATATTCCAATTTACCAAATATGTTATTATATGTGTAGTTGGTATCCATAATTACAGGAGCACCTTCTAAATTGCTATTATCAACAAATAAATTTACTCTGTAATTATTCCAAGGTTGTTTTGGTTCTTGCCTTTGATAACCCTTTTGATTTTGTGGTTCTTTTTCAACAAAATATGAAAGATTGTTTAATATGTCATGTTTTATATTTTCCAAAAAAACAGTTATTTTTTTATTTCTCTTAAAATTAGCTTTTATAGTATTAATATGAAGATTAATAGTAAGTAGAGCAATGTTAGATTGCCATTCTTCAATTTTTTTATCTGCTTCTTTTTCAATAGATTTGATTTCACTAATTGCCTCAAAAATCTGTTGTTGAACAATATTTGATTTATCTTCAAATTCCTGCTTTACAGCATCATCTAATTTTTCAAATTCTTCTTCTTCAATAGCTTTTCCATTCAAAACAGGCATCATATATATTCCGTTTTGTGCAGTTTTAACTTGAAATCCATGCTTTATAGCCTTTTCATTTAATTCTTTTAAAAGTACATTTCTCTTTTCATCAAATTCTTGTCTGATTATTTGTTTTTCTTTTTCAAAATCTTCATTGTCAAAAGTGTTTTTTATATCTGTTCTAACATCCTTGATAAAACTTTCCATTGCTTTTTGAAATTGTTTTCCTTGACCTGCAGGAAAAGAAACTGCAATAGGTTCATTTGGATTATCAAAATTATAGATATAGCACCAATCTACTGGTACTTTTCTTTTTTTAGAAACATTTTCTAAATAATTTTTTGTAAACATTGTTTTGCCAATTCCTGTTGGCCCTTCTACATAGATATTGTATCCTTTAACTTTAACTTCAACACCAAATTGCAAAGCTTTAATACCTCTATCTTGTCCATAAATTGTATCATATTCTTTGATATCTGCTGTTGTTTCAAATTTAAAAATATTAGGATTACAAATATCCTTTAAATCTTTGTAATTTAATTCTTTTGTATTTTTCATTTATATCTTATCCTTTCTATATTAATCATTAAATTCTTTTGTCATTATAATGGCATTTTCATTTTGTCCATAATAATTTTTTCTTAATCCAACTATTTCAAACCCAAAATGTTCATATAATTTTTGTGCAATTTTATTTGATTCATTTACTTCAAGTGTCATAGATGTAACATCATCCATTAAAAGGCTTACATTTATAAGATGTTCTAGTAATGTTGTTCCTATACCTAAATTTCTATATTTTTTTCTAACTACAATATTATTTAAATGGACAACATCAATTATTTTCATTATGGAACCGAAACCAACAATTTCATTTCCGATTTTTGCTACAAAACACTGTGTATTTGGATTTTTAACTTCTGATTTTAAATTTTCTATACTCCAGAAATTATCAAATTCGGATAATAAAAGTGGAGATATAGTATTTATATCATTTTCAGTCATTTCATTAATACTAATTTTTGCCATTTTTTGCTTCTGACATCCTTTCAGCTTGAGATTTTCTAAGATAGTGTGGTAGGAGTTCATCAGGTCCGCATATTTCTTTTTTTTCAATTTTATTGATTGCAGCTTTTCCAATGCAATAGGCACTAAGATTATTATCTTGTGAAAAAATTGCATTTGGAAAATTCTCTTTAAGTATTTCTTTATGAAGAATAGCAGCATTTCCAACAAAAGTTAGTTTTGTATTTTTAGTTTTTAAAATATCTATAATATGTTCAATTGAATCTGCGAAAAATTTAACATTTGCTGAATAATCTACATTAAAAATTCCACAATATGCCTGATTATTTCTAGCATCAATTAGGCTTACAATTAAACCTTCCTTTGCAGAACAAAGCTGTGACAACCCTTCAAGAGAAGAAACAGGGCATATAGGTATTTTTTTTACTTCTGAAATTGCTTTGCAAGAGGCAACACCAATGCGTATACCAGTAAAAGAACCGTGGACCAATATCGCAAGCAAAGTAGTCAATATCTGCCAATAAAGTTTTTGATTTTGTCAATATTTTTTCCATAAGGGGCATTAAAGTTTCTGAATGAGTTTTCTCATTTGCAATACTCATTTCATCTACTAATTTGCCATTTTTTATAATTGCTACAGAACAGTTATTACTTGATGTAGTTATAGATAAAATTTGCATTTTATAAGATCCTTTCTATTATTTGCTTTAACCTTTCTCCATGAGGTTCAAGTGTCAAAATACGTATGTTATCATCATTAAAGTTTCTACTAAAAGAAATTTTCAAATATTCTTTAGGTAAAATTGGTTCTAGCATTTCTCCCCATTCTATAATACAAATGCCATTTTCAAAATACTCATCTCCACCAATAGCATAAAATTCATCAATATCCTCTAATCTATAAACATCGAAATGATAAATTTTGACTGAATTTTTTGTTTTATGTTCATTAACTATGGTAAATGTTGGGCTAGATATTTCGTTAGCTAAACCAAAATATTGTAGAATACCTTGAGTAAATTTTGTTTTGCCGTGATCCAAGATTACCAGTAAGAATTATAATATCTCCAATTTTTAAGTTGCTTGCTAGTTTTCCGTGCAAATTCTATTGTGTTATTTTCACTATTTGAAATAAATTTATACATATTACAACACCTATAAAACAAATTTCTATTGTCATTTTATATTAGAAGAATGTATTTGTAAATAAGAAAAAAGAAAAAAATTGAAAAAACAACTAAAATAGCTATCTTTTATATCGAAAATGGTTGAAAAAAATTAAAATAAGGGTTATATTATAATTGAAAATAAAAAAGAGGAGTTAAAATGAGCTTAGATAGATTAGATTTGATTGTTGTTGGACAAGAACATACAAAAAAAATTCATTATAAACGTATAATTCTTGTTGTTGGAATTATTGCAATTATTATTTGTTCTATTTATTTAGCAACACATCAAAATTCAAACAACGGAGTATATGAAAATGTAGCAAATGTTGATGAAGATGAACAGACTCAACAAACAAATGAAAATGTAGTTGTTGCTGTAATTGATGAACCAAAGTTTCCAATGCCTGTTCTCAGCGAAAATGCAAAAATGGAAATTAGTAATATATATACAGCTGATGCTAGAAGAGTTTTTTTGACATTTGATGATGGTCCTTCAAATACAATTACCACTCAAATTTTAGATATATTAAATCAAAATAATATAAAAGCTACTTTTTTTGTATTAGGAAGTAGAGTTGAATTATATCCAGATATTTTAAAAAGAGAGTATAATGAAGGTCATTTTATAGCAAACCATGGATATTCACATAAGTATAGTAGTATTTATGCTACTCCGGAAAATGTTTTAAACGAATATAATCAAACAGAATTATGCATAAGAAATGCCCTTGAAATTCCTGATTATTCATCTCATTTATTTAGATTCCCTGGTGGAACTCCTGGAGGAAAATATGCAGGTATAAAAAGTCAAGCTGTTGCACTGCTGGATGCAAATGGAATTGCACATGTAGATTGGAATTCATTAACAAGAGATTCAGAAGGAAAGTTTACTAAAGATGAATTAATAAACAATATGATTCAAACAGTTGGAAATAAAAATAATGTTATATTATTAATGCATGATGCAGGAGGAAAGCAAACAACAGCAGATGCATTGCAAGAAATTATTAATTATTTTAGAGATAATGGATATGAATTTAAAAATTTTTATGATATTATGAAGTAATCAAAAAATATTGACTTATATTTTGTAGTAGTGATATACTTTTTGTAGAAAAAATTCAAATGTTAAAGGGTTTAATTTAAATATGAAAAAGTTTAAGTTTTATTTTAAGTTAATAATTATAATAAGTATAATTTATGCAATGGTACCAGCAGTACCAGTTTTTGCAAGTCAATATAGAGAAAATACGCCTTTAAGCAACTTTAATTCAACAAAATATCCTGGATATAAAGAAAAATTAGAAACATTGCAAAGTGCTCATCCTAATTGGACTTTTACATTTTTATATACAGGTTTAGATTGGTCAACTGCAATAAATAATGAATCTATTAATTATCATGGAAGAAGTTTGGTGCAAAATAAAACAGGAGAATGGATTTGCCCAATTTGTGGAAATAAAGTTTATGATGGAAGCAATTGGTATTGCTCTTCACCTAAAGCTGTAAGCTATTATATGGATCCAAGAAATGCATTAACAGAGGAAAAGGTTTTTCAATTTGAAACATTGTCTTATGTTGATGGGTTATATACGGAAGAGGGAATAGAAGCAATATTAAATGGCACATTTATGAATAATAAGACAATTAGAGAATATTATAATAATCCAGAATATACGGAAAGCAAATTTTCAACTGTTATTTTGCAGGCAGGAAATGAAGCAAATGTAAGTCCATATCATTTGGCTTCTAGAATTAAACAAGAAATTATTGTTTCTGGAGGTGAACCAAGTAACTCTGTAACAGGGAAACTTGAGGGATATGAAGGATTATATAATTTTTACAATATAGGAGCATCAAGTGGAGAAGGAGCTGTTGAAAGAGGCTTGAAATATGCAAATGCTAAGGGCTGGGTAAAACCTGAAATTGCTATTAAAGATGGTGCAAAGATAATTGCACAAAACTATATTTCACGAAATCAAAATACAGTTTATTTAGAAAAGTTTGATGTTGATTCATCAGATAATTCTTTATATAGTCATCAATATATGCAAAACATTCAAGCACCAACTAGTGAAGCAAAAAGAATATATAAAAATACATATTTAGCTCTAGGAATAGTAGATAATAAATTTAATTTTGTTATTCCAGTTTATGAAAATATGCCTGGTACAGCTTGTGAATTACCAAGCGATATAGACCCAAATGCAACAAATAACAATAATGGTGAAGAAATTGTTAAAGTAATTGCTAATGGAAGTTTAAAATTAAGAGAGAGCCCAACAACTGATTCAGCAGTTATTGCATCATTACCAACTAATACCCAATTAACAAGACTTGAGTCAAATGTTGCATTTGCAAATAATTTTCAATGGGATAAAGTTAGAACAAGCTATGGAACAGTAGGCTATGTTGCATCTAAGTATATTCAATCTATATCAAATAATAATAATAATAATAATAATAGTAACTTAGCAGTTGATTCAAATGATTTATATATTGATAGCAATACTAAAATGATTAATTGCTCACCAAAAATAAATTTTGATAACTTAAAAGGAGAATTACCAGGTAAATCTATTGTTCTAAAAAATAATAATGGAGAAGTTATAGCAGATAATATAAACATTGGAACTGGAATGACAGTTTCAATAGATAATGTTGATTATAGAATTGTTAAATATGGTGATGTAAGTGGAGATGGAATAGTAGATGCAAGAGATTCTCTTAGAATATTAAAATATTCAGTTGGCGAATATAATTTAGACGACAAGGTATATTTCAATGCTGGAGATGTAAATAGAGATAATGTAGTAGATGCAAGAGATTCTCTTAGAGTTCTAAAATATTCAGTTGGGTCTTTTGAAATAAAAGCTAGATAGCAAAGGAGATAAAACGTATGAAAAAAAATACTTTAAAAGTTTTAATTTTGATAATTGCCTTATTTTGGTGTGGCACAATAACATCGCAAGCTGCGATAACTGCAAGCAGTAAAACTGTTAATTCAGGAGAAAATGTTACTATTTCTGTTACTTCAAGCCAAAGTCTAGGTGCATATACAGTTTCAGTTGCGGATAATGGAGGGTTAACATTTGTTACCAGCTCAGGTCAGGAGGGTTCAGGAAAAACAATTATTTCAGGCTCTTCTACATCTGGAGTAACAAGTTTAGCAACATTTACTTTTAAGACGCCAGCAGTATCAGAAACTAAGGCTTTTAATGTTAAAATAAGTGCTACAGGAATGGAAACACCTAATCTTGAACCAGTAAGCAACTCAACAGCAACTGCTAAAGTTACTGTTGTTGCTAAGTCAAATACTTCATCAAATGATAATACAGGAAGTAGTTCAAATGCTTCATCAACAACAAATAATAATAAACCTACAGAGTCAAGCAAAAGTAGCAATGCAAATTTAAGCAATCTAGTTGTAACACCAGTTGATTTTAAGGGATTTAAAGCAAGTAAAACAAGTGGATATAGTGTTACAGTTGAAAATAATGTTACTAAAGTTGGAATTAAAGCTACAACCAAAGATTCAAAAGCAAAAGTAAGTATTTCAGGAAACGAAAATTTGAAGGTTGGAGAAAATGTTGTAAACATTACTGTAACTGCTGAAGATGGAACTAAAAAGACATATAAAGTTTCTGTTATCAGAAAGGCTGAGAATGAAGAAAGCAAACCAGAGAAAAATAATGTAATAGAAAATGAAATTGCTGAAACATCAGAGATAGCAAATGAAATAGATAATGAAATAGTAGAAAATGTTGCAATTGAGAAGGTATTTGGTCTTTCTTCTCTTAAAATTACAGGTGAAACAGATAGTGGTGTTGAAATAGAACCTAACTTAACACCAGCGTTTGATAACAAAACTTTTGAATATTCAACAACTGTTCCTGTAGAAATAAAATCTATTAAGGTTGATGCGGTTGCAAATGCAGAAGGTGCTACAGTAGAAATTATGGGAAATGAAAATTTAACTGTCGGAGAAAATGTAATAACTATTTTAGTTAAATCAGCAAATGGAGAAGAACAACAAAGTTATCAAATAATTGTTAATAAAACAGAAGATAGCTTAAATTTAGGTAAAAGCCAATTAACCAAAAATATAATTTTAATTGCTATAATAGTTATAATATTTATAACAATAATTGTTCTTATTGTTATATACAGAAGACAAAATAGAAAGGGTAGTGCTATTGACAATACAATAGGAAAAGATATAACAGTAAATACTTTGGCAAATGATGATCTTTTTGCAACAAATGAAAACGAAAAAAATAAAAATTCGTTTGATGGAAAAAAATCTGGCAAACGTTTTAAATAAAAGCTAGACAATATTAAAAAAATATGTTAGTATATACAAGACGTTAAAAGTTTTGTATATATTTGCCCAAGTGGCGGAATTGGCAGACGCACACGACTCAAAATCGTGCGGGAAACCATGTGGGTTCGAGTCCCACCTCGGGCACCAATGATGGATTTACTTAGAACAACGTGGAGAACATTGATACAAGCGAGTTTTCACAAATCACAATTTGATATTATATCATTTTTAAAAGTCGATTTACATCGGCTTATTTTTTTACTTTTAATATATTATTAAAAAAATATGTGTTATAATATAATACATATAATAATGATTGATATTTTAAATTTAATAATTAATTGAAAGGATGTGGCAATATGAGAGTTATTGCAGTAGGAGATATAGTTGGGCAAGCTGGAGTAAATAAAGCAAAAGAAGTGTTAAAAAATATTAGAGAAAAAGAAAAAATAGATTTTATAATTGTAAATGCAGAAAACTCAGCAGATGGAATGGGAATTACTGAAAAAATATTTTATGAATTGATAGAAACAGGTGTAGATGTAATTACAATGGGAAACCATACTTGGGGAAAAAAAGATATATTTAAAATTATAAATAACAAAAAATTGTTGGTTCCAGCAAATTATAGTAAAGGTGTTCCAGGAAATAGATATGGAATTTATGAATGTAATGGAAAGAAAATAGCTGTAATAAATTTAATAGGCAGAGCTTCCTTAAATGTATTGTCAGATAACCCATTTACTGCTATAGATGAAATAATAAAAAAAATAGGAAAAAATGTAGATATTATAATTGTAGATTTTCATGCTGAAGCTACGGCTGAGAAAATTGCTATGGGTTATTTTCTAGATGGAAGGGTAAATGTTGTTTATGGTACACATACTCATGTACAAACAGCTGATGAAACAATACTTGAAAAAGGTACAGCTTATATTACAGATATAGGTATGACAGGACCAAAAAAATCTGTTATTGGAATGAATTTAGAAGCATCACTAAAAAGATTTACTACTTCTTTACCAGAAAGATATGCAGTAGCTGGAGGAGAGGCAATGTTTAATGCATGTATTTTTGATATTAATGATGAAGATTGTCGAACAATTAAAATAAGTAGAATAAAATTGTAGAATGTGCCGAAAAACAGTAATTATACGCGATGAAATTTCCTTTTTTTACCATAAAATCACTAGACTTTTTATATAAAATATATTATAAATATATTTGTAGTTTGTAAAACAAAAATATTTATGAAAGTCAAAAATTAAGAATTGACTTTATGAAAGGAAAGGTCGTAAAAATGGAAATTTTAAAAATCTCATCAAAATCAAATCCAAATTCAGTAGCTGGTGCGATAGCAGGATTAGTAAAAGAAACTCAAAAGGCAGAAATGCAAGCAATAGGTGCTGGTGCATTGAATCAAGCAGTTAAGGCAATTGCAATAGCAAGAGGATTCGTTGCTCCTGCTGGAGTTGATTTGGTTTGCATACCTGCATTTGCTGAAGTTCAAGTTGAAGGAGAAGATAGAACTGGAATAAAATTGATTGTTGAATCAAGAAAATAAAAAGCATTTGTTGCTTTATTCAAGTTATATGGGGGTTAAGCATTTTATTTTATGTTTAGCCCCCTTTTTGTATTTTTTATGATTTAATTCACTTGAAAATTTTATGCTTTTAGTATATGATACTGTAAAGTTAGAGGTGGATATTTTGAAGGTATTTAAATATATTTTTATTATTGTTGTAATAGGCTTAGTTGTTTTTGCTTCATATACAATTTATCAACAAAATCACAAAGAAAATGTTCGGAGAAAGTCAAGTCGCTGAAGAACCAAAAAAACAAGTTCTAACAAATTTAAGAATGGGTGTTTCTAAGTATGATACTATGAATCCGCTAATCAGTACTAATAAAACAGTGCAATATGTAGACAAATTGATATTTGAGCCATTGTTAACTCTTAATAATGATTTTACTCTTAGTAATTGTTTAGCAAAAGAATATTCAAAAACAGGTGATAACACATATTTAATTAAACTTAGAGATGATGTGACTTGGCATGATGGAATGCCACTTGTTGCACAAGATGTTCAATTTACAATTGACAAATTAAAGGAAGGGACATTTGCATCAATATATCAAGAAAATGTGAAGGATATTACAAGTTTAAATATTATTGATGACCATACGATAAAAATAAATTTAAGTGAAGATGACCCTTTTTTTGAATATAATTTAATTTTTCCAATTATGCCATATCATTATTACATAGATGACGATTTTGTACAAAGTGCAAAAGTTCCAATGGGTACAGGAATGTACAAAATAAAAGATGTGCAAGGTACATATATAGGAATTGTAAAAAATGACCAATGGTGGAATATTTCAGAAAAAAATGCAAAATTAGATACAATAACACTTAATTTATATAGTTCAATGGGTGAGGTATATAACGCATTTAAAATTGGAAACATAGATTTAATTCCAACTACTAATGTAAATTTTAGTCAATATATTGGTAAAATAGGTTTTGAGGTAAAAGACTATCAAGGAAGAGAATATGATTTTTTGGTAATGAATCTAAAAAATACTGTTTTAGCTAAAAAAGAAGTTAGACAAGCTATAGCATCTGCAATAGATAAGAATAATATTATTGCAACAATTTTTAATAATAATTATTATATTGCAAATGATCCATTAGATTATGGAAATGGACTATATTCAAATGATGTTGGAGTAATTCAATTTAATTCTGAAGCAGCAAAGAAAATTTTAGAAGATAATGGATGGTTACTTCAATATGGAACATGGTCTAAATTTGAAAACTATAGAACTTTAAAAACAAATTTCAGCCTTATTGTAAATGCCTCAAATGTACATAGGTGTGCAGTTGCTGAAAGCATAAAGAATCAGTTAGCAGACATAGGAATTATAGTTAATATTAGACAAGTTTCTGATGACCAATATAGAGCTTATTTAGAAAATAAAAATTATGACTTGATATTAGCAGGAACAAATTTGGGAACTAATCCAGATTTAACACGCTATTTTGGTAATGGTAATTTAGCAAATTATTCAAATGATGAAATTAGCAAAATTATGAATTCAATTAGAAATATTAGCGATTCAAAAATGATTAAAGAATATTATAAAAAAATGCAAGAGAAATATCAAGAAGAAGTACCTTATATTTCATTATACAGAAGTCGTGAATATTTAATATATAGTTCTAGTTTAGTAGGGGATTTAAGTCCAACTTGGTATAACATTTTTTATAATATAGAAAATTGGTATAGAGAAAATTAAAAAAATTGTTGACAAATAAAATTTAAGATATATAATTAATGCAAACAAATGTTTGAAATGGGAGGAAATAAAAATGAGTATAGAGAATGCAGAAAAGAAAAAAGCATTAGATGTTGCTATGAACCAAATTGAAAAACAATTTGGAAAAGGTTCAATTATGAAACTAGGAGAATATACTGCAATGAATGTTGAAGCCATACCAACAGGTGCACTTAGTTTAGATGTAGCTTTAGGAATTGGTGGAGTTCCTAGAGGAAGAATAGTAGAAATATATGGACCAGAATCTTCAGGTAAAACAACACTTGCTTTGCATATAATTGCAGAAGCACAAAAAGATGGAGGAGAGGCAGCTTTTATAGATGCTGAACATGCCTTAGATCCTGTTTATGCAAAAAAATTAGGAGTGGACATTGATAATTTGATTGTTTCACAACCTGATACTGGAGAACAAGCTTTAGAAATAGTTGAAGCATTAGTAAGAAGCGGAGCACTAGATGTTGTTGTTGTTGATTCTGTTGCAGCCCTTGTTCCAAAGGCTGAAATAGATGGAGATATGGGAGATTCTCACATGGGTTTGCAAGCTAGATTAATGTCACAAGCATTAAGGAAACTTGCAGGTGTCATAAACAAATCAAAAACAGTTTTAATATTCATTAACCAATTAAGAGAGAAAATTGGTGTTATGTTTGGAAATCCAGAAACAACAACTGGTGGTAGAGCATTAAAATTCTATGCATCTGTTAGAATGGATATTAGAAGGACTGAAAATATTAAACAAGATGGTAATGTAATAGGAAGTAGAGCAAGAGTTAAAGTGGTAAAAAACAAGGTTGCACCACCATTTAGAGAGGCTGAATTTGATATTATTTATGGAGAAGGAATTTCAAAAGCTGGAAATATCTTAGATATGGCTGTGAACTTAGATATAATTGAGAAGAGCGGATCATGGTTCAGCTATAATGGAAATAGATTAGGACAGGGTAGAGAAAATATTAAAAAGTATTTACAAGATAATCCAGAATTTATGAATGAAATTGAAGCAAAAATTAGAGAAAACTTTGAACAAGCTTTTGAACAGAGTTTAGATGGTGGAAATAAAAAAGAAGATGATGATGAAAAGGAATAAATAAAATATAAATAAGGTAAGATTTTATGGATGAATTAGTAGAGTTTGATGCACTAAAAACCAAAGTACTAAAATATGTTTTATATAAGAAAAGAACAGAATATGAAATAAGGCTAAAATTTAAAGATGTTAGCGAAAATATGCTTGATGATGTTATAGACTATTTAAAAGAATTGGGTTATATAAATGACAATAATTATATAGAAAGAGCTGTAAACGAATTTATGTATTTAAGAACTCTTTCTATAAAAGAAATTTCATATAAATTATTTTCAAAAGGTTTAAGCAGTAAAATCATAGATGATTACTTTGAAAAAAACGAAGAAAAATTAGAAGAATATGAAAAAAAATGTGCAAAAAAAATATATATAAAAAAATCATCAAACTTAGATAAAAAAGATATAATAATATTTCTGAAGAAAAAAGGATATAGAGAGGAAAGCATAAACTATGCTATAGAAGAGGAATAAAAATTCAATATTTAATAGGCAGAAAGGAATGATTTAAGTAATGAACAATGTTTTAACATTGGAAACAAATAAATATGCTATAAAAATTGATAACTTTGAAGGACCTTTAGATTTGCTTTGCTATCTTATCGATAAAAATAAAATGGAGATTTCAGAAGTAAAAATTTCAGAAATAGCTGACCAATATTTAGAATTTCTAAGTGCTAATGAGAAAATGAATCTAGAAATCGCAAGTGAGTTTTTAATAATGGCATCAAATTTGGTTTTGATAAAGTCAAAAAGCCTTTTGCCAAAAGAGGTAGAAGATGAAGCAGAGTTGACTGAAGAAGAATTGCTAAATAAAATTATTGAATACAAAAGATATAAACAAGTATCGCAAATGTTAAAAGAAAATTATGATAAATATAAAAATAGATTATTTAAAAAGCAAGACGAAATAGCATTAAAACCGCAAAAATTAGAGAATGTATACGAAAAAGAAAAATTGGAAACTATATATTTGAAGTTGATAAAAATAAGTAAAGAGAGAATCAATGAAAATTCAAAAAATATTGAAAAAATAGCAATTAGAGAAACAATAAGCGTTACGAGCAAATTAAAGGATATTTTTAGAGAACTTATTAGGAATTCTAGTTTTGTTTTTGGAAAATTATTTTCAACAAGCAAATGTTCGAAAATGGAAATTATAACTGCTTTTTCTGGACTACTTGAGCTAAATAGAAGAAATAAAGTAACTGTAGAACAAAATGAACTTTTTGGAGACATTGTAGTTAGTAAAGTAAACCGAAAAAGTAAATAGTTATATTTGAATAAAACATAAATGAATGGAAAGACTAATTATTATGGAGGATATCTATGATTTTAGTCTTTTTATTATTAATTCTTATTATTTTATTAACAATAACAAAAGTTAGAATAGATGTTAATTATATAAGAATAATCAAAAAGCCAGAGTCTAATGATATTAAATTGGATTTTTTAATAAAAATACAATTGTTAATTGCAAATAAAATAAAATATGCAGGAATTTCAATTAATAAAAGGAAGATTAAGCCTTTAAAAAAAATCGTAAAATATAATCCAAAAAATAATAGTACAAGCAAATTACTAAAGAAAATGAAAAAAATAGATTACAATATTGATAAGTTTAATTTATCATTGCATATAGGAACCGAAGATGCAATATTAACATCAATGCTAATTGCTATGATTTCAACATTTATTGGGATATTTATTGGTAATCATACAAAAAAATATAATCCCAAAAAACATTTTTTTGTTGTGACACCAATATATTCAAATAAAAATACCATAGATTTAGATTTTAGCTGTATTATCGTATTTGATTTAATACATATAATAAAAATGCTAATTTTAAATAGAAAAAATAATAAAAAAATTATTAAAATAGGTCAAAACAATTATAATGGTTTATTTAACAAAAGATATGGGTAAAAGCTAAAAAATATTGAAGAAAATACAAAATTAATATAAAATAGGAGTTGAGAAAATATATGATAACTAGCATACACATCAGAAATATAGGAATTATTGAAGATTTAAATATTGATTTTGGACCTAATTTTAATGTGTTAACAGGAGAAACAGGTGCTGGAAAAACTTTAATTATAGATGCTTTAAAAATACTAGCTGGAGGAAGATTTTCAAAAGAAATTATTAGAACAGGTGAAGATTATTCATTTGTTGAAGCAAGTCTTAATTTAGAAAATAATGAAGATTCAGTCATTGTTTCTAGGGAAATTAATTTAAGTGGAAAAAACGTATGCAAAATTAATGGAAGAATGGTAAATGTTAACGACCTAAGGGAGTTTATGCTAAATATAATAGACATTCATGGTCAGCATGATAATCAATCTATTTTAGATTCACAAATGCATATACAATTTTTAGATAGATTTGCAGGAGATACTCTTTTAAAATTAAAAGAACAATATTTAAAACTTTATATACATTGGAATGGATTAAAAAAAGATTTAGAGGAGCATTTTGGAGATGATAAAGAAAAACAAAGAAGGCTAGATTTATTGAAATATCAATTAGAAGAAATTGAAAATGCAAATCTAAAAATTGGTGAAGATGAAAGACTTGAGGCTCAAAGAAAGTTAATGTTAAATTCTGAAACTATATCTGAAAATTTAGCAAGTGCAAATTACCAATTGTCAGAGGTTTCATTAGATTCAATAAATATTGCAAAAAGAAACTTAGAAAAAATAGAAAATTTGGATTCAAAATATTCTGAAAATTTAAAAAATATTCAAGAACTATACTATAATTTGGAAGAGCTTGCAAGAGATATTGCGGATTTACAATCAGAAATATACTTTGATGAAAATGAAAGACAACAAACAGAAGAAAGATTGGATTTAATATTTTCTTTAAAAAGAAAATATGGAAATTCTATAGAAGAAATATTAAATTATGCAGAAGATTTAAAAAAAGAAATTTCAAAATTGGAAAATATAGAAGAATATAATAATAACTTAAAAGAAGAAATTTCTAAAGTGCAAGTTGAAATGCTTAAAATCTCGAAACAACTACATAAACTACGAATGGAAACTGCTAAAAAATTAGATAAAAATATAACAGAACAGCTTGTTGATTTGGAAATGGTTAATGCTAAGTTTAAGACAGATATAGTATGGAGTACTGAAGAAACATATAATAAAAATGGATTAGATAAGGTAGAATTTTTAATTGCAACAAATGTTGGAGATACATATAAACCTTTAATTAAAATTGCATCAGGTGGAGAACTTTCAAGAATAATGCTTGGAATTAAAACAGTATTAGCAGATATAGATCAAGTTCCAATTTTAGTGTTTGATGAAATTGATACTGGAATTAGCGGAATTGCGGCAAATAAGGTGGGAGAAAAGCTAAAATTAATAGCACAAAAACATCAAGTTATTTGCATAACTCACTTGGCTGTTATTGCTGCAAAAGGAGATGATAATTTTTATATTTCAAAAGAAGTTATAAATGAACAAACAAAAACACATATAAAAAAATTAAATGAAGAAGAAATAATAAATGAAATTGCAAGAATAGCAAGTGGTGAACAAACAGAGGTTGCACTTGCACATGCAAAAGCATTAAGAGAAAGCTAAAGGTGGGATTATATGAGATTAGATAAATTTTTAAAAATAAGTAGAGTGATAAAGAGAAGAACAGTGGCAAATGAAGTTGTAGATAATGGGCGTGTTCTTATAAATGGAAAAGTGGTAAAGCCAAGTTATGATGTAAAAGTAGGAGATATAGTAACAATCAAGTTTGGAGATAAAACATCACAATTTGAAATAATAAAGGTTCCAGAAAGACAAGTAAAAGATATGGGAGAAATAATTAAAATACTGTAAAACAGCATCGCCGAAGTTGGCGATGTTGTTTTACAGATTTTTTTATGTCCATTGTGTGAATTTTAATTAAAAAGTATTGACAAAGGGTAATTATGGTTATAATATAATAGCAGTTTAGCACTCGATACATTAAAGTGCTAAAAGAGGTGATAATATATGCTTGATGATAGAAAAAGAAGAATTTTACAAGCCATCATTGAAGAATATATTGGAACAGCAGAGCCTGTTAGCTCAGCAAGTATATTAAAAAATTACGATATAAATTTAAGCAGTGCTACGATTAGAAACGAAATGAGCGATTTAGAGCAAATAGGTTATTTGGAAAAACCACATACATCAGCTGGAAGAGTTCCTTCTGCTAAGGGGTACAGATTTTATGTTGATGAATTACTAAAAGAGGACAATCTTAGCTATGATGAAATTTCATATATTCGTCAAAGATTGCAAACAAAAGTGGATGCAATAGAAGATTTAACTAAAATTGCATCAAATACAATATCTGAAATAACACACTATACATCAATTGCAACAGGACCTAAAACAGATACACATATCATAATAGACATTAAATTTGTTCTTTTAGGTTCTAGAGTTTTAATGGCTGTAATACTTACAGATACAGGTTTAATAAAAGAATCAATTATAAAGTTTGACTCTGATATTACTCAATTACAAGTTGAAAATCTAAATTATATTTTTAATGCAAAGTTAAGGGGAAAATCATTAAGTCAGATTGATTTACCGATGGAGGAATTTATTAATTCAGAAATGAATTATGAATTAAAAATTATTAAACCTATAATTACAGAAATGAATAAAGTAATTCGCCAAAGCACGGATATATACTTAGAAGGGAAAGATAAAGTATTTGATTTTCCTGAATTTAATGATGTAGATATTGCAAAAAATCTGTTAAAAATCTTAGATACAAAAGAATTAGTATACAATATATTAATGAATGGTGGAGTACAAAGGGTAAATGTATATATTGGAAATGAAAATGAATATGATGAGCTTAAAAACCTAAGTATTGTTACTATAAAAAATATATGTGACAATAAAGATTTAGGTACTATTGGTATTATTGGACCAACAAGAATGGATTATTCAAAAGTAATTTCTGTAATGAAATATATAAAGCAATTACTGAACGAAAAATATAACAATATGGAATAAATTCAAGAAAGTGAGGTAAAAAATGGAAAAATCAAAAGAAGACAACATTAACGAAGAAAAACAAGAAGAACTTAAAACACAAAACTCTAATGAAAATGAAGAAAATACTTCTGATGCTTCTTTAGATAATATAAAAAAGGAGCTTGAAGGAGTAAAAAAAGAACTTGACGAAACAGATGACAGATATAAAAGAGTTATGGCAGAGTTTGAAAATTACAAAAAGAGAAATGCAAAAGAAAGAGAAAGTATGTATGACTCTATTCTTGCAGATGTAATTTCAGCAATTTTGCCGGCAGTTGACAATTTGGAAAAAGCAGTTACTGTTAAAACTGAAGATACACAATACAAACAAGGTGTAGAACTGGTTGTCAAACAATTGCAAAATATTTTTACAACATTAAATGTTAAAGAAATTGAGACAGTAGGTAAAACATTTGACCCAGAATTACACGAGGCTGTAAGCCATGTTGAAGATGAAACCTTAGGCGAAAAAGAAATTACACTTGAATACAGAAAAGGTTATAAAATAGGAAATAAAGTAATACGCCATTCTATGGTAGTAGTGGCAAATTAAAAGGAGGAATTTTAAATGTCAAAAATTATAGGAATTGACTTAGGAACTACAAATTCATGTGTTGCTGTTATGGAAGGAGGAGAACCAGTTGTTATACCTAATCCAGAAGGTAGCAGAACAACACCAAGTATTGTAGCTTTTTCAAAAAATGGAGAAAGATTAGTAGGACAAATTGCTAAACGTCAAGCTGTTACTAATCCAGACCACACAGTTATCTCTATTAAAAGAGAAATGGGAACAGATAAAAAAATTAAAATTGAAGGCGATGAATTCACACCACAAGAAATTTCTGCAATGATATTACAAAAATTAAAATCAGATGCTGAAAACTATTTAGGACAAGAAGTTAAGCAAGCTGTTATTACAGTACCTGCATATTTCAGTGATAGCCAAAGACAAGCAACTAAAGATGCTGGTAGAATTGCTGGACTTGAAGTTTTAAGAATTATAAATGAACCAACAGCTGCAGCTTTAGCTTATGGAATGGACAAAACTGAAACAGATCAGAAAATCATGGTATATGATTTAGGTGGAGGTACATTTGATGTTTCTATCCTTGAAATCGGAGACGGTGTATTTGAAGTTTTAGCTACAAGTGGTAACAACAGATTAGGTGGAGACGATTTTGATAAAAGAATAATGGATTATTTAATAGCAGAATTCAAGAAATCTGATGGAATTGATTTATCTCAAGATAAAATGGCTATGCAAAGATTAAAGGAAGCTGCTGAAAAAGCTAAAATAGAATTATCAGGAATGCAACAAACAAATATTAACTTACCATTTATTACAGCTGATAGTACAGGACCAAAACATTTAGATGTAACATTAACAAGAGCAAAATTTGAAGAATTAATTGGCGATTTAGTAGAAAGTACAACAGGACCAGTTAACCAAGCATTAAAGGATGCTGGATTAACAAGTAATGATATTCACAAAGTATTATTAGTTGGTGGATCTACAAGAGTTCCATTAGTTCAAGAAACAGTTAAGAAAATAACAGGTAAAGAACCAGATAAGGGAATAAACCCTGATGAATGTGTTGCAATTGGTGCAGCTATTCAAGGTGGTGTATTATCTGGAGATGTTAAAGATTTAGTATTATTAGATGTAACACCATTATCTTTAGGTATTGAAACTTATGGTGGTGTATTTACAAAATTAATTGAAAGAAATACAACAATACCAACTAAAAAATCTCAGATATTCTCAACAGCTGCTGATGGACAAACAAGTGTTGAAGTTCACGTCCTTCAAGGTGAAAGAGAAATGGCTGCATACAATAAAACATTAGGAAGATTCCAATTAACAGGAATACCTGCAGCACCAAGAGGAATACCTCAAATTGAAGTTACGTTTGATATTGATGCAAATGGTATTGTTCATGTATCTGCAAAAGATATGGCAACAGGAAACAGTCAAGAAGTTTCAATTACAGCTAGCACAAACTTATCTGAAGAAGATATTAATAAGGCTGTAAAAGATGCTGAGGCACATGCTAGTGAAGATAAGAAGAAGAAAGACGAAATTGAAGCTAGAAATAATGCTGAAAGTCTAGTTTATAATTGCCAAAAAACATTAGAACAATTAGGAGATAAAGTCAGCGGAGAAGAAAAAGCTAAGGTTGAAACTGAAATTGATAATGTTAAAAAGGCATTAGATGGAACAGATACAGAAGCAATTAAGCAAGCTACAGAAAAATTAACAACTGTATTCTATGAAATTTCTGAAAAATTGTATAAACAAACAAATCCAAATGGAGCAGCTGGAACAGATGCTAATGCTGAAGGTCCAAAAACTGATGCTAATGGAAATGTATATGATGCTGATTATCATGTAGAAAATGATGACAATAAAAAAGACGAAAACAAATAATACTATAAAGGAATGAAGTAGATGGCTGAGAAAAAAGATTATTATGAAGTGCTTGGTGTTAGTAAAAATGCAACTGATGAGGAAATAAAAAAAGCATATAGAAAACTTGCTAAAAAATATCATCCAGATGCTAATCCTGATAACAAAAAAGAAGCCGAAGCAAAGTTCAAAGAATTAAATGAAGCGTATGAAACTTTATCTGATAGCCAAAAGAGAAAAATGTATGACCAATTTGGTTCAGCTGGTCCACAGGGATTTAATGGATTCAATGGGCAAAACGGAACATATACCTATACTAATTATGGTGGATTTGGAGACGATATTTTTTCTGATTTCTTTAAAGGTTTTGGTTTTGACTTTGGTGGAAGCAATAATAGAAGAACTCAGGGACCTAAAAGGGGTACTGATTTAAAATATAATATTGAAATTACTTTTGAAGAGGCATATTCTGGAGTAGAAAAAGAAATTTCTATTAATCGTTATGAGCAATGTAATACTTGCCACGGAGAAAAAGCAAAACCAGGAACACATCCTGTAACTTGTTCAGTTTGTGGTGGAACAGGTCAAATTCAACAAGTTGTAACAACAATTTTGGGACAAATGAAGACAGCAAGAACTTGTAGTGCTTGTCATGGTGAAGGAAAAATAATTCAAGAACCTTGCCCAGAATGTAGAGGTAGAGGTAAGGTAAGAAAGGCTACGAAGATTAAAATAAAAATTCCTGCCGGTATTGATGATGGACAGACAATAATTTTACAGCATGAAGGAGAAGTTGGAGATGTTGGCGCACAAAAGGGAGATTTATATATTGTTGTTCATTTAAAAAGACACAGTATTTATACAAGAAATGGGTCAAATGTTTTTTGTGAAATACCTATAACATTTACACAAGCTACTTTGGGAGCGGATTTACAAATACCTATGGTTGATGGAACTAAAGAAAAATATAGGATACCAAATGGAACACAAACAGGAACTAAGTTTGTAATAAAAAATAAGGGATTTAAAAGTGTAAATGGAAGCTTTAGGGGTGATTTTATATTTACTGTAACAGTTCAAGTTCCGAAAAAATTATCTTCAGAACAAAAAGAGTTGCTAACAAAACTTGCAAAAACAATGAACGAACAACCACCTGTAAAAAAACGTGGATTTTTCGGTTAGGTTAGAGGAATCTGCCCTAAAAGCACGGCTAAAGCAATAAGCGGGGTCTAAAAAAGCCTTGTTGTTTCAAAATAAAAAAGAAGCAAAATGCTTAATTTAATTGCATTTTGCTTCTTTTTTATTGAAAAAACAGCGATGATATGATAAAATAATAAAAGATAATTGATTAAAGTGATGCGATTTTTTTGGCGAGAAATGGAGGCAACTTATGGAATCGCAAGAAAATAACAAAAAGGTAGTAGTTGGGATTTTTAGGGTTTCTGATTATAAAGATGAGCCCGGAGTTTTTTTGACGTTATTCATGCAAGCGTGGTATGTCCAGCCAAATATGGTTGATTTGGTATGGTATATAGACCAAGTTCTTCCTGGAATCTTTATGGGAATTGCTGATGTTCTTGTTGCTAAAACAGAAGATGGACTGGTCGTAGGTATGGCAATTGTTGGAGGCAGTTCATTAGAGACGGTTTATGCTATTTCGGCAAGGAACCCTGAAGTTAGAAAAGGCCTTGAAAAGGCCTGTGAAAGTCTATAAGAGAACCACTTTACAATTGTTTCACAAGGCCAATTCATAATTGAATTGGTCTTGATTAATTTATACTAGTTTGTTTTCACAATAAAAACAAAAAGAATAGATAATAAAAAGTGGATATGTAAGTGTTAGTTACTAATTTTCCCTAAAATTCTTCAATAATTCCTTTTGATTAGTTGTCACTTTATAAAATTAGTGATATACTATTGCGGTGAAAGGATAATGCTATGAAAAATGTATTAGAGTATTTAGAAAACACAGCAAAAAAATTACCACAAAAAATTGCAGTAATTGAAGAAAATCTAACTTGTACATATTCAGAATTACTAGAAAACAGTCAGAAAGTTGGAAGTTATTTAGTAAATGAAACAGAAATAAATAAACCGATTCCGATATTAATGGAAAAGAGTATAAATTGCTTATATTCTTTTTTTGGGGTATTGTATTCAGGGGGATTTTATATATTACTAAATCCTGGATTACCAGCAAAAAGGCTTGAAAAAATATTACAAGTATTAGATTCAGAACTTTTAATTACAGATAAAAATAATATAGAACTTGCAAATCAACTAGCAACAAAAGAGAAAATTCTAGATATAGATGAAATAAAAAATACAAAAATTAACGAAGAAAAATTGCTTGAAATTAGAAGTAGACTATTAGATTTAGATCCTTTATATGCTAATTTTACATCAGGGTCAACAGGTGTACCAAAGGGTGTACTTATTAGCCATCGTTCAACAATTGATTTTATAGATATATTTACAGATAAGTTTAATATAAATAATAGCGATATAATAGCAAATCAAGCACCATTTGACTTTGATGTTTCTGTTAAGGATATTTATTCATGTATAAAAACAGGAGCAACTCTTTTAATAGTGCCAAAGAAATTTTTTTCAATGCCAGCAAAATTACTAGATTATATAGATGAAAATAAAGCTACAACGTTAATTTGGGCAGTTTCGGCATTGTGCTTAATAACAACTTTTCATGGCTTAGAATATAAAACACCTAAAAATATTAATAAAGTTATTTTTAGTGGCGAAGTAATGCCATTAAAACACTTAAAAGAATGGATAAAATATTTACCAGATGCTAACTATGTAAATGTATATGGACCAACAGAAATAACTTGCAACTGTACATATCATGTAATAGATAAAAGTTTACCTTATGAAAAACAAATACCTATAGGAAGCAATTTTGATAATGAAAGAGTATTTTTATTGGACGAAAATAATACACTTGTAAAAGAAAAAAATAAAATAGGAGAAATTTGTGTCAAGGGTACAGCACTCGCACTTGGATATTATAATGAATTAAATAAGACAAAAGAAAAATTTGTACAAAATCCGCTTAATGATAAATATATTGATTTAATATATAAAACTGGTGATATGGCATATATGGGAGATGACGATTTATTATATTTTGCAGGAAGAAAAGATTTTCAAATTAAGCATATGGGGCATAGAATTGAGCTTGAGGAAATTGAAACTACAATTAATGATATGGATGGTGTAGATAGGGTATGTTGTATATATCTTGAAGAAAAGAAAAAACTATGTACATTTTATGTTGGAAATGTTCCAAAGGATATTTTACATAATAACCTTAAAAAAGAACTCCCAGTTTTTATGATACCTAATATTTTAAAACAAATAGATGAATTACCAATTACTAAAAATGGTAAAATAGATAGAAAAGCTTTAAGAAATACATTAATAAAGTAAGGAGGTGTTGTTTTGGATATAGAAAAAATAATTAATACATATAACACACCATTGTATATATTTGATATTAATACTTTAAAAAATAGAGTAAATTATTTAAAAAAGAATTTACCTAAAAATATTTCTTTATGTTATGCAATTAAGGCTAATCCTTTTATTGTAAAAGATATAGAAAAATATATTGATAGATTTGAAGTATGTTCACCTGGAGAATTTAATATTTGTTCTGAAAAAAATGTTGATTTAAATAAAGTATTAATTTCTGGTGTATATAAGACTCCAGAACATATTAAACAAATCATTACAAACAATGGAAATCTTAGACATTTTACAATTGAGTCTATGGAACAATTTGAACTTTTTAAAAGCATAAAGTGTGATAGCAAATTAAAAATTCTTATAAGGCTTACAAGTGGAAATCAATTTGGAATAAATGAAGATGAACTAAGGCAAATAATAAAAAACAGAGCTGATTATCCAAATTTGGAATTCATAGGAATACAGTATTTTTCTGGAACACAGAAGAATTCACTAAAAATAATTGCAAGAGAATTTCAATATGCAGATAATGTAATTTCAAAGTTGCACGATGAATTTGATTATGATGCAAAAGAATTAGAATTTGGACCAGGTTTTCCAGTATATTATTTTAAAGATAAAGAATTTGATGAAGATGAATATTTAAAGGAATTTTCAAATATAGTAAACAGCATTCAATTTAAAGGAAAAGTATATTTAGAAATTGGACGAAGCATAGCCGCAACTTGTGGAACATATGTTACAAAAGTAGTAGATAAAAAGATAAACAAAAATCAAAGATATGCCATAGTAGATGGAGGAATGAATCATTTAGTTTATTATGGACAGTCAATGGCTATGAAAATTCCAAAGAGTGAGGTATATCCAAAAAGAGATAATGAAAATGCGGAAAAATGGAATGTATGTGGCTCTTTATGTACAATAAATGATATTTTAGTTAAACAATATCCTGTAAACGATTTAAAAGTAGGTGATGCATTTATTTTTAAAAATACTGGTGCTTATTGTATGACAGAGGGAATTTCCTTATTTTTAAGTAGAAATTTACCACAGGTATTAAAAATCAACGAAGATGGAAGAATAGAGTTACTTAGAAAAGATTTAGAAACTTATAAATTTAATATGTAAATGGAGGATAAAAAATGGAAGAATTAATAGAAATTTTAAAAGATATAGATTCAGAGGTAGATTATGAAAATTGTACAACTTTAATAGATGAGGGATATTTAGATTCTCTTGCAATAATATCTTTAGTTGCAGAAATTGAGGAAACATTTGATGTACAAATACCTACAGTTGAAATTATACCAGATAACTTTAATTCAGCTAAAGCTATATGGGATTTAATAAATAGGTTACAAGAAGAAGAATAGTATGAATTATTTTAGTGCTTTATTTTTAGGCGTGTTTTTGCCGTTAACAATAATAATATATAATCTAGTACCTCAAAAACATAGATGGAAGGTTTTATTAGCATCAAGTTATATTTTCTTTTGGTCAATAAGTGGAAAATTACTTATATATTTGATTATAACAACATTGATAATGTACATTTTTGGTCAAGCATTTAATTATTTACAAAATAAGAAAAAAGCTAAACTAAAAGAAATTGATAAAGAAAAGAAAAAAGAAGTAAAGGCGTATTTTAATAAACGACAAAAAATATTTTGTGTTTTAGCTATTATAGCCTTATTAGCAATGTTAATTATTCTTAAGTATTCCGCATTTTTAACAACTAATATTAATTCATTAATGCATACTTTAAATATAGAATATCAATTTGATATTCCACATTTAGTTATGCCTATAGGTATATCTTTTTATACTTTGGAAGCAATTGCATATATTTATGATGTATATAAAGGAAAAATCGTCGCAGATAAAAATTTACCGAAGATAGCATTGTTTATAGGCTTTTTCCCTAAATTGATGGAAGGCCCAATTAGTAGGTATTCTCAAATTGCAGATTCATTATGGAAGTGTGAAAAGGTAACTTACGAAAGACTTACATTTGGTTTGCAAAGGGTACTTTGGGGATTAATGAAAAAGATAGTAATTGCAGATAGACTTAATTCTTTTGTTGCAAATGTGTTTAATAATTATAGCTATTATGATGGTGGAGTCGTTGCACTTGGTATGATTTTATATACAATACAGTTATATATGGATTTTTCAGGAACTATTGATGTTGTTATAGGTATAGGAGAGATATTTGGGGTTAAATTGCCTGAAAACTTTAGACAGCCATTTTTCTCAAAGACAACATCAGAATTTTGGAAAAGATGGCATATTACTTTAGGAGCATGGTTTAGAGATTATATTTTTTATCCAGTTTCTCTTACAAACAAATGTAAAAAGTTTACTTCCTTTTCAAGAAAAAAATGGGGAAATTATTATGGACCATTAATTTCAAGTTCTATTGCACTATTTTTAGTATGGCTATGTAATGGTATTTGGCATGGCTCAGCTTGGAATTATATATTCTTTGGCTTATATTATTTTGTATTAATAATGACTGGCAGATTTTTTGAACCGATTATTGAAAAGATTACTACTAAATTACATATAGATAGAAAAAGTTTTTATTATAAGGTTTTGCAGATAATTAAAACAACTTGTTTTGTTTTAGTTGGAGAGTTGTTCTTTAGAGCTAATGGATTTTTAGCTGGATTAGAAATGTTTAAAAAAATGATTTCTGAATTTTCATTAGAATCAATATTTAATAAAACAATTTTAGGCTTTGGAATGGGCAGATATGACTTTTTAATTGTTATAACTATGCTGGTAGTTGTATTTATAATAAGTATTTTAAAAGAGAAAGGAATAAACATAAGAGAAGCTTTATCAAAGAAAAATATAATATTTAGATGGTCAATATTTTATGCATTAATATTAATAATTATAGTATTTGGTGCATATGGAGATGGATATGTTCCAGTTGACCCAATGTATGCAGAATTTTAAGGGGGAAAATAAGTGAAAAAGAAAATAATAAAATCAGTAGTATTTATAGCAATTCTTTTGGTATTTATTATAATTTTAACATATATAGTAATTCCTAAAAAAAATTCTGTAGAGTATGGAATTCATAATGCTAAAGCAAATGGAATTATGGGAGAAAAAGAAAATACAATAGATACTTTGGTTGTTGGAGATAGTGAATCATTTGCAGCAATAATTCCATTAAAATTATGGAACGACTATGGTTTTACCAGCTATATTTGTGGCACACCCAATCAATGCTTGCAAGAATCAATGATATTTTTAAATAAAGCTTTTAAAAAGCAAAATCCAAAGCTTGTAATATTAGAATCAAATTCAATTTATAGAGATTTAGGGCTTGATAACTCGTTTGAAAAAATAGTGAACTATGTTTTCCCATTAAGTGAATATCATAGTAGATGTAAAAAAATAAAAGCATACGATTTTGTTCCAAAGTTTGATTATTCATGGTCAGATGTGAACAAAGGATATACTTACTCAAATGAAATAGATTCTGCTGATGATAGTAATTATATGCAATATTCGGATAAAGCTGAGGAAATACCATTTGTAAATAAATGCTATTTAAAACTTTTAAATAAGTACTGTGAAAATAATAATGCAAAGCTAATTATATTAAGTACACCTAGTGTAAAAAACTGGAACTATGAAAGACATAATGGTGTAGAAAAATTTGCAAATAAAGAAGGAATAGAATTTTTAGATATGAATATTGCTAAAGATGAAATTAATATAGATTGGCAAAATGAAACAAGAGACGAAGGAGATCATTTGAATCATTCTGGAGCTTTAAAAGCAACAGCCTACCTTGGTAAGTATTTAAATGAAAAAAATGTTTTAGAAAATCACAAAAATGATGAGAACTATAGCAGTTGGAATGATAATTTAACTAAGATAGATAGCGAAGAAAGTTTATAAATTTTGTTCTATTCTCAATTAGCAAACCATATAATTTATAAAGGGGTGTTGAGAGAGATGAACAAAGTTATTGAAAATGCGAATATAGATAAAGATAGTAATTTATTTGTTATACTAAAGGGATTGGCTTTGTCAATGTTGATTACTTTGATATCTATATTCTTTTTTGCACTTATTCTAACATATACAAATTTTCCAGAAAAAAATATTGCACCAGTAATAATAGGAATAACGGCATTTACTATATTAATATGCACATCAATTTCGACATTAAAATTGCATAAAAATGGAATGATAAATGGAGGAATAATAGGCTTTACATATATAATAGTTTTATATTTATTATCAAGTATATTATCAGTAGGGTTTAGTTTAAATTTAAATGCAGTAATAATGATGATTTTAGGAACGATTGCTGGAATGATAGGGGGAATAGTTGGAGTAAATATAGGTAAATAAGAAAAAATATGGACAAGTGGACGGATAAAAATATTATTTTAGGAGACCAAAAATAGGTCTCCTAAAATATTTTCTTGCAAAAGCAATAAAGTTCTTACAAGTATGTTTTCAATTTTTCTATATTATCTTCTTGAAGTTTTACAAATTCATTTAGAATGTTTTTAGTTTCTTGAGATATATCAGGATTTTGGTTCAACAATTCTCTTCCCTGTATTATTCCCATTGTGTTACCACGTATTAAAAGCTCTGAAATTTTATTATTGCTTTTATCTGTCATTGTATTCATTTGAAGACTTGTCCAACCCATAAATTTTTCTCCTGGACTAGTATCTGTTGGTTTTATACCAACTTCTTGGAATTTTTTATCTATTTTATCAAGTACTTTTCCATATTGATCATATTGATAATTTAAGTCATCTCTAAAATTTCGGTCACCTACTTTGGCTGAAATAACAGAAATTGATTCCATTCCCATAACTAAACCTTTATGAACTTCATCTAAAACCTTGATATTGTTTTCATTATCCATATATAAACCTCCATTTAAAAATTATATTCATTAACAAAATAATTACTGAATATGAAAGATTATATATATTATTTCTAAAAATCTAAATATTATTTGCCTTTTTTTGAAAAAAATTATATACTTGTTTTAGTTTTAATTTAAAGGAATGTGAAAGTAATTTATGAGTGAAGTTGAATGGACAAAGGAGCAAAAACAAGCTATTGAAGAAAATGGAGAAAATATATTAGTTGCAGCAGCTGCAGGTAGTGGAAAAACGGCGGTTTTAGTTGAAAGAATTATTGAAAAGATAATTAAGAATAAAATTGACGTTGATAAAATTTTAGTTGTAACTTTTACAAATGCAGCAGCCTCTGAGATGAGAGAAAGAATTTTAAAAGCAATTTACAAAAAGATAGAGGAACATCCTAATAATGCTCACTTGCAAAAGCAAGTAATACTTTTAAATAGAGCAAATATTTCTACAATTCATGCCTTTTGTCTTGAAGTCATAAAAAATAACTTTTATGAGATAGATATATCGCCTAATTTTAGAATTGGAGATACCGCCGAAATGGAACTTTTGAAACAAGATTCAATTGATGAAGTCTTTGATGAACTTTATGAAAAACAGGAAAGTGGATTTTTAAAATTGGTCAATGATTATGCAGGATATAGAGGAGATGAAGAATTAAAAAATACAGTTCTTAGAATTTATCAATATATGCAGAGTACGCCATTTCCACAAAAGTGGTTGCATGAAAAAACAGAGATTTTTAATGTAGATACAAATCAAGATTTTGCAAAAACTATATGGGGACAGATATTAACAAAAGAACTAGCTGAAAATTTGATACAGGCAATTGACCAATTAAAATATATTTATAGAAAAATGGATTTGTCTTATGAATTAGAAAAATTTAAAATTGTAATTGGCGACGATATAAATATATATAAAGGTCTTTTAGAATCAGTTAATAATTGGGATGAGCTATATAAAAAGGCTAATTTAATAAACTATTTAAAATGGCCTGTTGATAAAAAAATTGTATCAGAACTAAAAACGGAAGCAAAGCAAATTAGAGATAATGCTAAAAAGCAAGTTTTTTCATGTATAGGCAAAACACTATTATATGATTCAAAAGATACATTTATGGATATTAGTTCTGTATATGGAGTCCTAAAAGAATTTGAAAAAATAATAAACTTATTTGACGAAAAATTTACATCTATGAAAAGGGAAAAAAATTGTGTAGATTTTAATGATATTGAACATTTAGCATTAAAAATACTTGTTAAAGAAGAAAATGGAGAATATGTTCAAACAGAAGTTGCAAAAAAATATCAAGAAAAATTCGAAGAAATAGCAGTTGATGAATATCAAGATAGCAATCTAGTGCAAGAATATATTTTAACTACAATATCAAGGAAAAATAATATCTTTATGGTTGGAGATGTTAAGCAAAGTATTTATAAATTTAGACAAGCAAGACCAGAACTATTTTTGGATAAATATGAGAAATATTCATTAATAGAAGATAAAAAAGAAAATGATAATGTAAAAATACAATTATTTCAAAATTTTAGAAGTAGGAGTAATATATTAAATTTAACAAATCTAGTTTTTGATTCTATAATGACAAAAAAATTAGGTGATATTGAATATAACGAAAAAGAATATTTAAGACAAAAAAATGACTATGAAGCACCAAATAAAAATATACTAAATTTTGGAGGTAAGGCAGAATTAAGTATTATAGATTTAGCAAAAGATGACTTAGATGAAGATAATGAAGGCGAAGAATTAGAAAAAATTGAAAATACCGAACTTGAAGCAAAATATGTTGCAAAAAAAATTAAAGATTTTTTAAATAGTGATTATTATGTTTATGATAAAAATATAAAAACATATAGAAAAGTAACTTATAAGGATATAGTAATCTTATTAAGAGCAACATCTGCTAGTGCTCCAATTTTTGAAAAAGCAATTTCTGATTTAGAAATGCCTGTATTTAGTGACACATCATCAGAATATTTAAATGCAATAGAAATACAAACAATAATTTCAGTTTTAAAAATTTTAGATAATCCATTGCAAGACATTCCATTGGTAAGCGTATTAAGATCATATATTGGTGGATTTACAGATAATGAATTAATAAAAATTAGATTACTCAATAAAAATTCATATTTTTATGAAGCATTAGAAATGGCAAAAAATAGTGAAGATTTAAATTTAAAAAAGAAAGTAGATAGATTTTTTAAATATTTAAATAAATGGAAAGATGAAACTAAATATCTTGGATTAGAAGAACTAATTTGGAACATTTTTATGGATTCAGGATATTATCACTATGTTAGTTTAATGCCTGATGGAAATTTAAAAATTGCTAATTTAAAAATGTTACTTGAAAGAGCAAAACAATACGAAGAAGCAAGTTTCAAAGGTTTATTTAACTTCATACACTTTATAGATAAATTGAAAAACAGTAGTGGTGACTTGGGTTCTGCAAAAATTATTGGAGAAAATGAAAACGTAATTAGAATTATGAGTATACATAAAAGTAAAGGATTGGAATTTCCGATAGTTTTTCTATGTGGAATGGGAAAACAGTTTAATTTGAGAGATTTAAATGAAAAATTGCTAATACACCACGAGTTAGGTTTTGGGCCAAGACTAATAGATGCAGAAAAAGGAATTGAATATAATACTTTGGCAAAGGAAGCAATTAGGATACAAGCTAAAAAAGAGACAATATCAGAAGAAATGCGTATTTTATATGTTGCTTTAACTAGAAGTAAAGAAAAGTTGTTTTTAATTGGTATAGATAAAAATTATGAAAATACAATAAAAACAATGAATCAATTAGTAGAAATGTATGGAAGTTTAAATGAAAGTTTGTTACAAAAATATATTTCTTATTTAAATTGGTTTGAATTAATAAGTATAGCACGAAAAAGGGAATTAGAAGAATTATTAGATATTTCAATAGTAAAAGGTAAGGACTTTATGAGACAAAATCAGGTTAAAGAAAATGCTAAAGAAAATTTTGCTGATGTTCTTAATAAAAAGTCATATTTTGATAAAGACATTGAAAAACTATTGAAGTGGAAGTACGCATATATTCCTGAAACAAAAATCTTGAGTAAAACTTCTGTTACACAGGTTGTAAGAGAATATGAAGAAAAAAATGAAAATATTGAAGAAGTTTTTGAAACACCATTGCCTATGTTTTTAAAACAAAACAATAGATTAAGTTCTAGTCAAAGGGGAACACAAGTACATTTGTTTTTACAAAAATTGGACTTTAGAAAGAATTACACAAAAAAAGAATTAGAAGAAGAAATTGATAATTTAATTGCAAAAGATGTATTACTTCCAAATTCTAAATATGATATACCAATTGATAAAATAGAAAAGTTTATGAATAGTAGTCTTGCAGAAGAAATTAGAAATGCAAAACAAATAAAGAAGGAAACACCATTTTATATAAATCTTTCTGCAAAAGAAGCTTTACTTGGTGAAACAGAAGATAATGTTTTAGTACAAGGTATAATAGATTTGTATTTTATAAAGCAAAACGGAGATGTTGTTTTAGTAGACTATAAAACCGATTTTGTTAAAGAAGAAAGTGACTTGGTGGAAAAATACAAAAATCAGTTAAATTTATACAAAAGGGCTTTAGAAGATGCTTTAGAAAAAGAAGTACATGATGTATATTTGTATTCAATTTACCTTGGAAAAGCTATAAAAATTTGAATTATTTAAGAAAATGTGATAAAATAATTTAGTGAATTTTTTATATCACAAGGTTGTTCATATTTCTATAATGGAGAAGATAGAATGGGAGAAAGGAGACAGAATATTCATGGAACTGTTATCCAAAAAGTTTCGGGATTTTTTGATTGCACTCTTTTTAGCAAATGTGATAATTTTCACGATTGCTGCTTTTGGTCTTCCAATTTTGAAGAGTATTCAACCAATCTTATTGGAATTTATGACCTTTGATGTTACGAATCCCGCATTTAGAGATGCAGCAGTATACGTTATTTTTATAAACACATTTTTTGTGGAAGCTGGATTTGTGGCATTATCGACTAGAGTATTGGACCGATAAGAAGAGAAAGCACAAGTATTTAATTTACTTGTGCTTTCATAATAAATTAGAAAAATTTGAAAATAATATCATTTGGAGATGATATTATTTGAAGAAGATTTATAAAGGCAAAAATAAAGAATATGGTGAAGATGCAACAAAATTTGGAGAATTTGTATGCACATGCTATTCATGGTTGCCACCTAATAAACAGAAGGAGAATTCTAAAAGGCTTTCTGAAATTACTAAATTACGAACAAAATAAGAACCTGACCCACTTTACACGGCTTTATCTGTGTAAAGTGGGTAAAGGTTCTTATTTAAAATCCGATTATATCATTATAACAATTGATAGCAAAGTTATCAGTCATTCCCGAAATAAAGTATATAATTGCTTGATAATAGTCTTTTTCATTGTCCATATTAAATACTATTTTATTTTTTAAGTTAGTTTGTTTTCTGTCTGTTAAATTCCAGTATTTTTCTATCCAATTTATAAAGGATTGAACTAACATCGGGCTAAAATCATATACCTTATTAAATTTTTCTAAAGTATTATTTGAATCATAACAATCTTTTAAAAATTCATATATTTGATTTATTACCAAATTAAAATATTTTTCAGAATATTTCACTTGTTTGTTATTATAAATATGTTGATAATTAAACTTTTTTATGCTATTTAACATATTTAGGTTATTTTCAGAAAGAGTAAGCCCATTTTCTGGTGAAGAATTAGAACATATATCACTAACTAAAGCTGTAATTATGCTTGAATTATTTATTTTTTTATTTTTATCAAAATTAAGCAAAGTATAAAGTTCATCTAAATACTGATCATCTAGAATATGTAAATCAACAGCATCTTCTATGTCTCGCATAATATATGATATTTTATCAGAAACTTTGACAACACATCCTTCCCAAGTATATGGAGCATATTGATTTGGATATGAATAGTCATCCAAATTAAGAAAATCATTTCTTGGCTTTAAGCCGTTTTCGTCAACTTCACCACAATGAGAAATTATACCATCTCTTACAGCATAAGTTAAATTCATATTTTCTAAATCAGAATTATAATTTACTAGTAATTCTATATTGTCTGCAATTTTTAATCCATTTTTTTCATGCCAAAATGAATGACCTAAATCCTTTTTCGAAATTTCACATAATATTTTCTCTCCCTTATGTCCGAAAGGAGAATGACCAATATCGTGTGATGTAGCAATAGCTTTGGTCAATTCAGTATTTAAACCTAAATAATTAGCAATAGTGTAGCTAATGGACTCTACATGATTTACGTGTTCGATTCTTGTACAAATATGATCACTTTTAGGAGAGAAAAAAACTTGTGTTTTATGTTTAAGTCTTTTATATGCATCACTATGAATAACTCTATTATGATCTCTTTCAAATTCACTTCTTAAATCATTTTCTTTTTTATGAATTCCGAACTTCTCTATGTATCATATTTTCCCATTTAGGATTATTTATATCTGCTTTTTCATTAATAAATTTTTTCATATAATCACCTAAAAAACATTATATAATACAAGTTTTGAAAACTCAAGGATTAATTATTACAAATAATTTTCAAACTTTAATAAAACACATTGAAAAAAAATCATTCTTATTATAAAATATAGAATATAGAAAACAAATGTAGAGGATGAAAAATATGGTTGATTTTGAAATTGAATTAAGAAATAGAATAAAAGAAAGAGTTGAAAAAGATTTAGGAGTGTCCTATAATCTCTTTACGAGTGGAGATAAGATATCTAATATAACAAAGAATGTGTTAGAGGGCTTTGAGGATATATTGTATAAATATAATTTAGAAAAATATGGAAACATAAAAACAAATGATGAAATTTGGTATATGGTTGATGATTTTATAGAAAATTTTACTGACAATAATCTAATTAAGGTTTATGAAAATAAACAATTTAATGAAGAAGAGAATAGATTTATAAAATATACTGAAGCTAAAAAACAATGGAGAGATAAAAGTGGATATCAAATTGGTTCAAATTATGCAATCACAGATATAATAGTAAAAGATGTAATAAAGGAAAAAATGGGAAAAGAAGGTATTAAAGGATTAGAACAAGTGATAAAAAAAGAAGTTGAAAATGGAAAAAAATCAGATGCATATAATCACTACTTAGAAATGTTTTCAGAGCACCCATATAAAGATATTTCAAATGAAATGTATGAAGAAGAAGTAAATAGAATTGTTGAATTGCATTTTAATGATAAAATTAATTGTGGGGGATATTCGTTAAAAATAGATACGTGTGTTTTCCCATTTTATATAAATGGATTTGATAGAAATGTATCAGCAGTTTTAGAAAATTTTCCATTTACTAGATTACTTGGTGACGAAAAATTAAAAGAAGATGAATATATAGTTTTATATAGAGCAAGAGAAAATGGAAGTGGACACCATTTTGTTAGAATAGATGATGATAATATTGTAAGAGAAAAAGATGCAGCTGGCAAGCCAACCTTGTTTAAGAATTGGAGGAGTCTTGATAAATGTAAAGAGGCTGTTTTTGCAGTTAAAAAAGACCATAAAATGTTTGGGTATGGAATGGCAGATTTTAGAGATATAAAGGCTTTAAATTTTGAAGGAAGTGTTTCAAAGGCCGTAAAAGAAAAAAACAATAATTTTGAATATCATGGACATGAATTTGCATTAAAGAAAACTAAAGATGATGAAATAGTTGCAGTTAGTAATGGTGAAATTGTAGCATATATTGTTGCAGATGAAGATGATTGTGTAGTAGAAATTGAAAAGGAAAAAAATAATTATGTACAAAATTTTCAACCTAGTATTCCTTTAAAAATAAAGGACAGTAAGTTTTTAAATAGAGAAGATTATATTAAAGAAATTGATATAGAAAGATAAATACAAAAGCCTAAAGACAGTTGTCTTTAGGCTTTTGTGTTTTACGATTGGATTTACCAGGTTGTTGCAATGTCAACCTGGTTAGGGTTACCCTCAGCAAAACCGCCGGTGTCACAGACAATGCCTGTTCCGAGTGAGGTTTCGACCAATGAGCCACGTGGGTGTACATCAAAATTTGCTGCAACCATAACGTAGTTGCCAAACATTTTAACACCGTCACTTCTGACCCAGTATTGGTTTCCATAGCCCAAATCTTGCATAATACCAACCACACCGCTCATATCGAGGTTGTAATAGGTTTCAGTGCCAGATGGACCTTGAACCCGACCTGCAGAAGCAGATAAACGTTGGCATCCTCCCCTAGAAGTTTCGTCATAAGAACGATTGATTTCTTCTTCAGACTCTACAGGTTGATCAACTTGGGCTACTTCTGTTACTTCAGTGCTTTCAGTTGTTGTTTCAACCTCCTCAGGATTAGAATGCGCAGCTGGATCTATAACAGACACAGCTTCAACCACTTCAGGGGTAGTATTGTCTTGGAGTTGTTCAGGTGGCTCTGGGGCTTGTGCCGTTTCAACCGGTTTAATATGCTCTGTATAGGCGAGTTTTGCCTGGTTGAGTGAAACACAAATAAGAGAGCCGATGAGCAATCCTTTAACTATTTTTCTACGTTTCCTCCGAAGCTTTTTAATAAATCTTCTCATAAAACTCCTCCTTAAATGTAATAAAATATACGCTACATTATTATTTTATCACACAAAACAAGTATGAACAAGGGAATAGGTATAAAAAAATAATATTTTTAAAGCATTGCAAATTATATATTTCTTTGTTATTATTTAGTAAATATTTATTAAAAAAATTAGGTAAGTGCCTCTAAAATTTTTTGATTGTATTTGAAGGGAGAAGTTTATGAATAGTGAAATAAAAAATAAATTAAAGCAAATTATATTTGCTGCCATATTGTTAGTCATTGCATTTTTAATAAGCAAATTTGCAAATTTAGAAATTTGGCAGCAATTTACAATTTATTTGATACCATTTATATATATTGGATTTGACGTATTTAAAGAAGCACTTGAAGGAATTAAAGAAAAAGAAATTTTCGATGAACACTTTTTAATGTCAATTGCAACAATTGGTGCAATGCTAATTGGATTTTTACCAAATTCAAGTCCAGAATTTAATGAAGCGGTTTTTGTAATGCTATTTTTCCAAATAGGAGAACTTTTTGAACTAATTGCAGAAGGAAATAGTAAAAAATCAATAGAATCATTAATGAAAATTAGGCCAGACTATGCAAACTTGGTTATTGAAGAAGGAAAAACAAAGAAAGTTGCTCCAGAAGATGTAAAAATAGATGATATAATATCAATAAACCCTGGAGAAAAAGTTCCACTTGATGGAATTATTATTGAAGGAAAAACAAATTTGAATACAGTTGCATTAACAGGAGAGAGCGTTCCTAAAAGTGCAAAAATAGGTGATGAAATATTTTCAGGTTGTGTAAATATTAATGGAACAATACTTGTAAAAGTTAGAAAAAAATTTAGTGAATCAACAGTTTCAAAAATTATTAATTTAGTTGAAAATGCAAATGAAAAAAAATCAAAAACAGATAAGTTTATTACAAAATTTGCAAAAGTTTATACACCAATTGTTGTTCTATCTGCAATTGTAATTGCAATAATTCCATCAATAATTACGAAAGATTTTGCAACATGGATAAATAGAGCCTTAACATTCCTTGTTGTTTCATGTCCATGTGCATTAGTTATTTCGGTGCCACTAACATACTTTGGTGGAATTGGAGGAGCTGCAAAAAAAGGAATGCTAATAAAGGGAGCAAAATACCTAGAAATTTTATCAGATATTAATACTGTTGTTTTTGATAAAACTGGCACATTAACAGAGGGAGTTTTTGAAGTTGTTGCTGTTCACCCAAGTTTGTACGATGAAGAAAAAATCCTACATATGGCAGCACACGCCGAAGCACACTCTAGCCACCCAATTGCAATGTCACTTAGAAATGCTTATGAAAAATTAAACAAGCTAGATGATGACTGCAAGATAACAGAAACTGAAGAAATTGCTGGATTGGGAATTAAAACAAAAGTAAATGGCGATGTGGTTTATGTTGGTAACGATAAACTAATGAACAAAATAAATATAGAATACGAAGAATGCAAAAAAGTTGGCACAACAATACACATTGCTTCAAACGATAAATATCTTGGACACGTAATTATTTCAGATAAAATCAAAGAAGATTCTAGAAATGCGATAACAAAATTAAAAGAAATGAGAATAAAAACAATTATGTTGACAGGTGATTCTGAAAAAATTGCAAAAAGCGTTTCTGAAGAAATTGGAATTGATAAGTATTATGCACAATTAATGCCTGAAGATAAAGTAAATAAAGTTGAAGAAATTATTAAAGAAAATACAATGAAAAACAATGAAAATGCAGATAAAAAAAGAAAAAAAGTTGCCTTTGTTGGTGATGGAATAAATGATGCTCCAGTAATTGCAAGATGTGATATTGGAATTGCAATGGGGGGAATAGGTTCAGATGCAGCAATAGAAGCATCTGATGTGGTTTTAATGGAAGATAAAGTTTCAAAAATTTGTGATGCAATTAAAATTTCAAGAAGAACTCAAAAAATTGCATCTGAAAACATTTATTTATCTTTAATAATAAAATTTGCTGTATTAATTTTAGCTTTATTTGGATTGGCACCAATGTATTTAGCAGTTTTTGCTGATGTGGGAGTAACAATAATTGCAGTGTTAAATGCGATGAGAACATTATAAGATTAAATTATTGATTTATGGTTAATTTTATATTGCAATTTATAATTTTTATGATAGAATAGTTTACGGACAAAAGAAAATGGAGAT
>CAZAZX010000001.1:0-91129 GCA_964489885.1 uncultured Lachnospiraceae bacterium | reverse complement strand
TTGCAATTTATAATTTTTATGATAGAATAGTTTACGGACAAAAGAAAATGGAGATTACGGTTATAAATTATCGAAATATCCCGAAATAAAAAAACAAATGAAAATTACCTTTTGTCCAAGAGGAGGAAAGAAATGAATAAAAGAAGTTTAATTTCAGGTTTAGTAATTTTAAATATGCTTTTATTGCCAATTGGAACACAATCGAAGGCAGAAGATGTTAGTACTACACCAAAGTTTTTAGGCGAATATACTCACGTAGTAGAGGGGAAAACAATTGCACCATTTAAGTTACTTTCACCAACAGACAAAATTACTGGAAAAGATTTAAGAGAAGCATATCCAGAAAAAGAAGTATCTGTATATGATACTGCAGTATTAAAAACAGGTGACTTGGTAAATGTTGACAGAAAACTAAAGCATATAGTTGTTTATGGAGATGTAACAGAAGATGGAAAATTAACAATATCTGATGTTACAAAAATAATTGGCAGTATAGTTGATGAAAATAATAAATTAAGTGATTTAGAACTTATAGCTGCAGATATTAATGGAGATGGAAAAATAAAAATTTCTGATGCTACAGTTTTAATAGGCGGAATAACAGATGAAAATTTTGAAAATATAAAAGTTGCAACGCCGGTTAAGGAAACACCAGCGCCAGCACCAACGCCAACACCAACTCCAACACCAACACCAACACCAACTCCAACTCCAACGCCAGTTAAAAATGGTGTTGAGCCAAAAGAAATGAAATCTTCTTCAATGGAAATTGATGGTTCAATTGGACACTCTGATGTAATAAATCAAGAAAATATGAAAAATTTATCTATTAATGTTATAATGCAAGATTTTACAACAGAAGATTTAAATGTAAACATAACTTTAAAAGATGAAGATAATAAAGAAACGAGTGGAGTAAATACTCTAAAAGCTGGAAGTAAATCAATTACAATAAATAATTTCGATGCAACAAAAGTAAGTGATTTAAAAGATGGAACAATTAGTGTTAATTTGGAAATGAAAACACTAGATGGAAATGTTGTTGCAACACAAGCATTAAATAATGCAATAAAGAATACAAGAGTTCTTAATATTGCAACAGTTGATGCATGGCGTACAGGTGTAACTGATGTTGATGTAAGAGTTAAAATAATGGATTTTGCAACAAACGAAGTTTCAAACATTGCTGACATTTATTATATGGTTACAGCTAAAGATGCAACAGCTCCTAGTGATAATGAAATATTAACAAATGGAAAGAAAGCTAGTTTTTTTACTAAAACTATGAACACATATACTGACCATGCAACAAAAATAGATACATCTGATTTTAAAATAACAGATACAAGTTTAAATGCAAATAATAATTATGATTTATATGTTGTAGCAGTAGATAAAACTACAGGGTTAAAATCCAAAATAATTTCAACAAGCTTTAGTTTAGCTAATACAACTAAATTACAAACTGATGGGATTGATTTAGGAAATGGACAAGGAGATTTTGTTGTAGCAAAACAAAACGAAGTTGCTAATGAATATGCTAAATGTTTTCTTTATGTTGGAAATGACACAAATTTTATTAATCCAAAAGTTATTGCAGTTGAAAATGCTGAAGCTGATAAAACAAATTTTGGGAGAAGTGATATGGTATTAGCATATTTTGCAGATGATATACAAAATTATAAAAAAACAAATCCAAATGCAAAATATTTTACAATTTCGGTAATATGGAAAGATAAAGACTTAGGAACTATAGATTCAGATGAATTTACATTAGATGGCTATATTGAGATTGAATAGGTTTTTAAATAAGTCCAATCTTTGTAGTTTTAGGAAGTGTATAGTTAAATTAATACAAATTGTTAATTTAAAAATAAATTTAAGGCGTTAATTTAAAATTCATAAAAAAGCTTGCACATTTTTGAAATAAGTGATAATATAGTAAAGTCAAAAACAAAAACAAGGACAAGATAGATAATTTGAACTTTAAGAGAGCTAGATGTTTTGGTGGAATTCTAGTATGATGAAAATTATTTATTATCACCTTTGTTGTTGCTTAGCTGAAAATAGTAAGCTTAGCCGTACATTCTGCGTTAAAGGAAAAGAGTGAATAATATATTTATGTTATTAATATAGGTGGTACCGCGGATAAAGAGCCATTCGTCCTAATTATATATGGAAGAATGGCTCTTTTAAATATTGAAAAGTTTAGAAAGGATGGATTTTTTATGTACAAAAAGGTTGAACTAAACAATGGTTTTGTTGGTATGGAAAAAGATGTTGCAGATTTATGGAATAGAAAAGACATTATCAACAAAAATCTAAATGAGAACGAAGGAAAAAAATATTTTACTTTTTATGATGGACCTCCAACAGCAAATGGTAAACCACACGTAGGTCATATATTAACAAGAGTTATGAAAGATATAATTCCTAGATATAAAGTTATGAAGGGTTATAGAGTAATTAGAAAGGCTGGATGGGACACACATGGTCTTCCAGTTGAGCTTGAAATCGAAAAGAAACTTGGAATTTCAGGAAAGCAGCAAATTGAAGAATATGGTGTAGAAAAATTTGTTAAAGAATGTAAAGAAAGTGTATTTACTTATGTTTCTATGTGGGAAAAAATGACAAATCAAATAGGCTTCTGGGTTGATATGAAAAATCCGTATGTAACATATCATAATGACTATATAGAATCTGTATGGTGGGCTTTAAGACAAATGTGGGACAAAGGACTTTTATATAAAGGGCATAAAGTAATGCCATATTGTCCAAGATGTGGAACAGCCTTATCTTCACACGAAGTCGCACAAGGATATAAAGATGTAAAAGATTTAACTTGTATTGCTAAATTTAAAGTTCAAGGAGAGGAAAATAAATATATTTTAGCTTGGACAACAACGCCATGGACTTTGCCTTCAAACTTAGCACTTTGCATAAATAAAGCTTATGAATATGCAGATGTAAAGGTAGGAGACGAAGTATATGTACTTGCAAAAGAATTGGTTCCTGAAGTATTAAAAGATAAAGAATATGAAATCTTAAAAACATATAAGGGAACAGAATTATTAGGAGTAAAATATGAACAATTAATGCCATTTGCAAAAGTTGAAGGGAAAGCATTTGAAGTAATTCATGGAGATTATGTAACATTAACAGATGGTACAGGTATAGTTCATATAGCACCAGCTTATGGTGAAGATGATAGCATTGTTTCAAAACAAAATGGAATTGCATTTATTAACTTAGTTGATAAAGAAGGAAAGTTTGTTCCGGAGGTTGAGCCTTGGGCAGGAAAATTTGTTAGAAATTGTAATGAATCAATTTGTAAATGGTTAGAAGAAAAAGGAAAGCTATTCAGTTCTGCAAGACATATGCATTCATACCCACATTGTTGGAGATGTGATACACCACTTTTATATTATCCAAAAGAAAGTTGGTTTGTTGCAATGAGTAAATTAAGAGATAATTTACTTGAAAACAACTCTAAAGTAAATTGGATGCCTGAAACAATTAAAACAGGTAGATTTGGAAAATTCCTTGAAAACGTTATTGATTGGGGAATCTCAAGAGATAGATATTGGGGAACACCATTACCTATATGGACTTGTGAATGTGGCCACATAGAATGTATAGGAAGTATAGAAGAATTAAGAAAAAAAGCTGTTGATATGCCTGAAAACTTAGAACTTCACAAACCATATATTGACAATGTTCATTTGAAGTGCGAAAAATGTGGTAAAGAAATGAAGAGAGAAAAAGAAGTTATTGATTGCTGGTTTGATTCTGGTTCAATGCCTTTTGCTCAATGGCATTATCCATTTGAAAATAAAGAAATGTTTGACAATAATTTCCCAGCTCAATTTATATCAGAGGCAATTGACCAAACAAGAGGATGGTTCTATACTTTAACAGCTATTGGAACAGCCTTATTTGATAGAACACCTTTTGAAAATTGTATAGTATTAGGGCATGTTCTAGATGATAAAGGACAAAAAATGTCTAAATCAAAGGGAAATGGCGTTGACCCATTTACATTATTAGACACTGTGGGTGCAGATGCAACAAGATGGCATTTCTATACAGTTAGTAGCCCATGGCTTCCTACGAGATTATCATTAAGAAGTGTTCAAGAAACACAAAGAAAATTTTTAAGTACATTGTGGAATGTATATTCATTCTATGTTTTATATGCAGAAATTGATCAAATTAATCCATTAGAACATAAAGACTGCAAGATTGAAAATGTAATGGATAAATGGATACTTTCTAAATTAAATTCTTTAATAAAAGAAGTAGATGAAAAATTAGCAAATTATGATATTACTAATGCTGCTTTACAAATTGAAGATTTTACAGATAGTTTATCAAATTGGTATGTAAGAAGAAATAGGGAAAGATTCTGGAAGAGTGAACAAGACAATGACAAAATAAGTGCATATGTAACTTTATATACAGTATTAGTTAATTTATCAAAGGTTGCAGCACCATTTATTCCATTTATGACAGAAGAAATATATCAAAATTTAGTTGTTAATTTAGATAAAAGTGCTGTAGAAAGTGTTCATTTGTGCTATTGGCCAGAATATGATGAAACAAAGATTGATAAAGCTTTGGAAAAAGAAATGGATTTAGCATATAAAATTGTAAAATTAGGAAGAAATGCAAGAAATACAGCCAATATTAAGAATAGACAACCACTTTCTGAAATGTTAATTTCAGTTAAGAGTTTACCTGAATATTATGGAGAAATTGTTAAAGATGAGTTAAACGTAAAATTAGTAGAATTAGGTGCAGATATGTCTCAATATGTTGATTTCGAAATTAAACCTAATTTACCAGTTTTGGGTAAAGAATATGGCAAATTGATTCCTAGAATTAAAGAGGAAATAGCTAAAAAGAATCAAATGGAATTAGCAAATAAAGTTAAGAATGGTGGAGTAGAATACATTGAAATAGATGACACACAAATTGCACTAGATGAAAATAATTTGCTTGTAATGATGAGTGGCAAAGGAAATTTTGCTTTCGCTGGCGAAGGAGAAATTGGAGTTGTTTTAAATACAGATATAACTCCTGAATTAAAAGAAGAAGGTTATTTAAGAGAAATTCTTTCTAAAGTTCAGAATATGAGAAAAGAAAGTAATTTTGAAGTAATGGATAAAATTCATTTGTATATTGCTGGAAATGAAAAATTAGAAGAACTAGTTAAAAAGAATGAAGAAGATATAAAGAAGGAAACACTTTCATTAGATGTAAACTATAATGTAGCAAATAAGGAATATACAGAGGTTTCAATTAATGATGAAAAACTCCAAATTACTGTAGAAAAAGAATAAAATATAAGACTCTGACCTACCATTTTTGTGGGTCAGGGTCTTATATTTTATATTATTCATCATTAGGCCAAATATCAATCATTTCTCCATCTTCTGTAACAGCAACGTCTGTATTGAAAAATTGAACTGAAGAATCACCAGATGTTGATTTAATTAAGACTGTTTTTAAATTAGCAATATTTATGTATGTTCCAAAATCATTTATTATTCCATTGGATTTAATAGAAGATTCTTTATATAAAAGAGCATCTTCTAGATTAATCCATTCTACAGTATTGTCATTCATTAAAAAATAGATTGTCGAATATAAATAATCATAAGTATCTATTGATAGTAAAATTTGCTTTACTCCAACAGAAGAAAGACCACTTATTTCAACTTGTTTATTTTCTGGCAAATTAAAATTTTTAGAATTTCCTATCCCATTATATATTGTATCATTAATTAGCTTTTTATCTGTAAGTGTTATATAAGCTTTTGAATTTTCAATTTTTAAATCTAAACCTTCACCATTCCAAAATCCATTTTTTGAAGCATCAAAATCAGAATATTCAACAGTAGGCTCTAAAGTATAATCATAGTTAGAAGTTAATTGATCATATATATATGTAGTATTTTCATCTTCTATAATATAAGAAATTAGCGGTGTTACATCAGAAATTTTAACTTTACCATCAGAATTCAAATCTGCTGCTATAAATTCAAGTTTTGGTAAAGGCGTTTCATCTGTAATACTTCCAATTATTTTAGTAGCATCTGAAATTGAAACCTTTCCATCTCTTGTTACATCTCCATATATTAATACTGTTTTTGATAGACCATCTACTTTTATTTTGTCACCTGTTGCAAATTTAGCATTTGAATCAAGCTTTGATTCAGAAGAATCATAAGTAATGTTTTTGGTGCAATATGAACCAAATAAGTCTTTACTAGATACATAATCTCCCTTGCTATCTAATATGAAAGATGATATTGTTTCATTTGGTAATTTATTTGCATATTCTCCCCACATAATTGTTGAACTATTATCTGTGTAGTTACTAGTTGCAAAACTTGAAACACTTGAACAAATCGTAATCATTCCAACTATAGTAATTGCTGGTATAAATTTTTCAAATCCCATTTTTTTCCTCCTCTGTTATATTTTCTTTAATATTATATTAAAATTGTATATTTTTCAATAGATTTATGTGATATAATATATCAAAAAATAGGAGATTTTAATTTTAATGAAAACTGGTATAGTTGTATTGAATTATAATGATAGTAAAACCACAATTGAGTTATTAAATAAAATTAAAGATTATAAAACATTAGACTTGATTGTTGTAGTTGATAATAATTCAACAGATAACTCATATAAAATCTTAACTAAATATGAAAATGATAAAATTAAAGTAATTGAATCTGGTAAAAATAATGGATATGGATATGGAAATAATGTTGGGTGTAAATATTTAGTTGAACGTAACTATGATTATATAATCATTTCAAATCCTGATGTTATTTTTGAAGATAAAGATATAAAAGAATTATCTGATAGCTTTCAAAATGAAAACATAGCTATAGTTGCTCCTGTTGTTAATGAGCATGGAACTTTAAATAGGGGATGGAAATTTCAAAATGCTTTCGTGGATTCACTAAGTAATATAAATTACATTGGTCGATACTTTAAAAAAAAGCGTCTATATAAAGATGAACACTATAATGGAAAATTTTCAGAAGTTGATGTTGTTTCAGGTTGCTTTTTTATGGTAAAAGCTAAATATTTTGAACAAATAAATTATTTTGACGAAAACATATTCTTATATTATGAAGAAAATATAATAGCAAAGAGATTAAAAAAAATAGGAAAAAAAATATTGATAAATAATAATGTTACGGTTGTGCACAATCATTCTGTAAGTGTAGATAAAAGTTTAAATAAGATAAATAAGTTTAAAAGACTTACAAAAAGCCAAAGGTATTATCACAAAAATTATAATAAGACAGGGATTTTTGGGATGCTTTGCTTATATATATCGTATTATATAGCTTTAGGAATTTCATATATTATATATATATTTAAAAGAAGATAAAAAGGGGCACTGGCAATTAAGCCAGTGCCTTTGTCCGATTTTTTAGAAATTTTTAGTCAGAAATTTCAGAAATGTAGAAGACGTTGCATTCTTGAGCAAACGCGATTGGATCCTCAATGAGCAACAGCAAATCAAAAATATTTGCTTCGCACAGCATATAGGTTTCCAACTTGTCTGCTCCAACAACTTCGAGAACTTCAAAAAAGCTTTCAACAATCGTTTGAGCGAATTCTTCCACTGTACCACACAGTTCAACCCTATCCGTTGGTTCTAATAGAACCAGGTCATCCTTCCTAAGCTCCATTGCACGACCTGTGGCAATGATAAGAGCCTCTGCTTCTTCGGAATCTTCTGTGATTTTCCTTGCTTCGAATTCGTGCTTCAAAGCATCCTCAAAGGGCGGCTCGAGATAAACACTCTCGCCATAGAAGTTATATTCCATAATGTCCTCCCTCCAATAGAACCATAGTAAAAAATTGGACAAAAATGTAACGTATATAAGTACGTACAAATATATTATAGCATATTTTACATAATTTGAAAATAGCCTAAATCATAGGGAAATTTATAATAATCAAAAAATTAATTGTATTGTCAAATTTATTTTTTAATGATATAATTTTCCTGTTTTAGATAAACGAATATAATAAAAATAAAGAAAAATTTAAAAAATGTTTTGAATTTATATGCTATGGAGGAATAAAATGTTTAAACTTGAGCCACACAAATTTTTTATTTATTGTGCATTAATATTTGGAATGATTTTTATGATGCTAACACCACCATTTCAATCACCTGATGAAAATAGCCATTTCAAAAAAGCCTATGCTATTTCGAATGGTGATTTTTATCCAATTTCGCGAGATGGAAATATTGGATATGAAATACCAGTAGAAATGGAAAACTATATAAATGATAAGCTAAAGATGGCTGGTAATAAAAATAATAAATACACATTTGATGAAATGACTTTAGATGACCTTTCAGAAAAAGATTATAGTGAAAAAAAATTAATGGATTTTTCAACAATATATGTTACTCCATTAGCATATATTGCACCTAGTCTAGGCATTTTATTTGCAAAAATAACAACTAATATAATAGGATTAAATAATATTTCAGCAACGAATATGCTATATTTTGCAAGATTTTTTAGCTTAATGTTATATATCATAATAATTGCAAAAGCAATAAAAATTACACCTATATTAAAGAAAACATTTTGTTTTATTGGCTTAATTCCAATGAGTTTATCACTTGCCTCTGCAGTTTCGTATGATAATTTTTTAATACCAGTTTGTATGCTTGCAACAGCAATTATATTTAAACTTATTTTTGATGATAATGTAAAAACAATATCATTAAAATATCTAGTAACACTCGGAATAATTGGCTTTATTTTGCTTTCAATTAAAACAGTATATATAACTATACTATTCCCATTAATATTTGTTCCTAAATCAAAATACGGAGAAAATATTAAACAAATAATAAAATCAATTGGAATTATTTTAGTTATTGCACTTTCATTGTATATTTTAAATAAAATACCAACAATTGGAGTTATAAGAACATCCTCAACAAATGCTGTTAATGATCAAATTAATTTTGTAATATCACAACCATTTACTTATTTAAGGATTTTATGGGATACATTAATACAAAATAGACACTTCTATTTTACAAGTTTATTTGGAGTTTTTGGCTTATTAGATACTTATGTTTTAACAGTATTTATTGTTGCCTATGCAATTGCATTTTTATTGGTAATAATTTCTGATTTAAGCATTGCAGATAAAAAATTTAATTGGAAGTACAAATTGCTTGCATTTTTATGCACTTGTGCATCTGTTTTTGGAATATTCCTTGCAATGTATATATATTGGACAAGTGATAATTTTGATGGTGGAGTTGGATCAAATATAATAAATGGAGTTCAAGGAAGGTATTTTCTCCCACTAATACCTCTTGTAATGGTTATATTTTCAAACAGCTGGCTACAAAAGAATGAAAAGGTTGATAGTATATTACATGGCATATTAAATAATACATACATAGTTTCATTTTGTATGTTAACAGTTTCAAGTTTGGCAATATTATTAAGATTTTGGGTATAGGAGAGTTCTAAATGGGAGATAAAAAATATTTATCTAATGGCTTTTCAACAATAAATAATATAATTTTAAAAAATGACAATTTAAGAAAAATAAAATCTATATATTATTATATAGACTGGATTTTATTACGTTTTATAAAAAAACCAAAAAAACAAACTGGAAGCAAGAAGAACATAATTATTTCCTTTAATCTTATACTTGGAGATGGGGTTATTTTTATAACTGCGTTAAAAAACTTAAGAAAAATATATCCAAAAGAAAAATATCATATTACATTTGCATGCCAAAAGGGATTGCAAACAATGTACGAAAAGCTTGAAATTTTTGATGAAGTAATACCTCTAAATTTTACAAAAGCTACAGTCAATTTAAAAGAGAGGTTTAATATATTTAAAAAATTGAGGAAAAATTATTATGATATTGCACTAGATCCGATAGCAATTGAGGAGTGCAGTATGAATATTTTGGTGAACAGAGCAATTTGTGCTGATAAAAAAATAGGTTTAATTAATAATGATAGAAAAGTTTATTGCCCACATAGAATTTATAATAAAGTATATAATGAAATAATTCAAATTAAGGGGAAGCATATACATTGTATTGAACAGTATAATGAATTTTTTAATGGATTAACTGAAAATAAATCAAATGTTGAATTTGTGAAATTGCCAAGTGAAGAAGTAAAAGAAAAATTACCAAACGAATATTTCATTATTTATCCTAGTGCTAGTACAGAATATAAGAGATGGCCTATTGAAAGATTTGCACGGTATTGCAAGAAAAATGTATAAAAAATTAAATATACCTCTAGTTTTATGTGGGACATCTGTAGATAAAGATGTAAACAGCAAATTAATTGAGCTTATAAAAAATGAAGTTGAAATTATAGATATGTTAGGGAAAACGTCAATTCTAGAATATATTGATTTAATAAAAAAGGCTAAATATGTTGTAACAAATGATACAGGAATTTATCATATTGCAACAATATCACAAGTACCAACTGCTATTCTGGCAGGTGGTTATGCTTATGACAGATTTGCAAATTATAAATTTGAAGAATCTGAAAATTACAAAATGCCATACATAATTACAGAAAATATGGATTGCTTTAATTGTGAAAATAGATGTATTTATAAAAATGAAATGAAAAATACCTGGCCTTGTTTAGAGAAAATAACTGAAGAAAAAGCATGGAAAATAATAAATAAAATGATTGAAGAATGCTAATATGGAAGGATTCTATATATGGTAATAGAAAAAAATAGTAAAAACGTTATATGGAATATGATTGGTGCAAGTTTAACGGCATTTACATCGTTGTTTTTTGCAATAATTGTAACAAGAATAAATGGTACAAATGATGCAGGAATATTTATGTATTCATTTGCCACAGCTTGTATTCTATATATAATTGGTGTTTATTTAGGAAGAACTTTTCAGGTTACTGATATTTCTGGTAAATATTCAGATACAGATTATATATATAATAGAATTCTAACCTGTGTGATAATGATTATTATTGCTATAATATTTTGTTTACTTAGAGGGTATGATACATATAAAACTGCTATATTTGTATTAATAAATATTTTTAAGTCAATAGATGCGTTTAATGAATCAATGTATTCAATTATACAAAGACACGAAAACTTGCATAAAGTACGGAAAATCAATGGCACTAAAGGCAGTATTGGAAACTTTAGTGTTTTTAATAATAGATATAACAACAAAAAATTTGTTATTAGCATGTTTTAGTATTTGTATTGTAAATTTAACTATTTTATTTTTATATGATTTTAAAAATGCAAAAGAACTTGGAATTAATAAAACAAAATATTCCAACAAGGTAAATAATACACTATTAAAAATTGGATTTGCTACATTTGTTCTATCATTTTTATCTCAATATATAATAAACGCGTCAAGATATGCAATAGATGTATTATTTACTAATGATTTACAGACAATATTTGGAATAATAATTATGCCAGCAACATTTATGGGTCTTTTATGTCAATATGTTACACAACCTGTTTTAACAAGGATAACACAAAATATTAAAGATGGTAAATATACTAATTTAAAAAAACTAATTTTAAAAATTTTTGCTATAATTATTGTATTAGGAATTATCACTTTTGCAGGTGCTTATGTACTAGGCATTCCTATTTTAGAGCTTATTTATGGAATACCATTATCTGAATATTTAATATCGCTATTAATAATTATTGTTGGCTCAATATTCTATGCACTGGAAATGTTTATTTCTACTGTATTAATAGCTATGAGAAAAACATCATTACAAGCATTAATGTATTTAGGAATAGCAATTTTTTCTACATTTATATCATTTAAATTAGTTGAAAGTAAAGAAATAATTGGTGCAAGTCTAGCATATTTTGCTACAATGCTTGCAATAACACTTGTATTACTAATATATATGATAATTAGTATAGAAAAAAATATTAAGCAAGAAAATACTAAGATTTTTGAAACTAAATAAGGACATTGTTGTTTCGTAATAAAAATGCTTGGTATTATATTTAATATAATAATAGATAATTATGTAGAAACAGAGTAAAATCTGCTTTTAATTTTTAGAAAGCCATAAAAAAGGCTATGAATGGACAATATGAGATTCTATATATTATTAAATGTGTTGCAAATTAAAAAAAGTTGTGGTAGTATAATAAAGAATTTATTTAAAAAGTAATTATTAAAGAATGACTATAAAAAATATTCGTATGGTGTCAATAGATTTATAGGTAAAATCTTTTTTAAAACACAAATATATTATAAAGAAGGAAAACAGAGATGAATGAATTTAAAAACCATACCTTTGCAATTTGTGCATATAAGGAATCTAAATACCTAGAAGAGTGCATAAAATCCTTAAAAAATCAAAATATTAAAAGCAATATAATAATGGCTACATCTACACCAAATGATTATATAAAGAAATTGGCTGATAAATATAATATAGAATTATTTATAAATACTGGAGAAAGAGGAATTGGACAAGATTGGAATTTCGCTGTATCATCATGTAAAACAGATTATGTTACAGTTGCACACCAAGACGATATTTATAATAAAAATTTTTTAGAAGGAATTGTTAAATATTTAGATTCAGGGAAAGATTTTATTATTTCATTTGGAGATTATTTAGAAATTAAGAATGGACAAACTATACCATTAACAATTAATTTAAAAATTAAAAAATTTTTATTAAAGCCATTAATAAAAAATCCAGAAAAAAGACAGGCAAAAATGCACGCAATTAAATATGGAAATGGTATATGTTGCCCTTCTGTTACAATAAATACAAAAAAATGTGGAAAAACACCATATTTAACTGATATGAAATGTGATTTAGATTGGGATACATGGTATAAACTTTCAAAAAAGGATGGCGCATTTTTATATATTAATAAAGAAATTATGTGCCATAGAATACATGAAGAATCTGAAACTACTAATTTAATTGAAAATAATATTAGATTAAAAGAAGATTATGAAATGTTTAAAAAATTTTGGCCAAAGCCTATTGCTAAGTTTTTAGTAAGCTTTTATAAAAATGCAACCAAAACAAACAGCTAAAATAGTTGAAATGTAAAAGAGAGGTAAGTAATGAATACAAATTCTGATATTGTAATTGATGTAAGAAATGTTAGCAAACACTTTAATGTATATTATGACAAAGCTAATACATTAAAAGAACGCATTATATTTTGGAATAGAAATAACCATGAAGTCAGAGAAGTTTTAAAAAATATTAATATACAAATTAGAAAGGGTGAAACTGTCGCTTTAATTGGAGTTAATGGATCTGGAAAAAGTACATTACTTAAATTAATGACTAAAATTATATATCCAAATGAAGGCGAAATTGAGGTAAAAGGAAAGCTTACTTCAATGTTGGAATTAGGAGCAGGTTTTCATCCTGATTTTTCTGGAATGGAAAATATATATTTTAATGCATCAATTTTTGGGTTATCAAAAAAGGAGATAGATAACAGACTAGAACAAATTATTGAATTTTCTGAATTAAGAGAATTTATAGATAATCCAGTTAGAACTTATTCTTCTGGTATGTATATGAGACTTGCCTTTTCAATAGCAATTAATGTTGATGCAGATATTTTATTAGTTGATGAAATCCTTTCTGTTGGAGACCAACATTTCCAAGAAAAATGTTTTAGAAAAATGCAGGAACTAAAAAACGAAGGCAAAACAATAGTGCTTGTAACTCACGATTTAGGTGCTGCGAAAAGATTATGTGATAGAACAATTTGGCTAAGAAATGGAAAAATTGAAATGGACGGAGAATCTGAAAAAGTATTAGAACGTTATGTTAAGGAATGTTCATAGAAAGGAATATTAAATATGTTTAAAAGAATTAAAGAATTATACAACTATAGACAGTTTTTATATACATCAGTAAAAAAAGAATTTCGAGGTAAGTATAAAAAGTCTTTTTTAGGTATTTTATGGTCATTTATTAATCCATTATTGCAACTATTAGTCTATGCACTTGTATTTCCATATATCATGAGAGTACAAGAAGATAATTATGTTATGTTTTTATTTGTTGCACTTATACCATGGAACTTTTTCTCTAGTACCATTGCACAAAGTACGTCAGTTATAATTAGTAATGGGCGGAATATTAAAAAAGGTTTATTTCCCGAGGGAGATATTACCAATATCAATAGTATTGAGTGGGGCAGTAAATTTTCTAGTATCATGTATAATAGTTTTCGTAGCTTTGTTTATAAGTGGAATAGGATTTTCTAAGTACATATTATTATTACCAGTTATATTGATTGTTCAAACAATTATTACACTAGGAATAGTATTCGTTTTATCAGCAATAACTGTATATATAAGAGATTTAGAATATTTTATAAGTGTTTTATTACAATTATGGATGTATGTTACACCTGTTCTTTATTCAATACAATTGATACCAGAAAAATTTTCAAGAATTCTATATTTAAACCCAATGACACAAATTATAAATGCATATAGAAATGTATTTTACTACCAACAAATGCCAGATATGAAAGCCTTAGGAATATGGACAATAATTGGTATAATTGGAGTTGGAATAGGTTACTTTATATTTAAAAAATGCGAAAAAAGATTTGCCGAAGAATTGTAATATATAATTTATGAATTTTGAAAGGAAGACAATAAATGGATGAATTAAAGGTTGCAGGTATTGTTACACTATACAACCCAACTGATGATGATATAAAAAACATCTCAACATACATAGATGAAATTGAAAGGTTGTATATCATAGATAATACAGAAGGAAAAGATAATAAAGATAGAATTCCTAGTAATGACAAAATAAAATATATATTTAACAATGAAAATATTGGAGTTTCTACTGCTTTAAACATTGGAGCTAAAAATGCTATTCAAGAGGGATATAAATGGCTTTTGACAATGGATCAAGACACAACATTTAAGCCAGGTATTATATCAAAAATGAAGGAAGTTATAAAAAAGACGGATACAACAAAAATAGGAATTGTAACACCATGGCATAAGACAAAATTAATTGATAAAAAACCAGAAACAGAATTTGATAATCCAAACGATGTTATGACTTCTGGCAATATGGTTAATTTAGATATTTATCAAAAAATTGGTGGATTTAAAGATTGGCTATTTATTGATGGAATTGATATTGAATATTGCTTAAATTTACATAAAAATGGATACGATATACTAAGAATTAACTCTTTAGAAATTGACCATAATCTTGGAGATTTATTCTATAAAAAAATAGGTAATAGGTTGTTTTTATGTACAAATCATAATGCACTTAGAAGATATTATATAATGAGAAACTATCATTATATATTTGACTTATATAAGGATTTTAACCCACAATATTGTTGTGCATTGATTAGCCAAAAGCATAATATGATTGGTGTTATATTATTTGAAAAGAATAAATATAAAAAAATAAGAAATTATTTGCGTGGATTAAGGGACTATAAAAAAGGAATAAAAGGCAAATATCCATATAAAAATTAGAATATGCGATAATAAGAAAGGAAATGATTTTTAAAATTGAATAAACAAAGAATTCACGAATTACAAAATAAAGTGAAAATGACATTACATGATGAAGGAATTATAGAGCTTACAAAAAAAACATTTAGATTTGTAAATAAAAAAATTTTTCCAAGCAAAGAGGATAACAAAAAACAATACAAAGATGTATTGTTTATTAATGGGTGCTCATTGCCACATCCACAAAGATATAGAGTTGACCATCAAATAGAACAATTAGAAGCATATGGGGTAACGTGTTCAAGGGTTAACTATGAACAGTTAAACCTTGATTACTTAAAATATTTTAGTGCTTTTGTTATATATAGATGTCCAATAATTCCAATGGTGGAAGAATTTATAAAAAAAGCAAAAGAAAATAATAAAGTTGTTTTTTATGATATTGACGATTTAGTGTTTGATTTGAATTATACAAACCAGATTAAATATTTAGATACAGTTAGTGAAGAAGAAAGAAATTTATATAATGATGGCGTAAAGAGAATGGGGCAGACACTTAAACTTTGTGATTATGGAATTGCAACAACAAAAAGATTGCAAATTGAAATGGGAAAACAATTAAAAGATGTGTATATAAACAGAAATGTTGCATCAGAATCAATGGTGATGTATTCACATAATGCTATGAAAACTGTAAAAAAAGATGAATCTAAAATAGTTATTGGATATTTAAGTGGAACTATAACACATAATGATGATTTCAAGTTAATTATGCCTGCAATAATTGATGTAATGAAAAAATATGAAAATGTTTATTTGCAAATTGTAGGTTTATTAGATTTACCTGAAGAAATGCAACAATTAAAAGATAGGGTTTTAACAGCACCATTTATGCCATGGCAAAAACTACCAGAATTGATTTGCTCAATTGACATAAATTTAGCACCATTGGAAGAATCTATTTTTAATGAAGCAAAAAGTGAAAACAAATGGACAGAGGCTGGATTATGTAAAGTGCCAACAGTAGCATCAAAAGTAGGAGCTTTTGATGAAATGATTGAAGATGGGAAAACTGGGCTTTTATGTTCTACAAAGGAAGAATGGGTAGATAAACTTTCAAAACTTGTAGAAAATAAAGAATACAGGAAGCAGATAGGTGAAAATGCCTATAAAAAAATAATGGAAGATTGTATAACAATTAATTCTGGAAAAGGAATTGCAGATTTCATAATGAGCAAGTTAAATAAAAATATAGCAATAGTATTGCCATCATGTAATATTTCTGGAGGCATTATGGTTGCAATAAAACATGCTCATATTTTAAAGAAAAATGGGTATGATGTTACATTATTTAATGCAGAAAAGGTTGATAATAACATTGTTGACGAATCTGGCGAAATTAATGTAATTTCACTTCAAAAGACAATGGTGTATGCTAAATTTACTACTATGGTTGCAACAATGTGGGTTACATTGCCATTTATAAGGACATATTACAACTGTGATGACAAAAGATATTTAGTTCAAGGGTATGAAACACAATTCTATCCAGATGGTAAATTTGAAAAAATAATGGCAAATGCAACATACAATTCTTTAACAAATTTAAAATATCTAACAATTTCTAAATGGTGTGAAAGTTGGCTAAAAAATAAATTTAAGAAAGATTGTTTGTATGCACCAAATGGGCTTGATATGAATCTATTTAAGTTTGAAAAAGAAAGAAAATTTGAAGGTAAAACTAAGATTTTAATTGAGGGGAATTGCAAAGACCACTATAAAAATATAGATGAAGCTTTCAATATTGCCAATAAATTAGATAAAGATAAATATGAAATTCATTATTTATCTTATGAAAAAGAGCCAAAAAAATGGTACAAATATGATTATTTTTATCATAAGGTACCACATGATAAGGTTTCTGAGATTTACAATAAATGTGATATTTTGTTAAAAACTAGTATATTAGAAAGCTTTTCATATCCACCACTTGAAATGATGGCAACAGGAGGTATTTGTGTTGTTATTCCTAATGACGGAAATAGAGAATACTTAAAAGATGAAGAAAATTGCTTATTTTATGAGCATGGAAATATAAATCAGGCAATTGAAAAAATTGAAAGAATAGTAAACGATAAAGAACTAAGAAAAAAACTAGTAAAAAATGGCTTAGAAACAGCTAAGAGCAGAGATTGGAGCAACATAGAAAAAGATATTGTGAACTTATATGTTTCATAGTGATAAATTTGTATTTAGATTTAAGTCATGATAATTTTTGTATTTGGTTTTGGTATGTTACTAGTTGTATATAAATTGTAAATTATTGGTGTTAAAGGAGTTATAGTAGTGAAACAAAATAAGATTTTATTAATTATACCAGCATATAACGAAGAAAAAAACATTTTAAATACTGTTAACCAAATTAAAAATAGTAATATAAATGTAGATTATGTTGTTATTAATGATGGTTCTAAAGATCATACTTTGCAAGTACTAGAAGAAAACAACTTGAATCATATCAACTTAATTACAAATTTAGGAATTGGTGGCGCTGTTCAAACTGGATATAAATATGCACTAGCTAATAATTATGATATAGCTGTACAATTTGATGGTGATGGACAGCATGATATTAATTACGTAGAAAAATTATGCAAACCATTAATTGAAGGAAAAGCTGATATTTGCATTGGATCTAGATATATTGATAAAACAACAAGTAATTTCCAATCAACATTTATGAGAAGACTTGGAAAAGACATAATTTCTATAATTTTAAAAATATGTATCAGACAAAAGATAACTGATCCTACATCAGGATTTAGAGCAACAAATAAAAAAGTAATAAAGATATTTGCAGAAGATTATCCAACAGACTATCCTGAACCAGAATCTTTAGTTACTATAAAAAAAGAGAAAGGACGAATTTTTGAAGTACCAGTAAGCATGAATGAAAGAAAAGAAGGAAAGTCATCAATAAATGCATGGAAATCTATTAATTATATGTTAAAAGTTTCAATGGCAATTATAATAGATAGTTTGAATAAAAAGAAATAAGAGGGATACGGAGATATGTCATTAAATTTAAAAATAGGTTTAGCTATTGTAATAATACTTGCTATAGCTGTAATATTAAAAAATATAAAAGTAAAAAAACTAAAATTATCATTTTCAATTTTTTCAATAATAATTGGAATACTAATGATAATTGCATTATTAGTTCCATCATTAATTGAAAATTTAGCTGACTTAATTGGAATTAAAGTCGCTTCTAATATGTTGTTTTTGGTAGCAATTTTTATAATATTTTATTTAATATTTAATATTATGTTAATAGTTTCAGCACAGGACAATAAAAATGTTAAATTAGTACAAGAAGTATCTCTATTAAAGGCAAAAGTTGAAAAGTTAGAGGAAAAATTAAAAGAATAGATACTAATAAATATGATAAGGAGGGTATTAATTTTGAAAATTTTAATTACTGGTGCAAAAGGAATGCTAGCACAAGCAGTTATTTCAAAGTTTAAAAAAGAAAATGAGCTTATTCTAACAGATTCACAGCAACTAGATATTACAGATTTAGATTGTGTTCTAAAAAATGTTAGTGATGTGAAACCAGATTGCATTATAAATTGTGCAGCATATACAGCAGTTGATAAGGCTGAAGAAGATGAAGAACTTGCTAAAAAAGTAAATGGAATTGGTCCAAGAAATTTAGCTATTGCTTCAAAACAAAATGATTCATTATTAGTTCATATTAGTACTGACTATGTTTTCCCAGGTGATTTAGAAATAACTAAAGAATATGTAGAGGAGGATGCAACAGGCCCTGTTACTGCGTATGGAAGAACTAAATTACTTGGAGAGCAAGAGGTTCAAAAAAATTGCGATAAATACTATATTTTTAGAACAGCATGGCTATATGGACAAGGTAAAAATTTTGTTAGAACGATGCTTAATTTAGGAAAAACACATAATGAAGTAAATGTTGTATGTGACCAACATGGAAGTCCAACATATACAGAAGATTTAGCAAACATTATTTATCAAGCAATAGACAAAAATATACCTTATGGTATTTATCATTCAACAAATCAAGGATTTACTACTTGGAGCGAATTTGCAAAAAATATATTTGAACTATTAAATATGAAAACAAAGGTAAATCCTATAACATCAGAAGAATATTCAAAATTATTTCCTAGTTCAGCAAATAGACCAAAGAATTCAAAGTTATCAAAAGATAAGTTATTGTCATTTGGAATAGAAATTCCAAATTGGAAAAATGCACTAGAAAGATATTTAAAAGAACAAGAGTAGTAATAATAAAAATGTAAAGGAGATTTTATAGTGAAAAATAGAAAAGGAATTATACTTGCAGGAGGAAGCGGAACTAGATTATATCCACTTACACTAGCTATTTCAAAGCAAATTATGCCAGTTTATGATAAACCAATGATTTATTATCCTTTATCAGTTCTTATGGAAGCTAATATTAGAGATGTTTTGATTATTTCAACTCCTAGAGATATAAAAGTATTTCAGGAGTTGTTAGGGGATGGTTCTGTATGGAATATGCATTTTGAATATAAAATTCAAGAAAAACCAAATGGACTGGCAGAAGCATTTATTATTGGAGAAGATTTTATTGGTGATAACAATGTAGCTATGATTTTAGGTGATAATATGTTTTATGGACAAAAATTATCTGAAATTTTAAAAAATGCAAATAAAAGAGAAAATGAAGCCACAATTTTTGGATATTATGTAAAAGCACCACAAGCCTATGGTGTTGTAGAAATAGACAAAGATGGAAACGCAGTTTCTATTGAAGAAAAGCCTGAAAATCCTAAATCTAATTATGCAGTTCCTGGCTTATATTTTTATACAAATGACGTAATTGATATTGCTAAAAATGTTAAACCTTCTGCAAGGGGAGAATTGGAAATTACTTCTATTAACGAAGAATATATGAAAAGAGGAAAACTAAAAGTTGAAAAACTTGGAAGAGGTATGACATGGTTTGATACTGGAACACATGATGCACTTCTTGAAACAGCAAGCTTTGTTCAAACCATTGAAAAAAGACAAGGATTGCAAATTTGTTGTCCAGATGAAATTGCATATAAAAATGGATGGATTAATTCAGATGAATTATATAAAATTTCTGAAAAATACATAAAAACGGATTATGGAAGATATTTAAGAGATTTAGCTACAAATATGTTTGGAGAAGAATAATTCTAATTAAAAAAGGAGATATATAGTATGGGAAAGTTTAATAGAATTGACACTGAAATAGATGGTGTTTGCATTATTGAACCTACTGTTTTTGGCGATAACAGAGGCTATTTTATGGAAACATATAGCAAAAAGGAATTTGAAGAAATTGGAATAAATGGAGTCTTTGTACAAGATAATCAATCTAAATCTAAAAAAGGTGTTTTAAGAGGACTTCATTTTCAAATCGAAAATACTCAAGGAAAATTAGTTAGAGTAATCAAAGGAACTGTTTTTGATGTAGCTGTTGATTTAAGAAGAAACAGCCAAACATTTGGAAAATGGGTTGGAGTTGAATTGTCTGAAGAAAATAAAAAAATGTTCTATATTCCACCATATTTTGCTCATGGCTTTTTAGTGCTTTCTGATGAAGCTGAGTTTACTTATAAATGTACTGATATATACAATCATTCAGCAGAATGTGGGCTAATGTATAATGATAAGGATATTGGAATTGTTTGGCCAAAAGTGGATTGTGATATTTTAACATCCGAAAAGGATATGAAATGGGGCTCACTAGAAGATTTTAAAAATGGAAACATTTGGAGATAGAGGTGTTTAATTTGAAAAATATATTAATTACAGGTGCTGCAGGTTTTATAGGAAGTAATTTTGTAGAATATATGGTAAATAAATATCCAGAATATAACTTAATTATTGTTGATAAATTAACTTATGCAGGGAATATGAACAATTTAAATAAAGTGATTGATAAAATAACTTTTGTCAAAGAAGATATATGTAATTTAGAAGGTATAACAGAAATTTTTAAAAAGTATAATATTGACTCTGTTGTTCATTTTGCAGCAGAATCTCATGTTGATAATAGTATTAAGAATCCTTTTGTATTTACAAAAACTAATGTGCTTGGCACACATACGCTTTTAGAAGTTGCTAAAAGAGAATGGGGAGAAGGAAGCACTAATAAATTTGTACATATTTCAACAGACGAAGTTTATGGAACTTTAGGAGAAGATGGTTTCTTTACAGAAAAATCACCTATTAAACCTAATAGCCCATATTCTGCTTCAAAAGCAAGTTCAGATTTAATTGCTCTTGCTTATCACGAAACATATAAAATGAATATAAGTGTAACAAATTGCTCTAACAATTATGGACCATACCAACATAATGAAAAATTAATACCACATATGATAAAACTTGCTTTAAACAATGAAAATTTAACTGTATATGGACAAGGTTTAAATATTAGAGATTGGTTATATGTTGAAGACCATTGTAAGGCTATTGATTTAGTCCTACATAGTGGTAAAAGTGGGGAAAGATACAACATAGGTGGACATAATGAAAAGAGAAATATAGAAATTGTAAAATTAATTTTAAAACACTTAAATAAACCAGAAAGCTTAATTACTTTTGTTACAGATAGAAAAGGTCATGATTATAGATATGCAATTGATCCAACTAAGATAAAAGAAGAACTAGGTTGGGAGCCAGAAACAAAATTTGAAGATGGAATTATTAAAACAATTGATTGGTATCTTGCAAATCCAGATTGGCTTAAATAGAGGATATTGATTATATGGAAGCTCTAAAAAATAGAAAATTAAATTTAATTGAAATTTTCTTAATTCTAAGTCCTATAATTGATTTACTCACAGCTGTAACTGCTAGAAATTTTGAAGTTTCTTTATCAATTGGTATTGTTATCAGGGCAGTATTAATGCTATATTTAGTTGGTTTTACTTTTTTTAAAAGTACATATAAAAACAAGAAATTAAGTATTGCATTTATGCTAATAATTTTGCTATATTCTGTAATTTATGCTATAAATATTTACTTAAATAAGGGAATGTCTAATGTTTTTTTTGAAATAAAAAACCTAATTAAAACATTTTACTTTCCAATTTGCCTAATTGGAATTTTAAATTATATGGAGACAAAAGAATTTCATTTTAGTCCTAAGCTAATGATTGTTATTGCATTAGAATATATAACATTATTGTTTATTCCAGTATTTTTCAATATTGGATATGAAAGTTATGCTGAGGACAAAATTGGAACTATAGGTTGGTTTTTTTCTAGCAATGAAATAAGTGCTATTTATGCAATATTATTTGTTTTTATTATATTTAGTTATGATCATATTAAAAATAAACTTTTGTATTTTGCCCTTGTTATATATTGTTTAAATACTGTAATACAAATTGGCACAAAAATTCCAGCAATTGCTGTTATTTTTGCAATTTTATGTTTTGTACTAGTTAAATTTATAAGGTATTTTGTTTACAAGGCTAAATTTAATAAGCTTTTTGCTTTGGATAGCATAATATTAATAATAAGCAGTGTATTTATTATTGCAATTTCTCCAGTTGTTACAAATTATGATATTTATAAAAACTATTTAATTAATACAAGAGAATCAATTGAAGTTAGTTCTGAAAGTACTGGTAAAGATACTATTGATGCAGAAAAAAATAAAGAATTATTACCTGATACAAAAGATGAAAATAAATCAAATGTTGAAAATCTAATGGTACATAATAATAAAGAGTTGACACAAGATGAAATGGCAACAATTATACATAGTGGAAGAATGGAAACTAAAAATAAAATTGAAGAAAAATTTAAAGGTGCTCCGCCTTTAAATAAATTGTTTGGCATAGGAAAGCTGGATTTAAATGATGGAACACAAAACCTTTGTGAAATTGATTATTATGATATATTGTTTACTTTTGGAATTATAGGATTTATTTTGTTCTTTATGCCAATCGCAGTTCTTGTTTTGCTAATACTAAAAAGCTTGAATTTGGATAAAATAAAAAATATTATAAATAATAATACTATTTTATGTTTTGGAATTGCTTTTGTAATTGGCGTGTTCCTTTGTGCAATTGCTGGACACACATTTACGTCACCAGATGTAAGTATTTTTATTGCGATTGCTTTATTAGAAATTTATTTAGCTGTTGCTCGCAAATGATTATTATTGGTATGAATTACTAGAGTAATTCATCGCCAGTGTTATATTTAATTTTATGAAAGGTTTGATTTTATGAAGATTACTATTTTAGCTCTTCATTTGGGTTATGGTGGTATTGAAAAATTTGTAAGTAATGTTGCAAATATGTTTGCTAAAAATAATGAAGTCGAAATTATTTCAGTGTATAAACTATATGATAAACCATCTTTTTATATAGACCCAAATGTCAAAATAACATATTTGTTAGATAACTTAAAACCAAACCGTGAAGAATTTTATTATTGCTTGAAACATTTTAAGCCTTTTAGCCTAATTAAAGAGGGAGTTAAATCTTTAAAAATTTTATATTTAAAAAAGAGCAAAATGAAAAAGGCAATTAAAAAATTAAATGGTGATGTTGTAATTTCGACGATTATTCCTCATAACAAATTGCTTTCTAAGTATGGCAAAAGTTCCATAAAAAAAATTGCAACAGAGCATAATTATAATGCCTTGAATAATAAATACATTAAAAATGTTACTACTTCTTGTAAGAATTTAGATTACCTAGTTATTGCATCTAAAAAATTATATAAGCTTTATTCAGAAAAATTAAAAGATGAAAAATGTGAAGTTGTAAATATTCCTTTAAGTCTAGATTATATTCCAGAAAAAAAATCTAATTTAGAAAATAAAGAAATAACATATATAGGAAGGCTTTCACAGGAAAAGGGTGTTTTAGACCTTATTGATGTGTTTAGCCTTGTTCATAAAAAAAATAATGATTGCATTTTAAATGTTATTGGAGATGGCAATGAAAAAAATAATATGTTAAAAAAAATAAAAGAATATGGATTAGAAAACAATATTATTATGCACGGATTTAAAAACAAAGATGAGATTGAAAAAATACTATTAAATACAAGTATTGGAATAAATACTTCATTTACAGAGTCTTTTGGATTGTCAATTCTTGAAACTTTTAGCTATGGAATTCCATGTGTTGCCTTTAGTTCAGCAGAAGGTGTAAAAGAAATTATAGATAATAATATAAATGGTTTTATTATTCAAGATAGAAATAAGGAAAAAATGGCGGGAAAAATTATAAATTTATTAAATGATAAAGAAAGAAGAATAGAGTTTGGAACAATGGCAATAGAAAAAAGCTTAAAATTCAAACCAGAAAACATAAAACAATATTGGTTAAAATTAATGTGAAAAGAATTTTGGGACACGTTAGAGTGCGGTAAAAACATTTTTCAGTACGTGCCCCAAAAATTTTTATCTTGTAATTTTGCAACAAGCGATTTTCATACCCGAATTCCCAGCTGGTTGTGATGTTAACCATTATTTTCAAATCCATTAATATTTGGATACTTCTTATAACCTTTGATATATGCTTTTGCATCATAAAATAAAAACATTAAAAAATACCTCTATTACATATTATTCAAATACAGCTAAGATGTTATTAAAATAGATGCAAGGTGGAATTTTAATTATTAGTAATAAAGTAGAATTAGTTGATATCAAAAATAATTAAAAAATGATTGATTTTTAATGTTGCTTAATATAAAATTACAGAAGAAATATTTAATATAATATTACTAAAGTTAAATCATGAGGGAGTGCAGAAAATAATTATGGAAAATATACAGAAAACATTAGAAACGATAGTTAATTATATAAAAAAAGAATTTAATCCGCTTGTAATTATACTATTTGGAAGCTATAGTAGAAATTCGCAAAATGAAGAAAGTGACATAGATATTGCATTTATTTCTAATGATTTAGATAAGAAAAAATTGTTCATGGCTAAACAAGAATTGGAAAAACAAGTAAAAAAGGATGTAGATTTAATTAATATAAAATCAGATGATGTATATGATAGCATAAAATATGAAATTTTGATGAATGGAAAAGTTCTATACTGTATCGATGATTATAGATATGAATTATGCAAGATAGATATGATAAGAGAGTATATTGAATTAAATGAGGGCAGACAAGATATTATTAATAGAGTTAAAAATGGAGGCACAATTTATGGAAAATAAAGGTGTTATTTTAAATAAATTTGAAACAATAGAAAAATGCATAAATAGAATAAATGAGGAATATGACGGAGACTGTAAAAATCTAAAAGATTATAGAAAAATGGATATGATATTACTAAATTTGCAAAGGGCATGCGAAGCTGTTCTAGATTTAGCTTTATATGTTGTATCTACAAGAAAGTTAGGCTTGCCACAGACAAAAAGGGAAGCCTTTATTATACTAGAGGAGTCTGGAATTATTGATAAAACTATGTCTAGAAATATGCAAGGAATGGTTGGCTTTAGGAATATAGCAGTACATGACTACAAAGAAATAGATGAAGAAATTTTAAAAGATGTTATTGAAAATCATTTGGGTGATTTATTGGATTTTGCAAGGGTACTGTTGAATAAAAAATTTTTCTAATTTTAACTATTGTAGTTATAATAACTAGCTCTATGTCTGTATGTGCTACTTATATGTATTTAGCTGAAAATGATTGATTTTATATCACTCGTAAAAAAAGTTGTAAAAAACTATGGCTAAGGAGCCAAAAATGTGCGGTATCAAAATATACCGCAATTTAATTGCTGAGTTTAATGATAAAGAATAGTTTTAAATAGTTTGAGTATAATAATACTATACTTCCCAAAACTAAGAAAAAATTGATTTTGGGAAACAAACAGAGTATAATAATTACGAGGTGACTTTTTATGAAATTAATTGAAAGAGATTATTTAAATAGGCTTATAGATGTTATTGGAACTCCAGATATAAAAATTGTTACAGGTGTTAGACGTAGTGGAAAATCAAAATTAATTGATTTATTTAAAGATTATATTACTAATAATATAGAAAATCAAAATATAATTTATATAAATTATAGCTTAATTGAATTTGAGAACTTAAAAGAATATCATAAACTAAATGACTATATATTATCTCATTATATTAAAAACAAGCATAATTTTGTCATAATTGATGAAATTCAAATGTGTAATGGATTTGAAAAAGCAATAAATAGTTTTCATGCTGAAGAAAAATATGATATATATTTAACAGGTTCTAATGCATTTTTATCTAGTAGTGATTTAGCTACGTTATTTACAGGAAGAACTTTTGAAATAGCTATTTATCCATTTTCATTTAAAGAATTTAATAAATATTATGAAATAGATGACATAGATAAAGCTTTTGATGATTATTTTTTTGAAGGTGGAATGTCTGGAAGTTATAATTATAATAAAGATAAAGATAAATATGAATATGTTGCAGATGTTTATAAGACATTAATTGTAAGAGATATAATACAGAAATATGGAATAAAGAACGAACAGTTACTATACAAACTTAATGATTTTTTGATGGATAATATTTCAAGATTAACTTCTCTTCGCAATATTGCTGAAACATTGAATACGAATAACGAAGACACTAATCATAAAACAATAGGAAATTATATAGGATATTTATGTAATTCGTTTTTATATTATAAAGTAAAAAGATATGATATTCAAGGCAAAAACTATTTGGCAAGTCAAGATAAATATTACCTTGTTGATCAATCATTTAAATATGCGTTATTAGGAAGAAAAAATTTAAATAAAAGAAACATATATGAGAATATTGTTGCAATAGAATTACTTAGACGTGGTTATAATATATATGTGGGAGAACTTTATAACAAAGAAATAGATTTTGTAGCAATGAAAAAAGATGAAAAAATATATATTCAGGTATCAAGCAATATTGAAGAAGAAAGTACATTTAATAGAGAGGTTGAATCATTATTAAAAATAAAGGATGCATATCCTAAAATATTAATTGCTAGAACTAAAAATGATATGTACACTTATGAAGGTATACAAGTTTATGATATTGCAAGATGGCTAAATAATAAAGTATAGTTTTTATAGGATGAAAGCAAATGGGACAGTTATCTTGTCCCATCGTACCGCATTCGCGATGGTTATATAAAAGCAATTAAGAAAACAAAGAAGATATTGAAAATTTTATAGCAAATATTGATAACAAAGGTACTTATATTGAAAGTACAAATTATGATAAATATATTAAAAATATATTTAAAAGTAAATCAATAAATATACTTGAAATTAAACCATAAAGATAATATAATTGCGTTGAATAAAAATTCCAAAAACGGAAAAAATATTCAATGGAGGTAAATATGCAAGAAATAAAAAGAAACGTATATTTAAATAAGTTAATTAATAAAAAAGAAAATGGTTTGGTTAAAATTATTACTGGTATGCGCAGAAGCGGAAAATCCTATCTATTAGATCCAATGTATATTAATTATTTAAAAGGTATAGGAATTGATGATAAGCATATAATTAAGCTAGATTTGGATGAAATTTCTAATATAGAATATCATAATCCAAAAAAACTTTATGATTATGTAAAAAGTTTAATAATAGATGAAAAAATGTATTATGTTATTTTGGATGAAATACAACAAGTTGAAAACTTTGAATCAGTTTTAAATGGATTTTTGCATATTAAAAATTTAGATGTATATGTAACTGGAAGTAATTCTAAATTTCTTTCTTCTGATATTATAACAGAATTTAGAGGAAGAGGTGATGAAATAAGAATATATCCATTAAGTTTTTCTGAATTTTTGCCAGCATTTAAAGGAAATGAGAAAGAGGCTTGGGATGAATACATTACTTATGGAGGAATGCCAAGGATACTTTCATATAAAACAGAAGAAGAAAAAAGTAAATATCTAAAAATGTTATTTGAACAAACATATATTAAAGATATTATAGAAAGGAACAATATATTAAGAGTAGATGTTATTGATTCTTTAATTAACATATTAGCTTCATCTATTGGCTCGCTAACAAATCCAAATAAACTATCAAATACATTTGAAAGTATTGGAATAAAGGAAATTTCTGTAAATACAATAACATCATATACAAATTATCTGTTGGATGCATTTATGATAGAAAAAGCAGAAAGATATGATGTTAAAGGAAAAAAATATATTCAGACTCCATATAAATATTATTTTACAGATATTGGACTTAGAAATTGCAGATTAAATTTTAGACAACAAGAAGAAACTCATATAATGGAAAATATTATATATAACGAATTATTATATAGAGGATATAATGTAGATGTTGGAGTAGTTGAATATCGTGAAGGAGATAGTAAAAAACAATATGAAGTGGATTTTGTTTGTAATCGATTTAATAAGAGATATTACATTCAATCCGCTTTAGCTCTTCCAACAAGAGAAAAAACAATTCAAGAGGAAAGACCATTATTGAATATCCGTGATAATTTTAAGAAAATAATAGTTGTTAAAGATGATATAAAAAATTGGATTACGGAGGAAGGAATAAATGTAATCGGGTTAAAGGAATTTTTATTAAATCAAAATAGTATGGAATTATAACAAGGTTGCTTTAGACCTCACCTACAGCTTTAGCCCATGTTGGTTGGTTAGGCTGTAGTGCAGGTTCTTATATTAAAAATAAATAAAATATTGATATTTTCTTATTTCTATTGAAAAAAATATTATATTAGTTTAAAATAATGCACAGAGGAAAAAATAATGTAAAAAAATTATACAAGGAGGAAAAGTATGAAAAACAAATTAACTAAAATTATTGCAAGCATTACACTTATAGCAACAATAAGCCTAATGTGCCTACCTACTTCATTTGCAGCCTTGCAGGCAGACGGAAGTGCAGGAAGTACAAAAAATATAGATGGCTGGATGTCAAGTGTAAGAACAATGGAACAAGCAGGTGGAGCACTAGGAAAAACAGAAACAGTAAATTCAAATTTAACACCAAGTTCAAATTCAAATAATATGGATGTGCACATGGAAAAAAACACAGAATATGGAGCCTTAGCAATACTTTCTGCATCTAGCTATGGTAAGCCTACAAAAATAAACGACGGGGAAACAACAACTGGAAATAAAAGTGGAGTATATATGTATTTGAATCAAGAGCTAGTTGCAGCAGGACAAGTTACCTCATCTTCAACATATAAAAATGCAGATGCAAGATACAAAAATGCATATAATGGAATGAACGTTAGTGTTAATGCAAATAGAACAGATGGAAATTTTAATGGAGACCTTAGGAGTGCAACATCAAGTGGGTCAAATTATGTAGCAAAAACAGGTGATGCAATATCTGAAACACAAGATTGGCATGGTTCAAATGCAAGTATTTGGATATCAGACTATACAGATAATAACAATTATAGACCCGTAAATGCAAATGCTGATGCAACCTTACTTAGAGCCTATGGAGGAAGTATATTTTCGTATTATGGATATGGGTATGGTCGCTGGCGCACTGACAACTGGGACTACGGCAGCAACATCGACCTCAGCAGAGATGCGCAGCAGGCAGCGTATTGGAGTAAGGGTCATGCCAGTCGTGCAGTGATAGTAGTAGGCGAGCGGACTTTAATTGGTTGTTCTGTCCCTTGCATTTCATTAATACAATACATTTTATTCATAAGAATACTTGGGGGTTATTCTGGGCTCAAATATACCCTTCTATAATTTCCATAATATACTAATTTAATTGTACTTTTCGTATATTATGGATATGGGTATAGTCGCTGGAACACTAACAACTGGAACAACAACAACAACAACAACAACAGAGATGCGCAGCAGGCAGCGTATTGGAGTAAGGGTCATGCCAGTCGTGCAGTGATAGTAGTAGGCGAGCGGACTTTTATATAAGTACTTATTTAATAAGTGTACTAGAGGGGAGATATTTAAGGATATTTCCGAATGTATATTATATATAAAAGAAGAATAATTCCCTCCGATTGACCAAATCGGTAAAAAATAAAAAATTTATTGCAGTGCTAGTAAAATCTTAAAGTTTGAATGTAATGCAATAGTAATTGTTAATAATAAGGAAAATTAATATGCCTAAAAAGGATAGTAAATTAATAACATTAGAAAAAATGAATAATTTAATATTTTATTCATTAAATTTATTAAAGAAATTTCCTAAATCTGAAAGATTCGATTTATGTAATGATATAAAAAATACACTATATACTATATTAAAACTATTAATTTATGCATGGAAAGAATTTAAAAAAACTGAGAAACTTAAATATTTAAATAGAGCAGATATTGAATTACAATTTTTAAAAACATTAATATTAATATCTTATAAAAATAAATATATTACTCAGAAAAATTATATGGTATGGGGAAACAACATTTCTGAAATTGGAAAATTAGTTGGAGGTTGGATTAAATCATGCCGAAACGAGTAAATAATATATTTATGGAAAATCTGAAATTCAAATATATGTATGATGCATATTACCGTTCTTCAAAAGGCAAGCACTACAACAAAGAAGTAATATTATATGAAATGAATTTAGCAGAGAATATTTTGGACAGCTTAAAAAGTTTATATAATGATACATACAAAATTGGCAAATATAATAAATTTAAAATAACAATACCGAAGGAAAGAATTATTGAAGCATTGCCTTTTAAAGATAGAGTAATACAACAGTGGTATGTAGAACAATTCATAAAACCAATATTTATACCTAAGATGATTAAGGATTCATACGCTTGCTTGCCAGGCAGAGGTGTACATAAGGCAGTTAAAACTTTAAAAAGGTATATGTATAACACACAAAAGAGTAATAAAAATGCTTATGTCTTAAAATGTGACATATCCAAGTTTTTTTATTCAATTGATAAAGAAATTTTATATCAAATCATAAGTAGGAAAGTTAAAGACCAAAGGTTTTTAAAAATGACAAAACAATATATATATGATACAGAGGAAAGAGAAGGAATTCCTATTGGAAATTATACATCACAATATTTTGCAAATATTTATTTAAATGAGCTTGACCACTTTATTAAAGAAAAATGCAAAATAAAATACTATATAAGATATGTAGATGACTTTGTATTAATTCTTAATGACAAAAAAGAGTGTATAAAAATGCAAAATAAAATACTATATAAGATATGTAGATGACTTTGTATTAATTCTTAATGACAAAAAAGAGTGTATAAAAATGAAAAATGAAATTGTTGAATTCCTTAAGAAAAAATTAAAACTAAAGTTAAATAAAAAAACGAGTTACACAAGAGTTGACGAGGGAATAAATTTTTTAGGGTATAAAGTATATTATAGCCATATATTACTAAAAAAATCAAATAAAACAAAAATTTATAAGAGAGTAAGAAATTTTAATAAATTCTACAAAAGGGAAAATTTCAATCAAGAAAAAGCTACAAGAAGTATTGTTTCTTGGATAGCACACGCACATAACGCAGATACATATAAATTAATAAATGATGTTATTTATAGATGTGACTGGATTTATAACGAAAAAGTAGATTATTATAGAAATGAATAAATTCATAAAAACATAGAGAGGTACTAAGGTATATGAAAAATAACAAAGGAATTACCCTTATGGCACTAATTATTACCATAATTGTTATGCTTATTCTAGCAGCTATTACAATTTCTATGATTTCTAGTGGAGGAATTATAGGAAGAGCAAACGAAGCCAAATTTAAAACAAAAATGCAAAAAATTTCAGAAGAACTATTTATGTATAACGCAGGGCTTGAAATGGAAGGTAAAGATTCCAAAATAAATGCTGGAGAAGTTTTAAAAGAAATAATTACACAAGATGGATTGGAAATAGACCAAGCAAGTGTTCAAGATATTTCTAAAATTTTAACATCTGTTGGAAAAACAGAAGAACAATATTGTATTGTTTTAGATGGAGATTTATACTATGTTTCACAGGATAAAATAGATAACAATGAAAAACAGACAAAATGGTGTGAAGATATAGGAATAAAAGTGTATGCGTTTGCAGGAAAGCCTGAAGGCATTCAAATTGTAAATGGTAACTATGAGCTAGTAAATGGTGTCTATTTATGCACACCTCAATTAAATATGGGACTTGAAAAAGACAAAACAAGATATGTTAAACTTGACAAAAAAGGTAATATGTCAGTTGGCAATTGGATAAATAAAAAGCCAGATGCTGATTGGTACGATTACAAAAGTCAAAATTGGGCAAATATTTGTGTTGAATCTGATGGCTTAACTTGTTTCTATGTATGGATTCCTCGCTATTGCTATAAAGTAGATTCTAAAAGCCAAAGAACAGATGTAAAATTTATAAATTTACAAAATGAATATATAGATGAAAGTGGAAACCAAACATCTTGGGAAGATTTACAAACACAAGGATACAAACTTCCAGAAGCATTTAACTTTAATAATAAAGACCTGCCAGGTTATTGGATAAGCAAATATCAATTAAATGAGCTAGGTTCATACCCTGTAAATTTTGATGTTGCAGCAGGTACAACATCAATGACAATACAAAATATTGCAACAGCCACACAAAAAACAATAAAAAAATATACTTATGCAATAAATGGAAAAATTGTACACGAAAGTAAAAAGGCTGAAGATTATAAAATAACAGGATTAGCAAGAGGAAATAAAACAATAAATGTTACAGCATTAGATGAAAATGGAGAAATTGTAGGAAGTTTTACTAAGAAATATGAAGTTGCAGAAACAAATGTGCCAGATGTTTCACAATTTGACCCAGATACAACTTTCTACGTATATTGGGACGAAGATGGAAAAGAACATAATGAAGTTCCAATTAGCAGGGCAGCTCCATCTGCTTGGTACGATTATACTACTGCAAATTGGGCAAATGTTGTTACAAGAAATAATGGATTAGAAGCATATTTTGTATGGATACCTAGATATGCCTATGCTTTAAATTCAACTTCACAAAGAAGTTATATTAAATTTTTAAAAGGCACAACAAGAGACATTCCAGCAGGTTACAAGATACCAGAAGCATTCACCTTTAATGGAACAGAGCTAACAGGCTATTGGGTAAGTAAATATCAATTAGCAGAAGGAACAGCAAAAGTAAATGCAGAAATTTCAGCAGGAAGCAATAGTTTAATTGTTGGGGATATATCAAATTCAACAGGAGGAACACCAACAAAAATCGAATATTACTTAAATGGAGATAAGGTAAACAACGGAACAAGCCTAACAGAACACTATGCTTATTCTGGACTTAAAGCAAACACGCAATATACAATAAATATTATTTTGCGAGATGCAGAAGATAATTTTGTAGGAGCAGTAACAAAGAAAGTTAAAACAAGCGTTGATGTAACACCAGATTTAACAGGCTTTGAAAAAGACAAAACATTTTATGTATATTACGATGCAGATGGAACAGAGCATAGCGATATTCCAATTAGCGAATCTGCACCAAATAATTGGTACGACTATGCAACACAAAATTGGGCAAACATAGTTGTAAAAGCAAATGATAAAGTATCATATTTTACTTGGATACCAAGGTACGAATATGCAATAACAGATGCAGATAAGGCAAAACAAAGAACAGAAGTTGTATTTGTTACAACAGATACAACAAATGAAAATTGCACAACAGGATATAAGGTGCCAGAAGCATTTACCTTCAATAAAAAAGAATTGAGAGGTTATTGGATAAGCAAATATCAATTAGTAGAGAAATAATCGTAGGGTCGTGCATCGCACGTCCGTAAATACAAAAAAAGGAGCAAAATTATGAAAAAATTAAAATTGAGAGGAAAATTAAATAAAAAAATAATATTAATTTTAAGTTTAGCATTAATTTTGCTCCTTCTTGTTGTTGTTTCAGTTTCAAGTATTAGACAGGCAATTGAAAAGAAAAATGCAGAAAAATTACCAGAAATTAATTATCAAGTATATGAAGTTAATGGAAAAATTGGAAAATGTTTAGTAACAGTATATGAGGAAAAAGGTATAGAATTTGTAAAGAAAGATAATATGCAAATTTCTGGCAATGGAAAAGAAAAGGTTTCATTTGATTATGAAATGGAAGATAGAAAAACAAAAAAAGATGACTATAATCCATATAATTTTGAAGTGACTTTAAAAAATGGAACAAAAAAGACTTTAACAGTGGACTTTGAAATTCCAAGAATTCAAGGTACATATTCTTTAGTAAATGGAGTTTATTCAAATGAACCAGATGTTTCATCATTTGAGAAGAAAAAAACAAGATATTTATATATAAATTCAAGTGGAAATTTAGTACCAGGTAATTTTTTAGTAGGAACAAAACCAGATAATTGGTATAACTATAATAATACAAATACAGAAGGTGCACGGAGACGCACATTGGGCAAATATATATTGCGAAAATGAGGGTCTAAGTTCATATTATGTGTGGATACCACGCTATTGCTACAAAGTAGATTCTAAAAATCAAACAGCTGGAAATGAAAGAATGGATGTAAAATTTATAGATGTGTATAACAATTACCAAGACTCAAGTGGAAATATTACAACATGGGAAACATTAGAATCACAGGGATATAAAATACCAGAAGCATTTAACTTTATACAACAATTTGGAGAGCATACTATAGGAAATAATGAAAATTGCATTATTCCAGGCTATTGGATAAGTAAATATCAATTAAATGAACTATCTAAATATATAATAGATTATGCGGCAACTGTTAATTTAAAAACAATTAATATACAGGAAATTACTTTAAATACAGATAAAACAGTTGCAGAATATGTATATTATTTAGATGGTGTTGAAAGACATAGAGAAAAGGATTCTACTTCTAGTGGATATACATTTACAGACATACCTGAAGGTGAAAAAGTAATTAATGTAACCATTTTAGATGCAAATGGGGAAATAATAGGAAGTATGACAAAAACAAACGAAGTCTCAGACCCAAATCCACCAGATGTTTCACAATTTGACCCAGATACAACCTTCTACGTATATTGGGATGAAGATGGCAAAGAACATAACGAAACACCAATTAGTAAACCTGCACCAGAAGAATGGTACAACTATTCAATAGCAAATTGGGCAAATGTTGTTACAAGAAATAATGGACTTGAAACATATTTAACATGGATACCAAGATACGAATATATGTTAAATAAGGTAAGCCAAAGAACATATATTAAATTCTTGAAGGGTACAACAACAGAAACAACAGATGGATACAAAATACCAGAAGCATTCACCTTTAATGGAACAGAGTTAACAGGATATTGGGTAAGCAAATATCAGCTAGCAGAAGGAACAGCAAAAGTAAATGCAGAAATTTCAGCAGGAAGCAATAGCTTAATTGTTGGGGATATATCAAATTCAACAGGCAGAACACCAACAAAAATCGAATATTACTTAAATGGAGATAAGGTAAACAACGGAACAAGCCTAACAGAACACTATGCTTATTCTGGACTTAAAGCAAACACGCAATATACAATAAATATTATTTTGCGAGATGCAGAAGATAATTTTGTAGGAGCAGTAACAAAGAAAGTTAAAACAAGCGTTGATGTAACACCAGATTTAACAGGCTTTGAAAAAGACAAAACATTTTATGTATATTACGATGCAGATGGAACAGAGCATAGCGATATTCCAATTAGCGAATCTGCACCAAATAATTGGTACGACTATGCAACACAAAATTGGGCAAATATAGTTGTAAAAGCAAATGATAAGGTATCATATTTTACTTGGATACCAAGGTATGAATATGCAATAACAGATGCGGATAAGGCAAAACAAAGAACAGAAGTTGTATTTGTTACAACAGATATAACAAATGAAAATTGCACAACAGGATATAAGGTACCAGAAGCATTTACCTTCAATGGAAAAGAATTGAGAGGTTATTGGATAAGCAAATATCAATTAGTAGATAAATAATAAAATATATAAAAAAGGAATGAAAATTATGTTTCATTCCTTTTTGTATATTTTGCCTTAAAATGTTCATGCTAAAAATAAAATATTTCCAGTATATAAGAAAAGCCAAGAGTGTTGGAAATCTTTTTCAACACTCTTGATTTTTTTATGAACATTAGTGTATATTAATAATGAGGTGAAATTTATAATACAAAGACAGAATTACCTAGATAAATTGATAAAATTAAAAGATAAAGACATAATAAAAATAGTAACAGGAATTAGAAGATGTGGAAAATCAACAATATTTGATAGGTTTGATGTAAAAGGAAAGAAAGCTTTAGCAAGTGGATATAAATATTATGCTGTAGATATGGGGTTTAGAAATTATCTTTTGGGTAAAAAGGCATCACAAGATATGGGACATATGCTAGAAAATATTGTATATTTAGAATTATTAAGAATGGGATATAAAGTTTATACAGGCAAGGTAGATGAATTGGAAATTGATTTTGTTGCAGAAAATGAAAACGGCTTAGAATACTATCAAGTTTCCCTAAGCGTAAGAGATGAAAATACATTGGAAAGAGAACTAAAATCTCTTCAAAAAACTGGAGATTTTTATCCAAAGTATTTGTTGACAATGGATAATGACCTTGATACTGACTATAATGGAATTAAAAAAATAAATATTATAAATTGGCTATGTTAGAGTTAAATTAAAATAAAACTAATATTAATTGGAATACGTGTATTTATATAAAATCTATTTCAAACACTTAAAATACTGGATTTTTACTTTAAGATTTTTACATTAGGCTGTTCTCATGAACATACAGCAGCAGAATTAATATATGATAGAGTTGATAATGAAAAACCATATGTTGATATGACAAATTTTAAATGAGATTTGGAAGATATTATGGACAGGAGTTTGACCCTCCTCATCTCCACCAATTATTTAATGTTTTGATTTTAATACAAAATAATAAATAAAAAACATTGGATAAAATATTCAAATAAAAAATAAAGATAATATAAAGGGAGAAAAAGATGAACAAAGAAAAAATACTAATTTTTATTCCAGGATACAATTGTGAAAAACAAATCATAAGAGTACTAGATAGTATAAACAATGAAATATTAGAATATTTAACAGAAATTATTTTTATAAACAATAGGAGCACAGATAATACTGAAAAAGTAGTATTAGATTACAAAAAAGAACATAAAGAAAAGCCAATAAAAGTACTTAGAAATGATGACAATTATAATTTAGGTGGATCACATAAAGTGGCTTTTAACTATGCAATAAAAAATAATTTTGACTATGTTATTGTTTTGCATGGAGACGACCAAGGTGATATAAAAGATATATTGCCATACTTAAAAAATGGAGAATATAAAAAACATGATTGCCTTTTAGGTGCAAGATTTATGAAAAATTCAAGGTTGGAAGGGTATTCCAAATTTAGAACTTTTGGAAATAGAGTATATAATGTATTATTTTCAATAGTTGTACATAAAAAAATATATGATTTAGGATCTGGTCTAAATTTGTACAATGTAAATATGTTAAAAAATAATTTTTATCATAAATTCCCAGATAGATTAACATTCAATTATTGTATGATTTTAGCAACAAACTATTATAAACAAGATATTAAATTTTTTCCAATTTTATGGAAAGAATCAGATCAAGTTTCAAATGTTAAACTTACAAGTCAGGCATTTAATGTTTTGGGTATGCTTATAAAGTATATGTTTAACCATAAATTTATTACAAAAGAGTTAAGAGAAAAAAAGATAGATAATTATAGTTTTAGGGAGATAGAAAATGAAGAAAAATAAAGCACTATATTATTTTATTAATTTGTTTTTTTTAATACTCACTATAATTTTTATAATAAAAAAAGATTTAATAAATTTTAAACAGTTTAATAATCCAATAACTTTAATTGTATTAGTGTTAATATTTATAATAATTCAATTATTTAAATTTTTTAGATTATATGTTATTTCTCTTGAAGAAAATATAAAATCAGTTGATTTATTCAAAATTTATACAACTTCACTTTTTGTTAATATATGTTTACCATATAAAATAGGTGAATTTTATAGAATGTATTTAATTGGAAATAAAAATAAACATTATTTAAATGGTATAATAATTGTTTTAATGGACAAGTTTTTTGATGCAATTGTTTTATCAATAATGCTTATAGCAATATCATTAATCAATAAAGTAGAAATTCAAACAATAACTATGTTAATAATATTATTTTTAGTTTTATTCTTTATAATATTTACAACATTTGAATCTACATATACATATTTAAATACATTTTTTATTACAAAAAAAGAAAATAAAAATAGTGTTTATGCTTTAAAAATGCTTGAAGAAGTTAATAACATATATTTAAGTGCTAAAAAAATGATAAGGGGTAGATTCCCATTATTATTTTTACTTACTTTTGTATCATGGGGATTTGAAATTTTATTTATGGAATTAACAGCAAAATTCTATAATATTAAAATGAGCTCATTAGCTATATCTAATTATCTTAATGACGCATTTTTTGGTGGAAAAAATATTATTTTAAGTATTTATGTTTCTATTGGAATTATATCTATAATGGGAATTTTAATTATTATGTATATTAAAAAGTTAGGAGATAAGATAAAATGCAAAAAGTAGCTTTAGTTTATGATGATACTATAACTCCAAAAGATAGAATAAAAACAATAATTGGAGACAAAAGTTTTGGAAATATTGTATTGAAAAGAAAAAAATTATTTACAAGAATAGAAGATGAGATAAATAAATTAAAATTAGATATTGATTTTATAAAAATTGATAAATTGAATGATTTTAAATTTATTAAAAGCTATTCTAATAATACAATATTTTTCCATATTATGTCTAATTATGCAATTACTGATAATGAAAAGTTTGATGTGTTATTGGAAAAATTACAATTTATTAAGCAAACAATGACATTAAAAAATAACACTAATATAGGAGTTATTTTTTCAAATAAAGGTGATTATTTGAATTTTTTGAAAGAGTATACATCAGTTGGAAATATAGAATTCGAAAAAGAAAATGTTACTGAAATAAATTATTTTATGGATTTAGGAGAATATGATAATTTGCTCATTTATATTTCAGGAGGATTTGATTCAAGATTTTTTAATTCTTTGGAAGGGGACAAATATATAGTTACAAAGAAAAGCAAAGATAAATTAAAAATGGAAAAAGAATATAAATATTATTGGTTATTACCTGAAGAAATGAAATCATGGATGGTAATGCCATATAATTTTAAAGACCATGGTGATTATGCTTCTTACACAATGGAAAGAATGCCAATGACTGATATTGCTATAAGATGGACACATGAAGCAATAGATGAAAAAGAATTTAGACATATAATGGACAAAATCTTTTATTTCTTTAGTATTAGACCACAAAGAGATATTTCAAAAGATGAATTTGAAAAAATGCAAGATGAACTATATATAAAAAAGGTAGAAAAAAGAGTAGAAAATTTAAAAAAATTAGAGCAATACAAAAACTTAAAATTGTTAATCCAAAGTGGCACAGAGTATAATTCAATTGATGATATAATTGAAGAATATAAAAAGTTATATTATTATGCTAAGAAAAAATATATTAAAGATAAAAAGTACAAATTTGTTATAGGACATGGTGATGTATTTTTTGCTAATATGTTATATAGCAAAGAAATAAATCTATTAAGATTGATTGACCCAAAAGGATGTTTAAAAGAAGAGGAATTATGGACTGACCAATATTATGATATTGCAAAATTATCACATTCAATTTGTGGTAATTATGATTTTTTCAATGTTGATGCATTTTCTATTGAATTAGATAAAAATATGAAATTTAATTTAAATATAAATTTTGATAATAAAAAATATGTGGAAATATTTAAAGAATATTTAAATAAATATGGATTTGAATATAATTTGATTAGAATATATGAAGCTAGTTTATTTTTATCAATGTTACCATTACATATTGATAATCCACATAAAGTTTTTGGATTTATTCTAAATGCAATCAATATAATAAATGAGATTGAAGCAAATGTATGAAGATGTTAGTTTAGTATTTGATATTGATGGGACATTATGTCCTATAAAAAATAAAGATGAAGAATATAAAGATTTAATATCAGATATAGAGGATTATACATAGATGACAGAACAGTAAGACCTGATTAATTTTTGAATCATTCATTTGAAGAACTTGAACAAATTTGTAAAAATTCTTCAAGAAAACATAAATAAAAGGAGATTAATTGTTATGAATATTATTATTACAATGGCCGGACTTGGATCAAGATTTAGAAAAGCTGGATATAATGTACCAAAATATATGATTGAAGTTAAAGACAAAACATTATTTGAATGGTCTATGCTAAGTTTAGCTGATTTTAATAAACAAGAAAATGTTAAATATATTTTTATTGATAGAAAAGAAAATAATGGAGAAGAATTTATAAAAAAAGAATGTGAAAAAATAGAAATTACAGATTTTAACATAATAGAATTAGATAAATTAACTGATGGACAAGCAACTACTGCATTATTGGCTAAAAAATATTGGAAAGAAAATGAAGAGGCTATTATTTATAATATAGATACATATGTAGAACCTAATGTTATAAAATATTCAGATATACAAGGAGATGGATTTATTCCATGCTTTAATGGAGAAGGCGACCATTGGAGCTTTGTTAAATTAGATAAAAACGAAAATGCAATTGAAGTAAGGGAAAAGCAAAGAATTTCTAATAATTGTACAATTGGATTATATTATTTTAAAACTTGTAGATTATATGAAAAAATATATAATGAATATTATAATGACGATTCTCATTTGGAAAAAAATGAAAAGTATATTGCTCCCTTATATAATTATATGATTGAAAAAGGATTAATAGTAAAAATATCTAATTTACCAAAAGAGAAAGTACATGTATTAGGAACACCAGAGGAAGTTAAAAAATTTGAAAAATTATAATAAAGGGGTTATATATAATAAAATGAAACTAACAGAAGGTATAGATTTAAAAGGGTTTTTAAAAAAATTGATAGATAAAAAGTCTTTAACTATTACATTAATTTTTTGGGTTATATGGAATATTTTAGGTGTAAGGTTTGCTTACTTTAATCAAGATATAGCAAATAAAACTTTTAGAGTAACATCTCAAATGGTTGCAATAAAAGTATTTTCATTTATATTTTTATATATTATTATTGCAAATTTTAGTAGATTATATAAAAATAAAAAAAGTAATAAAAATGTAGGAGAAATATATATTGGTGTTATTTATTTTATTATAACTTTTATATTACTACTATTTGTATGGCCAGGGACATGGTCATTGGATGATATTGACATTTTAAAAAATTGTTCATCATATGATTTGACAGCATGGCAGCATTTTATGTCTGGTTTGTATATGGGAGCATGCTTACAATTGCTACCATTTGCTTCTGGATTTATTATGATTCAGATTTTATTTGCATCTTTTATAGTTGGATATTCTATAAATGGAATTGTAAATGCTCTTAATATAAAAAATAAAAAATACAGAATAATTCTTGCAGTAATATTATTTTTACCAACGATATTTCCACCAGTATTGAGCTATTTATTTAGTGGCTTCAGAATGGGAATATATACATATATAGATTTATTATTAATTTCAAAATTATTGATAAATTATTTGAACAAAACAAAAATTGATAATATTGAAGCTTTTTATATAACAATTTTAACAATAATTGTAGCTTCTTGGAGAACTGAAGCAATTTACTATATAATTGCTGTTGCAATTGTGTTATTATTATATGGCAGAAAAATGATAAGCATTAAAAAAATATTTAGTATTATATTGATTTCTTTAATTGCTACTTTATCAATAATGAAAATAAATAATTATTTAATAGGAACAAATAATTATTCAATTACAGGCTATGTTAACTCTTTAACTGAAGTGGTACGAGTTGCAGATAAAGATAAGTATAAAAATGAGTTAAAAGAAATAAATGATGTTTTTAAATTAGATATGATATATAATAGTAAAGGTTCTGGAATTACATTATATTGGAATAATCTTGTAAGAAAAAATTATAGTGATGAAGACTATAAGGAAATGATAAAAGCTTTTTCTACATTATTAAAAAATTATCCAAAACCACCAATTAATTTTATGTGTAAAAATTTTATTGATTCTACTGGTATAGAAGTAAAAAATAATAAAAGTCGAGTAATAAGCAATATGCATAATGGTCCAGGTATTGCTTCAAAGCTATATGATAAATTTAATATTGCTGGAAAATTGTGGGCAGAGATAAATTCAATAAAAAAATATCCTTTATCAAATTCATTAAGAAATAAGACAATTTATTTACTTGCATGCACTGATGAAAACTTAAATGTTAAACCATATTATTATATTTTTTGGAATTTATTAATACCATTAATACTATGTTCGATAACTGTTTTAATTTTATTAGTAAACAAAAAATGGGTATTGGCATTTATTGGCTTAACAATATTGGGAAGGGAACCTTTAGTATTAATAACAGCACCTTCACCATTTTTTATGTATAACTTACCAGTATATTTAATGGGTTATATTTTCTCAATAGTTACAATTGTTTATTTAATAAAAAATGCTAAAAAAGGAAATCCTTTTAAAAAGATAGTTTATTATTTTTTAAATTTGTATGAAAAACATGAAGAAATTGCAAATTACTTAATTTCAGGAGCACTAGGTGTTTTAGTTAGTGTTGCTAGTTTTAAGATTAGTAGAGCTTTAGACTTGTCAGTTGTTGCTAGTAACATTGTTTCATGGGTTATTGCAGTGATATTTATGTATGTTTTAAATAAAATCTTTGTATTTAAAACAGATAGTAAAAACAAGATAAAAGTAGTTAAAGAGTTTATAAACTTTGTTTTAGCTAGAGTGTTTACACTAATAGTAGAAACAATTATTGTTTATGTTGGTATAGAAAAAATGCATGGTAATGAAACCTTGGTAAAAATTATAGGACAAGTGGTTATTATTATATTAAATTATATTTTAAGCAAATTGTGGATATTTAAAAAGCAAAAATAACGTGTTTCGATAGTTATATAAAATTATAACTAATGGAGTATAAATAGAGAGTGTTCAAGTCATTCAATTACTGAAGAAAAAATGGAAAATAAAGCAAATATTAACTGGGAAATCATAATTTTACAAAAGTTCCATCTAAACCCTTGAAAATGCTCACTTTTTTAAATGGTGATTTTTACATTTTGGGGTTAATGTAGTAAAATTATAGATAAAAAAGCGTGAAATTCAAAACTTTAAATACATGTATATATAATAAGTTCAAAAGGAGAAAATTTAAATGGATGAATTAGAAAAAAACAATTTTCTAATATATAAAAATGAAAATGATGAAGTCGTGGTTGATGCTATATTTAAAGATGAAACATTGTGGCTAAATCAAAAAAGTATGGCAGAAGTTTTTGATTGTTCTGTAGATAATATATCCTTACACTTAAAAAATATTTTTAGAGAGAATGAACTAGATAAGAATTCAGTTATCGAGGAATTCTCGGTAACTGCTTCAGATGGAAAAAAGTATAAAACTAAATTCTATAATTTAGATGCCATAATATCAGTTGGTTATAGAGTTAATTCAAAAAAAGCTACAGAATTTAGAATTTGGGCAACAAAGATTTTAAAGGAATATATGACAAAAGGCTTTGCTCTTAATGATGAAAGATTCATTAGAGGAAATAAGTATGATGCTAAATACTTTGATGAATTACTAGAAAGAATTAAGACAATTAGATCAAGCGAAAGAATGGCTTATCAAAAAATTACAGATTTATTTATTGCAACATCAACAGACTACAATCCAAAGTCGGAAGAAGCATATGCTTTTTTTAAGATAGTACAAAATAAACTACATTATGCTATTTCTGGACATACTGCTGCTGAATTAATATATTCAAGAGCAGATTCAAATAAAGAACATATGGGGTTAACAAACATGTTATGACAATGAAAGACTGGATAAATGCAACAGATAGCCTATTAAAATTTAGAAGAAAAAATGTTTTAAAAGATTCAGGAAATATTTCTCATAAACAAGCAGTAGAAAAGGCAGAAAATGAATACGAGAAATATAGAGTAATTCAAGATCAAAAATATATATCAACTATGGATGAGTTTTATAATAAATATTTAAATGAAAGTAATGGAAACAAAAATGGAAAATAAAGCAAATATTAACTGGAAAATCGGTATTAATCAAAACATCACCTCAACCCATTGAAAATACTCACTTTTTTAATCGGAGATTTTTACATTTTTTAATTAATGTAGTAAAATTACGATAAAAAAGGTATGAAATTTAATAGTTCGAAAGGAGAAAATTTTTTGAATAATATAGAAAATTTTAAAAACTTAATAATTTATCAAAGCAAAAAAAACGAAAATATTTCAATCGAGGTTTTATATGATAATGAAGATTTTTGGTTAACACAGAAATTGATGGCAAAACTCTTTGACGTAAAAGTTAATACAATAAATTATCATTTAAAAGAAATATTTGAAAGTAATGAACTAGATGGAAAATCAGTTGTTCGAAAAATTCGAATAACTGCGAATGATGGAAAAATGTATGATACAAATTTTTATAGTTTAGATGCAATAATTTCAGTTGGATATAGAGTTAATTCAATGCAAGCAACAGAATTTAGATCATGGGCAACTAAAACTTTGAAAGAGTACATAAAAAAAGGTTTTGTTTTAAACGATGAATTGCTAAAAAATGGTCCAGCTTTTGGAAAAGATTACTTTAAAGAACTACTTGAAAGAGTTCGTTCAATTAGAGCAAGCGAAAGAAGAATTTGGCAACAGGTAACGGATATATATGCAGAATGTAGTATTGATTACGATAAGAATTCACAAGTTACAAAAGACTTTTATGCTTCAATTCAAAATAAATTTCATTATGCAATAACAGGTAATACCGCAGCTGAAATCATATATAATAAAGTTGATAGTAAAAAAGAACATATAGGATTAACAACATGGAAGAATGCACCAGATGGTAGAATACTAAAATCAGATGTTGGAATTGCCAAAAATTATTTAAGCGAAAAAGAAATAAGAACTTTAGAAAGAAATGTTTCTGGTTATTTTGATTATATAGAAGATTTGATAGAAAGAGAAAATACATTTACAATGAAAGAATTTGCTGAAAGCGTTAATGAATTTTTGGCATTTAGAAAATACAAAACTTTACCAGATAACGAAAAGGGAAAAATATCACATGAAGATGCTATTAACAAGGCAAATAAAGAATATGATATATTTAATAAAACACAAAAAATTGATTCAGATTTTGATAAAGAAGTAAGAAAAATGATAGGAAGTAATGAAAATAAAAATGGAAAATAATAGTAATATTAATTGGGAAATCATGATTTTACGAAAGTTCCATCTAAACCATTAAAAACACACACTTTTTTAATCGGAGAGTTTTACATTTTTTAATTAATGTAGTAAAATTACGATAAAAAATGGAAACACAAATCCAAGCATTATTCAAAGGATTTATTGAATCAATAAAAAACATATTATAACAAATGGGAGATGATAAATAGTGGGAAAAGATTTGGTTATAAGAAGTAGCACCGAAGAATTTATTACGTTTAAAGTTCAAGAAAAAGATAAAGATTATAATGTAACTGTCACATTAGATGTTGATGTTTCAGATTAGGGGGTAGAAATGAGTATTTATGATTTGAGTGTTATTAAAAGAGATAATTCGGTATTTGAATTAAGTAAATTAAAAGGAAAAGTATTAATTATTGTTAATACAGCAACTGGTTGTGGCTTTACACCACAATATGAGGCTTTGGAAGAATTATATAAAAAATATCACGAAAGAGGACTTGAAATTTTAGATTTTCCTTGTAATCAGTTTGGACATCAAGCACCAGGTACAGATGATGAAATACACAATTTTTGCACATCAAAATATAATACAACATTTGATCAATTTAAAAAGATAGACGTAAATGGTGAAAATGAAGATAAATTATACACATATTTGAAGGAAAATTCTCCTGAGGAGTTTATTGAAGGCATAAAAAATAAAATGGCAATGATTGGAATAAAGAAGATAAGCTCGACTTGTAAAAAAGAAAATGATATAAAGTGGAATTTTACAAAATTTTTAATAAGCCCAGAAGGTGAGGTTATTATGAGAATTTCTCCTATCGAAAGCCCTTTAGTACTTGAAGAAAAGATAAAAGAAATATTATTAATAAAATATATTTAATTAAATTTTAAATTAAATATAAAGTATTATATTATACAACAACAATTATGAGTATGTTAACTGGGTTATGGCATTTTTTTGTTCCGAAATTTATCATAAATTGGTTAAGTATTATAGATTATGAGTTCGAATAACTTATAGAAAAAAATAGAAAATGCTTAGTCTTTTTTGACTTAATATTATTATACTAGGAGGAGTAAAATGCTAGAGAAAGATTTTAAAAATATAATAAATAAAATAAAAGATGACATAAAAAATACACAATTTAAGGCAATGCAAGAAGTTAATAGTAATTTAATAATGCTTTATTTTAGGCTTGGAAAAATAATTTATGAAAATAAAGCATAGGTATTAATTTTGTTAAGTAAGTTTCAGAAGAACTTAAATTAACTTTTTCTAATATAAAAGGTTTTTCTGAAAAAAATATTAGATCGATGAGAATGTTTTATGAAGAATATAAAGACGATGTAATTTGGCAACAATCTGTTGCCAAATTACCATGGGAACATAATTTACTATATGATATTTTAAATAAACTACCAACAGAAGAAGATATAAATTTACACATAGAACTAGAAGAAGGTGAAAAAAATGAAACAAAATAATGAAAATGAAAAATTTCAAAATGTACAGATTAACTGGGAAATCATGATTTTATGAAAGTTCTATCTAAAACCTTGAAAACACTCACTTTTTTAGTCGGAGATTTTTACATTTTTTATAAAAAGTAATGAAAGGAAATATTATATGAATAATAATTTAGTAGATAATAATCAAGATATCGTTTTTTATCAAGATGAAAATGGAAATTTTAATATTGAAGTTTTAATAAAAAATGAAGATGTATGGCTTAATGTAAATTCAATAGCAAAATTATTTAATGTTGATAGAACTGGAATAATAAGACACATAGCAAATATTTATAGAGATGAAGAATTAGAAGAAAGTTCAACTTGTGCAAAAATTGCACAAGTTCAAAAAGAAGGCAATAGAAAAGTTACAAGAGTTAAAGAATATTATAATCTTGATATGATAATTTCTATTGGATTTCTTGTTAGACAAAGGCTCAGTTAGCCATAATGAAACAGTAAAAAAAGCTGAATGTGAATATGAAAAATATAAAGTAATTCAAGATAGATTTTATCAATCTGATTTTGATAGATTGTTATTTGAAACATCTAAAATAAAAAAAGAAAGCAAGGAAAATAAAAATGGAAAGTAAAGCAAATATTAACTGCGATAAACCAATTTATAGAAACATTGCCTCAAACCCTCGAAAATGCTCACTTTTTAAATCGGAGATTTTTACATTTTTTGATTAATATGATAAAAGTAATATTGTGAAAGGATAAAATATTATGGAATGGAATAATATACAAACAAAAACTGAAGCAGAATGTGTTTTTGAATCAATTATGGAAAATTGCATTGGAAAGCAAAAAATAACAAATTTTTTTACAGATAGTTATGAAAATTTACTTGAAAAAGAAAATAACAAATTGTCAATTGACACAGACATATATATTGAATTTGAACATCACAATTGCTTAGTTATTACATTTGATAATCCAAGTGTATTGTATCTTAAGTATAGAAAATTGAATGAATCTGAAATAAAATTATCTGAAGAGAAAAAGCAACAAATAAAAATTATTGATGATAATACAAAAATTTGAAATTTCAAATTTCATGGATTCAGGCATCAATATGAACGATGGATTCAAAATGGTAACCTTAAAGGAGATTCAGTAAGTATGATAACTATACCTGCTGGTGGAGACTACTTTGATCAAATAGATATTATTTTAAGTAATAAATATAAAATTTGTATTGTTGGAGAAGATGCAATATCTGATGGATATACAGATGTTTGGTATGAGAAAAATAATTTATAAATATTACAATAAACATGAATAAAACGAAAGGAGAATTGTATTTGAGCAATATAGAAAAATATAATTATAAAACATTTGAAGAAATTAAACATATAGACGAGGATGGTCTTGAATTTTGGTATGCGAGAGAATTAATGCCTGTTTTACAATATTCAAACTGGCAAAATTTTGAAAAAATAATTAATAAGGCTAAAAAATCTTGTGAAAATAGTGAAGTTAGTGTATTTGAACATTTTATTGACATCAATAAAACGATAAAAATGCCTAAAGGAGCTAAAAAAACAATTAAAGATTATGAATTATCTAGATATGCCTGTTATTTAATTACTCAAAATGGGGATCCAAGAAAAAAAGTAATTGCTCTTGCACAAACGTATTTTGCTGTTCAAACTAGAAGACAAGAAATTTCAGAACAAGAATATGATAAATTATCAGAAGATGAAAAAAGATTTTATCAACGAAAGTTAACAAAGAAGGGAAATTATTCTTTGAATAGAGCAGCACTTAATGCTGGAGTTAAAAACTTAGACAGATTTCATAATAGTGGATATAAAGGATTGTATAATGGAGAAACTGCTGATGATATATTTAAAAGAAAAAAACTAAGATATAGAGAAGATATATTAGATAACATGAATGAAGATGAATTAGTAGCTAATTTATTTAGAATAAATCAAACTAAACAAAAATTAATAAGAGATAATATTCAAAGTGAAAAGGCAGCTAATGATGCTCATTTTGAAATAGGCAAGAAAGTTAGAAAAGCAATTAAAGATATGGGTGGTATGATGCCGGAAGATATGCCAACACCAAAGAAAAGTTTAAAAGAACTTGAAAAAGAAAAAAAGATTATAGAAAATAAAAAATTAAATAATAAAGAGAATAAAAAAATAGGTGATAAAAATGGAAAATAGTGAAGAAAAAAGATGTGTAATTTGTAACAGACCATATAATTACCATTATAACTTATTTGGAAGAACTTGTTTATCAAATTTATATAAACAATTAAATATTGTAAACTCTAGATTTATTTTTAATAAAGAAATGCATTTATGTAATGTAATAGCACATAGATATTTCAAATTCTTTTTAGGAAAAAAGAAAAAGTACGCATTAGTAGAAAATTATATTGCATTAGATTATCTAAAAAGAATAGATTTAAAATTTACTGAAGATATTAAAAACGCTTTAAAAGATAATATAAAAAATATTTCAATTTTTAGAAGATATGCAAAATCAATGTTGCCAGAATATTCTTTAAATGATTTTTATAAAGTTTATAATGATTATATAGAGTTTAGAAAATTATTAAATGAGAGTACTAATTCTGAAGATAAAGATTTTGATGAAGCTATATTAAAGGGATTTTCTATAATTTTTGATGCTAATAAAATTACAATGCCATTGTATTATTCAGCTTTTTATGAGATGCAACGAATCTTTTGGGAGACTGTTGTAATAGGTGGCTTACTTGCTGACATGAAACTTTCCGCATATTTAATGAAAATTTCACTAACGAATTCAGGAGAATATGAAAAAGAAGATAATGTATTAATAATTGAAGATGAGAATGTTTCAAGAATATTATTTAACAATGACGAATTTAAAGAAAAAATAAATGAATTACTTGTTGAAGATAATGTGAACATAAATGATAAACTTTTTAGATTTACTCACGGCGATTTACTTTTTGCCTTACATGATTTTACATTAAACTTAAAAGCAAATAAAAAAGAAAATGGAAATTGGTATTTGGATGTTGAAATAGTTGATAAATATGATTTTACAGATATTAAAAATTTAAAAGATTATGCTACAGCAACAGATTCAATACCAATGAGTTTATTTTCATCAACATTAAATAACTTTGCGGCTATATCTAGTTCATATAATGTAATTAAACCATTTAATTTTAAAATCAAAATAACAAATGATGACTATAAATTAGATGATATTGAATAGGAGTGCTTCTATGAAAAAATTTAATATTTATGTAGTAATAATCATTATAATATTGTTTTTTGCAATTATGTCATTAGGGTTAGGATTTTTTAATTATTTATTGGATGATCGAAATATTATAAAGGGATATTATAAAGCCGAAGAACATTTTGATCCTTTTGCAACACAAGATTCTGTTGATTATTGTAAATATTATTATACAAATGAATATGACTTGATTTTTGCTGATAGATATAAAAAAATTTCAAATGAAAATATAAATGATATTAAAGAATATTTTAGCAAATACAGAGAATATATGGACGCAGGAGATAGATTAAATGAATATGATTTTGATGAAAATATTATAGATAGTAATGACTTTTATATATTGCACAATAAATCAAATTATAAGAAATTCGAATACTTTACAATATATTTTTATGATGTAAATAATCATGTTTTATATTATGTACATGCAAACATTTAATATCATAAAGTTAAAAATTTGTTTATAAAAAATGGAGAATAGGTGATAAAAATGGAAAGTAAAGCAAATATTAACTGCAATAAACCAATTTATAGAAACATTGCCTCAAACCATTGAAAATGCTCACTTTTTTAATTGAAGATTTTTACATTTTTTTGATATTTTAATAAAAAATAAATAATTATGCAAGTAATTGTAATTTTAAATTTTAGAGAGGAAGTTTATATTGATATATAAAATTGGAGCATATATACGCCTATCAAAAGAAGATGAAGATAATATTGAATCAAATAGTATAGTTAATCAAAAAGATATAATAAAACAATTTGTAGATAATTACGAAAATATGAAAATAGTTGATTATTATGTAGATGATGGTTATTCAGGTACAAATTTTAATAGACCGAAAAAAGAATGGAATTGAGCTGATATTGAAAAAAATATTAGAAAGAGAAATAACGGAAAGGAAAGGTTTGCATGAAAAATGATATTATAAAAACTGAATTAGTTGTAAAAAATAATAAAGTAAGTGTAATGAGAATAAAAGGTGAAAACTATATATCTTTAACAGATTTAGCGAGATATGCTAATGCAGAAGAACCTAAAATTCCAATACAGACCTGGATGAGAAATAAAAATGTCATATCATTTTTGGGACTTTGGGAAGAATTACATAATCCTAATTTTAAAGGTATCGAATTCGAGACCTTTGAAAATGAAGCCGGAAAAAATAGTTTTTATTTATCTCCACAGAAATGGATAAATACAACAAATGCAATAGGAATTATTTCTAAATCAGGAAATAATGGTGGAACATATGCACATTCTGATATAGCTTTTGAATTTGCAAGTTGGTTAAGCCCGGAATTTAAACTTTATTTGATACAAGAATTTGAGAGATTAAAGAAAAATGAAGCGTATCAAAATCAAATTGAATGGCATGCGAATAGAATGTTATCAAAGGTTAATTATTTAATACATACAAATTCAATAAAAAAGAATATAATTCCAAATTTATCAGATAAACAAAAAAATTTCGTATATGCAGAAGAAGCAGATGTTTAAATGTTGCTTTGTTCGGAATGACTGCCAAAGAATGGAGAGATAAAAATCCCAATTTATCAAAAGAAGGTAATATTAGGGACTATACAGATTTATTACATTTAATAATTTTGAGTAATTTGGAAGCGAAGAATGCAGACTTGATTTCAAATGGTATAACACAAAAAGAAAGGCTTATTATATTAAATCAATCTGCGAAAGACCAAATGGAATTATTAAAGAATAATAGAAACATAAAGGAATTAGAAAATTTACAAAATGATATTAATAAAAAAATATTACCAGGAGAATAAATTATGGGTATTATTTCATTAGCAAGTGGTAATTCTTGTTGGAGAGGGTTAGATTACTATAAGAATAAAAAAGTTATTAAATTGAATAAAATAAATGAAAATGAATATACAAGTATAGTAAAAGGAACTAATAATTATAATGTATATTTAGATATTGAACATCCAAGAAAATCAACTTGTGATTGTCCTTTTGCTAATGGAAAAAGAATTATTTGCAAACATATAGTTGCTACATATTTTAAAGTATTTCCTAAAGAAGCAATTAATTTTGAAGAAGAACAAAATAGATTGCAAGAAGAATATGAAAAAGAGCAAGAAGAGGAATATGATAATGTAATTAAATACCTTAATAAAATGTCCAAACAAGAATTAATTGATGAATTGATCCAAGTATTTGATTATGGACCAGAATGGATATATAATGATTTTGTAAAAAGAAATTTGTATTAATATAGATAAGAAAGTGAGTAATATGGAAAATAAAAAAGAAAAGTTGCCAAGTGCTAGTTTTTCGTGGTACCCTGGACATATGGCAAAAACAAAGAAACAAATAATACAAGATTTAAAATTAATAGATGTTGTTGTTGAAATAAGAGATGCAAGAATTCCGATTTCAAGCCATAACCCAGATATAGCTCAAATTATTAAAAATAAAAAAAGAATTATTATTTTAAATAAGGCAGATTTAGCAGATGAAAATGAAAATAAAAAATGGGTTAAATATTTTGAACGAGAGGGAATAATAGCTATTCTGGCGGACTGTAACTTAGGAAAAGGTGTTAATGAGTCAATAAGTGCTATAAAAAAAGTTGGTGGAGATTCAAGTATAAATAAAAACAGTACAAATGAATTAAAAAGAACAATTGTAAGAAAAAAAATAAGAGTAATGGTAATTGGTATCCCAAACGTAGGAAAATCTTCATACATAAATAGAATAACAAAAAAAGTATCTGCAAAAGTTGGAAATAAGCCAGGGGTTACTAGGCAAAAACAATGGATAAAGCTAGATAATACTATTGAATTATTAGATACACCTGGTGTGTTATGGCCAAAATTTGAAACAAATAATGTTGCCTTAAACTTAGCTTTTACAGGGACTATTAAAGATGATATACTAGATAGGGTTGATATTTCGTATGAGTTACTAAAAATTTTAATGAAGGACTATATAAAAAATATAGAAACTAGATATAAAATAGAAAATTTTAAAAGTCAAACTTTAAATCCTACTTTAGAATTAATGGAACAAATTGGCATAAATAGAGGGGCTTTAATGCCAGGTGGAAAAGTAGACTTAGAAAAAACTGCCAATATTATATTAGATGATTTTCAAAAGCGGAAAATTAGGGAAAATAACATTAGAAAGAGTGAAATAAGATGAATTTATATGAGATTTATAGAATAGATAAACAACCAGATGAAGTTAATTTAATGTCGCCATTAGTTTGGGCATATATAGGCGATTGTGTATATGAATTGTATATTAGAAATATGCTAGTAAATAAGACAAACTTAAAACCGCATCAATTACATTTAGAAGCTATAAAGTATGTTAAAGCTGGAGCACAAGCAAATATTTTAAAAAACTTAAGCGAAAAATTAAGTGAAGAAGAACAAGATATTGTTAGAAGAACAAGAAATACTGAAAATCATCATACAGCTAAGAATGCGGATTTAAATGAATATATGTATGCAACTGCATTTGAGGGGTTGATTCGGATATTTATACTTAACAAAACAAGATAAAAGGCTAAAAGAAATATTAGATTTATGTGTTTAAAATGCTTGACGTAAAAAATTATATATGTTATAAATATACATAGTCTATTTGGCCCGTTGGTCAAGCGGTTAAGACGCCACCCTCTCAAGGTGGAATCATGGGTTCGATTCCCGTACGGGTCACCAAATGATAAACCCTTAGAGTATCAAGGATTACAAAAATATCTTTGATACTCTATTTTTATATTTAACACTATTTTAACACATTAGTTTTATAATAATCTATTAATTTTATTAACAGCATTAATTTTTGTTTTAGGGAGCACATGAAGATATATTTGAGTAATAGTTATATCTGAATGCCCCATTAAATCTTGGACAGTTTTTAAATCAACACCATTAGATAATAACATTGTTGCGTACGTATGTCTCAAAGAATGAAATTTTTTATATGGAATATTATTATCATTCAAAACTTTTTTCCAATTTCCAAATAAAGTTTTTGCAGATATAGGTTGTCCATTTTCACTAAAAACAAATTCTGAATTCTTTTTTACATTTGATAACATATTTACTATCTTATCAGGTAGATCGACTTTACGTATAGAATTTTTTGTTTTTGGTGTATTGTAAATTGTTTGCAATTCTTTATTTCCATTATCGTCAAAAACATAAACTTTTTTCACTGTTTCTTTAACTTCTAAATATTTTTCATTTAGATGAACATTTTCCCATTTTAAAGCTAACAATTCGCCCTGTCTCAAACCTGTACCTAATGCAGTTAAAATTAATGAATTAAATTTATGATTTTGAAAAGCTTTTTTTATTTGTTTAATTTCTTTTTCATTGAAATACTCTATATCTTTACTAGAATTGTTTTTTGTTTCTTTATTTGGAATGGTTATATTTCTACATGGATTTTTTAATATATATCCTTCTCTTTCAGCATAAAAGAAAAATTGCTTTAATAGTTTATTTAGTTTTTTTATTTGTGAATATGTTTTAATTTTGCCCAATTTATTATAATATTCTTGTATCTGAATTGACTTTGTATTGTAAACTTTTAAACTTGATATATCTGAATCTTTAATATAATTTCTATAAACTCCCTCATATACTTGAAATGAGGATGGCTTTACTTCATTTTTTTTAACTTCAAATAACCATTTGTACATTAAATCATTTATTGTTATAAATTCAAAATCAAGAGATATACCACTTTTTATCTTATTCATGTATGCATCAGCTTTTTCTTCAGCTTCTTTTTTACCTTCGCCGTAAAATTGTTTTCTTATAGGTGTTCCATCTGCCTTTTTGCCAACAGTTCTGGTAACTCTATAATAATCTTTGCCATTTACAGCAATATTTGTTTTCTTTGCCACAATACAAACCTCCGTTCGCTAATTATTTCAAAAATTAAAATGCTTTTTAAGCATTTCTTCTTTAGTAATTAATTCTCCATATTTTTCTTTATAAAAATCAATTGCAAGACGCATAAAATCATTTGTTACATCAAAATAATCTGCAAGAGTATAAATTGTTGTATTACCGATTTAAAATGGCTAATTTTAGTTTTTCATAAGGAATAAGCATATTGTATGACCATTTTCTAGCTCTATATTCTTGTTTGCTTATTACTTGTAAGTTAGAATTAAAATAATATGTTGCGTTCATATAATAGTGACCGTAGTTCTTCTAATAAAACTTGTTTTTTTCGATTTGAATTTTCTATTGTTCTATTATTATATAAAATAGCTTTGATATTATTATATTCAATATATGCACCATAAGAATTTTTTAAATATGTGTTTATTAGTGTAATTTTTTCTTTATTTATTAAATCTTCTATATTTTCTAAATCCATTTTTTACTCCATATTTTTGTTTATCATTGCATAATTTAATTTTATAATTTATAATATATTCGTTCCCGCCTTCCAAAAAGGAGGTGAGTTTATTGGGAACATTCACAAAACTGTTTGTACTTATTCTAATATATCTTATCCTTAAGATGTTTGATTAGGTACATAAAAAGACTAGAGTGTGTCGTACTCTAGTCTTTTTTATTCCTTATTGGGAAACATTCATAAAACTTGTCGAATTAAAGAGGAAGAAATTCTCTCTTAATTCTTATTATATTATACTAGAGTTTTTATAAATTATCAATAGTCTTTATTTATTTGTTTGACAAATAAAATTGTGTATAGTATATTAAATATGCCTTTCGCCTAAAGGTAGAAAGGAGGTTACTTTTTAGTGAAAGACTTTTTAGAGCTACTAAAGCTTATCATACTTTATTACATAATAAAGCTTTTAAGTAAGTAGTAGACAAAAAAAGACTAGGGTGTTCCATTTTTACCCTAGTCTTTTTATTACTTTTTAGTTTAGACTTTTCGCAATTGCTAAATATATTTTAGCATTTATTTTATTATATGTCAAATTCAAATTTTTAGACTAGGGTTTATTAAATATTTTTGATTGTTCTTGCTTTTACATAATTCTAAATTTTCTTGATATGATAAAACATAGATATAATTTATTAAATTATTTTCTTTATTTATTTTTTCTTTTTTTCCAAAACATCTTCTTCTTTCTCCTCATTTTGAATTTTTCCAACAATTAATAATAATATTAATCCAAGAACAAAGCTTATTACGTTTTCAAAACATAAACATATTGCTATTGATTGTAACCAGTTAACTCCATTGATTATAAGTATTAAACATATAAAAAGAGCTAGCCATACTGTACCTAATCCTTTTTGTTGTCCTGATATTATTCCAATGATATGTTCTAATATTGTAAAACTCATTCCTAAATACAATAAAACGATGTTTGCTGTATAAAAACCATAGATACCTAATACTGCAAAAATAAATCCTATAAATCCTACTAACATATTATTTATCTCCTATTTTTACTTTACTTATAAGATGAGGGATAAAAGTTATTCCCCAAGCAATAAAAGTAAATTCATTAATAAATTCAAATATTATACCTAAAATATTTTGAAAATTAGGATAATATTTGATACTTGTATAAATTGCAAATCCATATAGATATAAATTAATTAATAATAAAAGTATTGTAAAAAAGGAAGTGATTTTCAAATTTTCTATTTTAAATTTTTCACTTAAACTTAAGAAAATATATAAAGTAAAAACAGGGATAATTGGAATGCTTATATATGTATAAAAAAGATAAGTAAGTATTAATCCAATAATAAAAGCAAAAATATTTTTAATAAAATTCATAATTATTTCTCCTTTTTTTTATTTTCTTCATCTTTTTCTTGTTTAGCAAGGAGTGCTTCTATTGTACTTTGTATAATTTGTTTATTAGTATCATTCAGTCCTTCTACACCACTAGCAAAAGAAACATTGACTTTATTTATATCAACTTTTTGAGGATTACGAATATCTGATTTACCAAGAAGATAATCAGTTGTTACATTAAAATACTCGGCTAATTTAATAATATATTCATCTTTTAGAGGAACTCGTCCAGTTTCTAATTTACTTACCCCTGCTATTTCCAAATTTAATAATTTTGCTAAAACCTCTTGTGTAATATTTCTTTCTTGTCGTAGCATTTTTATTCTGTTCAAGATAATCAACTCCCTTTAATTATTATAAACTATCTTAATAGGAAAGTAAACATAATTTCCTATTAAGAAAATATTTTCTGAAAATTTACTAAAAATATCTTGACAAGATATAAATGAAATGATAATATTATCTCAACAAGATAAAGGAGGCGAAAAACTTGTTTAAAAATTTAAGAAAAATTAGGAAAGAAAAAAATATAAAAGCTAAAGAAATTGCAAAAGAATTAGGATTAAAAACTGAAGGAGCCTATTATAAAAAAGAAACAGGTTCAGTACCTTTTACACTAAATGAAGGAAAAATTATTTCTAATATACTTAATATGCCAATTGAGGAAATTTTTTTTAAAAACAAAATATCTCAACAAGATAAAGACAAAAATAAATTATATAAGCTTGAAAAATACAACAAAGAATAAATAATATTTAATAAAACTTTGGATACTTAATATTGGAAAGGACAAAAAGAAAAGTTATCTGTAGTCGTTTTACAAATAACTTTCTAACAAGCAAAAGTCTGGAAATGTTGCAATAAACTAATCTATCAGCAATCTACAGCCTTTTTACGAGAATACCGAGCTAGGATTCTGATAGTTGCAATCTTCCTATTATATACTGTTTGTTTCAGTAGCAGTCCTGCACTTATATTAGTTTATACAATAAAACGACTATTGTTTCTATAGCATTATGTATCTCTTAAGTGGCTTGTTACACTTAAACCCTTAGCTTCAACCACTTTGCTAAAGTGCCAGACGCAGGGTAACTCAAAATTGCTTTCAAAATAATCAGTCCTTTCTAATATTAAGTACCCAAAGGGCAACAATATTATATCACAAGTCAAAATAAATTAATATGAGGAGGTGATTTAAATGCCAATACCTAAATATGTTTCAGCTGTTGAGTATTCAAAACAATCAGGAATAGGAACAGAAGAAGTAAAAAGATTATGCAAAACAGGAAAATTAAAACATTTTATGACTGATGGAGGTTACTACAAAATAGCTGTAGACGATGACTCAGTTCCAATAGAAAAATTTAATGAAGTTAAACAAGAAAATATTAGATTAAAAACGATAATAGAGACCATTTTAACTACTGCAAAACAAGTTTAGAAAGAAGGAGTGAACACAAATGAAACTAAGTTATAAACAAAAATATTTATTATTAAGAAATATATTAGCAATGATTGGATTAATAGCAATATATTCAGCTATTATAGTTAATTTTTTGAAGAAGGTGGGGGTTGTATGTTAGGCAAACATAGTGAAAAATCAATACAAATTAAAAATTTAAAGCAGGAATTGAAAGAAATAAAAACAGATATGTCAGATGTTTTAAATTATATTAGAGCAATAAACGAATCAAATAGCTATTCAGATGAAAGTGTAAAAAGAAGAAAAATATCAGAAATATGTACTGATACTATCTATAAATTGATAATTGATGAAGACAAAATAATAGAGTTAGCCACTATACAAAAAACTAACTCTAAGTAATTAGATAAATACACTACATTTAGTGTAACACATTAAAATAAATTATTCAAGAGAAAGTAGGAAAAAATATGGTTGTATATGATTTAAGTAATAGTTTTCATCCTTGCCCTAAACCTAAAAAAACACATAAAAAGGGCAATACAAGGATAAAACAAAAATCTAATAAATTAGCAAAATTAGAAAGAAATAGGACGAGCATTATTACAAATGATTTATCTAAATGTTATTTCTGCAATAATTGCAAAGATGATCTTCATGAAGTATTTGGTGGAAGAAATAGACAAAAAAGTATGATTTATGGTTTGGTTATTCCTATTTGTAGAAATTGTCATCATAAAATAACTAATAATAAAGAATTTGGAAATATTCTAAAACAAATTGCTAGAAATGCTTTTGTTAAAGAATATGGTAAAGATAAATTCATTGAAGAATTTAAATAGGAGGTGTTATTGTGGAAGAATTTATAGAAGAAAATTTAAATCATATACCTATTATTGATACACCTTTGTCTGAATAAAAATTAAAGAAAGGAGACTCTCTAATGGAAAATCCTAATTATTATTCTATTATTCCTGCTTCGGTTCGTTATGATAAAAATTTAAAAGCAAATGAAAAGCTTCTTTATAGTGAAATATCTGCATTATCAAATAAACAAGGCTTTTGTAGTGCTAAAAATAGTTATTTTGCTGAATTATATGGAGTAGATAAAACAACGATTTCAAGGTGGATTTCTAATCTTTGTAAATACGAATATATTAGAATTGAATTTATTTATAAAGATAAAGAAATTGTTGGTAGAAAGATATACCTATTGACGAAATTGCGGATACCCTATTGATGAAAACATCAACACCCCTATTGACGAAAAAGTCAAAGATAATAATACAAGTATAGAATATAAAGAAGAAGAAGAAAAAGAATATAAAGAAAAAGTTGACGAAGTAGTTTTATTCTATGAGCAAAATTTTAATTCAATAAGTCCATTTATTTTTGAGTCTTTAAACGAATATAGAAAAGAAGGTTTACAAGATGATTTAATTATTGCTGTTTTAAAAGATGCAGTTTTTAGAAATAAAAAGACTTTGAAGTATGTTGATTCAATTTTAAAAAATTGCAGAAATAATAATATATTTACTGCTGAACAATTTGAAATTCAGCAAAAAGAGTTTAAAGAACAGTGTAAAATGAATAAAGCTATTCAAAAACAAGCAGAATTAAAGGGAATTACATACAATACGGATTTTTCAGAGTATGATGTATATGCAAAAAAACGAAGTGAAAATAGTGGATGAATCTATGTATTCACCAGAAATTGAAAAAAGTATTTTAGGTTGTTTTTTAGTTGATGATGATAGTTTGAAATATATTAAAACAATTGATGTAGATGATTTTTATTTGCCAGCTAATAAGAAAATATATAAATCAATTCAAGATTTAAATAAAAATAACCAAGAAATAAATATTATTAGTGTTAAAGAAAGTATGAAAAACATTGCTAATGAAATACAGCTATTGCAATATTTGGCTGAATTAACGGATTTATATATTACATCTGCATCAATTCAGCAAGACATAAATATTTTAAAAAATTATAGTACAAGAAGAAAAATAAAAAAAGCTTGCTTGAAAATACTAAATGATATTCATGACATAAATATTAGCACTGATGCAGTTGAAATTAAAAAAGATTGCATTAATGAATTTTTAAATATTAAAACTGGAAATATTTCAGAAATTAAAGATATTAGAAGTGTTATTGCTGAAACAACTGAGGATATAGAAAAAAATTATAAAAAAAGAAATGACAACAAATATAAAACAGGTTTTTTTGATTTAGATAAGGTAACAGACGGCTTACATGAACAGGAGTTAACAATTATTGCTGCAAGACCTGGAATGGGAAAAACTAGCTTAGCTTTAAATATTGCAGAAAATATTTCTGAAGGTGGTATTGGAACATATTTTGTTAGCTTAGAAATGAGTGAAAGACAGCTTGGAAACAGATTAATTTCAAGTAAAACTGGGATTGATAGTCACAAATTGCGTTGTGGTTGGCTTGAAGATAAGGATTTTGAAGAAATTAGCAATACTGCAATAAATCTCTCTGAACTCAAACTGTTTATAGATGCAAAAAGTACAACAATTCAAGAAATAGAAAATAAAGCTCTTAGTCTTAAAGAAAAAAATAATATTGGATTGATAATTATTGATTATATGCAACTTCTTAAAAGTAGCAATAAGTTTGATATAAGAGAACGTGAGGTAGCTGAAATTAGTAGAAAATTAAAATTGTTATCAAAAGATTTAGATATTCCAATTATCGCTCTTTGTCAATTGAATCGTGAAACTGAAAAAAGAAAACGACCTATTTTAGCAGATTTAAGAGAGTCTGGCTCTATTGAGCAAGATGCAGATAACGTTATTTTTCTTTACTGTGATGAAGAGAAAAAGTCAAAACCTATCATTGATATGGAAATTATTATTGCAAAACAAAGAAACGGACCAACAGGAGCTATTAGACTAAAATATGATAGGAAAATTATGAAATTTAGCAATTATTGCTAAGAAGGGAGCACTTATGAAAAAAATTATAACTGCAAATGATATACAAAAAGCTAGTAAAGCTGAAAGAGTACGTATGCTACTTGCTATTATTAAAGGACAGGCTATTTATTTAGATTTGTAAGAAAGGAGAGGAAGAGTTTTGAATTTTGTTGAACCGATTAGAGATACTGAAAAAATAAAGGCTGTACATGATGAATTATTGAAACAAAATCCACGCGATGCTCTTCTTTTTTCTTTTGGTATTTATACAGGATTACGAATTTCTGATATTTTAAAATTTAAAGTTAAAGATGTAATCGGAAATTCGTACAACATTAGAGAGAAGAAGACTAAGAAACAAAAGATTTATGATTTTAATAATAATCTGAAAAAAGAAATAAATCAATATATAGCAAATATGGATCCAGATGAATACCTTTTTAAAAGTCGCGAGGGAAAGAATAAATCAATTACGAGACAAAGAGCATATCAAGTAATTAAAAAGGCTTGTAATGATAATAAAATTTATAATGTTGGCACACATACATTGAGAAAAACATTTGGCTATCATGCGTATAAAAATAAAAAGGACGTTGCTTTGTTGATGGATATATTCAATCATTCTAATGAGTCAATTACTTTAAGATATATTCGGAATTAATCAAGAAACTGGCAATGAAGTTATCAAAAAATTAAAGTATTTTTAATAAAAAAATGATATGAATTATCTTCAAATTAAAATTGTAAATACAATTTAACGAAAGTAATGAAAGTATATTGATTTTAATACTTTTAATGGGTAGTATGAATTTTACAAAATAGAAGATATGTAAAATACAAGGTTTAATTTTTATTCTCTCGATATTATAAAAAATGGGAATAGAGGTTATAAAGATGATTGATTGTTTGTGTAAATACTGTTTACGGTTGTAATAAGCTAGAAGATAAAAATTTTAAAGGCGTAAATAGATGTGAGTTTGCAACAACAGAACAGATTAATTTATTTAACGAAGAAATGAGGAAAAAGAAAAATGATAACAAAAAATGAATTTGTAGAAATAATGAATAAACTAAAAGAAGTAGACGATTTTGTAAAAGAGGTAAATGAAAAATCAAGGAAATTATCAGATGCAATTATAAGTGATTTCTTTAATGCACAGAGCTTATCAATATCACACGAAAGTTTAGTATTAGAATTACTACAAAATATATTTAACGATAAGGATTTCATTAGTTGGTGGATATATGAAACCGATTACGGAAGAAACAAAAATATGGCGAAAGTGTGGCTAGAGGATAATACAGAAATATCATTAGAAACACCTGAACAATTATATGATTTTTTAATAAAGAAGTGAAAAATAGATGAAATGAGGAGGAACAGATGATTAAATTTGAAATAGTGTCAAGATTACAAGGAAAAGAAGATATAAAGTTGCCACAAAGAGCAACAGCTGGAAGTGCAGGATATGATTTTTATTATAACGATGATGAATCAACAATAATTCAATCAAATGAAATTATAATAGTTAAAACAGGAATAAAAGCAAAAATGCCAAGAAATGTATCACTTGAAATATTAAATAGAAGCAGTAACCCAATAAAAAAAGGTTTAGAAATGGCAAATGGAATTGGCTTAGTAGATTCAGATTATTATAATAATTCCGATAATGAAGGAGAAATTGGATTTGAATTTAGAAATACAAATACATATCCAGTTACAATAAATAAAGGCGATAAACTGGGACAAGGAGTATTTAGAGCATTTTATAAAACAGATGATGATGAAACAGATGTAATAAGAAATGGTGGATTTGGAAGCACAGGAAAGTAAAGCGAATAGCTAAAGGAGGGAAAATAGATGAAATGTAAATTAATAGATGTATTGAATAAACAAGCTAATGGAGAAATAAAAGAGCGGAACTAAATTAAAAATATTTGAAGAAGAATATGTATACATGAATGAACCTACTTTAAAACAAACTGATTTTTATGATATAACTGGGAGTACGATGGAAGAGAACGTGTATTTAACTCAAGCTTTAAATGAAGAAGTAGAACTAATAGAACCAAATGAAGCAGAAAAAACTGAAACAAAGGATTTTGAAGATATAAAGGAAACAGTAGATGATGAATTATTTGAAAATATATTAACTGAAATGCTAGATACGTACAGAGCAAAAAATCACGATTATGGAAATAGCTTTAGTGATTTATTTAAAGAATTTGGAATGACATCAGTTGTAATAAGACTATCAGATAAACTTAATAGATTAAAGACATTATGTAAAACACAGGCACAAGTAAAAGATGAAAAAATAGAAGATACTTTATTAGATTTAGCAAATTATAGTATTTTAGCTTTAATGGAATTGAGAAAGAAGGAATAGGCGAAGAAAGATTGATTAATCTATTTAAAGAGGAGTAAATGATATAAGCGATGAATAAAGAAGAAGTAATACACGCAATTAAAGAAATGATTAGATGTAATGGTATAGAAGAAGGCGGATTTAATGAAATAGAAAAAGATATTATGCAAAGTGCATTAAATCTTATAGAAAAACAACAAAAGAAAATAGAATATTGGAAAAATGGATTTGAAAGAGAATTAGAAAATAATAAAAAAAATACATCTGAACTATTAAAACAAGACTTGATAATAAAACAAAAAAAAGAAGAAATAGAAGAATTAAAATATAATGTTATAAATACAAATGTGTTTAAAGAAAATTATGTTAGTAAAGATAAAATAAGAGAGTTACTTGATATGAGTAATGATATTTTAAAAAGCAAATTAGAAGAATTATTAGAAAAATAAGGAGGAATAAATATGACGAATGAAGAAATTTTACAAGAAATAAGAAAAATAAAGTTAAAGCTAGAGAATATTGATTTCTTTTCTTTTGATGGTCACATTAGAAAAGAAAATCAAAAAATGATAAATGAAGCATTTAATGATTTAGAGAAGTTAGAAAGAAAGATAAATACCTAATACAAATGAATGGGAGAATGCTTATGAATAAAAATAATTTACAAAGATATTCAATAGCAAAAAAAGAATTAAATACGACTAAGAGAATTTTAGAAAGGTTAAGAAAAAGACCTAAAGATGTTATAGATTTTGCAAAAGATTATAAAACAGGTTATCCTCATAATGTTAAAATTGAGGGATATGATGTTATTACACATTACAAAATAGCAATGTATGAGAATAAACAAAAGAAATTAGAAAAAGAAATTCCTATTTTTTTAAAAGAATTAAATGATACGATTGAAAAAATAAAAGACCCTATCGCAAAAGCTGTTATTGAATATAGGTTTATTGCAGATATGAGTTTTGAAGAGATAGCAGTTAAAACTAATAACACTTATGAAAATGTAAGAAATATATATTATCGAACATTAAAAAAATTGACACAAAATGACACAAATTTTAAGATATAATATTATTATGAAATGTAATATCATTTTAAACCCCCTATTAAAATAGATTGAGTCTGGAAACAGGCTCTTTTTATTATGCTAACAGAAGGTGCTAGTATGTCTAATGATAAAAAATATAAAATTGATTTTAGTAATTGTATGAAATATGATTGTAATTTCTGCAAATATAAAATGTATTGTTTTAAAGATGAAAAAATGCAAGGAGGTGTTGGAAATGGCGGGAAACGAAAACAGTGGAAGAAAATTAAAGATAAAATCAGCTAAAAAGTTACAAGAAAGAATTGATGAATATTTTGCAAGCTGTTTTAAACCTCAAGTTGATAAATATGGTGAACCATTGTTAGATGAAAAAGGTAATGTTGTTTTAATACAAGTAAGACCATACACGATGACTGGACTAGCAGATAGCTTAGATATATCTCGTAAAACTTTAAAGAATTATGAAGGCGAGCCTAAATTTCAGGAGATTATTGAAAAAGCTAAAAGAAGGTGTGAAGTTTATGCAGAGGAACGTTTGTTTGATAAAGATGGCGTCAATGGTGCTAAGTTTAATCTTATAAATAATTACGAGGACTGGAAAGAAAAAAGCGAAAATGTTAATCTTAATGCTAATACAAGTTATGAAGATTATATAAAGCGAGTTGAGAGCGATGAAGAGTATTAATACTAAACTTTATATTGAAGAATACCTCAAAATAAAAGATAAAAACTCTCATATAATACCATTCAAACTAAATGAGCCTCAATTAAAACTATATAATACAATAAAAGAACAAAAGAAAGCTAATAAGCCTGTTAGAATAATTATATTAAAAGCAAGACAAATGGGGTTTAGTACTTTAACAGAAGCAATACTTTTTAAAGAAACAGCAACTAAACATAATATATCTGCTGGTATAATTGCACACGAAACTAAAGCAACTAATAATTTATTCACAATGTCAAAGTTATTTTATGACAATTTGCCAGAAACAATGAAACCTTCAATTTTAAAAAGAAATGCACAAGAGCTAAATTTTAATACTGATAAAAATACAGGTTTAAATAGTAAAATAACGTGTATGACAGCTGGTAAAGACGCAGGACGTTCAGGCACATATAACTTTTTACATTTATCTGAATTTGCTTTCTGGGAGGGAGATAAACAAGAGGCTTTTTCTTCTCTTATGCAAACTGTCCCGAATAATCCTAATTCAATTGTAATTATTGAATCTACTGCAAATGGTTATGAATTTTATAAAGATTTATGGGATAAAGCTGTTAGACACGAAACTGACTTTATTCCTGTTTTTGTAGGCTGGAATGAATTATCTGAATATCGAATGAAATATACAGGATTTGAATTGACAGAAGATGAAAAGAAATTACAAAAAAATTATAATTTAACATTAGAACAATTAGAATGGCGTAGATGGTGCATAAGAAATAACTGTGCTGGTGATGTGAAGAAGTTTAATCAAGAATATCCGATTTGTCCTGAAGAAGCGTTTATTAGTAGTGGTAGTTGTGTATTCGATACAGAAATAATACATAATAGATTAGGTGAATTAAAGAAACCTATTAGGACAGGTTGGTTTGAGTACGAATACGATGATACTTTACCAGCTTACAGTGCTATTAATCCTATGACTAATACACCGTATATTAAGAACAAAATAAGCAATATAAAATGGCATGAAGATAAAAATGGTTATATAAAGATATATGAAGTACCAAATAGCCCAGAAATTATACAATATGGCATTGGTGGCGATACAGCAGGAAATGGAGAAGATTATTTTACTGCTCATGTTATTAATGCTAAAACGCATAATCAATGTGCTGTATTTAGACATCAAATGAATGCTGACCTTTATGCTAAACAAATGTATTGTTTAGGAATGTATTATAATAAAGCTTTAATAGGTATTGAGAGTAATTTTGATTCTTTTTCTATAAAGGAATTGTTAAGGTTAGGTTATAGACATCAATATATAAGACGTCAACCAGATAAAATAGGTAATAACAGTATGAATGAATATGGATTTAGAACAGATTTACGAACAAGACCAGAAATAATTAGCAATCTACAACAATTTGTTCGTCAATATCCTGAACTAATAAATGATAGAGATACTCTGGCTGAAATGTTGGAATTTGTTTATAACAAAGATGGAAGACCAGAAGCACAAGAAGGCTCTCATGATGATTTAGTTATGGGATATGCTATTGCTTTAAAAATAATCAATCAAGTTCACTATAAAACAGAGCCAATAAATATGGTATCTAAAACTTTTTTTAATAAAAGTTTTGACCAGGAAGTGGGTGAAAAAATAGTTATAGTATGATTAATTTATTTATTTTTATAATTTTAAATAATATTTGTATGTTGCTAACAATTATAGCAACTTTTTTTATGGCTTCTAAAATGACAAATAACTTAGTTAAGACACCTATAGATATATTTAAAGAAAGAAAAGAAAAGAAACGAATAAAAAAACAAGAAGAAAAAGAAAAAACAATATTACAACAAAATTTAGATAATATTGAAAATTATAATGGAACACCTTATGGTCAGAAAGACTTTAAATAGGAGGCGAAAATGGAAGAGTTAAAAGAATTGATTACAACAGATGAATGGGATTTATACCAAAAATCTGTTGATTATATGCTTTTGTATGATTTATTTGAAGATACGAACAGAAATTATCGTATGTATAATGGTGACCAGTGGTTTGGACTTAAAACTCAAGGAATAGAAAAAGTTCAGCTTAATTTTATAAAACCTATAGTAGATTATAAAACTACTGTTATTAATAAGAATTTGTGGGCAATTATTTATTCGAGTGAAAACTTTGACAATTTAGAGTTTAAACCACTTGCTGATTCACTTTGTGAATTATTAAATAAAAGGGCGGCAAAAATTTGGGAACGAACTAAAATGGATAATAAGATTAGAATTGAAACACTGGATTCAGCTATTAATGACGAAGGAATTAATTATACATATTGGAACGAAAAAGATAAGCTGATTGAAAATGAAGTTATTGATAAAACAGATATTTTTTATGGAGATGAAAAAAACTCTGATATACAGTCACAACCTTATATTTTAATTAGAAAAAGAATACCTGTAATTAATGCAAGAGAAATGGCAAGAAATTTAGATATTAGTGAGGAAAAAATAAACTTAATTATGGGAGATAATGATAATCTTCATAATATAGGTGATAACAACCAATGGGAGAAAGATTCAGTCTGTACCATTATTACAAAACTTTGGAAAGAAAATGGAAAAGTACATTATAGTAAAGCTACAAGATTGGTTCAATTGATTAAAGATACAGAATCAGGCTTAACTCAATATCCTATTGCACATTTTAATTGGACAATAAAAAAAGGTTCTGCAAGAGGAGAGGGAATAGTAAGAAATTTAATTTCAAATCAAATTGAAGTAAATAAAACACTTATGAGGAGATCAATTGTTGCTAAAAATACAGCTTATCCACAAAAAATAGTAAATTTAGATTATATACAAAATCCAACTGCTATTGATAATATAGGAGCTAAAATTATGGTCGCTGGAACAACTAATGTTGCTGAAGCATTTTCTACAACAAAACCTCAACAAATGTCAACAGATGTTACACAACTACAAAATGATTTAATTGAAATAACAAGAACTTTAGAGAATGCTTCTGATGTTGCAAATGGTTCAACAGACCCACAAAGTGCTTCAGGTAAGGCAATTCTTGCTATACAGAATGCGTCTCAGGAAACATTGAATGCTCAGCAATCTGGATTAAAAGATTTTATTGAGCAAATTGCAATTATTTGGTTAGACCACATAATCACTTATGGAAAAGATTTAGTATTACAAAATGAAATTGAGGACCCAATGACTGGAGAAAAGCAGATACAAAATGTAGGTGTTCCTAATTCTGCATTAAAAGCTTTAAAAGCAAGTGTAAAGATAGATGTAACACCTATTTCAAGCTATGATCAATATGCTCAAGAATTAAGCTTAGAGAACTTGTTAAAAGCTGGGTACTTTGCACCTCAAATGATTGATCAATTAGAGTTATATGTTGAAGCTTTGCCACAACAAAGTGCAATGCCTAAACAAAAATTGCAAGATATAATAAAAAAGGTTAAAGAAAAACAATTGTATATTCAACAAGTAAACGCACAAGCTCAAATGATGTATCAACAGGCAAATCAATATATAGATAGTGCAAATCAAGGTGTACTGGAAAATCAAACTAATGGACCTAGAAAATTTACAGAAGAAGAAATAAGGCAAGATGCAGATAGACAAGCAGAACAGGATTTTATGGCGGAACAAGCTTAAAATATGACCAATACAAGTGATGTCTATAAAAGCTACTTAGGATACAGCCGACAGGCTTTAAATGGAGGAATCAAATGGAAGATGAAAATCTTAGAGTTGCAGAATCAACTGCAAATGAAAATGTAGTTACTCAATCTACAGAACAAAACGAGGAAAAGAATACTGAATTCACTGCTGAACAGCAAGAAAAGTTAAATGAAATTGTTAAGGCGAGAGTTGCTTCAACAAAAAGAGCAGAAGAAAAGAAGTATTTAAGACTTATTAATTCATTAAAAGCAGGCTTAGGTACAGACAATATTGATGAAATAGCAGATATTGTTACTAAAAATTATAAGGAACAAGGTGTAAATATACCTGAATTACCTACTTATAGTGAAGAAGATGAGGAAATTTTAGCTAATGCAGAGGCTCAAAAAATTATTGATTTAGGTTATGATGCTATAGTTTCTGAAACAGAAAGCTTGAAAAATGCTGAATTAACAGGAAGAGATAAAAGAGTATATAAGGCATTAGAAAACAAAAGACAAGAGCTTGAAAAGCTTAAAGGTTTAGAATCTTTAGGTGTTTCTAAAGATGAATATTCTAGCAAAGAGTTTATGGACTTTGCAAAGAAATTTAACTCTAATACTTCTTATACAGAAATTTATAATTTGTATGAGAAAATAAAACCAAAACAAGAGCCTAGCTCTATTGGCTCAATGAAATCAACCTCAAGCGAGGAAGAAATAAAAGAATATTATAGCCCTGAAGATTTTGATAAATTAACTCCTGAACAAATAGACAATCCTAAAATTTGGGCAAAAGTTATGGAATCAAAAAAGAAATGGGTAGAATAGAGCAGAAAGAAGGTAAAAATGGCAACAACTAAATTTAAAAGAGAGATATGGTCAAAATTAATTATGACTGAACTTGCAACTTTAGCAGGATTAAGAACTCATAGTAATGCTTCATACACAGGAGAAATCAAAGGAGGAAATGTATTACATATTACTGGAATAGTTAAGCCAACAGTAGGTGATTATGTACAAGGAAAAGATATTACTATGCAACCTGTTGCTGGTACAGATATGGTTATGACTATTGACCATCAAAAATATGCAACACAAGTTTTTGATGATGTTGATAGAGCACAATCATTAGATGGTGTTATGGAAGCAGCAACAAAGGAAATGGCACAAGTATTGCATGAGGAAGCAGACAAAGCAGTTGCTGAAGAATTGAAAAATGCAATTGAAAATGGTGTAACTAGAACAAAAGAAGATAATACAGAAGAAACAATAACTGTACCACAAGAAGAAAGCGCTTCTGCTCCTACAAAGTCTAATATTATAGGAAGACTTGAAGATGGAACAGTTGCTCTTTATGAACAAAATGTTCCAACAACAACTTCTTTATATGGAGAGGTATCACCAAGAGTATATTCATTTATTAGACAAAATTTAACAGAGTTATATACGAACAATGTCGAGATGGCTAAAAAGGGCATTGTTGGTAGATATGACAATATTTTAATAACTATTGAAAATTTATTACCAGTTAATGCAACAACAAGATATAACATTATAAGAACTGATAGAGCTGTTGCTTTTGCTGGACAAGTTGATAAGGTTGAAGCAGGAAGAATTGAAAAACAATTTGCTGACTATGTAAAAGCTTTATATGTATTTGGAACAAAAGTTGTAAGACCAAAAGAGATTTATGCTATTAAAGAAACAATGCCAGCATAGAAGAGGGAGGGAAACCTCCTCTTTTATATCGTGTAAAGGTAATGGTGAGTTCGATTCTCACAAACACGAAAGGAGAAAAATATGGGTAAAAAACAAGAAAAAATTGAAAGATTTATTATTGAGCCTAATTTAACACCAATGTTTGGTTTAACAGTTACAAAAGATACTGATATTGAAGATTGGACAGAAGATAAAAAAGTACATCAAACAATTAAAGATTTAACCTTAACCACTATTGTTAAAGATAAATTTGAAAAGAATGGTTTAAAAATTGAAGAAGATTCAAAACTAACAATTAAGCTTAATGAAGGTGTTAGGCTTATTTGGACAGAAGCAGAAGGATATATTTTACCAACACAGAGACTTATGAAGAGAAAAGAAATAAAAGAAGAATTAAATAATTTAGATGGAATTGAGGGATTAGAATGATTACTTTAGGTGAGTTGAAACAAAGAGTATACAAACTAATAGAAGAATATACATCATCTGATACAACAAACTATACAAGTGATCCAGATTATTTAGCAAAATTTAATACTGTAGCAAATGTAGTTTTAAATGAAGTTGCTCCGTTGGTTAAAAAAGCAGTTGTAGAAGAAATTGAGGTGACTGATGGAGATGAAATACAATTAGATGATGAACTTGATAGATTTTTCTTACTTAAAAGAATAACAGGAGTTAAAAATGAAATAATTGATAGATTTGTTACTTTTAAGGAAGATGGAACAGCTAAAATTTATTATTATCAATATCCAAAACAAATAAAAGAAGATTCAGATAATAATACTAAAATAGATTTAGAGCCTCAAGCTATAGAGTGTATGATTTGGGGTATTGCAAGTGATATTTTAAAAATGGATGTTTCTAATAATTATGGACAGATGTTTGCTACAAGATATGCAGAACTTAAACAAGGTTTAGATAATAGAATAAATCAAGGTTCTATAACCTTTGAAGGAGGTATAGATGTCTAGTGGTGATTTAGTAACAAGGACATATAGTAATTTTTTAGGTGTAGATTTTTCTAATTATAATGTTAATTTATATAGAAGCCCTGATAGTGTAAATATGTGGAAGAACTATAAAATGCTTGGCAAATGCTTATCTTCAAGACCTGGACTAAAATTATATAAAAGTATGAATGCAATAATATATGGAATATTTTTTTACAAAACTGCTCAGATACAGCATATTATAATTCACGCAGGTACTTCGCTTTATGATTATAATACAGTTACAAAAGAAACAATAACAATAAAAGAAACAGGAATGAATCCAGCAAAAAGTCAGAGTTTTATATATAACAATATTTTATTTATTAAAGATGGAGTTAATTATTTACAATATAATGGCTCAGTAGTAAGTGATGTTGTAGGATATATTCCTACTACTTCTATTTCAAGAACTCCTTTAGGTGGTGGAACTAGTTATAACAAAGTTAATCTATTGAGTGGATACAGAAGAAATTCATTTGTTGGAGATGGAACAAGCAAAGATTATTATTTAGATGTTGAAAGTTTTGATAGTGGAACAGTTACTGTTACTGTAAATGGAACAAATGTTACAAATTTTACTGAACATTCAACAAGTGGTTTTATTACTTTTGCAACTGCTCCTAGTGCTCCATATACAGATGGGCAAGATAATGTTGTAATAACATTTAGAAAGAATGTAACAGGAAATGCAGATATAATTAAAAATTGCACTCTATTAGAAGTATTTGATAATAGAGTGTTTTTTAGTGGAAATATTGATTATCCAAACTCAGTGTTTTGGAGTGGTCTTAATAATCCTACATATATTCCTGATACTAATTATTCAAGAGAAGGGCTAGATGCAACACCTGTTAAAGCAATGGTAACAGGTAATAATGCTTTATGGGTGATGAAAGAACCTAGCCAAGCAAATACGAGTGTGTATTATCATACACCAAGCATTGACCAGACAGAGGGGGCAACTTATCCAAGTTCTCATTCTAGTATTTCAACAGGTTGTGTATCAACTGCTGTAAACTTTAATGATGATGTATGTTTATTTAGCGATTTTGGCTTAGAAGGTATTTCTGGCGATATAGGAACAGAACAATTTTTAGCTCATAGGTCTAGCAATGTAGATAGTAAATTATTAAGCGAAGAAAACTATAAAAATCCAGTAATAGCTGAATGGCAAGGTTATTTATTTGTTTTTATAGATAAACATTGCTATTTAGCAGATTCAAGACAAAAATGGACTAATTCAGATCATATTGAGTACGAATGGTATTACTGGGAAATGGGACAAAAAATAACTTTTGCAAGTGTGTTAGGAGATACATTGTATCTATGTAGCGATAATGGAATTTATACATTAGATAATAGCATAGACGTTGATTCATACTGGACAACTGCAAGAGATACTTTTGAAAACCCAAATTTTCAAAAAATAACGAATAAAAAAGGTTCTGTTTTAAATGCTGATGGTAATATTACTATTTCAACAAAAGTAGATAATGGCGAATGGGAGAAAATTGGAACATATAACAATACATCAAATTACATTATACCAAGAATTAAAAAGAAAAAATGGAAGGATATACAGTTTAAAATAAGTTCATATACACCAATAAATATATATAACTTCACAATCCAAAGTTATGTAGGAAGTTATGTTAAACGATGAGGAGGTAACAAATGGCATCTTACGATGATTTATTAAACAAAGCAAATAATTATGTTGCAAATTATAATCCAAACGAAACAGCTAATATGAATGACACAAGATTAACTAATATTGAAACACAAAGACAAAATGCTCTTTCAAATACTACAAATACTTATAACAATATGATTAATAATACAGACCAGTTTTATAATAGACAAAGTCAAATAGCTCAAGATTATGCAAATAAACAACAAGAACTACAGAATGCTCAAACAGAACAAAGTATTAAAGAAATAAATCAACAAAGAGAAAAAACTGAAAGAGATTATCAAAAAGAACAAAGAGGAGCATATTCAGATTATCAAAAACAAATTAATGAATATGGTGTTAATGCAGAAGTTATGGCTTCAAGAGGTCTTTCAAATACAGGATATGCTGAAAGCTCTAAAGTAAGTATGTACAATGCTTATCAAAATAGAGTAGCAACAGCAAGACAGGCTTTACAAGATAGTTTGCTAGGATTTCAGAACATGATAGCACAAGCTAGATTAAACAATAGTACAAAACTTGCAGATATTGCTTATAATTTAGCACAACAACAAGCTCAATACGCATTGCAAGGCTTTCAATATAAAAATACTTTAATTGAGAGTAGAGAAAATAGACTAGAAAATATAGAAAATAGATATGATACAAGATATAACAATATGCTATCTCAATTAAATACGGAAATAGCACAAAGACAAAATGCTTATAATACTTATGCAAATGTAATTACACAGGAAAGACAAAGACAACAAGAGCAAGAACAATATGAAAGAAATTTAGCTTGGGAACAAGAACAATTTAGACAACAAATGGCATATCAAAGAGAACGTGACGCGGAAAGTGATAGGCAGTGGCAAACTGAATATAATTTAAAATTACAACAGTTAAGGGCAAGTTCATCAGGCTCATCAAGAAGTAGAAGTTCATCAGGTAGTAGAGGTTCATCAAGTAGCAGTTCTTTAAGAGTTTCTGGAGATGAAAATAGTGGTTCTAGTGTTTCAAAACCACTTTCAGATAATGATGTAAATAATATTAGAAATGCTTTAGTTTCTGCAATTAAAATTTTTCAAAATAGTTCAAGTCAAGAGACTCGAGAACGAGCAAAAAATGATATTGATAAATTTAGTGATTTAATTTATCAATTAAAAAATTCAGGAAAAATAAGTGACGAGAATGCTGAAAGTTTAGTAAGACTAATACCATAATAAAAGAGGTGTGAAAAAATGGCATCATATAAAAAATGGCTCGAACAAATGCAAGCTAAAGAGAAAAATAAACAAATACAAAATAATGAAGGAGAGCAATTATTTACTAATAAGAAAAACTTAAATACAAATACTGATAACAGTAGAATAGTAAACAATTATAATCAAAGAAAGCAAAATTATGAGAATAATATATTATTAAATAGAGATGAAAGACTTTCTATTGCTAGAAATGCAAATAATAATATAAACAACAGAATACAAGAAAATAAACCAAAAATAGATGATATTGTATCAAAAAGAAAAGAATTAGTTGATTATAATAGAAATAATAGAAAGAATTTAATACAAATTAGACAAATTGATTCTGCATTGCAGAATAGGAATTTTAAAAGTAGGCAACCTCAAAATATAATGCTTAATGATATAGCAAAGACGAAATCAACTAATATACAAAATACTAACCTTTTTGATTTTGTAAATTCTTCTAAGAAAAATGATTTTAATTATATTGGAAGAAAATTTGGTGTTGGAATACAAAGTGGCTTTACTTCAATTCCTGATGCTTTTTTAACAGATGCAGCAAATAATATACAAAAAGGTGGTAAATCAATTCCTATTGTAGATTTAGCTAAAAAATTTATAAATGATGAACAAAAACATAAGCTAGAATTAGATTTGCAAGATGAAAATAAAAGAAATACTTTACAAAATAATCCAATAAATAAACTATTAAATGCAATTAATCTTACAAAATCTGCTTTGGATAGTGGTATACCAATAAAACAGATACTTACAAATGGCATAGATACAATAAAAGATATAAATGAATTGAAAGACAAAATTTATAATGGTACATTAACAAAAGATGAATATCTAAATTTTTCTGAAAAGCATCCTGAATATATAACTTTATTAAACAATTTATCAAAAGATACTGACAACTGGCAAAAAGTAGGTGCTGTATTAGGCTTTACTGGTAGTAAAATAACTAATTATGCAAGAAAAAATAGTGCTATTAATATTATAGATACCGGGCTTCAATCTATAGGAAATTCATTAGGTAACAACAAAAGTCAAGAAGTATCAAAAAATATGATTGATTTTGGAAATAAAATTACAAAGCCTGCAAGAGAAACTCAAAAACAATTAAATGAAGAATCGAATCAATATGGTAAAACAACAAATCTTATAGCTAACATTGCTGGAACTGTTGGAAACATGGTTCCTTCTATTACAGCAGGTATAGTTAATCCATCTTTAGGATTAGCTGTTACAGGTGTGAGTTCAAAAGGACAAGCAACAAGAAAAGCATTATATGAAGGACTATCACTTGAAGAAGCAAATCTTAAAGGCGATGCAAGTGGTGCAATGGAAGTGTTGACAGAAAAATTATCTGGTGGTGTTAAAATTTTTGGAAAAGGTACTTTAGATAATATAGTAGAAAAAAACATCAAGAAATTAACAGAATCAGAAGTTAAAAGAAAACTATTACAATTAGGATATGATTATACTGGAGAAGTTGCAGAAGAAATAGCTAGTGATGTCTACAATACATGGTTAGACAATGCAACTACGGACCCAAATGCAAAATATACAGCAGAAGATTTAAAGGATACGATTTTAACTACTTTAGGTTCAACATTAGCTTTGAGAGGAATTAATACAGGAATAAATAAAGCATTAAATAGAAATATATCAAATAATCAAAAAATTGCAGATAATAACGAAAATCAAAGCACAAGAATTGAAAATAACGCACAAAATTTACAAGAACAACAAATTACTCAGGACAATACTAAAGTGGCTGAAAATGGAAATATGGAGCAAATAAATGAAAATGACAATTTAATCTCAAGTGCAGAAAAATATAATTATAATTTTGAACATAAATCAATACAAAATATACAAAAAGTATTAGATAAAAAGGAAATTCAGGGACAATTTAATGATAGTTATTTTAATGACAAAAACGAAGGTGCAAAAATTATTATTTCAACAGATGGAGAGGGAAACACTTCAAGAAAGATTGTATTTAATCCAAATGCTGATGAAAGTACAATAATACAAGAAATGGCAGTACATGAACTTACGCATGATATATTTGCAAAAAATACGAAAACTGGTCAAAGTTTGTATAATGAAGTAAGTAATTATTTAAAAAGTGATGTTAATTACAAAGAAAACTTGCAAAATTTAAGAGAATCTTATTTGAAAATAAAAGACAAAAATGGAACCAATGTATTTGATGAAAATGATTCAAATTTTGAATCGATGCTTGAAGAAGAGGCAATAGCAAAAGCTATGCAAACTAAATTTGGTACACAGGAAGAAATAAATAGACTTGTAAGAGAAAATAGAACTTTATCACAGAAGATTTATGATTGGATAGTTGATAAAATAGATACATTTAAGAACAGAAAGGACAAAGAATATTTATTCTGGAAAGATGTACAAAAGAAGTTTGAAAAGGCATATAATGAAGATGGAAATTATAATTATAATGAGCAAATAAAATATAGTTTTAATTATGTTGACGATTTTAATTTAAAAGAGTATAATGCTACTAATCCAATTAGAATAGAAAACAGAAAAACTTTTGCATCTATTGCGGATTCAGTAGGAAGGGCAACAGAAAATCAAGAAATATTTCCAGGTATAAATTCTATTGAACTTTTTGATTATGGAGATAATAAATATCATATTTATGATATTTATTATAAAGACAGAGCTAATTGGAAAATAATAAATGATGAAATAGTAAATGAGGATGATAATTATGGAAATGAAAGATATTCGAGAAAAGCTAATACAGGAGATGAAGGAACAAGGGGCAAAAATAGTAACGATAAAATCAATAATGGCGAAATTAGAAACAAAGGAACAATGCCAACAAATGATGGATTACTTAATCAAAACGAAGGATACACCTATACCAGCAGGAAGAATAATAATGAAAGCAATAGAAATATCGAAAAAATAGAGAACTCTGAAAAGAGTTCTTTTTCTACGCCTAAACAAGATTCAATAGGAAGGAAATTATCAGAAAAACAACAAGAATATTTTAAAGATAGCAAAGTTAGAGATGATTATGGCAACTTAATAACAATGTATCATGGAACTCCAAATGAATTTACTATTTTTGATAAGAATAGAATCTCAGAAAATACTCATAATGCAGGAAATTATGGAGATGGATTTTATTTTACAAACGATAGTAAAATGGCTGAAAGCTTTTCGAATGGCAATAAGCCTATGGAAGTTTATCTAAATGTTAAAAATCCTTTCTCATATAATGAATTATATAAGATAAATGGAGAAGAATTTCAATCAGACTTTGGAATAATTTATAATTTAGTTAATTTAAACAATGAATGGGCAGGGATACCTACTAAATATGGAAGTAATCAAACTTGGGGAGATATTGCAAATGATATTTCAAATATGATTAAAAATGGAATGACAGATGAACAAATAGACCATGATATTTATAGTAAATATGGGGAAATAACTGGGCTAGAGGACTTAAACACCAGATTATATGATTATTCTAAAATAAAAAAATGGAAAACATTAAGTGAAATATTAGAAAAACAAGGATATGATGCTATTATTAATGGTGACACACCTAGCACAAGTAGAGAAATAGTTGTATTTAATCCTGACCAAATAAAAAATGTAGATAATAAACAGCCAACTAATAATCCAGATATAAGATATTCAAATAATTCAAAAGATTTTGATACTTACCTAGAAAACAAGATAGGAAAAGAAGGAACTAGAACATCTTTGAAAGACCTAAAACTTCCTATTGCTAAAGTAAATAATAAAAATACTCAAGAACTAGAGAAATCTAGTTCTATTAAATTGCCTAGAAAAGAAGCAAAACTTGAAAATACTTTTCCAAAGAGAAGGGTTGAAGTTGTTAAAGAAATTAGCAAAAAAAAGGATAATGAGGCTAGTTTACTTGAGAAAATGAATAGTGACAAATTAACATTAAAACAACAGTATGGAGTATTAAATCAAAAGATTGTTAATAAGGGGTATTATATTGATAGACTTGCAGATAAGACAGGAAATCAAGAATTAAAGTACAAGTATGATAGAATGATAGGTGCTTCATCAGAAGGACAATATGAAATTGAACACGCACAAACTAACAATGAAGGAAAAGAGATAGGAAAATCTATTAATGAAATATGGAAACCTGTTGAAGATGCAGATTTAGTTAAAGAATTCAGTTATTATTTATTACATAAACTTAATATAGATAGATTTAAAAGAAAGAAACCTGTTTTTGGCGAAGATATTACATCTGAAATATCTGAAAGTGTTGCTAAAAATTATGAGAAGTTATATCCAGAATTTCAAAACTGGTCTAAAGATGTAAATACATTTAATAAAAATCAATTACAAAATATGGTTAACGCAGGGCTTACAAGTGAAGAAGCTCAAGAATTTTTAAATGACACGTATGAAAATTATGTTACTGTTTCAAGAGATATAGATAAAAGTAATAATATTTTACCCACTAAAGGGAGAATAACAGGAACGAATAATCCAATAAAAAAAGCTATTGGAGGGAATTCAGACATTCAACCTTTAAAAGATTCAATGGCTAAGCAAGCAATAGCAGTAAAACAAGCAATTCGCAGAAATGATTTAGGCTTAGAACTAATGAAGGTACTTAAAAATTCCGAAAACGCAGAAAATGTTGATATAAACAATATTGTTTCTGTTGATAGCAAAGGAAATGGAACATTTATTGTTTTTAATAAAGGTAAAGCAAAAGCATTAAAGATAGATAAAGGATTATATGAAAGCTTAAAAACAACACAAAAATCAGATTTAGAAAATACATTTCCTGTGAAAGGTGTACAAAAACTTTTACAAACACAAAGGTCATTGCTTACTGTTGACAATCCGTTGTTTATTATTACAAACTTTGTAAAAGATTTACAAGATGGTATGTTTAATTCTAAATATACTGCAAAATTTTTACCCAATTATGGTAGAGCTTTAAAAGAAATAGCAACTAAAGGAAAATATTACAAACAATATACCGCGAACGGAGGTGAATCAAATACTTACTTTGATTATGAAACAGGAGTAAAAAAAGCTCCTACAAAAGTAGGAAAGTTTATTGATAAAATACGTAGTGTAAATGAAGTAATAGAAATGGCACCAAGACTTTCCGAGTTTATTTCAACAATTGAAGATGGTAAGAGCATGAATGAGGCAATGTATAATGCAGCCGAAATTACAACGAATTTTAAACGAGGAGGAGAGTTAACAAAAGTTATAAATAGAAATGGTGTAAATTTTTTAAATGCTTCTATTCAAGGTCTTTCTAAACAAGTCCGAAATATTACAGGTGCAAATGGAATTAAAGGTTATGCAAATTTATTAGCAAAAGCTACTTTTTTAGGTGTAGTTCCTTCTGTAATAAATCATTTATTATTAGACGATGATGAAGAATATCAGGATTTACCAGATTATGTTAAAGATACATATTATTTATTTAAAACTAATAATGGATTTATTAGAATACCAAAAGGCAGAGTTTTAAGTATATTTGGAAGTTCTGCTATTAGAACTTTAAGCTATGCACAAGGAGATAAGGAAGCTTTTAAAGGAATATTTAAAACATTTAGTAATCAAATGGCACCTAATAATCCATTAACATCAAATATATTTTCTCCTGTTATACAGGCAGGGTTTAATAAAACATGGTTTGATGGTGATTTAGTTCCAACAAGATTAAAAAATGAATTACCTAAAAATCAGTATGACGAAAGTACAGATAGTTTAAGTAAAGAAATAGGACAAATATTTAATGTTAGTCCAATAAAAGTAAATTATTTACTAGATCAGTATAGTGGTGGTCTAGGAGATATTGTTTTACCATTCTTAACACCACAAGCAAGAAGTAATCCATTAACTGCCAAATTTACAATTGATAGTGTTTTAAAGAATAAAAATGTTAGTAAATTTTACGAAGTAATTGATGAACAAACAAAACTTGCAAACGATGTTGAGCCTACAGATGAAAATATATTAAAAAGCAAATATTTAAGTAGTGTTCAAAGTGACATTAGTGCATTATATAAAGAAAAAAGAGAAACTCAACTTTCAGACTTGAAAAATGATGTGAAAAAAGAGGAAGTAAGGAAAATTCAAAAACAAATAAATGATTTAGCTGAAAAAGCTTTGAATAATTATGAAAAAATTACTAAAGGCTCTAATTATGCACAAATTGAAGATGTGAAATATTATAAAAATGCTGATAATGAATGGACCAAATTAACTAAAGAAGAGGAGTTAAAAAACAGAAATATTAGCATTAAAACTTATGCAGATTATAAACAAAAAATATATGAGGAACAAGAAAGACAATTTAGAAATGTTACTCTTAAAAAAGGAGATTCTTTAAAAGATAAAGACAAAATTAAAATCCTTATTAATTCTAATTATACTAATAAAGAAAAACAAGCTTTATATGAAAATTATATTGGTCAAAATGACGAAACATATAAAATAATGAAAATGGCAAATACTGATATAAATGCTTATTTAGACTATAAATCACAAAATTTCGAGTCAGATATGGAAGATGATGGTACAGAAAAGGGTAAGGCAATTAGTGGAAGTAAAAAGGAAAAAATATATGATTATCTTGCAAAATCTAAGATGACTTATCCGCAACGTCTTTTAATTGCTGGAATGAACAATAAATTACAAGAAGATGAAAGAAGTACTTTATCTGAATATATTGATAATTTGAACTTAAATTATGATGATAAAAAGAGCATTTATAAAAAACTAAAAGGCTCAAAGATTATGAAAAATGGAGATATTGATTATTAGGAGGTTATTATGCCACGAATTACAAATTGGTTAGAAGTTGAAAGAAGACTTGCAAATTATAATACTTCAATTAAAACAATTGAAACTTCTTTAGTAAAAACAAACAATTCGAGAAATATAATGTTGCACGCATTATTGATTAATTTAAAAGATCTACTTGAGAGCCAGAGTGAAATTTCACTCTGGTTTTATGATATAGATGAGCCTACTACATCAACATTGCCTTATACATCATGGAGCACACCTTCAGAACATTATGGAGATATATTTTATTCAAGGACAAAAGGTGTTATATATCAGTTTAAAACGAGTGGAAAATGGGAGCAGTTAAATGATGTAACATTGCTTAATTCAATGGCTTTGACTAATTCTAAGCTGGAAAGTGGAGACCACGAAAGGCAAGTTTTTACTACTGACCCAACACCACCTTATGAAAGCGGGGATTGGTGGATTCAAAGTGATGGAACATTGTTTATTTGTCAAATAGGACGTGAAACTGGTGCAAGACAGCCTAATGACTTTATAAATAGTTTAGATTATGCTGAGGCTTTAGCAAAGGCAACTGATAATATTTTAGAAGTTTTAAAAGGCACAGTAATACAAACAACAGATAATGCAGTTACATATCTTGATAAGGCTACAAATACAACAACTACTATTTCTGGAAATTCTATTAAAACAGGAGAATTAATTTCAAATAACTATTTAAGTGGTACAAGAGGTACTTTAATTAGTTTAGATGATGGAACAATTACAACAAGATATTTTAAATTATCTTCAACAGGTGAAATTACTGCAACAGGTGGAGAAATTGGTGGGTTTGTTTTAGATAGTAGAAGCTTTACTCATAGCTTTTATCGTAAATATGATTATGATGGCTATGATGTTGGTTTAGCATTAAATGTTATACATTCATCTATTGATGATACAGATAAAGCCTTATTACCGATTTATGATTTATCAGGTGATGGAAGAATAACTATATCAGATGTTACGCAAATGATTGCTGATTTAAATGGTCAAACGACAATTTCACATTATGTTTCAGGAAGTGTAGAAATAAATTCTTCAAATCCAAAACATTGTATTTCTGTTAAAAGTAGCAATGGAATTTCAGTATGTTCTATGGGAGTTGCTGGGATACATACATCATTTTTAGCTACTAATAATTTTGTTTGCGGATATTATAGTGGAACTTCTTTTTATGGTTTGTCAATTAATAACAATGGAGATGTTAAAACAACAGGTAATATTTCTTGCAATTCTTTAACACAAACTTCATTAGAAAAAAATAAAAAGAACTTTGAAAAGCTAGACAATGGTTTGGATATTGTTTTAAATACTGATATTTATAAGTATAATTTTATTAATGATGATGATAAAGCTAAAAAACATATTGGCTTTGTTATTGGAGAAAATTATAATTATTCGCACGAAATAACTGCTGTAGATAAAAACGATAATGAAATAGGTGTTGATACTTATTCTATGATTTCTGTTGCATATAAGGCAATTCAAGAATTACAAGAACAAATAAATAAATTAAAGGAGGTGCAAAATGGATAAGCCTATTACTCTACAAGTTCAAGAATTTAAAGAAAATATAGTTAAGCTGGTAAACGATAGTAAGTTGCCAGCTTTTATTTTAAAACCTGTTGTTTTAGATTTAGTAAACGAACTTGTTAAATTAGAACAAATACAATATGAAACTGACTTAAAAGAATATCAAAATTTAAAGGAGGTTAAAGATGTTCAAAATTGATAATGAAAAAACTATTCATATTAGTAGAGGCGATAGTTTTTCTTTAAATCTTACTGCTAATAATGGAAATTACAACTTTGTTGTTGGTGATGTTATTAAATTAAGAGTTTATGAGAAAAAAGGATATGCTAAAGAGCCTGTTTTGGAAGTGTCATATACTGTAGAAACAGCAGGAACTAATCAAATAATTTCAGTACCTCAAGTGTTATTTGGCGAAGACATAAACAAACCAAAAACATATTGGTATGAAATATCAGTTAATGAGGATTCTACTATTATTGCTTATGATGAAGATGGAGCTAAATTATTTATTGTTTATCCTGCTGATGAAACTCCTGCAATAAATGCTCCTAATTATTCTGGAAGTTTAGATGGAACTATATATCCAAGAGGAGGACAAGGAATAGGTGTTCAAAGTATAGAGCAGACAACAACTTCTGAAGATGATAGTGGAACAAATGAAGTTACAGTTACATTAACTAATGGAGAAACATCAACATTTAAAGTAAAAAATGGTAGTAAAGGAAGTAAAGGAGACACAGGACCGCAAGGACCCCAAGGGGAACAAGGTATTCAAGGAGAAATAGGACAAAAAGGTGATACAGGACCACAAGGTATACAAGGAATACAAGGACCAAAAGGTGATACAGGACCTCAAGGACCACAGGGAAAGCAAGGTATTCAAGGACTTCAAGGGGAGCAAGGCATAAGTGGAGTTAGTCCAGTTGTGTCAATTTCTAAGGAAGGTAAAGTTACAACTATTACAATAACTGACATTAACGGACCTCAAACTGCTAAAATTAATGATGGCATTGATGGTGAAGGCTCTGGTGATATGAATAAATTAATTTATGATACAAATGATAATGGCATTGTAGATAATGCTGAAAAAGTAAATAATCATACTGTAGAAAGTGATGTACCAGCAGGAATTGACTTTAGTACATTTTCAAAAGTTGATGAAACAGGCAATAAAATTAATTTATCAATAGATAATTCTACATATATTTTAACTGCAACTTTATTAGATAAAAATAATAACATTATTTCTACTAGTGATGGAATTGATTTGCCTCTTGAAAGTATGGTCGTTGGTGCAAGTTATGATAATACTACTAAAAATATAACATTAACATTACAAAACGGACAAACTACATCATTTAGTGTTGCTGATTTAGTAAGTGGATTAGTAAGTACAAACGATATGAATACAGCCTTAGCTAATAAAGAAGATATTGGAAATAAAACAACAACTATAACAAATATATCTACTGATACACAATATCCTAGTGCGAAAGCAGTGTATGATTTATTTAATTCGATTGTTAACGGAGACGAGGTGAGCTATTAATGAGTAAAGTTTTAGTTGAAGAATCAAATTTGCAAAATATCGCAAAAGCTATAAGAAATAAAAATGGAGAATCTACTACATATAAACCTAGTGAAATGTCTACTGCTATAGATAATTTAAGTTCTAGTGATTTAGCTCCAGCTGATTGTACAGCTATAGAAATCAATGATATTAATTCTAAAGAAACAATTATAAATTATATAGATAATATATCAATTGAAAATTTATCTAATAATTATGGCTTTTTTATAAATGATAATGGTTATTATGAAAGTAACAATAAAGGTGCGAATAGCTCTTATGCTCTATGTAAATTAAGTTTTAACGCAAATATAGATAATGCTACATTAGTTTTAAATTTTATAAATTCTGGAGAAAGTAGTTATGATTTTGGTATTATTTCAAACATTGATACTACGTTAGCTAGTTCTAATTCAGAAGATTCAAGTAATGTTTATCATTCTTTTAAAGGAGAAAGCTCAACAAATGTTGTTGAATTAACATATACAGAAATATCAAAAGGCGAGCATTTTATCACAATTAAATATAAAAAAGATGGCTCTAGTCATAGCGGTAATGATAGCTTGCAATTTAAAGTAATAGCAAGTTCTACTACAGTTTCAAATACCAATATTACATTAACGTGGACAGATCCAGATGATGCAATAGCTGACGTGGGCAAAGTTGCAGAATGGGCAGGAACTAAAGTTGTATATAAAACTGATGATTATCCAAAAAATGACACAGACGGAACAGTCTTAATAGATAGCAAAATTAAAAATCAATATAAATATACACCTTACAAAATTGATAGCTCGTTAAATAATGAAAGCTTATATTGTCAATTATTTCCGTATAGCAAAACAGGAAAGGTAAATAACAATGTAACGAATAGAATAGCTATTATTAAATATGCGTTGTTATTTAATGTAACACCTAATACGGCTACGATAGTTTTAACAGATAGCAATTCTAATATAATTACAGCTGATTCAAGTGGAAAATTTAAAGTTAAAGCAGGAACATATAATTATGAAATAATTGCTAGTGGATATAAAAAAATTAAAGGTTCTGTTACATTAATTGATTCAGATAAAACAATAGATGTTGTTATGGAAAAATCATCAAATTATGGAGTTAGAAGACAATTAAGCAGTTCAGACACTGCATGGGAAAGAATTGAAGATAGTGTTGGTTTAGTAGCAAATGCTACACATGATGGCAGTGCTGTACAAAATGACTTTGATGACATATATCCGTGGTCAGATATTATTACTGTTGATGTTTCTGCTGATGGAACAATTAATTCAAAATATGGAGATGCCGATTTTTCATTTACAAATCCAGTTGGATATATTATGACTTATATTCCCGAATTTTGGTACAAACGTTATCAAGAAGATAAATACGAATATATTTATATTTCAAGTAGCGAATTAGATGGATATACACATTCCGAAGCTTCTTACTGGGGCAGATATACAATGGGAGGCTCTAGTTCAGCAGTAAATACTAAATCTGGAGTATCTAATTTTGTAAATATAACTCGTGCAAACGCAAGAGCTTATGCACAAAAAGTTGGGGCAAATTGGGGTATTACTGATATACTTCGTTGGTCTTTATTACAAATACTATATCTAGTAGAATATGCGGATTATAATTCACAAAATATTCTCGGACTTGGTAGAAGTAATAGTAGCAATAGTTCTACAATTAATACAGGCTCTTGTGATTCTTTAGGAATGAAATCAGGTTGCCTAAATAACGATGGTAAAAATGGAGTTATATATCGTGGAATTGAAAATCCATTTGGAAACATCTTTCAATGGATTGATGGTGTTAATATTGTAAGCAGAAAAGCTTATGTGTCTACAAATAGAAACGGTTATGTTGATGATACAACATCAGGAGATTACTCAGCATTAAGTTATACAAATGCAAAAACAAATGGATACCCTAAGCAACTTGGATATGATTCAAGTAATTCTGCAATTCAATTTCCGACAGTCATTGGTGAAAGTAATTCTACTTATATACCTGATTATTATTATCAAGATAGTGGAACACGTGTTGTTTGTGTCGGCGGTGGTTGGGGCAATGACACTGCTGCTGGCTTGTTCTGTTTCGGTTGTTACGACGGTTCTTCTTCTTCGTACACGAACATCGGGGCTCGCCTTCTTTTCATACCAGAATAACAGGGGTTTGGGGGCGGTCAGCCCCCATAATAAATATATTTTGTATATTTAAAGTCGAAATAGGTTGATTTTTCAAAATAAATATGTATATAATAAATTAAACATAATAATTTGAATGGGATTTGATGTGTAGTTTGCGGGTTTGTACTTTTGGTGTTGTTTATGTCGGCGGTAATTGGAACAATGACACTAATGCTGGATTGTTCTATTTCGATTGTAACAACAGTTCTTCTAATTCGAACACGAACATCGGGGCTCGCCTTCTTTTATATCGTATATATTTTTTATTACACATCATTTTCCTTAGCCCACGCTAAAAATTAGTCGCTCTGGATTAGCCTAGTAGTTCCATTATGAATCGAAAAGTTGATAGATGATATAAAAGAAACCAGATATACAAAGGATAAAATGAAAAGAATAAGTAATATTTATGAAAAAATATGTAGTAAACAAAATATTTTGCTAGCAATTTATAATGCATCGAGAGGGAAAAAGCAAAGACAAGACGTAATGAATGTTATTAATAATATAACTTTATATGTAGACAAAATTGAGGAGATGTTAGTAAATAAAACATATAGACCTAGTCCATATACAATTAAAAAAATTTATGATGGTGCAAATAAAAAAGAAAGAATAATATATAAACCAAGATTTTATCCTGACCAAATAATACATTGGTGTTTAATGCAACAAATAACAGATGTATTAAAAAGAGGAATGTATGATTATTGCTGTGCAAGTATTCCAAATCGTGGTGTACAATATGGAGCAAGGTTTATAAAAAAGATACTTGTAAGAGATATAAAAAATACAAAATATTGTTTAAAGCTTGATATTAGACATTTTTACCCGAGCATTGATAAACAAATAATGAAAAGTAAAGTAAGAAAAATAATCAAAGACACTAATACAATATATTTATTAGATTTAATTATTGATAGCAATGAACATGGATTACCTATTCGGTAATTACACTTCACAATGGCTTGCAAATTATTATTTGCAGGATTTAGATCATTTTATAAAAGAACAACTAAAAGTAAAATATTATATTAGATATATGGACGATATGGTGCTTTTTCATAGAAACAAAAGAGAATTACACAGAATAAAAAAATATATAGAAATATATTTAAAAAAGGAGAAACTACAATTAAAAGACAATTGGCAATTATTCAAAGTAGATAGTAGACCATTAGATTTTTTAGGATTTAAATTTTATAGAGGTTATACTACTTTGAGGAGAGGCAATTTCTTGAGGATAAAACGAAGAGTTAAAAAAATTATTAAAAAAGGATATATAAGAACAACGGATGCACAAGCTATAATTAGTTATCATCGGTTGGATTAAACATTCTGATTCATATAAAATGAACAAAAAATACATTTCAAAATATATTTCAATTAAAGAGTGTAAAAAAATAATAAGTAGAGAAAGTTGTACGAAATAAGTACAGCTTTTTTTAATGCAAAAGAAAGGAGCAATGCTTATGAATCCAGCATTAGCAACATCAATAATAGTTGCTATAATAGCAATAATTCCAGCAACAGTCAATTTAATTGTAAGTATAATTAATAGCAAAAAAACAAACGGAATTAAAAAAATTAGAATTGAAACAACAAGAAGGTATTTAGTAGATAATTTTAGCGATTTAGAACAAAATATTTCTAAATCTAATGAGCAAAAGAAAGAAATTTATAATGCTTATGACGAATATATTAAACTTGGTGGCAATTCATATATACATACACAATTTGATAGATTAGTTAAAACAGGAAAGCTATAGACGCATAAATTATAAAGGAAGGAGTGATGATTATGTCAAATAAAGTATATGATGTGCTTAAATGGATAACATTAGTATTTATGCCTGCATTAATCACATTGGTAGGTGTAGTGCTAAATTGTTTTGATGTGCAAAATAGTCAAGTTATATTAACTATTATGACAGCCTTTAATACTTTTATGGGTACACTTTTAGGAATTAGCAATATAAATTATAAAAATAGCTCAAAGTAGCTAAAATAAAGTAATGTAACTATATTAAATTAAAATAAAACAGGCAAAAAATCGATTCTAGTGCGTCGCTTTTTTGCCTGTTTTTCAGTATTTATAAGAAAGAGAGGTGTTTTTTTATGGGCGAAGATGAAATAGCAGAATGTACAGATTTAGCAGAAGAGGATAACAGAGGAGGCGAGAATGAATGAATATTATAGAAAAATTATTAACAATTAATCAATATTCAAGGAGTGGAGAAAAACAAAATAAAATAGAAAATGTAGTTGTTCACTGGGTAGGAAATGCTGGAAGTTCTGCAATAGGAAATAGGAACTATTTTAATAATTTAGCAACAACACATAAAACTTATGCAAGCTCACATTATGTTGTAGGATTAGAGGGTGAAATAATAAAATGTATTCCAGAAGATGAGGTAGCTTTTCACGCAGGTAGTTATTCAATGAATAGGAAATCTATTGGAATTGAGACTTGTCACCCTGATTGGGAAGGAAAATTTTCAGATGTTACATATAATGCTTTAGTAGAATTAGTAGCTGATATATGTAAAAGATATAACTTAGATGTATCAAAAACAGTAATACGTCATTATGACGTAACAGGCAAAGAATGTCCACGTTATTATGTGAGAAACGAAAGTGAATGGATTCAATTTAAAAATGATGTAATAAATAAATTAGGACAAGCTACAACAAATGTAGCTGTAAATGAAGAGAAAGGAAGCGAGGAAGTACCTATGTATAAATTTAGAAACGGTAGAACAGTAGAACCTATTTATGCAGATAGTAATCATACTGTAAAAATAGGTAGTTTAAATAGATATGAAGTATGTGATTGCTTTGGAATATTTAATGGAGCACCTATGGTAAGATACAGAGTAGGTAATACAGATAATGTCAAAGTTGGTTTTGCAGTCGATGTAAGATGTGTAAAATAAATGATTTTGTGTAGTGTGTGAAGATATATACAGTGATATAATAATAAAGTAAAGAAAGTTTCTGAGGACGGAACTGGTAGCCGTAGCCCATCAAAAGATGTAGGAGATGTGGGAGTACCACCCCACCTAAACTTTCTTGACTAAAAGCAGGTAGAATATGCAAATATTTTACCTGTTTTGCTTATAAATAGAAGTCAAAGCTTCTATTTGAATTTTTATAAATGCTGTATTTATGATTTGCAAAAGCATAAGAATATTGAAAAGGAACTTTACTAAATTGATGTAAAATAAGTAAGAATATTTTAATGAAGCAAAAAAAGCTAAAAAAATTTGAATTAAAAGTGTAATTTTATTACACCTTTTTAAAATAATATGGAAAATAATGTAAATAAAATTTAACACTTTTTTAACACTTTAGTTTTGAATAACTATAAAAAGCTGTAAATGACTTTTTGATAAAATCGTTGGAAATACTACGTTTTTCAATAAGTACAAAATTCTAAAAATGACTTAAAATAAATCATGGGTTCGATTCCCGTACGGGTCACCAAATGATAAACCCTT